>NZ_JBMDXM010000157.1:0-9154 GCF_048594345.1 Longimicrobium sp.
TGAGAGTTGCGGGCGTGCGCTCTCTCAGGATGACAGCGTGCCGCCGTTGAACGGCTCCCGAGGGGCTGGGCCTCGCGCGACCCGACAAAGATCCTTCGGTCGCGCGCAAGCTTCGGCGTTCGTGAGAGTTGCGGGCGTGCGCTCTCTCAGGATGACACCGTGCCGCCGTTGAACGGCTCCCGGAGGCTGGGTCTCACGCGACCCGACAGGGATCCTTCGGTCGCGCGCAAGCTTCGGTGGTCGTGAGAGTTGCGGGTGTGCGCTCCCTCAGGATGACACCGTGGCCCCGGTGGGAGCCGGTGAAGGTCTCCGGGGATGCTGGGGATCATCGCTTTGCGGCCGGGCATCCACCGGCTGAACGAGGATTTCGGCGGCTTGTGAAGGCGCGTGGGGGACAGCCGGATGCCGGACGCGTTGCACCTCTTGCCGTGGAGGTTAGATTCCCCGGTTTCCAATCCACCGGCTCGCGCGAGCCGCTTACGCTTCACCGGACGAACGCAGCATGGCGGACAACTTCAAGAACTTCATCAACGGCGAGTGGGTGGAGCCGTCGACGGGCACATACTTCGAGAACCGCAACCCGGCCAAGCAAAAGGACCTGATCGGCCACTTTCCACGCAGCAGCCGCGAGGACGTGGACCGCGCCGTGGCCGCCGCCAAGGCCGCGTTCCCGGACTGGAGCCGCACCCCGGCGCCGGCCCGCGGCGACATCCTGCGCCGCGTTGGCGACCTGCTGACGGAGCGCAAGGACGAGATCGCCAAGGCCGCCACGCGCGAGATGGGCAAGACGCTGCAGGAAACGCGCGGCGACCTGCAGGAAGGCATCGACACCGCCTACTACGCGGGCGTGGAAGGCCGCCGCCTGTTTGGCCACACGGTGCCGTCGGAACTGCGCAACAAGTGGGCGATGACGTACCGCCGGCCCATCGGCGTCTGCGGCCTGATCACCCCGTTCAACTTTCCGCTGGCCATCCCCACGTGGAAGATGTTCCCGGCGCTGATCTGCGGGAACACGGTCGTCATCAAGCCCGCCGAAGACACGCCGCACACCGTGGCGCTGCTGATCGAGGTGCTGGAGGAGGCCGGCATCCCCAAGGGCGTGGTGAACCTTGTCCACGGCCTGGGCGAGGAAGTGGGCGCCGCCATCGTGGAGCACCCGGACATCCCCGTCATCTCCTTTACGGGATCGACGGAGACGGGCTCGATCATCGCCCAGCAGTGCGGGCGCATGCACAAGCGGCTGTCGCTGGAGATGGGCGGCAAGAACGCGCAGATCGTGCTGGCCGACGCGGACCTGGACCTGGCCATCGACGGCGTGCTGTGGGGCGCGTTCGGCACCACGGGGCAGCGCTGCACGGCCACCAGCCGCCTGCTGCTTCAGGACGAGATCCACGACGAGTTCGTGGCGCGGCTGATGGAGCGCGCCAAGGGGCTCAAGCTGGGCTACGGGCTTGAGAAGGACGTGGAGGTCGGGCCGCTGATCCACGAGGCGAGCCTGAAGAAGGTGGAGGAGTACATCGAGATCGGAAAGGGCGAGGCCACGCTGGCCATGGGCGGCGAGCGCGCCACCGGCGACGGGCTGGACGACGGCTTCTTCTTTCAGCCCACGATCTTCACCGACGTGAAGCCGGGCTCGCGCCTGGCGACGGAAGAGATCTTTGGGCCAGTGCTGTCGGTGATCCGCTTTGGCGAGCTGGACGAGGCGATCCGCATCAACAACGAGGTGAAGTACGGCCTGAGCAGCTCGCTGTACACGCGCGACGCAGTGGCCAGCTTCCGGGCGTTCCAGGACCTAGACAACGGCATCACCTACGTCAACGCGCCCACCATCGGCGCCGAGGCGCACCTGCCGTTCGGCGGCGTCAAGCAGACCGGCAACGGCCACCGCGAGGGCGGCTGGGAGGTCTACGAGTTCTACAGCGAGACCAAGGTCTGCTACCTGGACTACAGCGGAAAGCTGCAGCGCGCGCAGATCGACAACTACGAGGCGTCGCCGTACTGAGGGCCAGGGATTAGGGAATAGGGAATAGGGAATAGGGAATAGCCGGCAACGGCGATCCTGATTCGGAGGGCTCCGTCGCGATAGCGGCGGGGCCCTTTTGTGGGGCAGGGGTCGCGGCGCTCCGGATGGTTCCGCGCAGGCCCCTCCGGTCCGGCACCACCGGCCCACCTCTCCCGAAACTGCCGGGGGAGGTGGGTTTTGGGGCGGCTGTGGTGAGCTTCGGACGGGGTGGTGCGGGATGGTGAGCCGCCCCCCTCCCCGGCCCTCCCCCGCAAACTGCGCGGGGGAGGGAGGTGCGACGCACCTTCGGAAACGCGATCGAATTCTCCCCTCTCCGTGAGGAACGAACGGGGAGGGGCCGGGGCGGGGCCGGGGGAGGGGCACCGTCGGGCGCAGTTCGATGCCCGTCGTCCCAATTCCCTATTCCGCTTTCCCTCGCCCCTCTTCACTCCGCGCACGAAAGTTGCCCGCCGTGCTGTCCGGCGTGTCCGCCCGGGCGCAGGGAGCGCTTGCCCCGGCGGCGCGGCGGGCGGTAGCTTCCACACCGCCCGCAGCTCCCATCGCACCCCACACCGGTCGCCGGAATGCCCCCTCGCGATCCCCGCGAAGACGAGCCGCGCGCAGCCGATCCAGCCTGCGCCTCGTATCAGCCCCTTCCCAGCATCCCCGGCAACATCATCCGCGTTCCCGCGGAAAACGATCCGGTGGAGCAGCTGCTGGAAGACGTGGTGGAAGAAACGCAGACCAAGGCGCTCAAGTACGGAACCGCGTTGCGCGGCCGCGTGGCCGTCGTCACCGGCGGGGCCACGGGGATCGGGCGGGCCATCGCGCTGGAGCTGGCGCGGCACGGCGTGCACGTGGCGTTCAACTACTTTGCGTACGACCCCGCCAGCGACATTCACGAAGAGGCCGAAGACACGGCCCGCGAGATTCGCCAGCTGGAGGTGAAGGTGCGCTGCGCCGAGTGCGACGTGCGTGATCCCCAGGCGGTGGACCGCTTTGTCCAGCAGACGCACGAGGAGTTCGGCGCCATTCACATCCTGGTGAACAACGCCGGCATTGCCCGCGACCGCGCGCTCTGGCGGCTGAGCGACGAGCAGTGGCGCACGGTGCTGGACACCAACCTGACCGGCGCCTTCAACATGATCCGCGCGGTGGCGCCGCTGTTCCGCCGCCAGCACGACGGCAAGATCGTCAACGTGTCGTCCGTCCACGGCATCCGCAGCGAGTTCGGGCTGGCCAACTACAGCGCATCCAAGGCGGGCCTTCTTGGCCTTACCCGTTCCGCCGCGCTGGAGCTGGGGCCCAACAACGTGAACGTGAACGCCGTGGCGCCGGGCTACATCCGCACGACCCGCCTTACCAGCGGCGTGCCGGCGGAGGTGCTGGACACTGCCCGCGAGCGCGCCGTGCTGGGCCGCCTGGGCGACCCGCAGGACGTGGCCAACGTGGTCGTCTTTCTCTGCTCCGAGTACGCGCGCCACGTAACCGGCGCCGTGATTCCCGTCGACGGGGGACACCTTCTTTGATCCACCGCACCACCCCCCGGTCCGCCCGCCGCGCCCCGGCCCGGCGGATCCTGCCGCTCGCCTGCGCGGCGCTCTGCCTGGCCCTGACCGCCGCCTCGTGCGGGGGAACGAAGCCGCCGCCGGGCGGCGTGGCGCCGGCCACGGCGGTGGCGCCCATGGACCTGGGCGGCCAGCGCGTGCTCATCCTGCCCATACAGGCGTCCAGCGGGCTGGGGTTCAACCGCGAGATCATCACCGAAGAGATCGTCGCCGCCATCCGCGCACGCGACACGCGGACGCAGTGGATCGATCCCGCGCGCCTGCGCCGCACGCTCGCCGGCTCGCCCACCTTCGCCCCCGATCCCGCCGCGCTGCCGAACGACCGCTACGAGGTGCATGGCGATCGGCGCATCCAGGGCGGCCTGGCGGACGCGGTGCGGCGCTACATGGCGCTTACCGAGGCGCGCCTGGTCGTCATCCCCCGCAGCGCGACCCTGATCACGCCCGACAGCGGCGGCGCGTTCGTGCGGCTGAACGCCGCGGTGGTGGACGCGCGCACCGGCTTCCTCGTCTGGTGGGGCGAGGCGGACGGCCGCCCCGCGGCACCGGACGACCGCGCGCTGGTCACCACTGCGGCGACCGCGCTGGCGGCGCGGCTGCTGGTGCCGGATTGAGGTGAACGGGTGAACGGGTGAACGGACTGCCCGTTCCGAAGCGGGATCGAATTTCTCCCCTCGCCGTGAGGAACGAACGGGGAGGGGCCGGGGGAGGGGCACCCCGCGGGCGCCGTTCGATCCATCGCAGCCGCGCCACCCTGGTTCCTTGCCCCCCAGTCCCCTTGTCCCGCGCTCACCTTGTCCCCTTGTCCTTCCCGGCCTAGTGCCCGCCCAGCCGGTTCCGTAGCTTGTGCAGCGAGCGCCTTGCGCCACCGTGCGAAGGCGCTCGCATCCGTCTTGCACGCGCAATCCGGCGATCGTGGGATGACGACGAGGGGAGACGCGGGGGCCGCCGGCCTTCCGTCCATGACCGCGAAGAGACCGAGCACATGCCGCATACCGTAACGCTGATCCCCGGAGACGGGATTGGGCCGGACATCACCGAGGCCGTGGTGCGCGTGGTAGAAGCCACCGGCGCCGACATCCAGTGGGACCGCCGCGCCGCCGGCGTGGCCGCCATCGAGCAGCACACCACGCCGCTGCCGCAGGAAACCATCGACGCCATCCGCGAAACGCGCGTGGCGCTCAAGGGTCCGCTGACCACGCCCGTCGGGGTGGGCTTCCGCTCCATCAACGTGGCGCTGCGCAAGGAGTTCGACCTTTACGCCAACGTCCGGCCGGCCAAGACGATCGTTCCCGGCGGGCGGTACGAGGGCGTGGACATCGTCCTGGTGCGCGAGAACACCGAGGGGCTGTACAGCGGCGTGGAGCACTACATCGGCATCAGCGGCGACCCGCGCGCGGCGGCGGAGAGCGTGATGCTGGTGACGCGCTTCGGGGTGGAGCGCATCCTTCGCTACGCCTTTGAGTACGCGGTCAAGAACGGGCGCAAAAAGCTCACGCTGGCGCACAAGGCCAACATCCTCAAGTACACGCAGGGGCTTTTCCTGGACGTGGGCCGCGAGATGGCCAAGGAGTTCGAGGGGCGGGTGGAGTTCGAAGACCGCATCATCGACGCGACGGCCATGCAGCTGGTGATGGACCCGACGAAGTTCGACATGATCGTCTGCGAGAACATGTTCGGCGACATCCTCTCCGACCAGATCGCGGGTCTTGTCGGCGGGCTGGGGCTGGCGCCGGGGGCCAACATCGGCAAGGACGCGGCGATCTTCGAGGCGGTGCACGGCTCCGCGCCCGACATCGCGGGCAAGGGCATCGCCAACCCCGCGGCACTGCTGCTGGCGGCGGTGCTCATGCTGGAGCACCTGGAGATGCGCGACGAGGCGGGCCGCATCAGCCGTGCGCTGGAGTCCGCCATCCGCGAAAAGGACACGCTTACGCCGGACCTGGGCGGCACGGGGACCACGGACACGTTCGCCGACGCCCTGATCCGCCGCCTGTGATGAGCCACCCCGCCTCCCACGCCGCGGACGCGGCGCCGCCTCCGTTCGACTGCGCCCGGTGCCGCAGGAACGTCAAGGGCGAAAAGCCGGACGACGCAACGTGGTGCGCGGCGTGCCGGCAGGCGCTGATCGCGCGGTCGGCGCGAATGGCGTGGATCCCGGCGGTGGTGGTGGCGGCGCTGTACCTGTGGCTGATTGCGTGGAGCGGGCTGCTGGAGTCGCCGATGATGGCGTTCTGGCTGGTGCTGGGCGCCGTGCTGGCGTTCGTTGCGTTCAAGGTGGGCCGCCGCGTGTTCTTTGACGTGCTGCGCGGCCGTGCGACGGGAGACAGGGGCTGATGCGCGACTGGCTGGCTTCGCCGTGGGTGAACATCGTGGGCGCCATCGCGGGCGGGATGGCGCTGGGATACGGATTGGGCTCGCTGCCGGGCGGGATCACCGTCGTCGGCATCGTCTGGACGGTCATCGGCCTGCTGCTGCTCTGGTGGACGCTGGTGGACCGCGCACGGGCCAAGCGGAGCGGTCCGGAAAGCGAGCGCGATGGGTCGCATACGATCGAGTGAGGGAAGTGCGTAAGTGCGTTAGTGCGGGAGTAGAAGTTACGATAGTACGAAAGTCCGGGTGCGGGACGATGTCATGTGCTGAGTCCCGTCTGCTTTCGGATCGCACCGGTAGCGGACGCGCCGGTGCATGGGACGCCGCACACGGTTGGGCCGCCGAGTCCACGAAGGTGGACTTTGTGCAGTTGTAGCGGCGAATTCATTCGCTCCTGCAGGCGGACGGCACGGTACCGGTTCAGATTCTCAACGGGCATCATTTGCCCACGCGGATGGGCGGCACGGCGCCGGAGCACCATCGCCATCAAAGGATTTCCGGCCGAAGGCGAAACCGTCTTCGGCCGGCTCTCGTACGGGGCGCCCATGACTACGACTTCCTTTCTCCGGCTTCCGCTCGCGCTCGCCGCGATGCTCGCCTGCTCACCCCTGGGCGCGCAGGAGGCGGACGTGCAGGCGTTCGCGGCCGAGGTGGACTCGCTGCGCCAGGCGCTGCGCATCCCCGGCCTTTCCGTCGCCGTGGTGCGCGACGGGCGCGTGGTGCTGGCGCGCGGCTACGGCTGGGCCAACGTGGAGGCGCGCGTCCCCGCTACGGAGCACACGCCGTACACCATCGCCTCGGTGACCAAGCCGATCAGTGGTGTGGTGGCCATGCGGCTGATGGAGCGCGGCGTGCTGGACCTGGACCGGCCGATGTCGAGCTTCGACAACTGGGCGGAGTTCTGCGCCGAGGCAAAGGCGGACGGGCCGCGCATCTTCTTCGCCGACTACGACTGCTCGCCGCGCGTGACGCTGCGGCACGTGCTTTCCATGCAGATGAACGGCACGGCGGGCGAGCGCTTTCTCTACAACCCCATCTCCTTTTCCTGGGCCTCGCGGCCCATCATGCAGGCCACGGGGCGCTCGTTCAGCGACCTGACGGCGGAGGAGGTGTTCGCCCCCGCGGGGATGACGCAGTCGGCGCGCAGGCACCGCGACCTGCCGCTGCGCGCGGACCTGGACTCGGCGATGGCGCTGCCGTACCACGTGGATTCCACCGGCGTTCTGCGCCGGTCGCCCGGCCCGGGGCCGCAGGGCGACGGTGCGGCGGGCGGGGTTATCTCGACGGTGGTGGACCTGGCGCGCTTCGACGTCGCGCTGGACGAGGGGCGGCTGATCTCCGAAGCGTCCAGGGCGGAGATGTGGCGGCCGGGGCGCTCGCCCTCGGGCAACGTGCTGCCGTACGGCATCGGATGGTTCGTGCAGCAGGTGGACGGGCGGCGTGTGGTGTGGCACTCCGGGTGGTGGGAGCAGGCCTACTCCGCGCTGTACCTCAAGCTGCCGGACGAGCGGCTTACGCTGATCCTGCTGGCCAACAGCGAGGGTCTGTGGTGGGGAAACCCGCTGGACGGCGCCACGGTGGAGCGCCAGCCCTTCGCGGCCGCGTTCCTGCGGCGCTTCCGCGGACGATAGCATCCGGATCTTCTGGAGGCGGGGCGGATGAGGAGCGAGAAGGAAAAGATGCTCGCGGGCGAGCTGTACAACGCCACGGACCCGCAGCTGGTGGCGGAGCGGAGGAGGACGCGCGACCTGCTGCGCGCCTTCAACGCCTCGGCCGACGCGGAGACGGAGGTGCGGCAGGAGATTCTGCGCGAGCTGCTGGGCGCGGCGGGGGAGGGGCTGGACATCCAGCCGCCGTTCTTCTGTGACTACGGATCCAACATCCGGCTGGGCGACCGGGTGTTCTTCAACTTCAACTGCGTGGTGCTGGACGTCGCGGAGGTCGTCATCGGCAGCGACGTGATGTTCGGGCCGGCGGTGCAGGTCTACACGGCGACGCATCCGATGGACTACCAGACGCGCCGCGCGGGGCTGGAGGGCGGCAAGCCGATTACGATCGGCTCGGACGTGTGGATCGGCGGCGGCGCCATCATCCTTCCCGGCGTGACCATCGGCTCGCGCTCCGTGATCGGCGCGGGGAGCGTGGTGACGAAGGACGTGCCCGAAGGCGTGTTCGCCGCCGGCAACCCGTGCCGCGTGCTGCGGCTGCTGGAGCCCCACCCCGGTCCCGCGCACCCCCTTTCGGGGTGAAGGGAAGCAGGTCCGTCGCGACCCGCGGGCCTTCTCCCCCGACCGGCCTGTCGCTCGTTCCTCGCGACGGCGGTCGACCCCTCCCCCAACTGCCGGGGAGGGGTTGTTCGTATGCACAATTGCCGAGGAACCATCACTCCTCCCCGGGTTGGGGAGGGGTCGCCGCGAGCCGCGAGAAACGAGCGGCGAAGCCGGTGGGGGAGAGGGCCCGCGCAAACGCGGCGCGGGTTCCCAGCCCGTACGCCGTCGCGCTGCACCTCTGCACTCCATCCCTCTCCCCGTCTCCCCCACTCACGCACTTTTCTCCAGAGTCTCGCCAAACGGAATCCGGGGTGTATATTGTCGCCCGCCCGTGCTGAGCGGCCCTCAGCCCTGGACCGTACCCCGAACCACTGCGTGACGATGCTGATCGGCGTCCCGAAAGAAATAAAGACCAACGAGAACCGGATCGCCCTGGTGCCCGCGGGCGCCGAGGCCCTGGTGCAGTCCGGCCACCAGGTGATGGTGGAGCGCGGCGGCGGCCTGGGCAGCGGCTTTACGGACGAGCAGTACGAGGCCGTGGGCGCCACCATGCACGACGTGGAAGAGGTGTGGGCCCGCGCCGAGATGATCATGAAGGTCAAGGAGCCCATCAAGGTCGAGTACGCCCGCACGCGTCCCGACCAGCTCCTGTTCACGTACTTCCACTTCGCGGCCGACGAGACGCTCACGCGCGCCATGCTGGACAGCGGCAGCGTGAACATCGCCTACGAGACGGTGCAGCTGCCCAGCGGCGAGATGCCCCTGCTCACGCCCCTGTCCGCGGTGGCGGGGCGCATGAGCATCCAGGCCGGCGCCAAGTACCTGGAGAAGTTCTACGGCGGCCGCGGCATGCTGCTGGGTGGCGTGCCGGGCGTTACGCCGGCCAACGTGGTGATCATCGGCGGCGGCGTGGTGGGCACGCACGCGGCCAAGATGGCCGC
>NZ_JBMDXM010000158.1:0-10531 GCF_048594345.1 Longimicrobium sp.
GTTAGGTCGGGTGCGGGGTGGGATGGTGGGCCGCGCCCCCCCCCCGGGCCGCCCCCCCAACAGGGGGGGGGGGGGGGGGGGGGCCCCCCCGGGGGCCCGCGCGCCGCGGGCACCCCCCCCCCGGGGGTGTGGGGGGGGGGGGGCGGGGGGGGCCCCCGGCCCACCATCCCACCCCGCACCCGACCTAACACCCCACCGCCTGTGCCGTTTATCCCCTCTCCCGCGCAGTTTGCGGGAGAGGGGCAGGCGAGGAACGAGCCGGGGTGAGGCCTACTCCGCCTTGAGCAGCCCCCGGCGCAGCGCGAAACGCACCAGCTCGCTGCGGTGGTGCAGGTTCAGCTTTTCCATGATCCGCGCACGGTACGTATCCACCGTCTTGGGGCTGATGAACAGCTTCTTGCCGATCTCGCTGCTGCTGAACCCCTCCACCGTGAACCCCAGCACCTCGCGCTCTCGATCCGTCAGCTTTTCCAGCGGGTCCTCTTCCCCCGGCTCGGCCTTCTGCTTAAGGCCGCGAAGCAGCAGCTTGGCGCCGCTGGGGTACAGAAACACGTCGCCCGAGGCTACCGTCTTGATCGCCTCGATCAGCTCCTCATCGGCGCTGGTCTTGTTCACGTAGCCGCTGCCGCCCGCCTCCAGCACGGGGAGCAGGTGCTCTTCCTCGCCGTGCATGGTCAGCACAAGCACGCGCGCCGTGGTGCCCAGCGCCGCGATCTGGCGCACGGCTTCAAGCCCGCCCATCCCGGGCATCGACAGGTCCATCACCACCACGTCGGGGCGCAGCTGCGGCACCTTCATCACCGCCTCTTCGCCCGTTCCCGCCTCGCCGACCACCAGAAACCCGGGCTCCGCCTCCAGCAGCGCGCGCAGGCCGGCGCGCAGCACGGCGTGGTCGTCCACCAGCAGGATGCGGATCTGTTGGGGCATGGTTGCCAGGGGTGGGATGATGACGAAAAAAGCGCCGCCGCGGGGACCGAATCTGCCCCGCGGCGGCGAAAGATGCAAGCGGTTGCGCGCGCGTCAGATCCGCGACGACAGCCACTCCGGCGTCCATCCCGCCATCATCGCCGCCAGCCGGCTGAACTCGCCCGTGAGCATCAGCAGCCCCAGGATCACCAGCATGGCGCCGCTGATGCGGTTGATCCACGGCAGCCAGCGCCGCATCCGCCCAAACGCGCCCATGAATCGCCCTATCAGCACGGTGCTGAGCAGAAACGGGATCGCCAGGCCGGCCGAGTACATCGCCAGCAGCCCCATCCCCTCAGCCATCGTCCCGCGCGCGGCGGCCAGCGTGAGGATGCCACCCAGCACCGGCCCGATGCACGGCGTCCACCCCGCTCCAAAGGTGACGCCCACGAGCACCGTGCCCAGGTAACCCACGGGCTTTTCCGCCAGGTGCATCCGCCACTCGCGGCCCGCGCCGGGAAGCCGCAGCAGCCCCAGCAGGTACAGGCCAAACCCGATCAGCAGTACGCCGCCCACGCGTTCCACCCAGCGGCTGGCGTAGTGCATCAGGCTGCCCAGGAACGTGGCCGACGCGCCCAGCACCATGAACACCGCGGTGAACCCCGCCACGAACAGAAGGCCGTGCACCATTACCGCGCGCTTCGCCTTGCGCTCCTCCGTCTGCTGCAGCTCGTCCAGGCTCATCCCGGTGATGAACGTGGCGTAACTGGGCACCAGCGGAAGCACGCAGGGCGACAGAAAGCTGAGCAGCCCGGCGGAAAACGCGACGAACAGGCCGAGGGACTGGGATTCCATGCGGATAGGGTTCAGGACGCGGACCGGCGGAACGTACGCAAGCATAACAAGATGCCGTATTCCACCGCATCGGGCAATCCGCCCGCCCGCACCGGGCGCTCTCCCCCACGCCGGATGCGGCGCAGAGCGGCACGACCTCCTCTCCCCACGACGACCCGATGCCGGTCAGGCCATCGATCCGCACACCGCCGCCGCGGACGAGCAGGCCGCGCCAACTCGGCCCGCATCCCTGGGAGAAGGTCAGGCGCTCAAGCACCTGGCGATGCGAGTCATCTGGTTGCGCGTCAGCTGATAGGCGCCAAGCACCGTGTCCGGCGGTACACGGATGCACAGGCTCATCGATGCTCCGTCGTGCTCACCGGTGTAGGCTGCAGCGACGGGACGAGGGGAACTGTCCACGCGCACGGGTCCGCCTCGCTCCGCGACATAGGTGCCGGGAAGCTCGAAGTGCCCGCTGCCTGGGAGGTGCCCATTGATCTTCCCGTGGGCGCAAGGAAGAATCACGTCAATCTCAGTCTCTCTGACGATCAACCGGATTCCCTCGCCTCCCCAGATCTCCTGTTCCGGAACCGGATTGGTCACCCCGGCCTCGTTTGCCGGCGGCTCTGGGGCTGCTTCCGGATCGGTGCTCACGCAGTCGGGAAACCGGAACGCGGCGACCTGGGTCTTCCATCCAATCTTGCCCGTGGTGCCCACGTACGATCCCGTGTACCAGAAGGTGCAGTCGTCCACGGGATCGATGCTCATCTCACTGTAATCGCCCCACCGCGAGTTCCTAACCTGCGCTCCCGTGCCTTCGACCACGACCGTCTCCGTGCCCAAGACGTTGACCGGATCTCGCGGTGTACGCCCGGCCACGCGCAACCCTGGGTACATGCCAGTGCCGGAGGCATTGTATCCGATCAGGATGTTCCCCGCGGCGTCCATGGCAACACTACCCATCCAGCGCGACGTCGCGTCTGGAGAATACGTTCCCTGCTGATGGACCTGCGGCGTTCCGCCCGGATTTCTGATCTCGTACCAGCGCAATGCCGACGGTGCGGTCTCACCCTCAACTGAATGGGTTACGACGAGGGCTTCGTGCGACTGGAAGCGGCGGTAGGCCAGCCTATACATCAAGCGCTCGCCGACAGATTCGAGCACCTCTGGGGTGTCCTTCTGAGGGATGCATGCTTGGCTCGCACACGCGTCCCTGAATGGCGCCACGGCAATAGTACGGTTTGGGCGGTGGCTTTCTCCAAGCCCGAAGAGGGATGCCGACGGCGTATTCCAGTCCACCTTGAAGTGCCACATCTGCAACGATCCGAAGTTCTGCAGCCCGAGCACGTAATTGGGAGAGCCGATGGGCGGAAGGGTGCTGCCATCTAGGTCCGACGGCAGCAGGCTCCAGACGCGGTCCGAAAGCTGTGCGCAGATCTCCCGCGCAGGTTCTCCCCTGAGCATCCGGGCTCGCTCCCACGCGCACACTCTCGCTCCGTCCGGCGGCCCATAATACATGTTGTAGGACACGTAGTACGCATCCGGCCAAATTCCCAGCTTGGGATAATCGTTCATGGCGGGAGCGGCGAACTCGTACCGATAGTAGCGCCCAGTCGCGTCCGAAGTCTCCGATACGGCCACGCATTGCGAGTAGTAATCAGCGGACACCTGGAATTGAGAGATGATCCAGCGGTGCTCCATTTGATCATATTCCACGATGGGGTCGCCATCGTTGTAGTGCTCGCAGGCGGTTCCGAACCCCTTCCAGACCGATCGAAGGGGAACGGGGCCGTACACGGGAGTGCCGAAATTCTTTTCGAAGATGGCAAGTGCGGAGTTCGTCGCCTGAACGTACTGGGTCAGTCCCGCAGCTCCGGTCGGGTCGGGCGGGGCGAGCTCAAGAGAAAACACCCCATGCGGCCCCGCGAACTCCTCTCCCAGCCCGATGAAGTTCCGCGTAACCATGAGGGGAGAACGGGGTCCCTCTTCGTCCTGTACGACTGGATCCCGGTGAATCGGACGTCTACCCACTCGCAACGGGTTCAACCGGGGACGCCGTACGGTTTGCTCAGTGGTGTCCTTGGGGAGCAGCTCCGCCACGAGCTGGCTTATGGCAGGCGAAGTGTCGTTCTTGAGCGAGGTGGCAATCTGCACCGGCTGCTGCTGCGCCATTGCGGGCGCGGGAATGAGAGCCGTCGCGAGACTGCAGAGGAAAAGAAGCAGGATCAGTGCGCGATACGGTTGCGGATGCGTGATGGCCATAGTTGTACCTTCCATGTGAACGATTCTCCGATCTATGCAGGCGACAAGGATGTGCGCCGGGTGCATGACAGGCAAGCACGTCGATAGATGGGCGCGCTGATGAGAAATCACGTCACGTCTCATCAGCCCACAGATAATAACTTGACCTCGTCAACCATTTTTCGTTGATTTGTAGACGGTAAGTTGAGATTGTTCCCGGATTGAGAGGGTTTGATGAGCAGTAGTGACACGGATGGGACCGTCGATGCGGTGCGGCGGTTCAACCGCTTCTACACGCGGCAGATCGGCGCGCTGGGCGAGGGGCACCTGGATACGCCGTTCTCCCTCACCGAAGCGCGCGTGGTCTACGAGCTGGCGCAGCGCCGGATGGCCACCGCCACGGAGCTGGGGCAGGAGCTGGGGCTGGACGCGGGCTACCTCAGCCGCATTCTGCGTGGCTTTCAGGAGCGCGGCTTTATCGACCGCCGCCCCTCCGAAAGCGACGCGCGCCAGACCCGCCTCTCCCTCACCGACACCGGCCGCGCCGCCTTTGCGCAGCTGGACGCCGCCGCCCGGCGCGACGTGGGCGCCATGCTCGACGCGCTCCCCGGCGTGGAGCAGGACCGGCTGGTGCGGGCGATGGGCACGGTGGAACGCGTGCTGGGCGCCGCGCCGCAGCCCGCGGAGCCGTACGTCCTGCGCCCGCCGCGCGCCGGCGACCTGGGCTGGGTGGTGCAGATTCACGGCGAGCTGTACGACCGCGAGTTCGGCTGGGACGTGCGCTTCGAGGGGCTGATCGCGGACGTCATCGGCGGCTACGTGCGCAGCTTTGACCCGGCGCGCGAGCGCTGCTGGATCGCCGAGCGCAACGGCGAGAACGTCGGCTGCGTGTTCGTGATGCGTGGCACGGATGAGGTCGCCAAGCTGCGCCTGCTGATCGTGGACCCCAGCGCCCGCGGCCTGGGCATCGGCGCGCGGCTGGTGGACGAATGCATCCGGTTCAGCCGCGGCGCCGGGTACCGCACGCTGAGCCTGTGGACCAACTCCGTCCTGCTCTCCGCGCGGCGGATCTACCAGGCCAGGGGCTTTCGCCTGGTGCACACCGAGGTGCACAACAGCTTCGGCCCGGACCTCACGGCGGAAACCTGGGAACTGGAGTTGTGACCCGGAGCCCTCAACCGCTCGCGTAGCCAGACTCAAACGCGGGATGGTAGGCCGCCCCCCTCCCCGACCCTCCCCCACAAACTGCGTAGGGGAGGGGGAACGGCAGAAAGCGCGTCGCAGCGGGATCGACTTCTCCCCTCTCCGTGAGGAACGAACGGGGAGGGGCCGGGGGAGGAGCACCCCGCGGACGCAGTTCGATCGTTTCGCAGAACCCGCATTCCTGCCGATCTCTCACAACATCCTTGACGCCACATGCCCGCCCCACCATTTTGGGACCGTTCGGTCTCTGACGATCAACGGGAGCAGGCGATGCGAAGCGGAGAGCAGACGCGCGAAAACATCATCCGGCAGGCGGCGGCGCTGTTCAACCAGCAGGGGTTCGCCGGCGCGTCCATGTCCGACATCATGCAGGCCACGGGGCTGCAGAAGGGCGGCATCTACCGCCACTTTGAAAGCAAGGAGGCGCTGGCGCTGGAGGCGTTCGACTACGCCATCGCGCAGATGGGCGGGCGCTTTGGCGCCACGCTGGCCGGGCGCGAGAACGCCATCGACCGGCTGAACGGCGTGATCGACGTGTTCGCGCGGCTGCACGACGACCCCCCGGTGCCGGGCGGCTGCCCCATGCTCAACGCCGCCATTGAAAGCGACGACGGCAACCCCGCCATGCGCGCCCGTGCCCGCGCCGCCATGGACGGCCTGCGCACCCTCATCCGCCAGACCGTGCGCAAGGGCATCCCGCGCAACGAAGTGCGCGACGACGTGGACGGCGACGAGCTGGCGACGCTGATGATCAGCACCTTGGAGGGCGGCGTGGCGCTCTCGCGGCTCTACGACGACGGCGTGCACCTGCGTCGCGCGGCCGACGCCATGCGACGGTACCTGGACGAGAGGGTGCGCGCCTGACCGGGCGCCATCCCTCTCTTTTTATTTGATCATGATGCGACCGATCGGTCGCACACCAAAGCCGGAGGTGAGGATGAACGCGAGCGAATACGACGCCATCGTGATTGGCGGCGGGCCGGGGGGTTACACGGCCGCCATCCGCCTGGGGCAGCTGGGCGTGCGGACGCTGGTGGTGGAAAAGGAGAACGTGGGCGGCGTGTGCCTGAACTGGGGGTGCATCCCCTCCAAGGCGCTCATCTCCGCCGCGGACATGATGGAGAAGATGCGCCACGCCGGCGTGATGGGCATCCGCGCCGCCGAGCCCACCATCGACTTCGCCGCCACGCAGCAGTGGAAGGCCGGCATCGTCCAGAGGCTTACCGGCAGCGTGGCCACCCTCATCCGCGGCAACGGTGGCGAGATCGCGGAAGGCACCGCGCGACTGGTCGGTCCCAACGCGGTGGAGATCACCGCCGTGGACGGATCCACGCGCCGCGTCACGGCGCGCAGGGCGGTCGTGATCGCCACCGGCGCGCGCGTGTCCAGCCTCCCCGGCTTCCAGCCGGATGGCGAGCGCATTCTCACCGCACGCGAGGCGGTGGATCTGACGGCGGTGCCGCGGTCGCTGGCCATCGTCGGCGGCGGGGTGATCGGGATGGAGCTGGGGATGATGTACCAGCGCCTGGGCACGCGCGTGACCGTCGTCGAGGTCGCCGATCAGCTGCTCCCGGGCACCGATCCCGACCTGGTGCGCGTGGTGGAGCGCCGCTTCAAGGCGCGCGGCGGCCAGGTGCTGACCGGCGCCCGCGCCCAAAGCTGGGCGCCGCGCGGCGACGGGGTCGCGCTCGCCGTGCAGCACGCGGGCGCGGAAAAGACGATCGAGGCGGAGAAGATCCTGATCTCCGTCGGCTTTCGGCCGATCACGGACGGGCTGGGCTTGGAAGCGGCCGGCGTGCGGCTGGACGACCGCGGGCACGTGGCCGTCGACCGCCAGTACCGCACCTCCTTCCCTGGCGTCTACGCCGTGGGTGACGTGACGGGCGGGCCGTACCTGGCGCACAAGGCCTTCAAGGAGGCCGAGATCGCCGCCGAGGTCATCGCCGGCCACCGGGTGAGCCGCGACTGGTACGCGCTCCCCGCCGCCATCTTTACCGACCCCGAGATCGCCGTCGTCGGCATGACGGAGGCCGAAGCGCGCGCCGCGGGGCACGACGTGAAGATCGGCCGCTTCCCCTTCAGCGCCAGTGGCCGCGCGCTGGCCCTGGGCGAGAACGAGGGGCTGGTGAAGGTGGTGGCGGACGGCGAGCGGCTGCTGGGCGTCGGCATCGCCGGGCCCGAGGCGAGCGAGCTGATCGGCGAGGCGGCGCTGGCGCTGGAGATGGTGGCCGCCGCGGAAGACGTGGCGCTCACCATCCACCCGCATCCCACGCTCTCGGAGGGGGTGATGGAGGCCTTCAAGCACGCCATCGGCGAAGCCATCCACATCGCCAACCGCAAGCCGAAGCCGCAGGCCGCGGAAAAGCCGCAACGCGCGATGGCGGCGTAGCCACCGATGGAGGCGGACCCGGTCGATCCATCGGCAACGTGGGGCTGGACGGGCCCGGCGTGAACGTTGCAAACCACGCCGCCCGAACCGTGACCTGGAATCAAGAGGGCAACGCGATGCGCATCCTCCTCATCGTACCGTTTCTGCTCGTTGCGCTGGCTCCCGCGCAGGCCGCGGCGCAGAATTGCGGCGACCCGCGGGCGCAGCGCGAAGTCACGCGTCTCAAGGGCGAGCTGGACACGCAGGCGGTAGAGTGTTCAGTGGCGGCCCGCGGCGATCTGGACGGCGACCGCAGGGCGGATGCCGTGCTCGTGATCGGCTGGGAAGGTGCTGGCGGTGGCAACAACTGGGGAAGCACGCTGTACGTTCTGCTGGCGAACGGCCGCGCACCCCTGGTTCAGGAGCCGGACGAGACGCGCGGAACGCTGGACTCCGTCACCGTGGCGGGGCGTACCATTCGGGCGAGCACCTACGAGTACCGCGAAGGGGATGGCCGATGCTGTCCCAGCGGCCGTGGTCAGTTCATTCTGCGGTTGGACGGACGGCGGCTGGTGCGCGTTCCGCCGGAGTGATACCGTGGGCAACGCGGGCGCCGCCGTGGAGGGCGGGCAGAATGTGCCCGCCGCGGTTTGCTGACACCAAAAACGGGCCTCGTGGACGAATCCACGAGGCCCGTTGTGCCGCCGGCGGCCCGCCGTTCCTACCGCGCCGGAGTGGACTGGATGCGAGGCGCGGGCTGCGACATGCTGGGCATGCGGCTGGGGACAATGCGCTTGAGCCCGCTCAGCAGGTAGTCGATCACCTCGCCGGCCGTGTAGCCGGCGCGGTCGGAGCCGATGAAGCGGCGGATGTTCTTGAGCGCGTCGCCGCTGGTGATGAGCGGCGCCTCCTCGGGAAGGCCGCTCTTGCGCACCTGCGGCTGCCCGATGGTGGCGAACAGCGCGTTGCACAGGCACTTGCGCCCCGCGGTGTTCTCGGCGGTGCCGCCCTTTTTGACGTACGTGTCCACCGGCTCGGCCGCGCAGCGGTAGTCGATGCGGCCGTCGGGGCGCCGGTACGCCTCGCGCAGGTAGCCCAGGTCGCACACGCGCTCGCGCTTGCCGTACATCGCGGGGTCCGACATCGTCCCGCCAATCTGCACCACCTTGAACGGAAAGCCCGTGGGCGACGCGCGGCCGTCCGTCAGCACGTCGATGCGGTCTTCCTGCGCCTGGCGAATCACGTCGCGCTTGAGCTCGGCGCTGATCCCCGATTCTTCGGTGTAGGCGAACAGGGTGCCCACCTGGATCCCCGCGGCGCCGGCGTCCAGCGCCTCGGCCAGGGCCTCGGGACTGCCGGCGCTGCCGGCCAGCCAGAAGGGAAGCCCGTGGTCCTTCATCTTTTCAAGGTCCACCACGTCGCGCTCGCCGTACTGCGGCTCGCCGCGCTCGTTCAGGACGATCTCGCCGCGCGGGGGCGCGTTGTGGCCGCCGGCCGTGGGCGCCTCGATGATGAAGCCGTCCACGCGCCCCGTGGCCTTGCGCGTAAGCATGGTCGCCAGCGAGTTGCTGGCGATGATGGGCAGAAAGTACGGCCGCTTGACCGCCACCGGCGCCGTTTCGGAGTGCACGCGCGGGTCAAAGCTCAGGTACGCCGTATCGGCGCCCATCCCCTCCACTTCGAACTTGATCTGCGCCGGCTCGTGCGCGGCAAACCGGTCCAGCACGCCGGGGATCTCCTTGGGGATGCCGGCGCCCATCAGCACGTAGTCCACCCCGGCCAGCATGGCGCCATACAGGGTGGCCAGGTTGGGCATCTGCACCTTGGTGAGCAGGTTGATGCCCACCACGCCGTCGTGCCCTTCCTTGGCCAGCCACACCTCCACGAACGAGGCCAGCACGGTGAGCTGCTCGCGCACCCGCGTGACCACCTGGCGGTACATGGGGATTTCCTTGTACGGCTCGCCCGGGGCGCGGCCCTCGGGGCGAAAGTACTTCATCAGCACGTCGCCCGAGACGTCCGGGAACGGAAACGCCGCCATCGCCCGGCGCACGTCGCCGCCCAGGTCGCCGTCCTGCAGCCGCCGCACCAGCAGAGAGTCCACGCAGGTGCCCGACACCACGCCCATCTGCCCACGCAGCGACACGGCCTTGGCGAGCACCCAGTTGCTGACTCCGACGCCCATGCCGCCCTGGATGATGAGCGGGTGCGTGACGGTTGCTGCAGGCATGTGGCTACGGAAGATAGGGTTGCGTTACGGCCGCGCACGGCCGCCCCGGTACTCTCGGGGACCTGGTCTGTTCAGGCCAACTGGTTGCGGATCAACAAGTTAGCGGGTTTGGGCTCGTTAAAGATGAGCCGGATTCACCGCAAGCGCAAGCCCCGCAGAACTTGGGCCAGTCACAGAGGGGTTTCTTGAGCGTACACCCCGGCACCCCGTTTGTGCGTTGGGCGTACGCGACTTACGCGTTTGATGGAGGAGCTGCACACTAACGGAACGCTGCCCGAAGCGAAAGGAAACATCGGACGCGGCGCGCACCATATACCATTTCCTGTCTCACCGGCACGGCGAACGGAGGGCGCTCCTGACGGTCCGGAGCAGGCCCCTCCGGGCCGGCACCACCGGCCCACCTCCCCCGAAACTGCCGGGGGAGGTTGTTATAAAGCAGGGCGTGGTGAGCTTCGGAAGATTGGGCGCGAGGGCAGCGCCCCCTCCGCTCGCTCAGGCTCGCACCTCCCTCAAAAACCCCTGGGGGAGGTTGGGTGTGGGGCAGGGCTGCGGAGTGCTCCGGGTGGAGTGGTGCGGGATGGTGGGCCGCCCCCCTCCCCGGCCCTCCCCCACAACTGCGTGGGGGAGGGAGGTGCGACGCACCCTGTCGAAGCGGGATCCGTTCTCCCCTCTCCGTGAGGAACGAACGGGGAGGGGCCGGGGGAGGGGCACCCCGTCGGACGCCAGTTCGATTCCTGTCGCCGATCCCC
>NZ_JBMDXM010000159.1:0-5453 GCF_048594345.1 Longimicrobium sp.
CCGCGCCGCCACGCGCGTGGCCAGAAGCGAATGGCCGCCCAGCGCAAAGAAGTCGTCCGCGGCGCCCACCCGGTCCACGCGCAGCAGCGCGGCCCACACGTCCGCCAGCACCTCCTCGGTGGGGGTGCGGGGCGGGACGTAGCCGGTTTCGGCCGCGGTGGATGCACGCGGGTCCGGGAGCGCGGCGCGGTCCAGCTTGCCGTTGGGCGTCAGCGGCAGCGCGTCCATCCACACGAACGCGGAGGGGACCAGGTACTCCGGCAGCACTCCCCGCAGCCCGTCGCGCACCTCGGCGTCGCGCGGCGGCTCGCCGGCGGCGGCCAGGTACGCCACCAGCCGCCGCGCGTCGCCCTCGCCGCGGGCCTCGACGGCGGCGTCGCGGACGGCGGGGAGCGCGCGCAGGGCCGCTTCGACCTCGCCGGGCTCCACGCGAAAGCCGCGCAGGTTCACCTGCCGGTCCGCGCGCCCGGCGACCTGGACCGTGCCGTCCGCGCGGTAGCGGCCCAGGTCACCCGTGCGGTAGATGCGGTCGCCCGCGTCACCGGTGGCGGGGTTGGCGACGAAGCGCGCGGCGGTGAGCGCGTCGTCGTTCAGGTAGCCGCGCGCCAGGTAGGGCGTGCGGATGACGATCTCCCCCACCTGGCCGATCCCCGCCACGGAGCCGTCGGCGGCGAGCACCAGCAGGTCCACGCCGTCGATCCCCCGCCCCACCGGCACCGCGGCCGGCAGACCGGCCAGGTCCTCGGGAACGATGAAGGCGGCCATGGCCTGCGGGGTCTCGGTGGCGCCGTAGAAGTTGGCGACGCGCACGCCCGGGGCGAACGCGCGCAGCCGCCGCACCACGTGCGGGCGCAGCGTCTCGCCACCCAGGCAGACCAGGCGCAGCCGCACGTCGCCGCCCTCGTCCTCCGCGTCGCCGGCCACGTCCGCGCCATCCTCCATCCCCGCCGTAAGCACCTGGGCCAGGGCGGGGGTCAGATGGGCGATGGTGACGGCTTCGCGGCGCATCCACGCCGCCAGCCAGCCGGGGGTGCCGACGTGCTCGGGGTCGGGGATGGCGAGCGTGGCGCCGGCCAGCAGCGGGGCGAACACGTCGCGCAGCAGCGGATCGTGCGCCAGCCCGGAGAGGAGGGTGAAGCGGTCGGACGAGCCCGGCTGGAAGGTGCGCGCGTACCAGCCGAAGAAGTGCGCCAGCGGACGGTGCGTCCCCGCCACCGCCTTGGGCTGGCCGGTGGTGCCGGAGGTAAAGGCGACGTACGCCAGATCGTCCGGCCCCACGGGGACGGCGGGGAGAGCGGATACGGTGCCCTCCTCCATGGCCGCCGCGTCCACCACGACGGTGGCGAGGCTGAAGGGAGCGAGCGCGTCGGCGACCTGCGCCGGCACCTGGCCCGCGGCGGCCACGCGCACCAGAGCGCGCGGCCGGGCGGCGCGGACGTACTCGGCCAGACGCGCGGGCGGGTAGGCCGGGTCCAGTACGGTGAACGCCGCGCCCGCCTTCCACACGCCCAGCAGCGCGGGGACCAGCCCCGCGGAACGGTGCGCCAGCACGGCGACCACGTCGCCCGGGCGGACGCCGGCGTCCATCAGCCGGTGCGCCACGCGGGCGGCGGCGGCGTCCACCTGCCCGCGGGTCCACGTGCCGTCCCGGTCGCGCAGGGCGGGCGCGTCCGGGGCCGCCGCCGCGGCGCCGGCGATGCGCTCGTGCACGGCGCCGCCCCACGCCACCGGCTCGATGGGGATGGACGGGTCGGGGAGCACGGCGCGCGCGCCCGCCGTGCGGGGGGACAGGGCGCCGATCGGCCGATCGGCCTCTTCCGCCGCCTGCCGCAGCACGCCGGCCAGCTGGGCCAGCATCTCGCGGATGCGCGCCGCGTCGAAGAGGTCCGCGTCGTACACGGCGTGCAGGCCGATCCCCTGCTCCGACTCGCCCGCGTACAGGGTGATGTCGAACTTGCTGGCCAGCTGCGCGCCCGCGCCCCAGGCGGTGCGCTCCACCCCCGGCTCCGCGGGCGTGTCGCCGGCGAAGTTCAGCAGGTTTAGCATCACCTGGAACACGGGCGTGTGCGCCAGGCTGCGCTCGGGGCGCACGTCCTGAAGAATGCGCTCGAACGGCACGTCCTGGTGCGCGTACGCGCCCAGCGCCGCGTTGCGCACGCGGGCCAGCAGCGCGCGGAACGTGGGGTCGCCGGACAGGTCCGTCCGCAGCGCGAGGGTGTTCAGAAAGGGGCCGATGAGCCCCTCGGTCTCGCGCCGCGTGCGCCCGGCGACGGGGGTGCCCACCACCACGTCGTCCTGGCCGGCCAGCCGCGAGAGCACCACGCTCCACGCGGCCAGCAGCACCATGAACAGCGTGGCGCCTTCACGCCGGCCCAGCTCGCGTACCGCGTCCGCCGCGCCGCCGGACAGGCTCCACACCTCCGACGCGCCGCGGTGCCGCTGGGCGGCGGGGCGCGGACGGTCGGTGGGCAGCTCCAGCAGGGGCGGCGCGCCGTCCAGCGTGTCGCGCCAGTACGCCAGGTGCCGCTCTAGCACCTCGCCCCGCAGCCACGCCCGCTGCCAGGCAGCCACGTCCGCGTACTGCACCGGCAGATCCGGTAGCGCGGGCAGCTCGCCGCGGCCGTACGAGGCGTGCAGGGCGGACAGCTCGTCCAGCAGCACGCGGATGGACCACCCGTCGCCGGCGGCGTGGTGCAGGTTCACCAGCAGCGCGTGCTCGTCGTCCGCCAGGCGCACCAGGGAAACGCGGTACAGCGGACCGTGCTCCAGGTCGAACGGCCGGTTGGCGTTCTCCTCCGCCAGCCGCGCAAAGGCGGTCTCCGCCTCGTCCTCATCCAATCCGCGCAGGTCATGGAACGGCAGGGGCACGGGGGTTGGAGGGGAGATGCGCTGCACCGGGCCGCCCTCCGGCCCCATCGGCAGCGCCGTGCGAAGCAGCTCGTGACGGCGGACGACCTCGTTCAGCGCCTGCTCCATGGCGCGGGGGTCCACGGCGCCGCGCAGGTGGTGGATAGAGGGGATGTGATACACGGCGCCGCCACCCTCCAGCCGGTCCACGAACCACAGCCGCTCCTGCGCAAACGAGGCGGGCGCCGTCCCCCCGTGCGGGCGGTGGACGATCGGCGGCACGGCGGAAGCAGACTCGTCCGCGCGCAGCCGGTCCACGGAGGCCGCCAGCGCCGACAGCGTGGGCGCCTCGAACAGCGTGCGCAGGGGCAGCTCCACGCCCAGCGCGTCGCGCACGCGGGCGACCAGCCGGGTGGCCAGCAGCGAGTGCCCGCCGAGCGCGAAGAAGTCGTCGTGCGCGCCCACGCGCTGCGCGTTCAGCAGCCCGGCCCACACGTCCGCCAGCGCCACCTCCGTCGCCGTGCGCGGCGGGACGAAGTCCTGGCCGGTCCCGTCCGCCTCCGGCTCCGGCAGCGCCTTGCGGTCCACCTTGCCGTTGGGCGTAACCGGCAGCGCGGGGAGGAACACCCACGCGGCGGGAAGCATGTACTCCGGGACAAAGGTCCGCAGCCACTCGCGCAGCTCGCCCGGCGCCGGCTCGCCGTCCGCGACCACGTAGGCCACCAGCCGCTTGCCTTCGCCCTCGCCGCGGGGGACGACGACGGTGTCGCGGACGGCGGCGTGGGCACGCAGGGCGGCCTCGATCTCCCCCGGCTCGATGCGGAAGCCGCGGATCTTGACCTGCTGGTCCGCGCGGCCGGCGATCTCCGCCACGCCGTCGGGGCGGTAGCGGCCCAGGTCGCCGGTTCGATACGTGGGATCGGCCGCGTCACCCGTCCACGGGTTGGGGATGAAGCGCGACGCGGTCAGCTCCGGGTCGCCCAGGTAGCCCAGCGCGATGTGCGGGCTGCGCATCCAGATCTCGCCCACCTCGCCCACCCCCGTGCGCTCGCCCGCGGCGTTGCGGATGAGCACCTGCACGTCAGGGATCCCCGTGCCGACGGGGATCGTCTCCCTGGCCAGCCGCGCCAGGTCGCGGGGCACGACGAAGTGCGCCACGGCGCGCTGCGTCTCCGTGGATCCATAGTAGTTGACGACCTGCAGGTTGGGCGCGAGGCGGTGCATGCGCTCCACGTCCGTCCGCGTGAGCACGTCGCCGACGAAAAAGGCGCGGCGCAGGGAGTCCACACGCGTGGGGCCCGCTCCGGGTTGCCCCTCCCCCCGGCCCCCTCCCCGTTCGTTCCTCACGGAGAGGGGGAGAACGGCATCCGGGGTGGACACGTCGTCGCCGAGGCCGCCGGGAACGTCGGTCAGCAGCTGGCCCATGGCGGGGGTGAGGTGCGTGACGGTGATGCCGGCGTCGCGCATCCACCGCGCAAGGTAGCCGGGCCTCCCCACCTGGTCCGGGTGCGGCGCGACGACGGCGGCGCCCAGTTGCAACGGGGTGAAGACGTCGCGGTGCAGCGGGTCGTGCGCCAGGCCGCTGAGCAGGCTGAAGCGGTCGGATGCGGACAGCCCAAAGCGCTCCGCCAGCCACGGGGTAAAGTGCGTGAGCGACCCGTGGCGCCCCATCACCGCCTTGGGCTTGCCGGTGGTGCCGCTGGTGAACGAGAGGTACGCCAGGGAGTCGGAACCAATCTCGGGGAACGGCGCGTTGGCCACTTTGTCCGTAAATACGGCGGCGCTGGACTGGTTTTCGTGCGTGCCGCTGCGCCCCCTCCGCTCGCTTAGGCTCGCACCTCCCCCAAAAAACCCTGGGGGAGGTTGGTGTGGGGCTGGGTTGGAAGCGCTGCGATCGGCTCCCAGTCGGCCCCCTCCGGGCGAGCACCACTCGCCCACCTCCCCCGAAACTGCCGGGGGAGGTTGATGCGCTTCGGAAGAGTTGGCCGCTTTGTCTACAAAACCTGCGGTGCTGGACGGGCTTTCGTGCGCGCCGCTGCGCCCCCTCCGCTCGCTTAGGCTCGCACCTCCCCCAAAAAACCCTGGGGGAGGTTGGTGTGGGGCTGGGTTGGAAGCGCTGCGATCGGCTCCGGAGCAGGCCCCCTCCGGCTCGCTCAGGCTCGCCACCTCCCCCGAAACTGCCGGGGGAGGTTGATCCGCTTCGGCGGAGTTGGCCACTTTGTCTGTAACTGCACGTCCGCGGATAGCGAGCGGGATGGTGGAGACGACGGTTTCGCGCAGAGCATCGGCCAGCTCCCCCGGCACTTCACCCGCTGCCACCAGCGGGAGGAAGCCGGTGGGGCGGGCGATGCGGACGTACTCGGCCAGGCGCGCGGGGGGATAGGCGGGATCCAGGATCAGGAAGGCGCCGCCAGCCTTCATCGCGGCCAGCAGCGCGCGGACCAAGGGGGCGGAGCGGTGGCCCAGGATGGCCACCACGTCGCCGGGGCGCACGCCGTCCATCATCAACCGATGCGCGATGGCGGTGGACGCGGGGGGCAGCCGGGGGGGGGGGCACCGGGGCGCCCGGGGCCCCCCCCCCGCCGCGGCCCGGCGGGGCGCGGGGG
>NZ_JBMDXM010000016.1:0-31212 GCF_048594345.1 Longimicrobium sp.
CGTACCTTCGTACCTTCGTACCTTCGTACCTTCGTACCTTCGTACCTTCGTACCTTCGTACCTTCGTACCTTCGTACCTTCGTACCTTCGTACCTTCGTACCTTCGTACCTTCGTACCCCGTACCCCGTACCCCGTACCCCGTACCCCGTACCCCGTACCCCGTACCCCGTACCTCCGGCCGCCCTCAATCCGCCGCGATCGCCGCCTCGCGCTCCGCATTCTCGCGCGCGCCGGCCGCTTCCGACACCGACTCGTCCAGCGTCTCGCGCGGCAGGCGCACGGTGAACCGGCTTCCCGCGCCCTGCGTGCTTTCCACGTCGATGCGCCCGCGGTGGCCGCGGATGATCCCTTCGGAGACGAACAATCCCAGCCCCGTGCCCGTGACGCCGGGCTTGGTGGTGTAGAACGCCTCGAAGATGTGCGGCAGGTCCGTTTCGTGGATCCCCGCGCCCGTGTCTTCCACCACCACCTCCACCGCGTCGCCGTCCGCGCGCGTGGCCACGCGCAGCCGCCCGCCCGCGGGCATGGCGTCGCTGGCGTTCGCCACCAAGTTGGCCAGCACCTGCTGAATCCCCTCCGGGTGCGCCACCACGGGCGGCAGGTCGGGCGCCAGCTCCGCCGATACCTCGATCCCCCGCGACTTGATCTCCGGCGCCGCCAGCGTGAGCACACGCGTTACGAGGGAGTTGAGGTTCAGCAGGCTGCTGGCGTCGGACTGGGGGCGGCTCTGGTCCAGCAGCCGCCGCGTGAGCCCCGCCATCCGCGACAGCTCCTCCTGCGCGAGCGTAAGGAACTCGCGGTTGGGGTCGTTGGGGTTTCCCCGCCGCTCCAGCGCCTCCAGGCAGTTCTGGATGTTGTAGATGGGGTTGTTGATCTCGTGCGAAAGCTGCGCGACCAGCCGGCCCATGGCCGCCAGCTTTTCGCGGTGGATCATCTCCGCCTGCGCCGACCGCAGCCGCGCCTCGCGGTCGGCGATGGCCTTGCGCATCTCGCCGAACGCGCGCGCCAGCTGGCTGATCTCGTCCATCCCCGTACGCGGCAGCGGCGCCGCAAAGTCGCCGCGCGCCATGCGGGTGGACGCCTCGGCCAGCTGCTGCGCCGGCCGCGCCACGATGCGCGAGATGGCCGCCGCCAGCACCAGCGCCAGCACCAGCGCCATGAAGCCGATGCCGAACAGCGACCGCTTGATGGCCGTGGCCACCTCCAGCTCCTGCGTGATGGGGCGCAGAAAGATGGCCGTGGTCTGCAGCCCGCGCGAGACCAGGGTGACCGGCGCCGCCATGTACGCCTGGTCCGCCAGGATCTGCCGCGCCCCGCCGTTGTTCGCCATCGGCAGCAGCGCCCGCAGCTCGTCACGGTCCAGCCGCGTCTGCGCGCTGTCGGAAAGGGTGGTGCCCACCAGCGAGTCGCCCACCATCAGCACCACCTCGGTGTTGCGCCCCAGCTCCTTCTTGATCGCCGCGGCGCTCAGCCGCTGCCCCACGCCGATCTGCCCCAGCCGCAGCGTGTCGGCCCACACCGGCTCCAGCGAAAAGCGCAGCGGCGGCTTTCCGTCGTCGGTAAGGGCCACGATGGTGCCCAGCTCCCCCGCGCTGGCGATGGCGCGCGCGTCCAGCCGCGGGCCGAACATGGACTTGCCGGTGCTGTCGATGACAATCGCCTCGTCCTTTTCCAGCTCCGCGCTCAACACGCGCTGCAGGCGGCGGTTGTCGCCGGCGGCCCAGCGGGCCCGTACCTGCTCGTTGAGCGCCAGCGCGCGGGCCCTGGTGGCCAGCAGCATCCCGTTGGTGTCCCAGGTGGAGCGCAGCGACACGCCCGCGCCGTTCACCTCGTCGCGGGCGCGCTCGTACACGCCGCGCTCCACCGCGCGGGCGATGAGCATCAGCGCCGGCACCACGATGAGCAGCGCCGTGGCGGCGAAGAGAAAGAAGACCTTGGTGCGGAGCGAAAGCCCCCTCATAACGGCCCCGTTCGTAGCCCCTGTCCCGTCTTCAGATGTTCACTGAACACCCTGCCGGTGTTCAGTGAACAGTCGCGGCGGCCGTCCGGGCGGTCGGCGAACCGTGCCGGAGCGGGCGGGAAGTGCAAGAAAGTTAAGGCGTGGCGCCGGTTTTCGCCACTCGGGCCATGGATGGCCCGTTCGGCATACCCGTTGCCAATACAGGGCCCCGACCGCGCAGAGCGCGGACCGGCGGCCGGCCAACAGCCCGGCCGGAGCAAACACCCAACTGGGAGTACCACGATGATCAAGCGCATCTTCTCGATCGCGGCTCTGTCGATGATGGTTGCCGCCTGCGGCGGCGGCGATGAGGCCGGTGAGGGCGAGGTCGTTGCCGACAGCACCACCGTGACCACCGTTCCGGGCACCGACACCGTGAGCCAGCCGACCGTCGTGCCGACCACCGACAGCGTGCTGACCACCACCACGACCACGACCGACACCATCCAGGGCCAGGCCCAGACGACCGGCACGGCCACCACGACCGACACCGCGGCTCATCCGTAATCGAGCTGTTTCCGGGGCTGGCGCGCATCCGGGCGCCAGCCCTTCGCATACCTACCGAGGAGTACCGACGATGAAGAAGCTGATCGCGATGTTCGGCATCCTGGCGCTGGCCGCCTGTGGCGGCGGCGACGCCGAGGAAGGCGCGGCCATGGAGGACACCACCGCGGTGACCCCCGTGACCGAGACTGCCCCGGTGACCACCACGCCGATGGACAGCACGGCCATGACGACCATGCCGATGGACAGCGGCGCCGCCGCCACCGGCACCATGACCGACACCACCATGGACAGCACGGCCACCACGACCACGCCGTAATTTCGGCTGGACGCTGGCTTTTCGCAGGGCCCGGACGTTCGCGTCCGGGCCCTGCGTGTTTGGGGGTACGGGGTACGGGGTACGGGGTACGAAGGTGCGTGAGTGCGTGAGTGGACCCGTCCGCGTGCGTCCCTTCCGCCGAACGCTCGTACCCTCGTACTTTCGTACCCTCGTACTTTCGTACCTTCGTACCTTCGTACTTTCGTACTTTCGTACCCATTCCCCCGATGGAGGGCCGGTGATGTCGTCACGCGTGCGATGGGCGGCCTTTGCGCTGGTGCTGGCGGCGTGCGGCGGAACGGGTGGCGAGCCCGGGCCCGCGAAGGTCGAAGCCGGCGCGGATTCAGCCGCGGCGGCGGGGCAGGGCACGGCGGACAGCGTGGCGCAGTGGCGGGCGCGCTTCGGCAACCGGGTGCCCAGGCCGGATTCCATCCGCGCGCTGTACGTGAACGGCTGGGCCGCGGGCGGGCGCACCCGCATGCGCGAACTCATCCGCATCGCCGACGAGACGGAGATCAACGCGTTCGTCGTCGACATCAAGGAAAGCGACACCTACCTCACCCACGACTCCACCGGCATCGCGCTCGCCAGGGAGATCGGGGCCGACACCATGCCTCGGTCCAAATGGCTGCCGGAGCTGGTGGATACGCTGATTGCGCACGGCATCTATCCCATCGCCCGCATCGTCGTCTTCAAGGACCGCATGCTGGCGGAACGGAAACCGGAACTGGCCATCCGCCACACCGACGGAAGCGTGTGGCTGGACCAGAAGGGCAAGCCGTGGGTGAATCCCTATGACCGGCGCGTGTGGGACTACAACGTCGCCATCGCAAAGGAAGCCCTGGACATGGGCTTCAGCGAGGTGCAGTGGGACTACGTGCGCTTTCCCGACGTGACCGAGGCGCGGCGGCGCACCATGGCGTTCCCCGGCGCCGGCGGCGTGTCGCGCGAGGACAACATCGCCGCATTCATCCGCTATTCCAAGGAGCAGCTGGCCGAGTACCAGGTGCCGGTGACGGCGGACGTGTTTGGCCTGGCGACGCACGTGGAGGGCGACGTGGGGATCGGACAGAACTGGGAAAAGGTGATCTCCACGGCCGACGCGGTGCTGCCGATGGTGTATCCGTCGCACTACTTTGGCGGCGTGTACGGATTCAGCCGGCCCAACGCGCACCCGTACGAAATGGTGCGCATCAGCATGCAGGACGCGGTGGAGCGCACCCGCGCGGTGCAGCGCCGCGGGCAAAAGACGGGCGAGATCATCCCCTGGCTGCAGGCCTTTACCGCCGACTACCTGCACGACGGCATTACCTACGGCGCCAGCCACGTGCGCCAGCAGATCGCCGCCACGTACGACTCGGGACTCAAGAGCTGGGTGTTGTGGAATCCAGGGTCGAAGTACGACGTCTACCTTCCCGCGCTGCGCCCCGCGGACGGCTCGCCCTCGCCGCTGGAGCGCGGAGGATGGAAGCCGCTCGCCTGGCAGGTGCCGCGCGCACGGATGAGCGCCGTGGTGCGGCGGATGGACCAGGCCACCCGCGCCGCCGCCGCGGATTCCGCCAGGGGCGCATCGGGTGATTCAACCGGTGGCGCACGGCGCGAAGGGACCTGAGGCCGGAAACGCCACACGCAGTTGAAGCCCCGTCCGGCGAGCGCAAGCGAGCCGGGACGGGGCTTATCGCTTTCCCAGCAGCGGGTTTACCCGCTCATCCTCGCCGCTCATCCTCGCCCCTCATCCTCGCCCCTCATCCTCGCCGCTCATCCTCCTCGATCTCCCCCGTCGGCGCGGGGCACGGGCCTTTCGGCGTCGCGCGGCGTCCAGGGTACTCCAAACGCAAAAGGTGCGGGGGCGCGTCATCCGCACCCCCGCACCTTCGTACCCTCGTACCGCCTTACGGAGCGGCGGGCGTGACGTTCACCTCGGGGGTGACCACCGTCTGCGTGTCCGTGGTCACTTCCACGTTGGCGGGATCCACGTCAACCTTGGGCATCTCGCCGCCCTGCACGTCCACGTCCGGCAGCTTGCCCTCTTCCTCTACTTCGGCGGTGCAGGCCACCGCGCCCATCGTAAGGGCCAGCGCGGCCACCGTCATCAGTCGCTTGAACATGTCGGGATCTCCCGTTCGTGTGAGACTACCGTTCGCGGTGCCCCTTTTAGCAACGTGCGTGCCCAATGTGTGTAGAAGCCGCTGAACGTCGTGCTTGCCCCCCTCCGGCCCCGTGCGTACGTTGCGGCTCCAGGACCGGCGTTCACGAACGCCCTTATCGCCCGCATTCCCCGCCATGGCCCAGCCCAGCCCCGTTCCCGTTCCCCTGGAGCAGACGCGCGAGCGTATCATCCAGCAGCTGTGCGAGCACTTTGCCTACGACAACCTGTCGGCGGAGGCGCTCGAGGAGCGGCTGGACCGCGCGCACGGCGCCGCCACGCTGGACGACCTGCGCGCGCTGGTGTCCGACCTTCCCGTGGTGGCCGCGGACGCCACGCCGGGCGCCAGGACGTTCGTGGGCCCGGCCACGGGCGCGCACGTAAGCGAGCGGCAGATCATCATCGGCATCATGGGCGGCGCCGAGAAGAAGGGGGTGTGGACGCCCGCGAAGCAGATCTACGTGGTGGCCATGATGGGCGGCGCGGAGCTGGATTTTCGCGAGGCGCGCTTTGGCCCCGGGGTCACGGAGGTGATCGTGTTCGCCATCATGGGCGGGGCGGAGATCATCGTCCCTCCCGGTGTGCACGTGGACCTGAACGGGATGGCGGTGATGGGCGGGTTCGGGCAGACCGGCTCCGTGCCGCCGCCGACCGATCCCAACGCGCCCGTGCTGCGCATCGGCGGGTTCTGCCTGATGGGCGGGGTGGAGGTGAGCATCCGCTACCCCGGCGAGCGCTCCAGGGACGCCCGCCAGCGCGAAAAGCTGGACCGCCAGGAGAAGAAGCGCCTGTCCGGCGGCTGATCCTTTCCCGCTCACCCCGCCGGGGCCGCACGTCCCCACGCCTCGGCACGTTCGTCCTTTCGCCACCGTTCCCGCCATGTATCCAGAGGACGTCGGGAGCCTCATCTCATCCATCGGCCTGTTCACGCAAACGGGCGGCGCCCTGCTGCTGGTGGGCCTGTTCGCGGCGCTGCTTCGCGCGCACCCGCGCCGCCAGCCGTACTTTCGCGAGTGGACGCGCGCCTGGATCTGGCTGCTGGCCGCACTGCTGGGCGTGGTGGTGCAGTACGCCATCCCGCAGGTGTCCGGCAATTCGCTGGCGGTGCGGGCGGCCAACCTGCTGTACCAGACGGGAAAGCTGCTTTTTGTGGTCCACCTGCTGTGCGGCACGCTCAACTACGTGATGGGCGTGCGGCCGCGCGCGTTCCTGCGGCGCGCGGTTCCCATCGCGGTGGGGTACGGCGTGCTGACGACGTTCCTTCCCGGCGTGCTGCTGAACGGGGTGATGCTGCTGCAGGCGCCGCTGATCGCGGGGCCGTTCGTGCTGTGCGCGTGGCTGCTGCTGCGCCTGCCGCCCAGCCGCGGCACCATGGGCAGCCGGGCTACGGGCGCGGTGTTCGCCATGATCGCCACGCTGTGGATGGGATACGCGCTGGCGCTGGCGACGGGTGGCATTCCCGCGCTGCGGGAGCCGGCGGGGCCGCTGGACTTTCTGCTTCAGTACAACAGCTACCTGGACCTGCTGCTGCAGGTGCTGCTGGGGTACGGAATGGTGGTGGTGCTGATGGAGGACGTGAAGCGGGAAGCGGACGATGCCCGCGCGCAGCTGTCCGTGGCGCACGACCGGCTGCAGCGCGTGACGCTGTACGACGCGCTTACCGGCGCCCTGAACCGCCGCGCCTACGAGGACGGGGTGGGGCTGGAGGCCGTGGGTGCGCGCTTTGGCACGGCGATGATGCTGGACATGGACAACCTGAAGCGCGTGAACGACACCTACGGCCACGCGGCGGGCGACGAGCTGGTGCGGCGGCTGGTGCAGACGGTGCGCGGGTGCGTGCGGCCGCTGGACCGCGTGTATCGCTGGGGCGGCGACGAGTTCCTGGTGCTTTTTCCCGCCGCTCTCCCCGACGACGTGGTGCCACGCGTCCGCGCCGCGCTGCGCCACGCCAACGAGGCGCTGGCCGACGGCGAGCTCCCGCCGCTGGAGCTGCAGGTGAGCATCGGCGCCGCCGACTTTGCGGGCGCCGAGGGCATCGCCGGCGCCATCCTCCGCGCCGACAAGGCCATGTACGAGGAAAAGGCCAGGAACCGGCGGATCACCGTCCCCGTGTATCGCATGGCGTAGCGTCCCTCTCCCGCAAGCGGGAGAGGGTATGAACGTCGCGACAGCGTGCGGATCGTTACCGCTGTCGTAGTGGAAGCCCCGTCCCGGAGACGCGTCAGCGGCGCCGGGACGGGGCTTGTCGCTTTCCCAGCAGCGGGTTTACCCGCTCATCCCTCGCGCGTCCGCGAACCGGAAGCACCAGCGCCTGCGGACGTGCCGCTCCCCGGCCATCGACGTGGCGGATGGTTTTCGGGATCGCGCATCAGGTGGTGCGATCGACGCGTTCCGATGCGCTCCGGACACCATCGATCGATCCACATCCCTTTTCAAAAAAATGCGGATGGCCCCCTGCCGCATTCCATCTGCTTCCCGTTTCCGACATCCCTACAAAAGATCCTCCCGCCCGATTGGCCCACCTGCACCCGACACCTGGGAATCGTGCTTCCGATCGCGAGTCCAGAGGAAACGGCACGAGAAAACTCCGTTAACTCCGTTGACTCCGTGTGAGGCCCATTCGTTTGTAGATCTGGAACGAGGTGCAATCTCAGATCACCCGATGCGGACCTTGACGACCACCTTCTTGACCGTGTGGCGGGCGCCGGCCATGCAGCCCGGCTTGTGCGCGTCGTCCGGATGAAAGATGGCCAGGTCGCCGGGGCGCATCAGCAGCGAGCTGGCGAACGGCGGGTCGGCGTAAAAGGCAATGTCGGTCGCCTCGTCGTACGGGGTCTCGACGGTAAGGGCGGCGGCGGGGGCGTGAAGGATACGCTCGTGGCCGTCGGCGACGTACTGCAGGTCCACGTGGCGAACGTGCGTCTCCAGCCGCTTCTCCGTTCCCGGCACCGTTTCGTACGTCTGCACCAGCGCAAACACGTCGTCGCCGTCGATGGGGTGGCGGCCGTCGGGGAGGGCGGGGTCCATCGACCGCAGCCAGCGCAGGCCGGCCGCCACGCGCGGCCCCAGCACCTCGTACGGGGCGGAATCCGCCAGCGTCGTCAGGATCAATCTTCCTCCGTTTCCGTTGCCTGGGCCTCCACGTGGTCGATGCCGTGCGCGGTGATGCGCAGCACCAGCCCCGTGCGCCCCGTCTTGCTGACGTATCCGTGGTCCTCCAGGTAGCGGACGATGCGCTCGGCGTCCTGGCGGCTGATCTCCAGCTCTTCGGCTACCTCGTACGCGTCCTGGTACTCGGTGCTCTGCTCCTCGGAGCAGCGGTACAGGTGCTCCAGAAAGCGGCGCCGGTTCTCGCGTCGCCGGCGGATCTCGTCGCTCATGGTTCCGGCGGTCACATGGGGGTGACGAACAGGTGCGTCCAGTACCCCTCGCGCAGGCCGATGCCGTGATGCGTGAGGCTGCACCGCTCCAGGTTCTGCCGGTGCCCCGGGCTGCCCAGCCACCCGTTCAGCACGTCGCGCGGGGTGCCGGGGTGCTGCGCGATGTTTTCGGCCATGGAGCGGTAGCCCACGCCGTGCGCCGTCAGCCGGTCCGTGGGTCCGCGCCCCTCCGGCGACCGGTGATCAAAGTAGTTGCGGCGCGCCATGTCTTCCGAATGCGCCTGCGCGGCGTCGGCCACCGGCTGCATCCACACCAGCTCCGGGCACCCCTTCGACCGACGATGCGCGTTCACCAGCGCCGCCATCTCGTCGATCATCCTCCGCCCGCTCCCCGGCCCGGAGACGCTCACCGGTGCCTCCGCGGGAGAGGTGGATGATCCCGTCGATCCGCCAGCGGGCGGCGCGGGCGGCGGCACCTGGATGGTAATGCACGAAGCCGCCAGCGCCGCCGCGGCGCCGGCCACGATCCAACGCATCTCATTTCTCCTTCAAGAATCCGTTCAGCAGCTCCATCATCCGCAGGTCGTACGGGTCGGCCGAGGCGTCGTCATCGCCGATCTCGTAGTTCTGCTGCGGCGTTTCAAGGATGAGCGGAATGCCGCGGCTGCGCGGGTCGGCCAGCAGCCAGCGGAACGGCTCGGCGCCAATCTGGCCGTCGCCCAGCAGCATGTGGCGGTCCTTGTTGCTGGCGAACGCGCCCTCGCTGTCGTTCAGGTGAAAGAAGCCGGGCTTTTCCCCCACCGTCTGCTCCCACTCGTCCAGGATCTCCTTTTGCCGCGCCTGCGACTCGTGGATCGCCCAGCCGCTGGCGAACAGGTGGCAGGTGTCCAGCCCGTACCCCGTGCGCTCGCGCAGCCCGTCCGGCACGTGGCGCAGGATGTCGGCCACCTCCTCCGCCGTGCGACCCACCGTCTTTCCCGCGCCTGCCGTGTTTTCCACCAGCAGCCGCGTGGGCCCGTGCGATTCCTTGAGCGCCTGGGTGATGGCGTCGGCGACGCGCTTGGCCGCCGCCTTGGGATCGCCGTCCGTCGCGGAGCCGGGATGGAAGCAGACGGCACCCACGCCCAGCGCGTTGGAGCGCTTCATCTCCATCGTCAGTCCCGCCGCGGCGCGCTCCCACTTCTCCGGCTCGGCCGTGGCCACGCTCAGCACGTACGCGGCGTGGACCACCACGTGCTCCGGCTTGATGCGCGTTTCCCGCAGAGCCGCCTGGAATCGTTCCACCCGCTCGGGCTTGATGGTGGACTTGTCGCCGTAAAAGCGGGGGATGGCGGTAAAGCACTGCAGCGCCCGCATTCCCGCGGCGCCGGCGCGCAGCGCGGTCATGTGAAGGCCGCCGTTGTCGACGGTGTGTGCGCCGATAAAGTGCTGCTGGGCCATGGCTCGGAGCGTTGGGTGGATGAAGGGAGCGGAACCGCGCGGGTATCAAGGTGTGGCGGCGCCACGCTCCGCGCGAGAGGGGGCACCGTGAAATTTCGTGCCCGCCCCTTGCATGGGGTGTGTTCACGGTGCAGGTTGCGGGCACGATCCACCGCCCGCCCCCTGGTTGCACCAGCCCATCCGCCGCGCGCCGGAACGCCAGACCGGCGTCCTCTCTGGCCGCGGCGCCCGGCGAAAGCTACTGTTTCCGCATGGATACCACATACCTGGACGGCACCGGCCTGCGCGGCGCGCTGATCACCGCGTCGGAATACGTGCAGCGGCATCGCGCGGACCTCAACCGCATCAACGTCTTTCCCGTTCCCGACGGCGACACGGGGACCAACCTGGCGCTCACCGTCGGGTCCATCGCCGAGCAACTGCGGCGCAACACCGACTCGTCGCTGGGCGGGGTGGCCCGCGCCGCCGCCAACGCGGGGATCATGGGCGCCCGCGGCAACTGCGGGATGATCCTTTCGCACTTTCTCCTGGGCTTCGCCGACGCCGTGGGCGACCGGCCCCGGCTGGCCGTGACGGAGTTTGGCCAGGTGCTGCGCAGCGCGACGGAGCACGTGTACAAGGCCCTCGAAAAACCGGTCGAGGGAACGATGATCACCATCATGCGCGCCATCGCCGACGAGGCGGAGCGGCTGCAGCACTCGGACTTCGTGGTCCTGTTCGAGCGGCTGCTGGTCAAGGCGCGCGAGGCGCTGGCCAGCACGCCCGAGTTGCTGCCGGTGCTCAAGACCCGCGGCGTGGTGGACGCGGGCGCCAAGGGCTTCGTCCACATCCTGGAGGGGATCGCCGGCTACCTTTCCGGCGACCCGCTGGTGGCGCTGGACGAGACGCCGGAGTACGATGCCGAGCCGGCCGTCTTTGCCGCGGCCGAGGCCGACTACTCGGCCGAGGAGCAGTACCGCTTTTGCACCGAGGCGCTGGTGCGCGGCGACGCGCTTCCCACGCAGGACACGGTGCGCGCCTGGCTGCGCGAGCGCGGCGACTCGCTCGTCGTCATCCGCAGCGGCGACATGCTCAAGGTGCACGTGCACACCGACGAGCCCGAGGCGGTGTTCGGCTACCTGCGCGGCTTTGGCCGCCTGGCGTCGCACAAGGCCGAGGACATGCACGCCCAGCACGCGGTGGCCGAGCGCGCGGCGGCGGGGCACATGACGCTGGCGCGCCGCCCGGTGAGCGTGGTGACCGACACCGCCTGCGACCTGCCCGACGAGGTGGTGCGTGCCCACGGCATGCACCTGGTGCCGCTGAACCTGATCTTCGAGAACCAGGTGCTGCGCGACCGGCTGGACATCTCGGCCGACGAGTTTGTGGAGCAGCTCAAGAAGGGTGCGCATCCCAGCACGTCGCAGCCCACGCCGGCGGCGTTCATGGAAGGCTTTCGCCGCGCGGCCGAAGAGGGCGAGAACGTGATCGCCATCCTGCTGTCCTCCGCGCTTTCCGGCACGTACGCCAGCGCGCAGGTGGCGGCGCGGCAGCGGGCGGACGGCGAGGTGCCCGTTCACCTGTTCGACAGCAAGGCCGGCTCGCTGCTGCAGGGGCTGCTGGCGCTCAAGGCCAGCGAGCTGGGCGAGCTGGGATGGGAGCCCGCCCGCATCATCGCCGAGCTGGAGCGCGTGCGAAAGCAGTCGGGCTTCTTTATCGTGCTCGACACCTTTGAGCGGGCGCTGGCGTCGGGTCGCGTGGGGCGCGGCAAGGCGTGGCTGGGCAGCCTGCTCGACATCAAGCCCGTGCTCGACATCGACGCGGCCGGCAAGCTGCTTCCCATCGACCGGGTGCGCGGCCGCAAGAACGCGCTTCCCAAGATGCTGGAGATCCTGGAGCGCAAGGTGCCCAGGGGCGCAAAGAAGGTGCGCTTCGGCATCATGCAGGTGGCGGCGCCGGAGATGCTGGAGCCGGTGACGGCCGAGATCCGCAAGCGCTACGGCAACGTGGACATCATGACCTCCGCCGGCACCCCCATCATCGGCACGCACGCGGGCGAGGGCGCCTGGGGGATCGCATACCTGGTGGAGGACTGACGCGGCTCCTCATCCATCGAACGTGGCCGTGAAGAGCCGGCGGAGGACGACATCCTTCGCCGGCCTTTCCGCGTCGGGCTGTACGGCGTGCTCTTTCAAGCCCGCCGTAAATGCCACGGCCGATCCGGAGCGGTGATGGTACCGGTTTTTGCATCACACGGAGGGTGGAAAGGTATGGATCCCCACCCTGTCGGAGGGCCCGGTCATGTTCGTGCTGGTGGAGCATTACGTGAACGACGTGCAGCGTTTCTGGTCCGCCGTCCGGCACGCCATCCCCGTCCGCACCGAGCGGGTGGCGCTGCACCACTGCTTTCCCACGCCCGACGGCTCCCATGCGGTGTGCGTGTGGGAGGCGGAGAGCATCCGCGACGTGCGCTCGTTCGTGGAGACGTACATCGGCCACGCCAGCCGCAACCTCTACTTTCCCGTCGAGAACGCCGCCGGCACCTCGCTTCCCTCCGACGTCGAGATCCCGGGCGAGGAAATGGTGGGGAGCTGACGTACGCCGAAGCGCCGCTCCAGCACGTCAACGCCTGCACGGTTCACAACACGATCTCAGATGGGATCCGGGAAAACAACATCGGAAGGTACAGAGGGACCGAGAACAGCCAGAGGAACAGAGGTGATCCGCATTCCGTCCTCTGTTGCTCCGGCTGTTGTCTGTTCCTCTGTACCCTGACCTCTGTTTGCCGTAATCCGAGGTGAGGTGAGGTGTTTATCCGGACTTGGTATCTGCATCAGGATCAGCCATCAGATCGATGAATCAAAATCCCGAAGCGTTGACTTCCTGAGAGAGCGCTATGCCGAACCCGAAGCTACGCAACCGCTTGCGCGCGACCGAAGGACCTAGCCTGCCCCCATGTAAGGCTGCGATCCGAGCGTCGAATCCAGCCCCCAGGTCGTGCTGCCGACGTCCTTCGGTCGGCGCTCTGATTTCAACGGCGGGGCCGGTCCTGCGCGAGCCGTTCTCCTCACGATTCCGGATCACGACGCGGCGGCGAGGGCGGCGGCGTGGCGCGGGAGCGCGTGGATGAAGTCCGTCACCGTAGTGAGGATGCGGTCGTCGCGCAGGAGGCGGCGGTGGCCCAGGCCTTCGGCGGCGACAAGGCGGCTGCCGGGCCACGCGTCGGCGATGGACTCGGCGTGGGCCCAGGGGACCTCGCGGTCGGCGGGGTCGTGCACCAGCAGCGCGGGAACGTGCAGGTGCGTGACGGCCCAGCGCGCGTCCAGCGACCGCGGCTCGCGGCCGATGGTGTCGGCGATGTGCCGCATCATTCCCTCCGCGCGCTCCGGCGGCAGTCCAATCGCTCCGGTAAAGCGGTCCGTGAACAGCGCCGGCCCGATCACCGGCGCCAGCAGCACGGCGCCGCGCACGTCCATCCCGTGCTCCGCCAGCGCGATGGCCACCGTCGCCCCGCCAAACGAGTGGCCGGCCACCGCGTGCACCGGCCCTACGGCGGCCGAGACGGCCTTCATCACCCGCAGCCACTCCACCATGTTGGTCCGCCGGCCCGCGGAGCGCCCGTGCGCGGGGAAATCGAACAGTACCACGCGGTAGCCGGCGGCCTGCAGCCGCTCCGCCAGGGGCACCATGTCAGTCGCCGTGCCGCCCCATCCGTGCGCCAGCAGCACCGTAGGCCCGCGCCCCCAGCTCCACGCCGCCACCCGCAGCTCCCCCTCGCGCACCTCCAGCCGGTACCGCTCCGCCGCCGCGTCCTCCATCACCACACCGTTCTTCCTGGGTCGTGGCGGAGTGAGAAAGAGGGACGCGGCGTGCCGTTCCACCGCCCGCGGAGCCACCGCCGCCGCCACGCGGAACCAGGTGCGCAGCGCCAGCAGGCCGATCGGGAGATTCGCAGCACGACCGTTCGTGCTTTTCTTGGGCGCTGCGGATGTGGTGTTCGTCATCGTCCGGATCTCCTGCGTGTGTGGAGGTGGATGCGGATCAGGCGCGCGCGGCGGCGACCAGCGCGTCGAAGGCCTGCCGGGCGTGCTGTTCGGCCAGCGGGTCGCCCAGCAGGCGGCGCGCATGGTAGTAGCCCAGCACCAGTCCCAGCTGCTGGAATGCGAAGAGGGCGGAGTCCAGGTCGGCGCGAAAGTGGCCCGCGTCCACGGCGATACGGGCAGCCTTGGCCAGGAAGGCCAGCCACTGCCGCTGCCACGAGACCAGCGTATCGCGGGCGGGGCCGGGGCGGTCGTCCAGCTCCGCCGCCGCGTGCATGAACACGCAGCCGCCCGGCAGGCTCTCGTGCCGCTCCCACACCAGCCAGTGCTCAAACAGGCTGCGCACGCGCGGCTCGCCGCGGGGCTCCTGCATCGCCGGCTTCAACACGATCTCCGCGAAGCGGGCGGAGGCGGCCTCCAGCACGTCGATCTGCAGCTCTTCCTTGCTGGTGAAGTGCGCGAACAGGCCGCTTTTGGACATGCCCACGTCCGCGGCCAGGCGCCCGAGGCTGATCCCCTCCAGCCCCTCCACGCTCGCCGTACGCAACGCGCTTTCGATGATGCGGTCCCTGGTCGCGGCTCCCTTGCTCATGAGATGCAGCTTACGACCGATCGTGCTTTTTTGCAAGAGGGATGATTGGCGCTACCGGGACGATGGAACGTCGAGGAGGGCGAGATAGAGACGGTGCGGGTTGGCGACGCGCCGTAACGGCCGCGTGTCATCACGGAGGTGAATCGGGACTCGCCCTGCGGCACCCCGGGCTAAAGCCCGGGGCTATGAAGGCCATAAGCCCCGCCCTGGGCTCGCGGAGCTCGCCCGGCGGGGCTTCACCTGCTCGTGCGGGCAGGGGCCTGCCCGCTGCGCGGGATCCGCACGGGGAAGACACCGCAGCTGAGGAATTGCACCGTCGGTTGTGCGACGTTTATACCCTCTCCCGCTTGCGGGAGAGGGTGCGAGCCTTAGCGAGCGGGTGAGGGCTTCAGCGGGCTGCGCGCATCACGAGCGATCGGGCGTGATGCGGATGGTGAGGTCGGCGCTGCGGATGATCATCTCACCGGTGCGCGGGTCGGTGGTCACGTTCACCGGCGCGCCGCGCACCTCCACCCGCGCCCCGCCCGCGCTGCCGGAGTAGCGCAGGCGCTGCCCGGTGGCGGGGGCGGGTGCCGTGGGGGCGCGGCCCGCGTCGGGGCGGCGCAGGGCCGTCATGGACGTGTTGTGAACGCGGCCGTCGCGGGTGTACGTCCAGCGCACCTGCTGGCCAGGCTGGATGGCGCCAAAGCGGGTCCACCCCGCCTGGGTGGTGATGGACACGCCGTCCACGTGGGTAAGACGGTCGCCGCGCCGCATGCCGGCGCGGGCGGCGGGGGTGCCGGGCTCCACGTTCTGCACCGTGGGCTGCTCGCGAAAGCGGAAGGTGGTGGCGCGGCCGGTTTCCTGGTGAACTCCGCAGTTGTTGCACTGGATGCCGAACCCGAACCACCCGTCCGGCATGATCGCCGGCGGCGGAGGCGGAGCCGGGGGCTCCGGCGGTGCGGGCGGGGCCGCCGGCGTTTGCCCGTGCGGCGGACGCGGAGGCTGCGGCGGACGCGCGGGTGCGGGCTCGCGGTGCGGGGCCGGCGGCGCCGGGGCGCGCGTCACGGCGGGCGGGCGCGGAGGCGCGGACGGCCTGCCGGGCGCGTCGGGACGCGGGGGCACCGGCGGCCGGCCGGGCACGGCGGCGCGCGGGGCCGCCGGCGGACGGGGCGGAGTGGGGGGCGTGGGTCGGCGCTGGCAGCGCGTGCCCGCCTGCACGGTGACGTCCTGCACGCGCCCGCCGCGGCGGATGGAAAGCCGCACCTGGTCGCCCGGATCGATCGCCGAAAAGCGCCGCCCGCCCTCCGACGTGGTGATCAGCTGCCCGTCCACCGCCACGATGGCGTCGCCGTCGCGCAGGCGTCCCGCGGCGGGCCCGCCGCCGCGCGCGCCGCCGATCACCGGCTCGCCACGGAACTCCCACACGGGCCGCTGCTCGTCGCGCTGCGAGATCGAGATCCGCCCGCCCAGGTTGTCGAAGCCCAGGTCCGCGGCCACCCGCCCGCGTCCGTTGTCACACGACTGCCCCACCCGCTGGGCCGCCGCCGGGGCCGCGCACACCATCGCCGCAGCCAGCGCGGCCGCCGAAATCCGATATCCTGCCGTCATGGGAATCATCCCCAGTGAAAGTGTCGAGTTTCCAGGATCAAGTGCCCGGTCCATCGATCATCCGCCCCATGAGTCCAGGCACTGGATGCCGGGCATCGCCCTTCAGAACCACACCACCCGCTGCTTCTGCCCCGCGCCCGCCGCCTGCGCGCTGTCCGCGCGCTGAAAGCCGGCCAGCACGGCGCCCGCGATGGGATCGTCCGGGGCGATGCGTACCAGCTCGTCGGCGGCGGCGCGCAGGATCCGCGTGGCCACCTCGCGCCCCTCCACCGGCGTGGCCTTGCCGCTGTCGGAGAGCGCCGCCATCTGCCCCAGCGCGTCCACGTAGGCCGAGCCCGTCTGCTGCACCAGCAGGGCGGCCTGCCGTTCGTTCTGCGCCTGCACCGCCTGAACCACCTGCGCGGTGGCGCGCGTGCCCATCCACTGGCCCACGGTGATGCCGGTGGCGAACAGGGCGATCCCCGCCGCCACCGCACCGCCCAGCCACGCCCGCGGAATGCGGCGGATGCGTCCGCCTGCCTTGGGCGCCTCGATCAGGCCGCGGTCGCGCAGGGCGCCCACGGTGCGCTCCTCCAGCAGCCGCCCCGGGTCGCGCTCGCGTGCCAGCGCGGACAGCTGGCTGCGCAGCTCCGGCGTCATCTCCTCGTCCATCCCGTCGTCATGCGTGCTCATGTGCTTCCTTCATCGCGGGCTCCAGCAGCCGCCGGAGCGCCTTTCTGGCATGGGAGAGCTGGCTTTTGGAGGTGCCGGGGGCGATCCCCAGCCGCTCGCCGATCTCGTCGTGGGTGTAGCCCTCCACGTCGTGCAGCAGCAGCACCGACCGGTAGCCTGCCGGCAGCAGGGCAATCGCCCGCTCCAGGTCGATGCGTTCGCCGTCGCGGGGCGGCGGGCGCCAGGGCTCGCTGGCGTCGTCCAGTGGCTGCCAGCGTCCCTGCTTGCGCAGCAGCCCCCGCGCGACGTTGATCCCGATCCCCGTAAGCCAGGTGCCGAACGCCGCCTCCCACCGAAACCCGCCCAGCGCCTCGGTGGCGCGGATCCAGGTTTCCTGCACCACGTCTTCCGCGTCGTGCTCCGCGCCGCCCAGCATGCGCAGCACCAGCTGGTACAGCCGCGGCGTGTGCCGGGCATACAGCTCGCGAAAGGACTGTTCGTCCCCCCGTAGGAGAAGCGCCTGGGCAAGCGCCTGGTCGGGTACCGCGGCGGGTTCGGCTCTCATGCGTGCTTATGTGGCGCGGGAGGCGCGGATGGTTGCATGGGAGTGGGGAAGGAGGCGAGGGGAGACGGGAAGGGGCGGTGCGCACGGCGGGGAACCCTCACCCGCTCGCTTAGGCTCGCACCCTCTCCCGCAAGCGGGAGAGGGTATAAACGTCGCGCATGCCGGCGCTGCGTTTCCTCGAGGGCGGAGTGTTCCCCGCGGGGATCTCGCGCGGCGCGCAGGCCCCTGCCCACACGAGCAGGTGAAGCCCCGCCGGGCGAGCTCCGCGAGCCCAGGGCGGGGCTTATCGCTGTCCCAGCAGCGGGTTTACCCGCTCATCGGGCCGCGGCTCGGGGGACGGAAGCCGCCCTCGCCCGCCGGTCCTGGCGGCTCAGGTGCCAGGAGAGCAGCGTGTAGAACAGCGGATACGAAAGCGAGAGCCAGAGCAGCCACGGCTCCACATCCGGATAGTCCAGCAGCGTCCACAGCATAAACGCCAGCCACGCGAACGCGCCGATCAGCAGCGGCATTCGCCAGGGCCGCGGCGCCAGGGTGGGATAGATGAAGCGCACCGGCAGCACCGTCAGGATCGCCAGCGCCACGACCATCACGCCGCTAACCAGCGGGTGCAGCAGGCCGGCGTAAAAGGCGACGATGTTCCAGTACGACGGGAATCCTCGGAAGAATCCGCCGCCCTCGTCCTTGGCTCCCGTGTTCGCGAACCCGAAGAGGGAGGCGATCAGCGCCGGGGCGATCCAGGCGAGGACGGGCTCCGGGACCCACTCCATCCGCCACACCAGCAGCAGCGGAAGAAAGGTGAAGGTGATGTAGTCGACGATGTCGTCGATGGCGCGGCCGTCGATCTCCGGCGCCGTGCGCTTTACCTCCCAGCGCCGCGCCAGAAAGCCGTCCGACGCATCGACCAGCGTGGCCGCCGCAAAGAGCGCAAAGACGATGCGCGGGTCCGGGCGCGGCGAAAAGATCTCCGCCGCCGCCAGCGCCGCCAGCACGATCCCCGACGCCGTGTACAGGTGCACGGCATAGCCGCGAATCCGCTCGCCCGTGGTGACCGGGCGGCCGTCCGCCGGATGGCTCACTCGCGCCCCGGGCGGTCGTCGCCGGTGGCGGCGGCTTCGGCCTGCGCCTCCAGGCGGTCTTCCGCGCGCTCCTCGTCGCCCGGCTCCTTTTCCGGCTCCGGCTGCGCGACCTCCGCGTCGGGCTCGTAGCTCAGCTCGATGAGCATGGGGTAGTGGTCCGAACCGATCCTGGACAGCCGCCGCAGCTCCACCAGGCGAAAGTCGTTGCTGTGGAACACGTGGTCCAGCGGATAGCGAAAGAACGGGTTCTTGGCGTTGTAGCTGTTGAAGAACCCGCGCCCGCGCCGAGGATCCAGCAGCCCGGACAGGCGGATGAACAGCTCGCTCGTAGGCGACCACGCCACGTCGTTCAGGTCGCCGCACACCACCGTGGGCCGGTCCTCCTCGTCGCCGATGATCTTGCCCATGATGACCAGCTCCGCGTCGCGCGGGGTGCTGTCCTGGTCGCGGATCGGCTCCGGCGGGCGGGGGTGAATGCCGTGCAGCGACACGTGCACGCCGCCGGGCAGCTCCAGCACCGCGTGCATGGACGGGATGTCGTCCTGCACCAGGAACTCGCAGCGCGCCTCCACCAGGGGCAGCCGCGAGTACAGCATCATCCCGTAATAGTTCTCCTGCGGCTGCTCCAGCCTGTGCGGATAGGTGCGCTTGAGCGGCTCCAGCCCCTTGGCCCACGCGGCGTCCGTCTCCACCGCCAGCACCACGTCGGGCGCGGCATCCTCGATCACCCGCAGCAGCAGGTCGTGCCGCGTGTTTTCCATCAGCACGTTGGTGATCAGCAGGCGAAACGAGGGGTGCCGCCGCGTCTCCAGCGAACGGCCCTTGATGGAACCGATGGTGCTGCGCTGCACCTGCTTGGACGCGGCCGGGGTGTAGGGAAAGATCTTGTACGCCTGCCACAGCGTGGTCGCCGCCATGGCGGCCAGGAACGCCCACTCCAGCGCGTCCCGGTCAAAGAAGAACACCGTGTAAGCGATCCCCGCCGCGGCGGCGAGAAACCCGATCTGTACGCGGGGAAAGTCCCACAGGCGCACGCTCCAGTGCGAGCCGGGAAACAGGCTCACCACGGTAACCAGCGCCGCCAGCACTCCCAGCGCGACGGTGACCCACTGCGCGACGTGCATTCAGGCCGATAAGCGTGGGTGGATGGATAGTGATCGCATCTCCATTATGCGTACGTCGTGCCATTCAAGCTTTGTCCTGATTTTTACGGCCCACGCCGCCTCGTCACACCCCGGCGCGGCCGGGCGTTCTGAGGATGAATGCCGATGGTCGTCCACCCTGTACACGGAGAGGCTGAATGAAGCTGACTGGTTTGAAGAGTCTGGTGGCGGCGTGCGTGGCGGTGCTGGCGGCGTGTGACGGCGGCAGCCTTACGGGCGTGACCGGCGAGCAGATGGAGCTGGCCAACGCACAGCGGCTGTGGAGCGTAAACGGCATGGACGACTACGGGATGACCGTCCGGCTGACGGGCGCCTGGTTCGGCGGCAAGGCCGTCATCGAGGTGCGCGGCGGCGTACCCGTGTCCGTGAAGCCGGTGGAGCCGGCCAACGGCGTCACCGCCCAGCTGTGGGAATCGTATGACACCGTGGAGGAGCTGTTCGGCATTCTGCAGCGGGCCGTCGAGGAGGATGCCTTCCGCATCGACGCCACCTTCCACGCGCAGTACGGCGTGCCGGTAGAGGTATTCGTCGACCATCGCGAAAGCTGGGTGGATGATGAGCAGGGCTTCGTCGTAGAAACCTTCGATCCCCGGTAGCAATCCGCGAGCGGCGGAGAAAGGACGAGGACGCAGCGGATGATCGACATCCCCTGCGTCCTCGTCTTTTTCATCCCGCTCCATCAGCCCCGCGGCCAGTACATGATCACGCCCACGCCGGCAATGCACAGCATCGCCCCCACCACGTCCCCCGCGTCGGGCCTGATCCGGTCGATGCGCCATCCCCAGAGGATGGAAAGCACCACGAACACCCCGCCGTACGCAGCGTACACCCTGCCGAAATGCGCCGGCTGAAGCGTGGGCACCACGCCGTACAGGAACAGGATCAGCCCTCCCATGGCGCCGAACACCCAGCCGCGCCCCTCGCGCAGCCACTGCCACACCAGGTAACCGCCGCCGATCTCCAGCAGCCCGGCGAGCACAAACAGGAGGATGGACACGACGAGCGGACGAAAATCCATCGGACCGGTTCCTTTCGGTTGTGGTGCGCGGATGGGGACGACGATTTCACTGTAGCGATGAATCCCGACGTTCAGTCATCCTGAGGGAGGCGCCGCTCCATAATCCGTTCATACACAATACCCTGGCACCGACCGAAGGACCTTGCCGGCAGAAGCGTGAGGCTGGCTTCATGCCGCGCATCTGGCCTTACGGTGGCGGAGAAAAGGTCCTTCGGTCGCGCGTAAGCTCTTGTGTTCCTGAAGGTTCCGCGTGGCGCTCCCTCAGGATGACACCGTTTACCAACTTGTATCCATATCCCGAATCGGGAAAAACACCATCGGAAGGTACAGAGGGACGGAGAACAGCCAGAGGAACAGAGGAGGACTACGGATCACCTCTGTTCCTCTGGCTGTTCTCTGTTCCTCTGTACCCTGACCTCTGTTTCCTCCGCGTCTCCGCGTGACACCCGCCGTTTCAGAGCGTGTGGAAGCGCTCCTTGATCTCGTTCACCAGCGTGATGTAGCCGGGGCGCTCGCGAATGTCCGGCCGCCAGGCGAGGCCCTTTTCGATCAGGTCAATGGTCTCGACGATGCGCGCACCGGGGATGACGTTGCCCGCCTGGTCGCGATCGCGGCCCATCAGCCAGATGGTGTCGGACACCGCCACCGCGGCGGAAACGTCGTGCGTCACCACGATGATGGTGTTGTGCTCGTGCGTCTGGCTTACCTCCAGGATGAGCTTCTGCACGTTTTCCTGCTGGATCACGTCCAGGCCGCTGAACGGCTCGTCCATCACCAGGTACAGCTCCGAGCACAGCAGCTGCTGCGCGATGGCGATGCGCTGGCGCTGGCCGCCGGAAAGCTGCAGCGGATACTTGTCCGCGTGCGCCGCCAGCCCAAAGCGCTCCAGGTACTTCATCGACGCTTCCTTGGCCGCCACCGCGCTCATCCCCGCCTGCCTGGCCGCGATCAGCAGGTTGCCCAGCACGGAGCGGTGTTCGAAAAGCACGTAGTTCTGCGCCACCACGCCTACCAGCCCGGGCTGCGCCGGCACCGCCTTGTCGCCGATGCGCACCGTGCCCTGGTCCGGCTTCAGCAGCCCGGCAAGCACGTGGAACAGGGTGGTCTTGCCCACGCCCGAGGGACCCAGCAGCCCCACGATCTGCCCCTGCTGCATTCCGGGGCGGATCAGGTCGTGCACCTGCGCGGTAAGGTCGCGCAGCACGGGCACGCCGCCGCGGGTCACCGTCACGCCCTGCAGGTCAAGCAGCACCCCGCCGCGCGAGTATTCCATCACGTCGCTCATCGCCCGTTACCTCCGCACCGTGGCCAGCGCCGCGTGCGGCACCACCGTCGCCTTGAGCCAGGCCAGGAACGCGTCCTGGAAGAATCCCGCGATCAGAAAGACGATCTGCACGGCGATGATGGCCGCCAGGTTGAAGTGCTTGTTCTGGTCCATCAGCATGGCGCCAATGCCGCCCTCGCTGCGGCTGATCCCTTCCACCATCGTCAGCATCATCCACCCGATGGCCGCGTTCTGCCGCAGCACGTCGAGCGTGACCCCCATCTGCCCCAGCACGATCACCTCCCACACCACGCGCCACTCGCCCATGCGCAGCGTGCGGGCGTGGTCCAGCTTTTCTCGCGGCACCGAGGCCACCACGTCCACCATGGAGGTAAGGAAGAAGGCGGAGATGCCGAACACCAGCAGCGACACCTTCAGCGGCCGCCCGCCGCCCACCATCATGGTGAAGATGAAGGTGAGGCCCACCAGGCTCAGGAAGCGCGCGCGGGTGAGCGCCATGATGAACGGCCGCACCCCCGCCACCACCGTAAGGTAGGCCAGCGCCAGCGAGATGAGGGTGGCGATCAGCAGCGACTGGGCGAACAGGCCCAGGCTGGTGGCCAGCTCGCCGATCAGCCCCTGGTTCATCATCTCGCCCATGGCCGCGAACACCCGGCCGGGCTTGGGAAAGAACGCGGGCGAGATCATCCACAGAAGCAGGATGACTACCGTCCACATGCCGGCGAGCATCCAGTACGCGCTGCGCGGAATCCACGGGTTGGGGCGCAGCGCGGGACCGAGAGAAGCCATTGGGAGTGTGTAGGAGTGCGAAAGTGCGAAGTGCGGGAGTGCGAAAGTGAAGAGTGCCCGGTGCCGGGTGCCCAGCAGGATTCCGCTGGGCACCGGCACCGGGCACTCGACTCCATCACTCAGCTGCCGATGACGATCTCCACGCGGCGGTTGGCCGCGCGACCCGCCTCGGTGCGGTTGCTTTCCACCGGCTGCGTGCTGCCGTGCGCGAACACCCGCACGCGGCCCGAGGGGAAGGTGGCGGCGCTGCGGCGCTCCAGCCACTGCTTTACCGCGATGGCGCGGTCTTCGGACAGCTGCTGGTTGGCGGCCGCGTCACCCACGTTGTCGGTGTGGCCGTGCACCTCGACCGCCAGCGAGTTGATGGACAGCTCGTCGAACAGCTGCTGCAGCTCGCGCTCCGTCTGCGGCGTGAACTCCGCCGAGCCGGTGGCGAACGAGATCTTGACGTTGCGGCGTCCCACCACGCGCGTCACGCGGCTGGTGGAGTCGGCGAACGTCGTGGTTTCGGCGCGGCCCACTTCGCCGCCCGCCCGCGACGCCACGGCGCGCAGGTAGCTCACGTCCACGATGCTGTCGTACGCCGGTACGCTGGGCACCAGGTCCGGGTACTGCTGCGTGACGATCTTGCCGAACACCGTGTACACGGAGCGAAAGCGGCTGGTCTCCGGCGTGCTTCCCTGCGCCAGGCCAAACAGCAGCAGGTTGTCCGCCAGGTTGTTGGCCTTGGATCCGCCCAGCTCCACCGGGATCCCCTGCTTGTCCGGCTCCGTCACGCCTTTGTAGTACTTTTCCCAGTACGCCGCGTCGGCGCCGGCTTCCTGGTAGATCTCCTGGCTGATCTCGGCCGCGCGGCTCAGCGCCTGCGGGTGCGCCAGCACCTGGTCGCCGCCCTGCGTAAAGGCGGTGAGCAGCTTTTCAACCGTGGCGCGGTTGTCCTGGTTCCACTTGCGGATGCCGATGAGCACGTGCGGCATCTGCGAGCTGTACTCCTTGGTGGAGACGACGGACACCAGCCCGCCGCGCTCGCGCGCCGCCGTCACGTCCGCCGGCGTCCAGGTGACGATGCCGTCCACGCAGATGCGCTTGGTCTCGCCCGTGCGGCGCCCGTTCTCGACCACCGGGCGCTCTTCGCAGTAGTTGGACACGTACTTTTCGGTCGCGTCCACGTAGCTGCTGGTGTTCACCCAGTTGACCGCGTTGGGGTCGTAGGTGCGCTCGTCGGGGTTGTTGGCCAGGCCGTTGTCGCCCATGAAGCGCTGGGCGATGTTCCAGTCGCCGTCGCGCAGCACGCCCGCGATTACCGCGCCCCGCATGCTCTGCGGGTTGTCGCGCCACTTCTGCGGCCCCATCAGCTTGTCCTCGCCGCGCGAGTAGCCGCACGAGCCGACGATCTCGGCGCGGTACTCGGGGCCGAAGCTTTCCTCCAGCTGGGTGTTGAGCGCCGCCAGGAACGCGCCCGCGCCGTCACCCATGATGCCGATGAAGTGAATGCCGTCGCGCGGCTGCGCCTGCCCGCCGTGCAGCCCCTGCGCAAGCCGGGTAAGCTGCGCCATCAGCTGGCTGTTGTCGTCCTGCCGGCTGATGAACACCTTGATCCCCTGCTTTTCCATCAGCGAGCCCTCGGTGGTCACCGGGCCGCCGTTGGAGTAAAGGCATCCCATCTGGCTGTTCCACGCCCAGAAGTTGATGCGCACCTCCGGAGCGCCGGGAAGCGCCGCCGGCTTGTCGCTGGGCAGCCCGGCGAACGCCGCGTTGCTCTGGCTCTGCTCGGTGGCCGCGTCCAGCCCCTCTACCTTGTCGGGCGTAAGGGATCCGATGATGCCGCGGCCGTAGCCGTTCTGCGCCGCGAAGCGCAGCCCCAGGCCGATGAGGAGGATGACGACCAGCCCGCCCAGCACGCGGACGGTCTTCTGCCCGGTCGAAGTCAATCGCATGGATGGATCGCGAGTTCAGGTTGTACCACCGCCGGCCGCGCACGCGCGCGGCCGGTTGCCGTTGCGGGACGGCTCAGCCGCCCTTGCTGCGCAGCTTGCCGCGCCAGCGGTCTTCGGGGTTGGCGCCCATGGGCGTGCCGCCGGCGATGCCGGTGCTGAAGCCCGCCAGCGGGTCGCCCGCCCCCACCGGCCGCGGCGCCGCGGCCGCCGTCTCCCCCGCCTCGGCCGCCGTCACCTTCTTCTCGGCCTCGGCCAGCTGCGCCAGCCCGTCCTGCCGGAACGCCATCTGGTTCAGGTCCACAGCGTGGTCGAAGTCGGTCAGGTCGATCAGGGTCTGCAGCTCGCCCAGGCGCTTTTCGTAGTCGTCGCGAATGCGGGCGGCGGCCATGTCGCGCACCTCCAGCAGGTCCGTATCGCCAAAGATCCCCTGCGCCGCCGTGGTCGCCGCCGCCACCGAGCGGGTGATGGCGTGCTTGTCGGCCAACTGGTTGGCCTCGTCCTCGGCCGTCTGGATGTGGTAGTCGGCGCGGCGCAGCACCCGCTGCAGCAGGGTTTCGATGTTCTCCATCTGCCCCTTCATCGAGTTGTACTCCTCGATGTCGCGCGAGCGGCGCGCGGCGATCTCGGCGTGGGCGTTCAGCCCGTCGTCGTCGCCCGTCCCCTTGGCCGCGGCGGCCAGGCGCAGCGCCTGCTGACGCTCCTTTTCGCTCTTGGCGATCTTGGCTTCCAGCATCCGCCGCACGCCCACAAGGCGGCCCAGGCGGTCCTGGATGATCTCCCTCCGCTGCTTCATCTGCTTGACGAAGGACTTGAGGATGGAGACCGGATCAAGCTCCACGAAGTTGCCGGTGACCCAGCGCGAGATCATCTGCAGGCCGTAGAACAGCAGCGTGCGCGGCCGGTCCCACACAAAGACCATGGCGTACACCAGCGCCAGCGCGCCCAGCAGGAACGTAAGGTACAGCGTGTTCTCGGCCAGCTGGATGAGCTGCGGGAGCACACGGATGAACCCCCACCCCAGCACGGCACCCACGCCGGCCAGGATGGCCATGCCTACCTTGCCCTCGGGGCGCTTCCAGTACGAGCGCTTGCCGGCGGGCTGCGTGGACGAGGGAGAAAGGTCGCTCATGGACCGCTACTTGGCGTTGGAGGTGATGAACGGGGCAATGCGCGCGCGTTCCGCGGCCAGCTCGGCCTCGACCACGGCGTACGATGCGGCGAACCGCGCGGAGTTGCCGTCGATCGCCGCGCGCGCCTCGGCGATGCCGCGCTCCAGCTCCACGCGCGTGGCCTCCAGCTGGCGAATCTCGTCGGCCTTTTTGGCGATCTCGGCCTTGGCCGCGTCGATGCGCTTTTGCGTGGCGCCGATGCTGTGGTCCGTCTCGGCCTGCACCGCCTTGTCGAACGCCTGGCGCTCGGCGGCCAGGATGGCCAGGCGGTCGTCGATGGCCTCGGCCACCTGCTGCGGCGTGACGCCGTGGCTGGCCTGCGCGGCGCTCAGCGCCAGCTGCGCGCGCTGCGCCGGGTCGCCGATGGCGCCCAGGGCCGAGTACAGCGTCTGAAACTGCGTGTACGCGGCCTTTTTGCTCCCCTGGCAGGCGGCCTGAAGCCCCTGGACGAACTCCGGGTCCACCGTCGCGGCGGCCACCGCGGCCGGCACCCCGGGCGCCGAGCCGGCGGTGGGCGCGGACGCAGGCGCGGCGCTGGGAGCCGCCGGGCGCGGAGCGGCCGGCCTGGCGCCGGGGGCGCCCGCGGGGGCCTCGACCTCGTTGCCGTCCTCGTCAAGCACCACAAAGGTGCCCCGGGCGTCTCTGCCCGCGTCCTTGAGCTTGTCGAAAAGGTCCTTCATGGGTCTCGCCGCGGCGCGGGGCCGCCGTGCAGGGGTGGGGGATCGGAAGTCCGGAAACCGATGTCCCGTGTGAACGCCTGGTCGTGCGGGTGCGCCGCAAGACGTTGGTTCGATACGGGTTACGCCGGATGGGAGTTTCGTTCTGCTTTTTTTAGAAGTCCGGGCGCGAATGGAGGACCGGCTGCGGAGTGCGGATTCGCGAGGAGGTCCTGATGAGGCGGGCGAAGGCGCCTGCCTCGGCGCGGCGCGGCGCCCCGGGCGCGGCAGGCCCCACGCGGGCGCCGGCGGCCGGAGCGGTAAGTTTGCAGACGGCTGGATTTTAGTTGACGGGCGCCGTGGGGGCAAGCCTTCTGCGCGTCGCGCGGGGACGCGGCGGGAGTGTCGAGGTGGGGCTGGATGCGGTGAGCTTCGGATGGCTCCGCGCAGGCCCCCTCCGGGCGGGCACCACCCGCCCACCTCCCCCGAAACTGCCGGGGGAGGTTGGTGTCGGGCCGGCGGCGGCGAGCTTCGGATGGCTCCGCGCAGGCTCCCTCCGGGCCGGCACCACCGGCCCACCTCCCCCGAAACTGCCGGGGGAGGTTGATGTAAGGCAGGCTGGGGTGCGTCCGGGAAGACCGGGTGCGGGATGGTGGGCCGCCCTCCTCCCCGGCCCTCCCCCGCAAACTGCGCGGGGGAGGGAGGTGCGACGCACCTTTTTGAATCGGGACCGAAGTTCTCCCCTCTCCGTGAGGAACGAACGGGGAGGGGCCGGGGGAGGGGCACCCCGGCGGACGCAGTTCGATCCCTCTTTTTCTCTCGCCATCCTCCGCCCCCCCGGCTACATTGTGCCCCGTCGCACCCATCCGGGCGCCCCCTCGCGGCAGCCCGCCCCGGCCGCATGCCGCACATCCATCCACGCTGGAACGTTCGATCATGGCGCAGACCGCTACCGCGCACCTGCTGGCGGACCGGCAGGTGGACGTCGAGACGCCGGAGCACGTGGCCATCGGCTACGAGCTGGCGGACCTGGGCTCGCGCTTTACCGCGCTGCTGATCGACTGGTTCCTGATCATGCTGGGGACGCTGGGCATCTGGCTGGGCGTGATGGCGCTGGCGTACGCCCTGGGGCTGGACAGCGCCGTGACGGGGGTCGGCCTCGGAATCGTCCTGCTTGCCGTGTTCGTGCTGACATGGGGCTACTTCGTGTTCTACGAAGGGCTGCGCGACGGGCAGACGCCGGGAAAGCGGCGGATGGGGATCCGGGTGGTGCACGACGGCGGCTTTCCCGTCACGGTGCGCGGCGCGGCGGTGCGCAACCTGATGCGCATCATCGACGTTCAGCCCATTCCCTCGTGGGCGGCGGGGGGGCTGACGATGATGCTGCACCCGCAGACCAAGCGCCTGGGCGACCTGGCCGCGGGTACCGTCGTAGTGCGCGACCGCACCGGCGCGCCCATCCCGGAAGAGGCGAAGATCGCCATGCCGGTGGCCCTGGGCCGCCCGCGCCTGACGGACGAAGAGTTCTCCACGCTGGAAACGTACGTCGCCCGCCGCGCGTCGCTCGCCGGCGAGGTGCGCGCGGACCTGTCACGCAAGCTGATGTCGCGGGTGGAGCGCCACTTCGAAGAAGACGCGCGGCGGTGGCAGATGAGCTCCGACGCCTACCTTGCCGCCGTGCACGACGAGGAGATGGCGCGCCGCAGGGCGTCCGGCGCGGGCGGCCGCGCGGGGACGGCGCAGGCCACGGCGCTGGTGCGGCGGCAGCGGGGCGAGTGGGACGAGTACCAGGCGCTGCTGGCCCGGGCGCGCGAGAACGGGCTGGAGACGCTGGGCGAGGCCAGGGTGTCGCGCTTTGCCGCGCTGTACCGCGAGATGGCGGCGGACCTGGCGCGCGCGCGCACGTACGGCGGCTCGCCGGAGCTGCTGTACACCATGGAGCGGCTGGTGGGCTTTGGCCACAACCTGCTCTACCGCCCGCCCACGCGCTCGTGGAGCCGCTTTCGCTCGTTCGCCGGCGGCGGCTTCGCGGCGCTGGCGCGGCGCCGGTGGAAGCCGATCCTGGTTGCCTCCGTCCTTTTCTACCTTCCCACGCTGCTGACCTTTGCCGCCGTGCGGGGCGAGCCGGAGCTGGAGCACCAGCTGCTGAGCGGCGAGATGCTGGCGCGCGTGGAAGAGTCGGTGGAAAAGGAGCGGAAGGGCGAAGGGTACGTGGAGGTGCCGGAGGTGTGGATGCCGGCCATGGCCAGCAGCCTGATCAGCAACAACGTGCAGGTGACCTTCCTGGCCTTCGCGGGCGGGATTCTGGCCGGGCTGGGGACGGGATGGGTGCTGGTGATGAACGGGGTGATGCTGGGCTCCGTGGCCGCCGCGTTCGCCAACCAGGGGCAGAGCCTGCACCTGTGGACCTTCGTGCTCCCCCACGGCGTGATCGAGCTTACGGCCATCTGCATCGCGGGCGGGGCGGGGCTGTGGATGGGCTCGGCCATGCTCCTGCCCGGGCGGCGAACGCGGCGCGAGGTGCTGGTCACGCGCGGCCGCGAGGCCGTGTCGCTGATCGGCGGAACGGCGCTGATGCTGGTGATCGCCGGCACCATCGAGGGCTTCATCTCGCCATCGGAGCTGCCGCGGGAGATCAAGCTGGGCTTCGCGGCGGTTGCGGCGCTGGCGATGGTGGCGTATTTCGCGTTCGCCGGACGCGGCGCGGAGCATCTGAACGCCGCCGAGCACGCCGGCGACCGCTGACCGCCATCGGCCGGAACCGACCGGCGACCATCGACCGAATTCAGGAAATCACCCGACCCATGCGGACACGGAAGCATCTTTTCGAGAAGAACCGCGCGTGGTCCGCGCGAATGACGGAGAGCGACCCGGAGTTCTTTGCCCGCCTGGTGGGGCAGCAGGCGCCGGAATACCTGTGGATCGGATGCTCCGACAGCCGGGTGCCGGCCAACGAGATCGTGGACCTGGCCCCGGGCGAGCTGTTCGTGCACCGCAACGTGGCCAACGTCGTCGTCCATACCGACCTCAACTGCCTGTCGGTGCTGCAGTTTGCGGTGGACGTGCTCAAGGTCAAGGACGTGATCGTCTGCGGGCACTACGGCTGCGGCGGCGTGCGGGCGGCGCTGGAGGGAATCAAGGTGGGGCTGGCCGACAACTGGCTTCGCCACGTGGTGGACGTGCGCGACAAGCACGCGGAGCTGCTGGCCGGCATCGACGATCCCGCGGTGCGGCTTGACCGCATGTGCGAGCTGAACGTGATCGAGCAGGTGAACAACGTCTGCCAGACCACCGTGGTCCAGGACGCGTGGGCGCGCGGGCAGCAGCTGGCGGTGCACGGGTGGATCTACCGCCTGCAAGACGGTCGGCTGCACGACCTGCGCATGTGCGTTACCTGCGCGGACGAGTTGCCCGGCTTTCACGCCTCCGCGCTGGAAATGCTGGTTGCGGAGGGCGCGGTCTGAACGGAAGAAGTCTCAGGATGCCTGGAGGCGCACCACCCCTCCCCCGGGGTTGGGGGAGGGGTCGACCGCCGTCGCGAGGAACGAGCGAAAGGCCGGTCGGGGGAGAGGGCCCGAGGGGGACGCGGAGGAAGGACGGGGAGCTTGGGACTCTTCATCTTCTCCCGCGTCCTCGTCTTTTTTCTGCCCGGCGGCCTCCGCGTGGAACTTGCATTGTATAAAGAGTGCGCGAGGCATGTGGGGTCATGCGCTCGCCGCACCCGACCGACGGAGAAGAACATGGAATTTACCGGAATCCACCACCTGACCGCCGTCTCCGGAAACATCCGCGAGAACTACCGCTTCTACACGCAGGTGATGGGGATGCGGCTGGTCAAGCGCAGCGTGAACCAGGACGACGTGAGCGCCTATCACCTGTTCTACGCCGACGCGGTGGGAAGCCCGGGGACCGATCTCACCTTTTTCGACTGGCCGGTGCCGCCGGAAAAGCGCGGCACGCACAGCATCATCCGCACATGCCTGCGGGTGAACGGGCAGGCGGCGCTGGACTGGTGGGTGGGCCATCTTGCCGACGCCGGCGTGCAGACGCAGGGGATCGCGGAGCACGACGGCCGGCTCACACTGGAGTTCGAGGACACCGAGGGTCAGCGGCTGGCGCTGGTGGACGACGGCGGCGCGGGCGACACGCCGGTGCCGTGGGACCGCGGCCCCGTGCCGCCGGAGTACCAGGTGCGCGGCCTGGGCCCCATCGTGATGAGCGTCCCCGAGCTGCGGATGACGGACATGGTGCTCACCGGCGTGTGCAACATGCGCCAGGTGCGCCGCTATCCGGACCCGGAGAACCCGCGCAACACCGTGCACGTGTACCAGATGGGGCAAGGCGGGCCGCACGCGGAGCTGCACGTGGCGGTGCAGCCGGAAAAGCCCGTGGTGCAACCGGGCGCCGGCGGCGTGCACCACGTTGCCTTCCGCACGCCGGACGAGGAGCAGTACCACGCCTGGGCCAGGCGGCTGAACGAGCTGGGGGTGCGCAACAGCGGCGAGGTGGACCGCTACTACTTTCGCAGCCTGTACTTTCGCGAGCCCAACGGCATCCTGTTCGAGATCGCCACCGACGGCCCCGGCTTCGCGGTGGACGAGAACGCCGAGACGCTGGGTGAGTCCGTGGTGCTGCCGCCGTTTCTGGAGCCGCGCCGCGCGTCCATCGTCGCCGCCCTCAAGCCGATCGACTGAAAAACCCGGGGCTCACGCGGAGACGCGGAGGGCGCGGAGGCGCGGAGGATAAACGGGAGGCCGCGGGTGATGGCCACCCCCGCGTCCTCCTTGTCTTTTCTCCGCGGCTCTCTTTTGCTCCGCGTCTCCGCGTGAGATCTGTTCCCGGATTCTCAGCCGTCCATCGGGCGGCAGCGCAGGGGGTTTTCGTCGGAGTTGTCGTTGGTAAGGTTGATACGC
>NZ_JBMDXM010000160.1:0-9440 GCF_048594345.1 Longimicrobium sp.
TGTGCAGTGAGGGGAACGATTTTCACGCGGAGGCGCGGAGAAAACAGAAGAGGCGCGGAGGGAACGCCCAAAACGCCTCCGCGCCTCATCCGTTCCTCCGCGCCTCCGCGTGATGCTTTTCCGTCGTTCCTCTGATTGCACCGCGAACTGCGAGAAATGGTATCACATCATACCGAATCCTGGAAAACGGCTCTGCGTGCCCATTCGTTCGGCGGAGATGTCCGCGCACGAAAGCAGGCCGTTCTCAAAACCATTGCGGTGTGCGACGCATTCTGGTAGCATGGGCAGCCGGATCAATCGCGCCATTCCGCTGTTCTACCTGCCTTTCGCCTTTTTCTACACCCTTCAGGAGCTCACCTAGATGCCGCAGGAAATCCGCGTGGATCGCGATATTGAGATCGAGGGAGAGCCGTTCGCCCTTGTCGTAACCACGTACCACGAGGCCGGCACCGTCGCCCGCACCGCCATCCACCGGCAGAACTTCGACCGGCGGATCGGCGGAGCGCGGTTCGTGCCCCGGCCCCCGGATGCCGCGGACGACTTTGGCCTGGCCGAGGTGGGCCGGCTTTCGTGCGCGATGACGGAAAAGAGCCTGGCCGCCATGATCCCGGCGGACGGCCAGAAGAGCGTGCTGGTCACCACGCCGGAGATCGTGGGCGACGAAGACCGCAAGACCCGCATTCTGGCGGAGCACATTCAGGCTGTCGCCACGGTGGATCCGGGCGTGATCTTCGGGCCCGACATGAACGTGCCCGAAGAAATCCAGAACCGCGTGAGCGCCGCGGACGGGCTGCTGGACCACGTGACGGGGCTCAGCGTGCAGCACGGCGGCCTTTCCATCGACCACCGGGGCTACACCGCCGAGGGGCTGGTAGAAGCCGTGCGCACGTGCGTGCCCGCGGGGCGCCTGGCGCGGATGACGGCGAGCATCCAGGGTTTTGGCGCGGTGGGCGCGCACGCGGGGAGGCTGCTGGACGGGCTGGGTGTGCGGGTGCGGGCGGTGAGCAACGCCAGGGGCATGCTGTCGGCCGTGGAGAACGACGGGCTGGACGTTAACACCCTTTTCGCGGCGTGGGAGGCGTCCGGTGACGAGGGCGTTCTGGCCTGGGCGCGCGCGAACGAGGATCGCGTGGAGTGGACGGACGATCCCGATGCCCTGTTCTCCGTGCCGTGCGACATCTTCATCCCCGCGGCGCGCACCATGGTGCTGGCGCTGCCGGAGCAGCTGGATCACGTCCGGGGGGAAAACCCGCGCGTGCAGGACGTGACCACCTTCTTTGACCACACCGGCGTCCGCGTGCTGGTGGAGGGCGCCAACGGCCCGCTTTCGCGCGAGGCGGAGCGGTGGCTGGAGGAGCGCGGTGTGCTGGTACTGCCCGACTGGATCGTGAACTGCGGCGGGCTGATCGGCTGCTGGGTGGAGTGGGAGGAGCGCCACGCCGGCGCCCGTCCGGACGCGGACGCGCTGGAGCCCATCCACGCGCGCGCCCTGGAGCGCGTACACCGCACGGTCCGCGAGAACGTGCAGGAGCTCATGCGCGGCCGCCCCACCTTCCGCGAACTGGCGGGCAACGTGGTTGGCCGCAACCGCGGGATGCTCAAGCCGGACTCATCCGCGGCGGTGGCCGTCTAAGCGCGGGAGTGGGTCGCCGCACAGGCGGGGTTGGCGCCGGAGTGATACCGTTGCTCACGGTGGGTTGTGCACTCGCGGCGGAATCCGGGTGAACACCAGCCGCACATCCAGAGCCGGACATCTCACATGGGGTCAACGGGGTCAACGGTAACGATCAGAACCGTTGACCCCGTTGACCCCGTTGACCCCGTGTGAGACAAGTCTTTCCATGATCCGGAATCGGGTGCACGATGAACAGCGGGATTCGGTGCGAAACGTCCCAAGGGTTCGGGTTCCGGCGCGCTTTCGTCGACGCGCGGGCCGGCGCCGCCGCCTGTGCCATGCCCGCCCTCCGCACCCGGTGCGGGGGCGGGTTGTCGCTGTTTGTACTTTGGGACTAAGTTGAAGGTTCGACAATCGCGTCAGCTTTGTGAGCAACCGAGATGAGCAAGTTTCCCGAGCTTCCCCAGAGCGTCACCGCGCTGGAAGACGAGGTGCTGGAGCGCTGGCGGACGGAAGGCACGTTTCGCCAGAGCGTGGAGCAGACGGCGAACGGCGAGCCGTTCGTCTTCTTCGAAGGCCCGCCCACGGCCAACGGGCGCCCCGGCATTCACCACGTGCTCAGCCGCACCATCAAGGACACCGTGGCGCGCTTCCGCACCATGCAGGGGCGCTACGTGCCCCGCATGGCCGGGTGGGACACGCACGGCCTGCCCGTTGAGATCGAGGCCGAGAAGCAGCTGGGGATCAGCGGCAAGCGCGAGATCGAGGCGCTGGGCATCGCCCGCTTCAACGAGGTGTGCCGCGAATCCGTGCTCACCTACACGGACGAGTGGGAGCGCTTTTCCGCGCGCATCGGCTACTGGCTGGACTACAGCAAGCCGTACGTCACCTATCACCCGGACTACGTGGAGTCGGTGTGGTGGCTGCTGGCGGAGATCAACAAGCGCGGCCTGTTCTACCGCGGCCACAAGATCCTGCCGTACTGCCCGCGCTGTGGCACCGGGCTCAGCAGCCACGAGGTGGCGCAGGGGTACAAGGACGTCAAGGACCCGTCGCTGTACCTTACCATGCCCGTGCTGGACGCGGACGGGCAGCCCGACGGCCGCGAGCTGCTGGTGTGGACCACCACGCCGTGGACGCTGGTGAGCAATGTGGCGCTGGCCATCAGCGCGGACGAGGAGTACGTGGAGGTGGCCCGCGAAGGCCGCCGCTACCTGCTGGTGCGCGCCCGCGTCCCCGCGCTGTTCGGCGACGACGCGGAGATCGTCCGTTCGTATCGCGCGGACGAGCTCGTCGGCCTGGCGTACCAGCGCCCGTTCGACTGGGTGCAGCCCGTGGGCGTTCCCGACGAGCAGGTGCGCAACGCCTGGCACGTGTACACGGCCGACTTCGTCAGCAGCGGCGACGGCACGGGGATCGTGCACATCTCCCCCGCCTTTGGCGCCGACGACTATGCGCTTGGGCAGTCCGTGGGGCTGCCGGTGCTGCGGCCGGTGGACGACCGCGGGCAGTTTCTCGAAGACCTGCCGCTGGTGGGCGGCCGCTTCGTCAAGGACGCCGACACGGACCTGCTGATCGACCTCAAGGGGCGCGGGCAGGTCTTCAGGTCGTCGCGCGAGGAGCACAGCTACCCGCACTGCTGGCGGTGCCAGAGCCCGCTGCTGTACATGGCGCGCGACTCGTGGTTCATCCGCACCACCGCCGTGCGCGACCAGCTGCTGGCCAACAACGCGCAGATCAACTGGTACCCGCCCGAGGTGGGCGCCGGGCGCTTTGGCGAGTGGCTGGAGAACAACGTGGACTGGGCCATCAGCCGCAGCCGCTACTGGGGCACGCCGCTCCCCGCGTGGGTGTGTGACGCGAACCCCTCGCACATCGAGTTCGTGGGCTCGTTCGACGAGCTGAAGGCCAAGAGCGGGCGCAGCGAGCTTCCCGATCCACACCGGCCGTACGTGGACGAGCTGGAGTGGGCGTGCGAAGCATGCGGCGGGACCATGCGGCGCACGCCGGAGGTGATCGACGTCTGGTTTGACTCCGGGGCCATGCCGTTCGCCCAGCACCACTACCCGTTCGAGAACCGGGGCGAGCAGGAGCGGCAGTTTCCCGCGGACTTCATCTGCGAAGGCGTGGACCAGACGCGCGGGTGGTTCTACTCGCTGCTGGCCATCTCGACGCTTCTGGGCAGGGGGCCGGCGTACCGGAACGTGGTCGTGAACGACCTGATCCTGGACGCCAAGGGGCTCAAGATGTCCAAATCCCGCGGCAACACGGTGAACCCCGCCGAGGCCATCGCCCAGTTTGGCGCCGACGCCATCCGCTGGTACCTGCTGTCCTCGTCCAATCCCTGGCTTCCCAAGCGCTTCGATCCCGAGGGCGTCAAGGAGGTGCAGCGCAAGACGTTCGACACGCTGCGCCAGACGTACCGCTTCTTTGCCATGTACGCCTCGCTGGAGGGGTGGACGCCCGAGGCGGAGGCGCCGGCCGAGCGCTCGCTGCTGGACCGCTGGCTCCTGTCGCGGCTGGCGACGGTGACGGCGGACGTCACGGAGGACCTGGAGGGCTACAACCTGACGCACGCGGTCCGTGCGGTGGCGGATTTTGTCATCGACGACCTGAGCAACTGGTACGTGCGCCGTTCGCGCGAGCGCTTCTGGGGCTCGTCCGACGCGGCGGACACGCGCTCGGCCTTTGCCACGCTGCACCAGGCGCTGGTCACGGTGTCGCGGCTGATGGCGCCCTTTGCCCCCTTCCTGTCCGACTGGCTGCACCGTTCGCTCACCGGCGGCAGCGTGCACCTGGCGCGGTTCCCGGCCGTCGACCCGGCGGCGGTGGACGGGCGGCTGGAGCGGGGGATGCAGGCCGTCCGCACGCTATCGACGCTGGGCCGCGCCGCGCGGGACTCCGTGGGCATCCGCGTGCGGCAGCCGCTGGGGACCATCTACGCGGTGGTGCCGGACGGCTACCAGGTGGACGAGGCGCTGCTGCTGATTCTGCGGGACGAGCTGAACGTGCGCTCGGTGGAGTTCATGCACGCCGCCGAGGAGCTGGTGACGTTCAGCGCCAAGCCCAACTTCAAGGCGCTGGGCGCGGTGTTCGGCAAGCTTACGCCGCGGATCGCGGACGCCATCCGCGGGCTTGAATCCGCCGTGCTGGCTGCCTTCAAGCGCGGCGAGCCGCTCAAGGTGGAGGTAGACGGCCAGGCGATGGACGTGATCGCCGAGCACTTTGACCTGGTGCAGAGCGCGCGCGGCAGCTTTGCCACGGCGGATGAGGGGGGCTTCACCGTCGCATTGGACCCCACGATCACGCCGGAGCTGCGGCTGGAGGGGCTGGCGCGCGAGCTGGTGAACCGGGTGCAGAACCTGCGCAAGGAGACGGGGCTGCAGGTGCAGGACCGCATTCGCCTGGGGATCTTTGGCGACGGCGAGATCCTGGACGTGTCGCGCCAGTGGGGCGAGTTCGTGGCCGGCGAGACCCTGGCCGTGGAGGTGGAGACGGGCTCGGTGAACGACTTCGAGGGATACGAGGCGTCGCGCGAGGTGGACCTGGACGGGGTGGCGGGGACCGTGGCGATTGCCCGCGTTCCCAACGAGGCGTGAGATGAGCGAGACGATGACGGATACGCGGCCGCTGTCGGTGCCGGACACGCGCGAAGAGGCGCGCAAGAAGATCGCGCTGTACCTGGGGATCACGGTCGGGCTGATCGTGATCGACCAGATCACCAAGTACATCGTGGAGCGCTCGCTGCGGCTGTACGATCCCGTCCCGGTGATCGGCGACTTCTTTCGCCTGACGTACATTTTCAACCGCGGCGCGGCGTTCGGCATTCACCTGGGCGAATGGTCGCGCATCGCGTTCAGCATCCTTCCCGTGGCGGCGGCGGTGCTGCTGTACCTGATGTACCGCCAGACGCCGTGGAGCGACCGCACACGGCTGGTTTCCATCGCGCTGGTTACGGGCGGGGCCATCGGCAACCTGATCGACCGGCTGCGCAGCTCGCGAGGGGTGGTGGACTTCTTCGACATCGGGTTTGGCAACGTGCGCTGGCCGGTGTTCAACATCGCCGACATCGGCGTCACCATCGGCGCGCTGCTGCTGGCTGTGTCGCTCTGGCGCGAGGAGCAGAAGCTGGAGAAGGAAGGGGAGGATGTTACCGCGGTGTGAGGGTGTGAGGGTGTGAGGGTGTGACGGTGTGAGGGTGTGAGGGTGTGAGGGTGTGAGGGTGTGAGGGTGTGAGGGTGTGAGGGTGGACGGCAACGGCGAACGGCGTCGCGCTTCGCGCGGACCCCTCACCCCCGGCCCCTCTCCCGCAAACTGCGCGGGAGAGGGGTGACGCGAGCGTCGGGGTGCGAAGCGACGGTCGTGGGCGCACGCGGCAGCCAGCGGCGGCACCCGGCGAGACGTACCCGTGACGCAGCCGGCGGAAACACCAAAACCCCTCCCCCGGGGTTGGGGGAGGGGTCGACGGCCGTTGCGAGGAACGAGCAAAAGGCCCGTCGGGGGAGAGGGCCCGTCGGTAACGCCCCGTCTTCGCGTTTGTTCCACGTAGAGGGCTGTATCCTTATCCTTCGATGAGCGGTTCCGGCTTGCCTGACGAGATCATCCAGCTGCTGGCGGGCGACGAGGCGGGGGAGCGGCTGGACAGCTGGCTGGCGGCGCGGCTGGACGTCAGCCGCTCGCGCGCGGCGCAGCTGATCGAGGAAGGCCGCGTCACCCTGAACGGCGCGGTGCCCAAGAAGCGCGACCGCCCCGCCCCCGGCGACCGCGTGGAGGTGCGCATCCCCCCGCCCGCACCGTCGCACATCAGCGGCGAAGACATCCCGCTCACCATCGTCTACCAGGACGACGACCTGCTGGTGATCGACAAGCCGCCGGGGCTGGTCGTGCACCCCGCGCCCGGCAACCCCACGGGGACGCTGGTGAACGCGCTGCTGCACGCCGTGAACGACCTGTCGGGGATTGGCGGGGTGCTGCGGCCGGGAATCGTGCACCGGCTGGACAAGGACACGTCGGGGTTGATGGTCGTCGCCAAGCACGACGACGCTCACCGCACCCTCTCCGCCGAACTCAAGGCGCGGCGGATCCGGCGCACCTACCTGGCGGCGGCGTGGGGACGGCTGGCGCGGGAAGAGATCCTGGTGGACGCGCCGATCGGCCGGCACGCCACGGAACGCAAGCGGATGGCGGTGACGCCGGACGGCCGCCCCGCCCGCACGCGCTTCGTCCGCCTGGAGCGGTGGCGCGCGGCGGACCTGGTGCGCGCCGAGTTGGAGACGGGGCGCACACACCAGATCCGCGTGCACCTGCTGCACCTGGGCCACCCCGTGGTCGGTGACCGCACCTACGCGCCGGAGCGGCACAAGGGCTTCGGCGGGCCCGAGCGCGGCTGGGCGGCGGGGCTGGCCAGGCGCGTCCCGCGGCAGTTTCTGCACGCCACCGACCTCCGCTTTACCCACCCCCGCACGGGCCAGCCCATGCGCTTCGACTCCCCCTTTCCCCCCGACCTCGCCGCCGCCGCCGAGTGGGCGCGCGGGACGGCGGGATAGGCATCCGTCCCCGCTCGTTTCCGACAGGGATTCTTTGGTCGGCGCGATCACCCTGGAGCGTGAAGACGGTTGCGTGCGGCGCCTCCCAAAAGGTTGATGCCAAACCTCACCTGCTCCAACGGAGGAACGGTGTCATCCTGAGTGAGCGCCCGCCCGTAACTTTCAAGACCACAGAAGCTTGCGCGCGACCGAAGGAATTTTGTCGGGTCGCGCGAGGCCCAGCCGCCGGGAGCCGTTCGAGTCCCTCCGTCATGCAGGCAAGGTCCTTCGGTCGGCGCCAAGGTAGTGTGTATGGGCAGATGACGGAGCGGCGCCTCCCTCAGGATGACTGGCAAGATCCGAGGTTGCTCAACCCCCTCTGAGGCTCACTCAGAATGACAGTGATCTTCCGGACGTAGTCGCGGTCGATACCGCTTGCCCTCGCGAGGCTCCGCTTGTCACGCGACGCCGGCCGCTCGGCCCGCCGCAGTCGGAATGTGGCGCGGAGGGTGGCATGTTGCATTCGCACGCAGGTCCGGGGGATCTCCTGGCCGGCCGCGGGCCCATCCAGATGGGGCTGGATGGCTTCATGAAGGTCGTTGAGAGTTTACCGCATGTGGGGGACGCAGCGACGGGGGCGGTCGGATCATCCGGCCGTCCCCGTTCCTGTACACCGCGGCGTCCCGGAGAGATCGCTCCCCAAATCCAGCCCCGTCTCTCGACGTGCCGTTCGTCCTTCGCTTCGCCACCGCGCCGCTCGTCCCCGGCACGCTCGATTCATCCCCTCGCCATACGGGTTGTTGAGAGAATCGTGGCATCATCCATCTGCACCCCGGCGCACCCGCCGTGCGTGCGATCCCGATCCACCATCCACATTCCCGGAGAGGGTACGATGAAAAAGCTTCGGCTGGACGACCTGTCGGTGGAGAGCTTCAACACCACCGAGATCAAGCGCGAGAGGGGGACCGTGGTGGGCGAGCAGCAGTGCACCTGCTACACCGTCTGCACGTGCCCGGGCTGTCCTACCTGCGACGCCACGTGTGCGTACACGTGCGACGACCAGACCTGCCCGGCGTGCCCCACCTGCGCCGAGAGCTGCAACGGCACGTGCCCGGGCCAGGGGTGGACGTGCAACGAGTCGTGCGGCGGCACGTGCTGGAACCCGCGCTGCACCAACATCTGCCAAGCCTGACGCCGTCCGCGGAGGCGGGCCGGCCCGGTCCCCGGCAGCCGTCCCGCCTCCACCCGAACCACCTCCAGAAACGGAAAACGACCATGAACAAGCTCAAGCTGCACCTGGATGACCTGGCGGTAGAGAGCTTCGAAACGCGGAGCGCGGAGAAGGAACGGGGGACCGTGGTGGGTGAGCAGTACTGCAGCTGCCAGGGAAGCTGCCCTGGCGAGACCTGCCAGGCCACCTGCGCCAACACCTGCGACGACCCCAGCTGCGCGGAGAGCTGCTACGGCACGTGCCCGGGTCAGGGCTTTACCTGCAACGAGTCGTGCGGCGGCACGTGCTGGAACCCGCGCTGCCAAGACAGCAACATCTGCCCTTGATCCGTGGTGCGCGGGGAGAGGGCTGGACGTGGACGGGGCGCCCGGAGAGAGATCCGGGCGCCCCATCTTTTCTCGTCCCCGTATCCTGATCCGCCGGCCCCGCCTTTCGTCACGCCGCGGCGTCGCGCTTTGCCGCGCTGTGCCGTGCGAACCGGCCTCCGAATACGTCGTGTGTAACGGCTTTGCACAATCAGAACTGTTGACGCGTAAGGAACGCGCGGCAAGCTTGCGAGCATCCGGCTGGCGCGAATGTTGGCCCATCCGGTGTGATCATGACGGGGGTGGAATGACGGAACCATCACTTCAGCAGGAGGCAGACGGATGAACAAGGTCAAGCTCAACCTGGATGCCCTGAGGGTCGAGACGTTCGACACCACGCCGGGCGAGCGGGCGCGCGGCACCGTGATGGGCCAGCAGGAACTGTGCACGTGCCAGACCCAGTGCACGTGCCCCGGCTGCCCCACCTGTGCGAACTACCTCACCTGCGACCCTACCTGTCCCGAAACCTGCGACGATTACACCTGCGCCGAAACGTGCTGGGAAACCTGCCGCTCGTGCGAGGGAACCTGCCGTCCGCGTGACTGCCCGGCGAGCTTCGACTGCTGGTAACGCCGTTGACAGGGCGTGTTGCCCGCGCGCGGAAAGACGGCCGGACGTGACGAGGGGGGGGCCGCCCCCGCCCCGGGGCCCCCCCCCCGAGACAAGCGGGGGGCGATATGCCCCGGCCGGCCAGCCGCACCGCA
>NZ_JBMDXM010000161.1:0-48558 GCF_048594345.1 Longimicrobium sp.
CGAACTTCGGCGCGCCCCAGCGCCAAGTAGTCTGGCTTTGTTTGCCGCTCCGCTTCGTCACGGGTGCAATGCCGCTGTACTCCTGGACCTCGCTGGCGTTCTGGAAGCGGTCGCGCCGGCTGCCGAAGGCGCTCAGAAGGCGGGGCGCCATCGCCGCACCGCTGCCGGGGAGTGATTCAAAGAGGTGGGCGTCGGGGTGCTTGCCGAAGCGGTTTGCGATCTCCTTGTCGTAGCGGGTGATGCCGGATCGGAGCGCTTCGATCTGCCGGGCGAGCACCTGTACGTTGAGCGCGGAGATCTCCACGATCGCCGGATCGTTCGTCAACGCGACCGCGGTCTGGATCTGCGCGATCCGCTGCTCGATCAGGTCTGCGCGGCGGCAGTTGTGGCCGTAGTAGAACTTGCGGATCGTCTGCGCCTTCTGGCTCTGCACGGCCGGGAGCGTGGGCCAGCGCTGGAGGAAGTCGGTGGCGAGCTGGGTGTCGAGCTCACCCACCCAGGACAGCGCCTGCGGAAAGTAGCCCTTCAGCTCCGCGGTGAGCTGGTTGATGAGCCGGGTGCGCATGTCCACGGCCTTGCGCCGGGACTCCACCAGGCGGGAGATCGCGCGGGTTTCGGCGTCGTCAGGCGTCCAGCGATGCAGCCGGTCTTCGTGCTTGCTGAGGAGTTCGAGCAGGAGGTGCGCATCGTCCGGGTCGTCCTTGGCACCGTTAGGCGCGAATGCCTCGCGGAAACGCTTCAGCGTCCGCGGATTCACCGGGAAGAGTACGATGAAGTCGTGCTCGAGCAGCGAGGCCACCAGGCCGCCACGCCTGGTTTCCACGCAGATGCCTACCTTGCGGCCGCCGAAGCGCTGGCGAAGCGCCGCAATCCAGTCGGCCAGGACGCGGGGGTCCTGCCGGATCTGGCCGGCTTCGAGGACGTCCGACCCATCTTCCTGCAGGCACAAGTCGTGGTGATCATCGGCCCAGTCGATCCCGATGCGGGCAGCGAGTGCGATCGTGTCGTTCATTCCACGCCTCCCCGGAAATGAGGGGTGAAGGACTACACACGCACAGCTCCGGTCCCGCGAAAGCCTTATAGGCGAGACCTCAGGGACGGGTCAGCATCCAGAGTATTCGTTGCTGGACCGGAGCACACCGACGCGCTCGTACGTCTCTGTATATTCGTTGCCGAATGGAACAGTTATCCGTAGCGCGGCGGTGCGTGTGTGCGAAAAACAAGCTTCCGGCGGAGTTATCCACAACCTGCTGCGGGGAGCAACGCGTGGGGGCACTCTCCTCGCAGCCCGTGGATAACTCCGGAATAACTATAAGGAACGGAGAACAGCCAGAGGAACAGAGAACAATGGGGGATGGGCCCCCTCTGTTCCTCTGACATTTGTCTGTTCCTCTGTACCCTTCCTCAGTTCAGCGGAACCGTCGGCTCGGGACAATGACGGCCGCGGCGCTCGAGGCACGGTTGTTTACAATGCGGTGCAGCCCGTCATTCAGCCGCGCCTCGCCAAAATTGATGAGCAGCCCCACCGGCAGGTCAAGCAGCCGCAGGTAGGTAAGGATCTGACGGGTGTGCACCGGTGCGAGCTTCTCCAGCGACTTCAGTTCCACGACGACGCTTTCCTCCACCAGCAGATCCACACGGAACGCGTTCGCAATCGAGATCCCCTTGTACTCGAACGTGATCTGTTTTTCCTGCTCGACGTGCAATCCCCGTTGTTTCAGATCATGGGCAAGAATCAGCCGGTATGCTGTCTCGATCATGCCCGGCCCAAACCGGCTGTGAAGGCGGTAGGCGGCGTCTACGATCTCACCCGTGATCTGATTGATCTCTGTCATCCACCCATCCCTGCATCGCGTGCTATGTGGCTTGGCGTCAATGTAAGTTTACAGCGTAGACAAACAGTCTGGAAGGGGCACGGGAGCAGGGCGGGGGTGTACCGGGGCGCATGCCGACGCAAGCGCTTTCACTGCAGCAGGTTTCCGATCGCATCCGCCAGAAGGCCCGGGAGATGGGCTTTGGGGCGGTGGGCTTCGCGCCTGCGCACGCGAGCGCGTACGGAGATGCGTACGCGCGCTGGATCGCGGAGGGGATGCACGGCGAGATGGCGTACCTGGCCCGCGAAGACGCCGTCGCCAAGCGCCGCGAGCCGGCGGTGCTGGTGCCCGGCGCGCGCTCCGCCGTCGTCGTCGCGATGGAGTACTTCAACGCGGACGCGGACCCCGCGGTACCGGGCGATCCGTCGCGCGGGATCGTTGCACGGTACGCGCGCAACCACGACTACCACGACCTGATGAAGGAGCGCCTGATCGCGCTCCAGGACTGGATCAACACCGAGCTTCTGCCGGTGCGGGGGCGCGCGTACGTGGACACGGGCGCGGTGCTGGAGCGCGAGCTGGCGTCGCGCGCGGGGCTGGGATGGTTCGGGCGCAACACCATGCTCATCCAGCCGCGCCGGGGCTCCTACTGGTTCCTGGGCACCATCCTGCTGGACGCGGAGCTGGCGTACGACGCCCCGTTCGCCAGGGACCACTGCGGCACCTGCGCCGCCTGCGTTTCCGCGTGCCCCACCGGCGCCCTGCTGGGCCGCGACGAGGCCGGCGCGCCGCGGATGGACGCCCGGCGGTGCATCAGCTACCTGACCATCGAGTTGCGCGGCCCCATCCCCCGCGACCTGCGGCCGATGATCGGCAACCGCATCTACGGCTGCGACATCTGCCAGGAAGTATGCCCCTGGAACCGGTTCGCCACGCCCTCGTCGGAGGAGGCGTTCCTGGCGCGCGAGGGGCTGGACGGGCCGTCGCTGATCGAGTGGATGACGATGACGCAGGAGGAGTTCAGCGCGCGCTTCAAGGGCTCGCCCATCAAGCGGGCCAAGCGCCGCGGCCTGCTGCGCAACGTGGCCGTCGCGCTCGGCAACTGGGGCTCGCCGGAGGCCGTCCCGGCGCTCGCGATCGCGCTGCACGACGAGGAGCCGCTGGTGCGCGGGCACGCGGCCTGGGCGCTGGGGCGCATCGGCACGGAGGCGGCGCGGCAGGCGCTGCGGGGGAGGGAGGAGGTGGAGCAGGACGCGTGGGTGCGGGAGGAGATCGCGGTGGGGCTGGGCGAGGGGTAAGCGACTCGCCGCCGGAGGCCCGCCCTTCGCTGCCTACAGACACCTCTCCAGGATATCCAGCCCTTCCCGCACCACCTCCGGTTCAATCGTCAGGGCAGGAAACATGGTCAGCAGGTTCTCCTTCTCCGCGCTCACCAGCAGGCCTGCCTCCCGGCAGCGTTCGCCAAGCCGGGACGCATAGTCGCTGTCCTCGCCAAACTCCACGCCGATGGCCAGCCCCTTGACGCGCACCGACGCCTGCTCCGCGAACTTCATCCCGCCCAGCCGCGCCCGGAAGGTGTCGCCCCGGGCGGCCACGTTCGCCAGCAGCGCCGCGCCGTGCCTGCGCCAGTACTTCAGGTTCGCCAGCGCCGCCGCCACGGACAGCGGGTGCCAGCCGTAGGTCGAGTAGAAGTCTACCCCCGCGGCGTCGGCGACCGCCTTCGTCACCAGCGTGGCCCCCATCGGCGCGTAGCCCGCGGTAATTGCCTTGGCCATGCACAACACGTCCGGATCCAGGCCGAAGTGCTCGGACGCGAACAGCCTGCCGGTGCGGCCAAACCCGGTCGCCACCTCGTCCATGACGAACAGCGTGCCGTGCCTGCGGCACGCCTCGCGTACCCGCGCCATGAACTCCGCCGTCGGGATCAACACGCCCAGGTTGCACACCACCGGCTCCATGATGAACGCCGCGACCTTCTCGCCCTTCAGCAGCCGCTCCACACGGTCGGCGGCCCGGCCGTCCAGCGGCGGCTGCACCTGCCGGCAGTGCGGCAGCAGGTTGGGGTACGTCCCGCGGTCGCCGGCCAGGCTGCGCGCCCCGATGGTGTTGCCGTGGTAGCAGCCGGCCAGGGAGATGAAGCCCTGGCGCCCCGTGGCGGCCATCGCCACCTGCATCGCGATCTCGACGGCTTCGGATCCGCCCGTCGCCCGGTAGCACTTCGTCAGCGTGCCGGGCGTGATCTCCGCCAGGGCCTCCGCCAGCTCCGACCAGCCGCGAAAGGTGTAGTCCGGGTGGACGTAGGCCGGGCCGTCGAAGCCGCGGACGGCGGCGAGGATTTCCTCGTTGCCCCAGCCCAGGTTGCCGACGCACCAGCCGGCCGTGAAATCGACGTACCGTTTGCCATGGTGGTCGAAGATGACGCTGCCTTCCGAGCGGGCGACCTGCACGCCCTCTGCCGCCTCCGCGCGGGCCAGGTATCGACGGTCGCGCTGCGCCACGTCCATGGCCGCCTCCAGGGGTTAGAGCGGGGTCTTTCGAGCTCACGGGCCATTGAACCTCAGCCCCCCAGCTTCTCCGCCTGCACGTTCAGCATCTCCAGGTCGGGGAGCGAGCCGAGCAAGGTGAGCGCGTGCTTCGCGAGCTCGCGCGGAACCCCGCCGGCAAGGTGCGTGAAGCGGCCGCCGTTGTCCGGAAAGACGTCGAAGATGCCATACTCGCCCTCATCGGTGTGGATCGCGAACCACGCCGTCGTCTTCGGCTCGTCCATGACCACCGGCTGCGCGTCACGAAGAAACTGCTCGACGTCGGCCTCGTGTCCGGACTTCGCCCTGAACGTGAGCAGCAGGCCTTTCGTGTCCGGCTCGCCTGGCGCCACCGCCGGCATTTTGTCGGCAAGGACAACGAGCTTCTGAATGCGGGGTGCCTGCGCGAAGAGCTCGCCCCCGCGCTCGGTGAGCGCCTGGGCCACCGGTCCGGCGAGGTGTGCGTCACGTGCCTGGTCGTCCGGAAAGACGTCGAAGATGCCGTACTCGCCTCGCCCAAAGCGCACGGCGAACCACGCGACGGTCCCGGCTTCCCGTTGCACCAGGGGGAGCGCGGAATGGAGGAACGCTTCGACCTCTTCTTCCTTCCCCGACCTGGCTTCCAGGCGTACGAGCAGGCCACGGCTGATCATGGTGTGCCTCCAGTCAGGATGAAAAGTGCGTGGTACTCAGCCGCCCGGCCCGCGCGGCGCCCTGCCGTAACCCGCCGGATCCACTTCCTCCATCCGATAGCCGAGCGCGGGCGCCACCCCCGCGATGTCCGGCTCCCAGCGCGCGCGCAGCTCCACGTATTCGCGCGCGCCGGCCTCCGGATCCGCGCGCGTGGGGATGTCCGCTTCGCGCAGCCGCAGCAGGGCCCGCCCGTAGCGCAGACGCCCGCGTTCACGCGACTGCGCGCTGTCCGCGGACGGCGCATCATGCACTGGGAAGTTCTCCTTGAGGGTGCGCAGCAGCAGGGCGCTGCTCCGCTCCAACTCGTCCAGGCCCGCGGATTTCTGCAGCCAGCCTACCTCGCGCGGATCCAGCGCGGTGCGGATGAGCGCGGCCGCGTCGAGAATCACCAGCAGCATGCGCGACGCCGCGTAGAAGGTTTCCTGGAAGCGGAAGTAGAACAGCACGGGATAGAAGTGGTGCGTCTCCTTGATCGCCGCGACCTGCCCGGCCAGCGTGGACAGGTTGTTGTAGCCGCCGTCGAAGCGTCCTTCCGGGCCCCAGCGCGCGATCAGCTCCGCGGCGTCGCCGGTCTCGCCGCTCTGCGTATGCACCATCAGCCCGAGCGTGTTGCGGCTGCGCAGGGCCGAGTAGACCTGCATGAGGTAGGTGAGGGTGAGCGAGGTCACCGACATCCCCACCAGCGAGTTGAACAGGAAGAGCAGCTTGTAGCCCGGGCTGGTGGGGCCGTAGTCGCTGGCGCCCACGATGGACATGCTGCTGCCTCCTACGAACATCGCCGTGATGAAATCCGTTTCGGAGGGGCCGGAGCTGGATGTGACGCCGGTGCCGAGCGCCGGATGGATGACGAGGCCGGCGCCGAGCGCCAGCAGCACGCCCCACGTCAGCACCAGCGCGACGAGCTGTGCGGGCCCGCAGTAGCTGAGGATGCGGGCGTGCCTTCCGCCGGCCAGCCCGCGGAAGACGCGCCACACGCCCCGGGCAAGCCGCGGCGCGAGAAGCCCGGCGCCCGCACGCGCGTACAGCACGGTGAGGAACACGTCCAGCAGGGTGATCGCGAGCACGACGGCGCCGGCGAGCGGCTCCAACCAGTCCTGCATGGCCAGCCTCCTGATCGAGGGGAACCCAGCATGTGCCCGCGCCGTGCGCAAGCGTGCGGCGGACCAGGCCGCCGCACCGCCGCCATCCTGATCCCCTGCCGCGCCTCCGCGGCGCACCAGACGTCGATCCGCTGGCCGGGAAACCCACTCGATGGCCGTACCCGACGCGAGCGTGCGGGCTGGCCACCCGTGGCTCGGCCCGGCGGGCGGGCGGGGGTCGGCAAAGCGCCGGCCACGTCGCGTGTCACCGGGCACCCTCGCATCGGCACTGCGCCGCCCGGTAGCACGCGCCGGGATCTGCGTGTGGGTGTTCACTTCGCCGGTCCATGCCGTGCGGCCTCCCTGCCGCCCCGCCGGTGAAACGGCGCGGGTGAGCGCACTCGGACGAGGCGCACTCAAACGAGGCGGAGGGAAAGAAGCATGGAAGCGACGACGGCGGTGACACGCGCGCGGGCCTTCCGGCCGGAGGATGCGGGGGTGCTCGGCACCGGGACCCGCACTCCCGGCTGGAATCTCGCCACCGAGAGGAGGATCGACGACGGTGAGGCGATGGCGAAGGGGGTGGGGTGGTTCAGCATCGCTCTGGGGCTGGCCGAGGTGGTGGCCCCGGAAAAGATCGCGGGAGAGCTAGGGCTGGAGGACAAGAAGAACCTCGTCCGCCTCTATGGCTTTCGCGAGATCGCCAAGGGGGTGGGAATCCTCTCCAATCGAAAGCCGGCCGGGTGGGTGTGGGGGCGCGTCGCGGGCGACGCGCTGGACCTGGCGACGCTCGCGAGCGGACTGCGCAAGGACAACCCCAAGCGCGACAACGTCCTGAAGGCGATCAGCGCGATCGTCGGGGTGACGGTGCTGGACGTGGTGGTCGCGCGCCAGCTCAGCGCAAGCAAGAACGAGCCGGTGCGGCACGACTGACGGAGCGCCGGGCGCCCGCTCGAGTGGCGGGTCCCTTTCTCAGACCGGAGCGGTTACGATGAAAGCATTGAGCTGGCACGGGCGCGCGGACATGCGGTGCGAACAGGTACCGGATCCCATCCTCGTCGATCCCACCGACGCCATCGTGCGGATCACCTCGACCGCCATCTGCGGGTCGGATCTGCACCTGTACGACGGGTTCAACCCGTTCATGGAGCCGGGCGACATCCTGGGCCACGAGCCGATGGGGATCGTGGAGGAGGTGGGGAGCGAGGTGCGCCGGCTGCGGAAGGGGGACCGCGTGGTGATCCCCTTCACCATCTCCTGCGGCGCCTGCTTCTTCTGCCAGAAGACCCTCTACTCGCTGTGCGAGACCACCAACCGCAACGCCGATCTCGCCCGGAAGGTGATGGGGCACACCACCGCGGGGCTGTTCGGCTACTCGCACCTGACGGGCGGTTACGCCGGAGGGCAGGCCCAGTATCTGCGCGTTCCTTACGCCGACGTGGGGCCGCTCCGCATCGATTCCGACCTTCCCGACGAGCAGGTGCTCTTCCTCTCCGACATCTTTCCCACCGGATGGATGGCGGCGGTGAACGCGGAGATCGAGCCGGGCGACACGGTGGCGGTGTGGGGATGCGGCCCCGTGGCGCAGTTCTGCATCCAGAGCGCCTGGATGCTGGGGGCGGGGCGGGTGATCGCCATCGACCGCGTGCCGGAGCGGCTGGAGATGGCCCGCACGCACGGCCGCGCGGAGACCATCGACTTCATGAAGGTGGGCGTCTACGACCAGCTGATGGAGATGACGAGCGGACGCGGCCCCGACCGCTGCATCGACGCCGTGGGCGCCGAGGCGCACTCCGCCGGGAGCATCGACTCGCTGTACGACAAGGCCAAGACGATGCTCATGCAGGAGACCGACCGTCCGCACGTGATCCGCGAGGCCATCATGTGCTGCCGCCCCGGCGGGACCATCTCCGTGCCCGGCGTCTACCTGGGCTTCGTCGACAAGATTCCCATGGGCTCCTACATGAACAAGGCGCTCACGATGAAGACCGGGCAGACGCACGTCCCGCGCTTTCACGACGAGCTGCTGCGCCGCGTGGAGTCCGGTGAGATCGACCCCTCCTTCGTGATCACGCACACCGTCCCGATCGACAAAGGCCCCGAGATGTACAAGACCTTCCGGGACAAGGAGGATGGCTGCATCAAGGTGGTCCTGAAGCCCTGGGACTAGGACCGGGCGGCGGATGCACGAAGGCCCCGGCGGCCGTGGAGCCGCCGGGGCCGTGAAGGTGGCGATTCGCCCCGATGTTTTTCGGCGAAGACCGGCCCCGCCGTCCGCCGCATGGACGGCGGGGCCGGTTTGCCTCGAAAAGCTTCCTACGGGTCAGGGAAAGGTATCCCCGGGCTTCGCTCGCACCGTTCTCGTCCGGTCGAGAGCGGGATCGAGAAACGGGGAAGTCGAAACATCTCCCAGGAAGTCTGCCCTTGGAACCGGTTCGCCACGCCCTCGTCGGAGGAGGCATTCCTGCCGCGCGAGGGGCTGGATGGGCCGTTGCTGATCGAATGCATGACGATGACGCAGGAGGAGTTCAGCGCGCGCTTCAAGGGCTCGCCGATCAAGCGGGCCAAGCGCCGCGGCCTGCTGCGCAACGTCGCCGTCGCGCTGGGCAACTGGGGCTCGCCCGAGGCCGTCCCCGCGCTGGCGATCGCGCTGAACGACGAGGAGCCGCTCATCCGCGGCCACGCGGCGTGGGCGCTGGGGCGCATCGGCACGGAGGCGGCGCGGCAGGCCGTGCGGGGGAGGGCGGAGGTGGAGGAGGACGCGTGGGTGCGGGAGGAGATCGGCGGGGCGCTGGCGAGTTGACGACGGGGGGGTGGGGGATTTCTGCAGAGTTAATTACTGTCCGCGTGACGATGACCGTTTTATGGTTCGCCCGCGTCTTTCCTTTGATCGGCTCCGCTACGATCCGGACGTCCAAGGCCCGGTAGTCGGCTCCGCGGTGAGCGCACATGGACCGGAGGGGATACCCGCCACGTGCCTTGCCTTCTCACCTTCACTCGCCGGCCTCGCGCAGGCTGAGCACGCCCAGATCGAAGAGCGACCGCGCGTCGGGGTCCAGCGCCTTCAACTCCGCACAGCTCCGGCCGGGCAGCTCGGCGAGGGCGCGCGCCTGGCCCGGGCTCAGGACGCCGCTGCGAAGGTCGGAGACGACGATGCGCGCTGCGCGGTCGTACTGGCGGACGAGCGGGCCGAGCTCTACCTGCAGGGACTCGAAGTCGACCAGGGAGGCCTCGGGCAGCGCCAGCGCGGCGCCCAGCGCCGCCTCCATCGCCCGGCGGTGGTAGTGCGCGTCGATGTACGCCCTGCCCATTGCGCACCTCGCCCGCAGCGCGGCCCGGTCCATGAGCGCGGCGTGGATGCGGTGCGCGACAACCTCGCAGGCCTGCGGGCCTCGTTCGACGATCGCCGCGGGCTCAAAGACGTCGAGCCCGTGCCCTTCGGGGAGCAGGTGGCGCATGTTGCCGCAGCCGTTGGTGAACACCGGGCAGCCGTTGTACACCGACTCGAGCACGTAGAACCCGAAGCTCTCGGGGACGGTGTTGTACGCAAGCCCGAACGCGCACTGCCGCATCAGCTGGAAAAGCGCGCGCTGGTTCAGCGCAGGCACCGGCACGAACAGGTCCTCGGGGGTCCAGCCGCGGGGCTGGAGCAGGCGCCGCATCGACTCCAGCCGGCTGCCCAAGAGGTTGTCTTCCAGCGTGAGCAGGCGCACCGGGCGACCGCCGGCTTCGCGCGCCAGCTCGTTGAGCGTAGCCAGGATGCTCACCGTCGCCAGCGCGTCCTGCTTGTCCGGCTGCAGCGCGTGCCCCACCACGTCGCCGCTGTCCAGCAGCGCGCGCACCGCGAAGGGGATCTCCGCCCCCGGCACGTCGCACCCGTCGGGTTCCTCGACGCAGGGGAGCGCCAGAGGAACGGCGGCCACCTTGCCGAAGGCGCGCGGGTCCAGGCAGCGGCGGCGCTCCCAGTCGGGAAAGGCGAGCAGGGAGGTGAGCACCCGCGCGAGGTAGTCGGAGTTGCCCAGGTGAAGGTCGATGGATTCGTTTCCCAGCCAGCTTCCCGTGTTCCAGAAGAGGCCGTGGTAAAAGACCGCGCTGCGCCGCGCCCACTGCCGGCCGGGAGGACACAGCCTGAGGCCGCCGTCGTCGTACAGCGCGAGGTCGGCGGGGGACGCCGCGACGAACTCGGCGCGGGCCTTCGCCAGGTGCAGCGGCAGGAGCAGCTGGATCTTCGACGCGGGCACGGGCCCCTGCACCCGGGTGCGGTAGCCCGCTTTCTCGAGCGCCTGGACCAGGTACGCGTTCACGAGCCCCAGCGATCCCGGGAACGGGGGGACGCCGACCTTCTCGAAAACGGCGTGCGCGGTCTTCATGCCGGCCTCCCGGACCGCTCGACGTGGTGGCGGCGGGGGAGCAGGAGGCCGGCGGCAAAGGCACGGATCCGGTGGCTAAGCCGAAGGTTGTCATCCAACATGTGAGACATCCGCGAGTGGTAGCAGCGGAGCGCTGCTGGCTCCTCCCCGACCTCGCTCCTGGCCTCTCCAGCCCCTTCGTCCCCGTGAACGCCGTCGCCCGGCTCCGAGGCGGCAACGCCTGGGGAATGTCTTCGTGCAAGCGGCGGTGGCCGCGGGTGTATCCGCCGGCAGTTCGACGGCACAACCCGCCCTTCGGCCCCGGCTCTCACACGCGATCGATCCGGATCCCGCGCCAGAGAGTCCGCTCGTCTATGTCCTTCTCTTCTCGCCCACATGGCGGTGGTTGCCGCTACGGCTCGCCTGAGGTCGATAGCGTTTACTCGAGGTGAATCGAGCGCATCCCACAAGATCCGACCGGATGTGTGCGTTCCTGATCTGCAAAGAGTAATCAGCCGATCGCCGAAACGCAAAGATTTTTTCGGACGATCCCGGGAGGGATTTCGTCACCGGTTCCCGGCGTCAGGCCGGTCGCCTCCATCCGGGCTCCGCGTGCCCGCATCGGCAGGACCGGAGCGGCCGGGCGGTGACGGCAACGGTACGGGGCTTCATCGGCGGGTCTGCTCCGCGGCGGGGGAAAACGACACACCTGTCAGCCGCTCCGACTCGCTCCACAGCCGAGCGGCGGCGTCCCGGTCCAGCGCCTGGTGCGGGATCCTGGCCTGGGCGGGATGGCCGCGGCTTTCGCCAAGCCGGTCAGGTCCGTAGTACGCGCCCCCGCGGGCGCTGGGCGAGGTCGCCGCGAAGAGCGTGGGCAACGCGCCCTGCGCCACCGGCTGAAAGAGAAACCACAGGAACCGGCGCGCCATCCCCGCCGCGCTCCACGCCCCCGCGCCGTTGGGCAGCAGGTCCGTGCGCGAGATGCCCGGATGGGCGGCGATGCTCTGGATGCCCCATCCGCCGGCGTCGGCGCGGCGCTGCAGCTCCAGGGCGAACATCAGGCAGGCCAGCTTGGACTGGCTGTAGGCCGCCATGGCGTTGTAGCCGCGCTCCGACTGCAGGTCGTCGAAGTGGATGGCGCCGTTCCGCGCCGCGATGCTCGAGACGGTCACCACGCGGGGCGTGCTCCCGTTGCGCAGCAGGGGAAGCAGGTGCGCCGTCAGGGCAAAGTGGCCCAGGTGGTTGGTGCCCAGCTGCAGCTCGAACCCGTCGGAGGTCGTCTGTCGATTCGGCGGTGTCATCACCCCCGCGTTGTTGATCAGCAGGTCCAGGCTGTCCCGCGACTCGCGCAGCCGCGTGCCAAAGGCCTCGACCGACGCCAGGCTGGCGAGATCCACTTCCTCGAAACGGAGGTCGGCGCCGGCGACGTCCTGGCGGATGCGCTGAACGGCGGCCAAACCCTTCGCGCGGCTGCGGCCCGCGAGAATGACGGTGGCGCCCGCGCGGGCCAGTGCCAGCGCGTCCTCGTACCCCAGGCCGCCGGTTCCGGTGACCACGGCCGTGCGGCCGCGCTGGGAGGGGATGTCTGTCCAGTTCGCCATGGTTCTTGCCTTTCCAGGGAGGTAAGAGGTAGACTGAGCATAAGAATAATCTGCACTCAGTGCAATTAATAATGCACCAGGTGCAAAATTGCAAGGGTCATCCCATGTCAGAAACTCTCCCCCCGTGGCGCGTCGTCCCCGCCGAGGGCGCGCGTGACCGCAAGCGCCGCGAAACGCGTGAGCGCATCGCCGAAACGGCGCTCCGGCTGTTCCTCGCCCACGGCTACGAGGGCACGACCCTGGACGTGATCGCGGCCGAAGCCGGGATCTCGCGCCGTACCTTCTTTTCGTACTTCGGCTCCAAGGACGACATCGTCATGTTCTGGCAGGAGGCCAGCTGGGACAGCATGCGGGCCGACCTGCTGAAGACGTCGCCGGACGTGCCGCCGCTGGACGCCGTGCGCGACCTGATGATCGAGTACATCTCGCGCTACACCACGGAGCAGATGACGACGCTCGACCGGCTGGTGCGGTCCAGCGAGTCGCTGCTCGCGCGAAAGCAGACGTTCTACGCGGCGCAGGAGCAGGCGCTCTTCGCCACGCTGTGCGAGGTCTGGAGGCAGCCCCAGCGCCGCACAGGTCTGTGGATGGTGGCGGTGGTGAGCATTGGCGCCATGCGGCTTACCACACAGCGCTGGAACGACCCGGACGGGCCGCCCAAGCCCATGGCCGCGTTTCTCCGGGATGCCTTCGACAGCGTGAGGGCCGAGCTCTGCCCGGCCGGGGCCTGACCCGCCCGCGGGAAAGGTTAGCGGGGAAAGGGATGGACCTCCCGCCGTCCCGGGCGGACGGGTATGGATGTTGGGCCTGGATCCGGAACAGGAGTTCCGGCCGTGCAACCAATTGTACTAGTACGGAGTCTGATTGTGACCGAGACGCGAGGGCCGATGCTCCCTCGCTCCGGATTCACATCACAATCGGATGCTCGCCATGGCACGCTCCCCCTCCCGCTTTTCATCCTCCGTCCTGATCGTCTGCGCCGCGGTTCTCCTGGCTCCCCGCCCGGCGTCCGGACAGGCATCCTCCGCCAGCTCCGCTCCCGCGATCGCCTGGGTGGACACCGTGTTCAAGGACCTGGGGCCGGATGGGCCGGGGTGCGCCGCCGCCGCGTCACGGCACGGCCAGCCACTGTTCGCGCGGGCCTACGGACTGGCGCAGCTGGACGAGCGCCGCGCCGCGTCGCCATCCACCGTGTACCGCATCGGGTCCGTCGCCAAGCAGTTCACGGCCATGAGCGTGGTGCTGCTGGCCCAGGACGGCCGGCTGTCGCTGGATGACGACGTGCGGCGCTGGATCCCCGAGCTGCCTGACTACGGCCACACCATCACGCTGAGGCAGCTGCTCACGCACACCAGCGGGCTGCGCGACTACCTGTCGATCCTGTACATGCAGCGCGGCGGAGGGCGCCGGGTCACCACGCGGGACGCCATGGAGACCATCGTGCGACAGCGGGAGCTCAACTTTGTCCCCGGCACCGACTGGGCGTACAGCAACTCCGGCTACTTTCTCCTGGGACAGGTGGTGGAGCGGGTGTCCGGGCGCACACTTCCGGAGTTCGTGCGGGACCGCATCCTGGCGCCGGTGGGGATGAACAGCACCACCTTTCCGGAGGACCTGAGCCAGGCCTCCCGGCGGGCCGCGGGATACGACTACGCCGACTCGGTGTGGACCCAATCGACCGAGCCCGTGCTGGCCCTGGGATCCGGGGGGATGTACTCCACGGTCGAAGACCTGCTGCGCTGGGCGGAGGCCCTGGCCGCCGGACGGGTGGGCGGGATGGAAGCGATGCGGATGATGGAGACGCCCGCGACGCTGGCGGACGGGTCCGAGGTGATGTACGGACTGGGCCTGGAGCTGGGGGAGTACCGGGGGCTGCGCGCCGTCTCGCACACGGGCGCCGGCGAGGGATTCCGCGCCGCGCTGGTGACCTTTCCCGCCCAGCGGCTGAGCATCGCCGTGCTGTGCAACGGCGCCACGGCCGAGGCCGCCATGCGGGCCCGCCACCTGTCTGATGGCCTGCTGGGGACGGAGCTGGCGGCGGCGGAAGCCCCTGCGCCCGCCGCGCCCGCCCCCCCGGCTTCGGCGGTGGACGACGGGGACCTGGCGCGCTTTGCCGGCGTGTACGTAAGCGCCAGCACGCTCATGCGGACGTTCGTCGTCGATTCGGGCGCGCTGCGGGTGCAGGTTGCCCCGGGCGTGCTCCGTCCGCTGGAGCCGCTGGGCGGCGGGCGCTTCCGCGTGGTCTCGACGGAAACAACCTACCGGTTCGGCCCGGGGACCGTTCGCCGGGAGAGCGCCGGCGTGGCGCCCGTGGAGTTTCACTACGCCGGCCCCGCCGGCGACACCGCGGCGGATCCGGCACGCTACGCCGGGCGCTACGAAAGCCCGGAGATGGGGGTGACCTGGGAGCTGCGCGCGGGCGACGACGGCACGCTGCGGGTGGTGCATGGCGGGCCAGGGTCTCCCGAAAAGGCCGACAAGGTGTTCCGGGACGGATTCACCTTCTCGTATGGGCTCATCCGCTTCGTCACCGACTGCCGCGGCGAGGTCGCCGGCTTTACGCTCGGTGACGACCGCGTGTACGCGCTGCGGTTCAACCGCGTGGGGCAGGGGGGTGCGTCCGCCGCCTGTCCCCCCCCGGCGCGGCCGGAGCCCGCGGCGGAACGGAAGGAGCCTCCCCGCGGTCATCCACCCGCCGCGGAGGATTCTCACACCCGCGCCGAGACGGAAGATCCACGGTGGAAGCTGCCCGGGCAACGACATCGTGCCGATACGAAATCTGAATCATGCGCTGCACGCAGTGCTCACCCGACCTTCGCTCCGCACCACGGATGACCATGCTCCGAAACGCGCTCCTCCTGGCCGCGTCGCTGGCAACGCTCCTGGCGGGCCGCGCGGCCGCGCAGGTGCCGGCGAACGCCGCCGCGCGGCTGGACAGTCTGCTTTCCACCCTCGCGTCCCACGACCGCGTGATGGGCTCGGTCGCGGTCCGGCATCGCGGGCGGCTGCTGTACAACCGCACCATCGGCTTTCGCGACAGCGCGGCGTCGGGGTGGGTTCGGGCGGACAACGCCACGCGCTACCGGGTGGGGTCCGTCACCAAGCCGCTCACGGCGGTGATGGTCTATCAGCTGGTGGACGAGGGCAGGCTGACCCTCGACACCCCGCTGGGCCGTTTTTTCCCGCGGATCCCCGCCGCCGACTCCATCACCATGCGTGACCTGCTCGGGCACACCAGCGGCATCGGTGACTTTGTCCCCGGGATGAATCCCGAGCGTGCGCTCAGCCGGGACTCGCTCCTGACCAGGATCACCGCGGCCCCGCGGCAGTTCAGCCCCGGCACGCGCCGGCGCTACAGCAACAGCAACTACCTGCTGCTGGGCTACGTCGTGGAGTCGCTCACCGGCTCGACCTACGCCGAGCAGCTGGCGCGCCGCGTCGTTCGCCCGGCGGGGCTGGAGCGTACCGCGATGGGCGGGGTGATCCGGCCGGAGGCGAACGAGGCGCGGTCCTACTTCTACGGTGACGGCCACTGGGCCCTGCAGCCGGACCACGCCATCGAGAACGCGGGCGGGGCTGGCGCCGCCGCCTCTACCGCGGCCGACCTGACCCGCTTTCTGCACGTGCTCTTTTCCGGCGGCCTGGTCAGCCCGGCCAGCCTGCACGAGATGCTGAACGGGTTCGACGACGGCACGCGCAGGAGCGGCAAGGGGATGAGCCCGTTCTCCATCCCGGGCACATCCAGGACCGGGTACTCGCACGACGGCAGCATCGGCGCCTTTTCCGCGCTGATGGGGCACCTGCCGGAGGACTCGCTGTCCGTCGCGCTGACCCTCAACGGACACAACTATCCGGCGAACCGCCTGTTTTTCCACATCTGGGACATCCTGCTGGACGGTCGTGCCCCGCTCCCGTCCTTTCTGCCCGTGGCGCTCCCCGACTCCCTGGCGGCCCCGCTGGAGGGGGTGTACGCGGCGCCCGCCTACGGGATCGCCATCACGGTGCGGCGCGCCGGCGCGGGGCTGCAGGCGCAGACCGAGGGGCAGGAGCCGTTCGCGCTGGAGTACATCGGCGCAAGGCGCTTTACCAACACGCACGACGGCATTCTCGTGGAGTTCGCGGAGCCGGTGGAGGGACGCTCTCCGCGGTTTACGCTGTTCCAGCAGCTCTACGCGATCCCGCTCGAACGCCGCGCGCCCGCGCCTGCCGCGGATCCCGGTACGCGCTGAGGGACCAGCAGACGCGACACGTAGACGATGCGTGGCTGGCGCGGAACGCCGGCCAAGAAGCTCCGTGAAAGCGGAAAGGGCGCATCAGGAGGTGACCGGCTGACGGGGCCGAGGGTGGATCGCCGGAGCGCTCCACCAAGCTCGGGTGCTGATATCGGTTGAGGCTGCGGCTATTGGATTTGCCGCACCACCGCTCGTACGTGCCGCATATTGTATCGATACAATCATAATATCGTGCTATTTAAGACGTGCTAATGAGGATTCGCCGCCGTCCCGGAGGCGATGCTTACCCACACCCCTGGAGGGTTTGTGATGCGAAACGAGAGATGGATCGTGCCGTTCCTGCTTGCCGCGGCGGTGGCGGCCTGCGACTCGGTACCCACACCGCCGGAAGCGGTGGGCGAAGAGAGCTGGATTCCCCAGGCCATCGAGGCGCGGGGTCTTAGTAGCGAGGGGTGGAAGGAGTGGGGCGACTACGTGGTTGCCGAGGGCGACGTCCTGCTCCGGAAGTCGGCGCTGGCGTCCGCCCCGCGCCGGGGTTCCGGGCCCCTGCGGCCGATGTTCCAGTTCCGCACGGCACAGCTGGTAGGATCGCCGCGCATCCACCAGCTGCGCGTGGACCTTAGCCAGATGGGCGCGGAGCCGCACTGGGCTGACGCCGCGCGGGCCGCGATGGCCGAATGGAGCGCCATCCAGGGCAGCTACATCCGGATGGTGGAAGGCTCGCCGGGTGACATCACCGTGCAGCTGCAGTGCTTTCCCCCGGACGACAACGGGGGTATCGCCAAAGCGGAGTTTCCCAGCGGGGGCGGCCCGGGCGCGGTGATCGTGCTGAACACCTGCCAGCGGGCGGACCTGGAGTACAGGTGGGAGGAGAAGATCTCCATCATGCTCCACAACCTGGGCCATACTATCGGCTTTCAGCACACCGACTGGCTGCAGAACGACGAGCCGGAGCCGCTGCACGTCTACGGCACCCCCTACAGCGGCGGGGACGACGCGTCGGTCATGAACGCCCGCCTGGAGGACCGGCACCTGAGCGCGTACGACCGCAAGGCCGCGCAGACCATGTATCCCCTCCCGCCGCCCGTGGTGACGGTGGTCAACGACGGGGGCCATCCCCGCGTCACCTGGACCTACCCGTTCGGGGCCACGGGCGCGTTCGCCGTGCGCCTGCTGCACAACCGCTACGAGCGCGCCGGCCGGCTGCCCCCCGAGACGATCAACGAGGAGTGGGTGCTGGGCTCCGGCTCCGGCCTGGTCACCCTGCACGACACGCAGCGTTCGTGGACGGGCACGTCCAGCTGCAGCGTGATGACCACGACCTACACCCGCAAGGAAGCGTGGCTGTACGAGGTGGTCATCCAGTACCCCAACGGAGGCAGCCTGGCCACCGCGTCCGCCCCCGTCGGAAGCTGCTGAGGGGCTGCGGCGGGAGACGAGATCCTTCGGTCGGCGCCAACCCTTTGTGTGAAAGCAGCCTGCGGAGCGGCGGCTCCCTCAGGTCAGGAAGTCAGCGCTGTGGACGGTTTGGCGACACCCTCTGACGTGAGCATGAGAGGGTGCTGCCAAACCTCGCCTGATCCCACCTGAGGCCAACTGTCATCCTGAGGGAGCGCACGCCCGTAACTTTCATCCCCACCGAAGCTTGCGCGCGACCGAAGGATCTTTGTCGGGTCGCTCAAGGCCCAGCCCTCGGGAGCCGTTCACGTCTCTCAGCCAGGCAGACGAGATCCTTCGGTCGGCGCCCCCTTCGCGTGAAAGCAGTTTGCGGAGCGGCACCCCCTCGGGAAGTCAGTGCTGTGGACGGTTTGGCGACACCCTCTCAGGCTCAGCCTCAGGCTCAGTAATCAAAGATCTCGGTCGATTTTTGAACACGCGCAGAGGCCGGGACCGCGGTGATCCCGCGCTTCAGAAGCCGCGGCGGCGCGGCCGCGGGTCTTCATCCAGGATCTCGGAAAGGATGCGGAGGCCCTGCACAAGTTCCTCGCGCGACCGGGGCGCACCCAGCGACAGGCGAACCGCGTTGGGCGCGTTGCCCGGCCGCACCGCAAAGGTGTGGGCCGGGCCGATCAGCACGTGCCTGGACGCGGCCTCCTCCACCACCTCCAGCGCGGAGCGGTCGTCGGGAAGCGGCAGCCACAGAAAGTACGACTCCCCACCTTCGGCCGCGCCGTGGGCGCGCAGCACCTCCGCCGCGATGGCCTGCCGCGCGGCGGCCTCGGCGCGCCTAGCGTCCAGAAGCGCCTCCGCCGTCCCTTCCTCGATCCACGTGGTCGCGATCTCCGCCAGCAGGGGCGACATGGACCAGATGCTTCCCCCTATCGCCAGGTCCACGCGTTCCGCCAGCGCGGGCGGGCTGCGGATGTAGCCCACGCGAAGGGCGGGGACGGTGGCCTTGGACAGGCTTGCGATGTAGCACGTCCGTTCCGGGGCGAGCGCCGCCAGCGGCGGTGGCGGCGTGGCGGCCAGGGGGCTAAGCGCCGAGTTCTCGATGATCGTGAGGTCGTGGTCCCGGCACACCCGGACGATCGCCTCGCGCCGCCGGAGCGGGGTGACGATTCCCGTGGGATTGTGGTGAGTGGGCGTGCAGTAGAGCACCTTTGCCCCGGACCGGACCGCCGCGTCCCCCAGGGCTTCCGGCACCAGCCCTTCGCCGTCCATGGCGACGGGGTGCGTGGGAAGCCGCAGCTGCTTCGCCGCGTTGAGCACCCCGGAGTAGCTCAGCTCTTCCACCAGCACTCCCGCGCCGGACGCGAGCATCCCCAGGAGGACCGACGTGGCGTGCTGGGCACCGGCGCAGACCGAGACTTCGCCCACCGGGGCGGAAACGCCGCTCAGCGCCAGCCACCGGACGCCCGCCTCGCGCTGTTCCACCGTCCCCCCGTGCTCCTGGTAGCCGCTCAGCGCCACCAGGTCCGCACGGGCGCTCAGGCGCGCCAGCGCCGTGGCCAGTGCTCCGTGGCCGGGGTCCCCCGGCACCGCCGGGACCGCCATGGGCCCCAGGTCGATACGCCGGCGGTCCACCATCGGGGAGTACGAGTCCCAGTCCGTGTAGTCGCGGATGAACGTGCCCCGCCCCACACGGCTCTGGATCAGGCCGCGCCGCTCCGCCTCCAGGTAGGCGCGGGTGACCGTGCCCACGGAGGTGCCCAGCGCCTTTGCCAGCTCGCGATGGGTCGGAAGCCGCTGGCCGGGCGTAAGAAGCCCACCGCCGATGTCACGCGCCAGCGCGTCGACGATGGCCGCGTACAGCGGCGCCGGCGCGTCGCCGATGCTGGGCAGCCACGTTCGCCCTCCGGCCCCGCGCGTGGGATCCTTGGCGGCTGTCGGGAAATCCAAAGTCGGTGCTATGGGGGGTAGGGCCGCGAGGCGGATGTCCGGCGAACGTGCGGTCCGGCGCGTTTGCGCGCCGTTCCACCCGGGTAACGGTTCCCGCCTCTGTAGCCGCCCGCTGCGGGCGGCGGTGAAGGGATGATCTGTCCTGCGTGGGCGGTGCGCAAGACGGTGCCCGCACGCACCCTGCGTTCTTCGCCAGGGCCGGCGTTTGCAAGTTCAGCCGCCCGGAGGCTCGGCCGATTGCGCGCGTCGAGGCGGAGGCGGACACGTGGGTGCGGGAGGAGATCGGGTTCGCGCGGAGGACAATGATTGGGGGCCGCCAGGATGATTCCCATTCCCATGGTTCGCTGTGCACTCGGAGTTCTACTGCCGGTTCACGCGGAGACGCAGTGGGCGCGGAGACGCGGAGAACGTCACGCTTCTCCGCGCCTCCGCGTGAGATTCCTTCGAAAAGGCCGGAATCACAGCGAATCAGCGGAAACCGTAGGCACGCTCAGCCGCGGACGTGGTGCCGCGGCTGCCGCGTTCCCCCGAACCGCATCAGGCGATCACGCGGCATGGACGGAAACGCGGAGATCATCCCACAGCGGCGCGGGAAACACCTTACTTCCGCGACCGGGCACGGCCACGTACATTGTTCCAGGCTGAGTCATCCCGAATCCCCGCTCGTGACCCGATCTCCCGCGCGCCGGCTCATTGCCCTCTGGGCATGGATGGTCCTCCTCCTCAACGGGAGCGTGGACACATTCGGCGTGCATCCGTGTCCGCACCACGACGCCATCGCCACGGCCTCCCCGGCCGCGCCGGCGATGGAGCACGGTGGGGCGCACGACACGGCACATTCATCGGATTCACACGCGCCGGGCGGGCACGAGGGCACGTGCACCTGCCTGGGCTCGTGCGCGCTGGGGACCGTGGCGCCGCTGCCGTCGCCCGCCGTCCTTCGCGCCGCGCCCCTGCTGGCGACGCACAACATCCCGGTGCTGGAAGACGCGCCCGTCCTCGCGGGGCGCCGTCCGTACGTCCTTCCCTACGCCACCGCTCCCCCCGCCCGCCTCGCCTGACCACGCCCGCTCCCCCGTGGAGCGACGTTCGGCCGCCGCGTGAACGCGACGCCGTGCCATCCCGCGTGGCCAAACCCTGATTCGCAAGTCCTGACGCGCGCCACCCTGCGGTGACGCAAGCCAACCGGCCCCGGAGCGATCCCGGCGCCCGGTCCGATCCCGCGTGCCATCACGCGTGATCGACGCCGTGCCGCGTCGTACCGCTTGGGCGGCCGTGCGAACAGCCATTCGAGGCGAACATGATCCAATCGAGCTTTCCGCTCCCCGCCCGCGCCCGCGCGGCGGCCACGCCGTCACGCGCGGTCCCGTGACGAACGAATCCAACCGGTTTTACCTGGCCGCGTGGCGCTGGCACTTTTACGCGGGGCTTTTCGTGGTCCCGTTTCTCCTGGTGCTCGCCACCACCGGCATGGTGATGCTGCTGAGCGAGCCGGTCGACGCGCTCCGCCACCGCGATCTGCTCCAGGTCGCCCCCGGCGAGGCCGCGCTGACGCCCGAGGAGCAGGTGCGCCGCGTGAGCGAGGCGTACCCGCACACCACGGTGGCCATGTACCTCCCGCCGCGCGCGGCGGATCGCTCCGCGCAGGTGTCCATCGTCCCCGGCCACGGCGGCGGGGGCGCTCACGCAGCGCACCAGGGAGAGGAGACGCTCACCGTCTTCGTCGATCCCTATACCGGGACGGTGCTGGGCGCGCAGGACCCGCTTCAGACGCCCTACGCCTGGGCGAAGAAGATCCATGGTACGCTGCTGCTGGGCACCGCCGGTGACCTGCTGGTCGAGGTGGCCGCCGGGTTCGCCGTGCTGCTGCTTGCCACCGGCCTGTTCCTGTGGTGGCCGCGCGGGGAGCAGCGCGCGGTGCTGTGGCCGCGGATGCGGGGACGGCGTCGCCCGGGCTGGCGTGACCTGCACGCATCCGTCGGGTTCTGGAGCTCGGGCGTGCTCGCCTTTTTTCTCCTTTCCGGCCTTGCGTGGACGCCGGTGTGGGGCGGCCGGCTGGTGCAGGGGTTCAGCAGCCTACCCCCGGCACAAATCCAGTCGCCGCCCGCGGAGGCGACGCACGCATCCCTGAACCGCGGCGTGCTTCGGGAGGTGCCGTGGGCGCTGGAGCAGACGCCGATGCCCGCCTCGGGCTCGCTCTCCGGGTTGCCGGGGATTCCGGAGGGGATGCCCGTCCGCCTGAACGCGGTGGTGGCGTTCGCGCGGGACAACGGCTTCACCGGCTACCGGGTGAACGTTCCGCGGGGTTCCGACGGCGTCTGGACGCTTGCGGCCGCCACCATGAGCGGCGACGTCACCGACCCGCGGCGCGACCGGGTGATGCACCTTGACCAGTACACGGGCCGGGTCCTCGCCGACTACCGCTTTCCCGACTATCCGCCGCTGGGAAAGGCGATGGCCGCGGGGATCGCGCTGCACCAGGGGGACGTGAGCGTGGTGAACCTTGCCGCGAACGTCCTGGTGTGCCTGGGGGTGATCACCCTCTGCGCCAGCGGAGTGGCGATGTGGTGGATGCGCCGGCCCGCAGGGGTGCGGCGCCTGGCCCCGCCGCCCATGCCCAGGGACGTCCGTCTCTGGCGCCGCGCGGCGGTCCTGATGTTCGCGGTGTCGCTCGCGTTTCCGCTGGTGGCGCTCACCCTGGCGGTCGTGGCGCTGCTCGACCTTGCCGTCGTTTCGCGGGTGCCGGCGCTGCGCACCGCGTTGAAATCGTAAATCGGAGACTGGCGACACCCGCCGCTCTCTCACGGATCGCACATACAGAGGAAAATCGAACCATGGGTTGTGAAACGAGGAACATCGGGAGGGGGTCCGCGGGATGGGTGGGGAGGCTGCCGAACGCGCTCTCCGTCCTGCTTGCGGCCGTTCTGCTGCTGGTGGGAACGCCGTTGCCGGGCGCCGCGCAGCAGACGGGCGGCATCGGCGGACGGGTCCTGGACGAGTCCGGCGGCGCCGTCGCCGGGGCGCGGGTGGAGCTCGTGGGCGGCCCGGCCACGGGGCGCCCGGCCACCACCGACGCGGGCGGCCGCTACCGCATCGAGGGGCTGGCGCCGGGAGGGCATGTGATCCGAGTCGCCGCGTCGGACTTTCTTGCCGTCACGCGCCGCGTGAACGTCGCGGGTACCGCGCCGGTGACGGTCGACGTGACGCTGCAGGCGTTGCGGCTGCCCGGCGTGGTGGTGACGGCGGCGGTCGCCAGGGCGGCCCTCGAAGCGGAGCGCGACCTGACTCCCGGCGCCGTGACCGTGATCGGAGGCGAGGACCTCGCCCGCCGGCCCGTCAACAACCTGGCCGACGCGCTGCGCTACGTGCCCGGGGTGTGGGCCGAAAGCAGCGCCGGCGCCGACGAGTTCTTTTTCTCCAGCCGCGGCTCCAACCTGGACGCGGTGGACTATGACGACAACGGGATCAAGCTGCTGCAGGACGGCATGCCCGTCACCACGGCGGACGGCAACAACCACAACCGCGCCATCGACCCGCTCAGCGTGCGCTACGCCGTGGTGGCGCGCGGACCCAACGCGCTCACCTACGGGGCGAGCACGCTGGGCGGCGCCATCGACTTCGTTTCGCCCACGGCGCGCAACAGCTCGCCGTTTTCGTTGCTGGCCAACAGCGGCGGATACGGCCCGTTCAACGGCCGCGCCTCCGCCGGTACCGCCGGCGCCCGGCTGGACGGGCTGGTGACGGTGGAGGGGCGCGACTGGGATGGGTACCGCGACCACAGCGGCCAGCGGCGCTGGGGGATCTACGGCAACGCGGGGTGGCTGCTTTCGGATGAGGTCGAGCTGCGCCTGTTCGGGACCCACGTCGACAGCGAGCTGGACCTGCCCGGCGCGCTGACCCGCGACGAGGTGGGCGCCGATCCCGGCCAGGCCAGCGGGCAGGCGCTGGGCGGCGACTACGGAAAGGACCTCGCCACCACGCGTCTGGCCGGGCGGATGAGGTGGACGCCTTCGGCGAACAGCAGCCTGATGGCGGGGATGTACTACGAGACGCAGGACCTGTATCACCCCATCGTCGACAAGGTGCTGGTCGATTTTGACGGGCCCGGGCCGCAGGAGCCGGTCGAGGTGTTCAGCCTGATCGTCAACACCGACCATCGCGACGCCGGCGGCGTGCTGCGCTACAACCACCGGATCGGCGGGCACGACCTGGTCGCGGGCGCCAACTACGGCCGCGGCGCGGTCGATGGCGGAAACTACCGCAACGACGGCGGGCGGCTGAACGGCATCACCCAGCACATCGACAACCGCTCCGAGAACCTGGAGGCGTACGTGATGGACCGCTGGCGCGCCTCCGAGCGGTGGACCGTGGTGTTGGGCGGGCAGTACGTCAACACCGACCGCGACGTGCGCACCACCGACGCGGCGAGCGGCGCGACGAACAACCCCCGGCGGCGCTACACGTCGTTCAACCCGCGCGCCGGGGTCATCGCCTCGTTCACGCCGGCGCTGGAGGCGTACGCCAACGTCAGCCGCACGTTCGAGGCGCCGACCACCTTTCAGATGGAAGACAACGTCCGCGGCGGCGACGCCACCCTGGACCCGATGTCAGGCGTCGTGGGGGAGGTCGGGGTCCGCTCGACCCCCGCGCCCTCGGCCGAGCGCGCCTGGAACTGGGAGGTCACGCTCTACTACGGGCAGATCCGGGACGAGATCCTTTCCGTCGACGATCCCCAGGCGCCCGGCAACAGCCTCACGACGAACGTGGACCGGACGATCCACGCCGGCGTGGAGGCCATGGGCGGCCTGAGCCTGCCCATCGGCGCACGCCACCGAATCGACCCGCTGGTGAGCCTGACCATCAACCGGTTCAACTTCGACGGCGATCCGGTCTACGGGGACAACCGCCTCCCCGCGGCACCCACGTTCGCGGCGCGCGGGGAGCTGCTGTACCGCCACGCCGGCGGGGCGTACGTTGGCCCGACCTTCGACGTGATCGGCGAACGGTACGCGGACTTCGCCAACACGTACGTGGTGGATGGGCACGAGCTCGTGGGTCTGCGCGCCGGCCTGTCCACGCCGCGATGGGAGCTGTTTGGCGAGGTGCGCAACCTGTTCGACACCGACTACACCGCCACCGTCGGCGTGCTGAACGTGGCGGCGGCAGATTCGCGGGTGCTGTACCCGGGCGCACCGCGCTCGCTGTACGTCGGGGCGCGCTATTCGTACTGAGCGGCCCGACGTCCGCCCCGGCATCGACGTACGATGGTGTGGATGGATTTCGGCCCCGGCGAGTGAGTTCGCCGGGGCCGAAATCATCATCCGCGTCCGAAGTCTTCCGCGCGAACCGCCGCTCCCGGTCAGGCGAGCGAGGGAAAGCGCGCGGGGGCCGTTTCGGAGACGATCTCGTACACGGCGTCGAAGACGGTTTCCACGCTGGGCTTGGACCAGTAGTCGCCGTCGCGTCCGTAGGCCGCGCGGTGCTCCGCCGCCGCCAGGGTGCGCGGCGCGGCGTCAAGCCAGTGGAATCCGCCCTGCCGCTCCACCACCTCCTGCATCATGTACGCGGTGGCGCCGCCGGGCACGTCCTCGTCCAGAAAGAGCACCTTGTTGGTCTTCTGCAGCGAGCGCACGATGGCGCCGTCCACGTCGAACGGCAGCAGCGACTGCACGTCGATCACTTCCGTGCTGATCCCCACCGCCTCCAGCGCGGCCGCGGCCTCCATGGCGATGGCGCAGCAGGCGCCGTAGGTGACCACCGTGCAGTCCGTCCCCTCGCGCATCACGTCCACCACCCCCAGCGGCAGCGTGTACGTGCCGATGTTGACGGGAAGCCGCTCCTTAATGCGGTACCCGTTCAGCACCTCCACCACCACGGCCGGGTCATCCGAGCGCAGGAGCGTGTTGTAGAAGCCCGCCGCCCGCGTCATGTCGCGCGGCACAAGGACGTGCATCCCCCGCAGGGCGCCCAGCATCATCCCCATGGGCGAGCCGGAGTGCCACACGCCCACCAGCCGGTGCCCGCGCGTGCGGATGATGACGGGCGCCTTCTGCCCGCCGGCCGTGCGGTAGCGCAGCGTGGCCAGGTCGTCGGACAGGATCTGCAGGCCGTAGAGCAGGTAGTCCAGGTACTGGATCTCCGCGATCGGCCGCAGGCCGCGGAGCGCCATCCCGATGGCCTGCCCCATGATGGTGGCCTCGCGGATCCCCGTATCGCCCACGCGCAGGTGCCCGTAGCGCGCCTGCAGGTCTACGAACCCCTGGTTCACGTCGCCCAGCCGCCCCACGTCCTCGCCAAACGCGATCACCCGCGGGTCGCGCTTGAGCGCCGCGTCAAAGCAGGCGTTGAGCACCTTGTATCCGTCCACCTCGACGGAATCCGCCGTGTACTCGGGCGGCAGCACGGGAACCTTCGTCGCCGCCTGATCGGACTCGGAAAGCAGGTGCGTGTGGTAGCGCTGGGCCATCTGCGCTTCCTGCTCGCGGCGCCAGGCCAGCAGCGGCTCCGCGGCCGGCGTGCCCCGCGCGGCCACCAGCGCCCGGTGCGCGGCGACGGCCAGGTCGCGCCGCAGCGGCGTCTTGCGGCGGCGCAGGTCGTCGCGCTCGGCCTCAAGCCGTGCACGCGCCTCGCCCGCGTTGGCCAGCGCGCCGTCGATGGCGGCCGCCAGCGCCTCGGCCTCGGCGTCGATCGGCGACTGGTACGCCTGCCACGCGGCGTCGCGGGCGGCGCGGACGTGCTGCACCTCCTCCTTTTCCAGCGCCTCCAGCTCCGCCTCGGTGGCGAACCCCTGCTCCACGATCCACGCCCGCATGCGGGGCAGGGCATCGTGCTCGCGCTCCCACTGCAGCCGCTCGGCCGACTTGTAGCGCGTGTGGCTGCCGGAGGTGGAGTGCCCCTGCGGCTGCGTGAGCTCCACCACGTGCACCAGCGCCGGAACGTGCTCGCGGCGCACGGTTTCCGTCACGCGCTGGTAGGTGTCCAGCAGGGCGGGGTAGTCCCACCCCTTCACCACCTCGACCTCAAAGCCCACGGGGCTTTCGGGGGTGCGGCGGAAGCCCTGCAGCAGTTCGGAGATGCTCCCCTTGGCCACCTGGATCTCGTTGGGGACGGAGATGCCGTAGCCGTCGTCCCACACGGACATCAGCATGGGCACCTGCATGACCCCCGCGGCGTTGATCGCCTCCCAGAACACGCCCTCGGCGCACGACGCGTTGCCGATGGTTCCGAACGCCACCTCGTCGCCGTTGCGCGAAAAGTCGGTGAACGGGCGCAGCTCTTCCAGGCTGCGGTACAGGCTGGAGGCCCACGCCATCCCCAGCAGCCGGGGCATCTGGCCCCCGGTGGGGGAGATGTCGGCGGAGGATTGATAGCCTTCGGTAAGCGGAAGCCAGTGCCCCCGCTCGTCCAGCATGCGCGTGGCAAAGTGGGCGTTCATCCCGCGTCCGCCCGAGGCCGGCTCGGCCTCGACGTCGGTGTGCGCGTACAGCTGCGCAAAGAACTGCTGCACGTCCAGCAGCTCCAGCGCAAACATCAGCGTCTGGTCGCGATAGTAGCCGGAGCGCATGTCGCCGGGGCGGAACGCCCGCGCCATCGCCACCTGCGCCACCTCCTTGCCGTCGCCAAAGATGCCGAACATGGCACGGCCCAGCATGACCTCGCCCACCGCGAGCGTGCTTACCTGGCGGCTGCGAAAGGCGATGCGGTAATCCCTGATGATCTCGTCAGGTGTTGGCAATGAACGGTTTCCTTGTTGCGGTCCTGATGCTCGCGCTTTGGGCCCGGACGACGGTCGAGGCGACTTCGATGCCATGCGGATCAAACTCCCGGTAGCGAGGCGTGCTGTAACGTACATATGCCCGGCTGGATATCCAGTCGGGCACGCGCATTCCTGATCCTGAACCGCCGCGCTGGCACGGCTCGACGCGGGAAGCGCGGGGCGGATTCGCTGCCAATCATGCAGCCGGCAGGCGGCCGGCGTCAAGTTCCCCGCACCCTCTGGTGACCCTTGGGAGCGTGTTTCGGGATTCTACCAGAAGCCGATTTTTCGAGGGAGTCGCAGCTCCGAGCCTGCTGGACAGGGGCACTCCGGAGCAGGTGAGGTTTGGCAATGCGTTCTCAGCCCCCCGCCCGACCCCACGTGTCATCCTGAGAGAGGCGCCTCCCGGACTGTCGGTGACGCGCGACAGCCCGTGCGCCGACCGAAGGATCTCTATCCGAAGCGCCTCAAACCCTGCCCTACCCAGGCTCCCCAAGGGAGCTTGAACAGCTCCCGAGGGCTGGGTCTTGCGCGACCCGACAGAGATCCTTCGGTCGCGCGCAAGCTTCTGTGGTTGTGCTGGTTACAGGCGTGCGCTCCCTCAGGATGACAGTGTGCTCCCGTGGGGAGCAGGTGAGGTTTGGCAATGCCCTCTCAGCCCCCCCCTCACCCGACCCCACCTGTCATCCTGAGAGAGGCGCCTCCCGGAGCTGTCGGTGACGCGCGGCAGCCCGTGCGCCGACCGAAGGATCTCTATCCGAAGCGCCTCAAACCCTGCCCTACTCAGGCTCCCCAAGGGAGCTTGAACGGCTCCCGAGGGCTGGGTCCTGCGCGACCCGACAGAGATCCTTCGGTCGCGCGCAAGCTTCTGTGGATGTGCAGGTTACAGGCGTGCGCTCCCTCAGGATGACAGTGTGCTCCCGTGGGGAGCAGGTGAGTTTGGCAATGCGCTCTCAGCCCGCCCGCCCGACCCCCACCTGTCATCCTGAGAGAGGCGCCTCCCGGAACCGTCGGTGACGCGCGGCAGCCCGTGCGCCGACCGAAGGATCTCTATCCGAAGCGCCTCAAACCTTGCCTTGCCCAGGCTCCCCAAGGCAGCTTGAACGGCTCCCGAGGGCTGAGTTCTGTGCGACCCGACAGAGATCCTTCGGTCGCGCGCAAGCTTTTGTGATCATGAAAGTTATGGGTGTGCGCTCCCTCAGGATGACAGTGGGGCTCAGGTGGGCGGGGCGGCAGGTTGCCCGGCACGCGGGACGGCCGGGATCTGAACGACGGGTGGATGGAATCTGACGGCGTGACGTGCCGGGATCGGTTCGTCGGCGTGCCCAGGCCCGATTGACGGCGCGATTGAAGTTGGGTATCCTCATCGGTCCAAAAATGAATATCGTAATGGGTTAGCTGCCGTGGCGATGGCACAGCCGCGCCGGCCCGCCCGTCCATCCATCGAGAACACCTCTCGATCGATCAGCCCGGTTCACGCCGCGCCGCGGACATCTTCGACGGATCCCAGCGAGCGCCATGGCCTGGTGGCGCCCGACGTGGGTGCGTCCGATCACGCCACAGAACCTTCGCCTGACCCTTCCAACGGAGCAACGAAGTGACTGAGTTAGCGACCTCGGCCCTGCAGCTGCCGGCCGATCTCCATATCTCGGACGTGACCGTGCCTGCCCGGGGCCTGGACGCGGTGATCGTGGGCCTGGGCCGGGCGGGGCTGGGTCTGCACATGCCCATTCTGGAGAAGATTCGCCGGGGCGGGGCCGGTGCTTCACCGTTCGGGGCGGTGGTCGGTGTGATCGACAGCGTTGAAACGGGAGCCAGACGCGCGCTGCATCGTCTGGAATACGACTACGGATACGACCCGGACCGGGTACGCAGCGGGACCTCGTTCGCGGATCTCACGGGCGTCGATCCGGAGAACACGGTGGTGCACATCTGCACGCCCGCGGACGATCACGCATCCGCCCTGCGCGCCGCGACCGACGCGGGATTCCGGCGCATCATCGTCGAAAAGCCGTGCGCGTCCAACACCGCCGACGTCGACGAGATGCAGCGGATCGCCGATCGGACGGGCGCCAGCATCGCGGTGATCAACCCGTACCTGTACAGCCGCTCCGTCGCCAGCTGCAAGGACAAGATCCAGCAGGTGGGACGGCGGCCGCACTACCTGGAGTTCGAGATGTCGAAGCCGCGGGTGGCTCCGACACTGGCCGGCCGCTCCAAGCCGGAGTCCGTCATGGACGTCGAGCTGCCCCACCAGATCGCCACCGCGCTGTACCTAGCCGACGCGTCGGAATACCGGGTTCTTCGCGCCGAAGTGCGGCACATGCACTATCGCGAGGCGGACACCGAGCCGTGCCAGGTGGTGCGGAACATGGGCGTCGGCATCATCGTCCTGGAGCTGGACGGGTGCATCGCGGTCCTGGTCTCCTACCTGGACGCGCTCACGCGCACGCGCGAGCTCAAGCTGCGCTTTCCCAACACGGAGCACATCGAGGCGTTCCTGCCCGTCACGGGGGACGACCATACCAGCGTGGTCATCGAGTACTCCGGCCACAACTCCGACGGGTCCATGGAGCAGACGCGGGTCGCCAAGCTGCCCGACGACATGCTGACGCGATGCCTGTTCGACATGTACTCGCGTTTCATCACCGACACGCCGCAGCTCAGCGACCTGGCCTTCAACCGCAAGGTGGTGGACGTGATGGACAAGGCCAAGACGTTCGCGCGGATCCGGCGGTAAGGCAGGCGGCGATCGGGTCCCCAGCGGGGAAGGGGCCCGGTTCGCGCTTGCTCGGGCTCTCCCGATCGATTTGATTGAAGCCAGCGTCGAGGCGGGGTGACTCCTCCGCCAGCCGCTGGCTCACGTTCTCCGCTCGGCGGCCGGATGATCCGGCCGCCGAGTTCCATCGGCGTATCACCCTCTGCGGCTGAACCAACGAATGGACGAAGCACCGACCCGGGATTCCGAAGCGATCACCGGACGGCTCGAAGCGCTTGCATCCGCGCTGCGCGGCGGCGAGAACCCGTTCCTCGACGGCGCGGAGATGCTGGACCTGCTGTACGGCATCAACGGCTTTGGAATGAACTGGCTGGCCGCACAGACCGGCGGTCCCGGCGTGCGGGAGGTGATTCTGGGCCTGCTGTACGACGCGGTAAGCTCGCGCACGGACGGGTCCAACGTCCTGACGACGCTTGGCCGGGTGCTGAGGTCGGACATCCACCTGACCTCGTGGCTGAATACCGAAAAGCAGCGTTCCCGCCATCGGCTGGTGGACCTGCTGGGACGCGTGTGCCGTGAGAACGCCGGTACGCCGCTGGGTGAGGCGGCGCTTGGAGAGGCCGTGCGCACGATCGTTTCCGATTCACCCATGGTCACGCTCGACGTGCGGGGGCAGTGCATCGACTGCATGATTGAGTGCCTGGGTGAGCTTCCGTCGCTGGACATCGAGCCGCACCTGGAGGTCGTGGAATCGGTTGTAGCACGATTCCGCCCCTGCCATGAGCGTGCTCTCGCACTGCAGGTGATGGATACGCACGATACAATCGATCCGCACACCGACCTGCCGGACCGCCCGTTCCTGGACGTGCTGGAGCATGCCGCGCGCGTGAAAGCACAGGAACGGGCCTTTGTTTTTGGCGCCAGGCTCGCGGATGCCGTTCTCAAGGTCCGGCCCAGCGAGCGTGCACGGTCCATCGCCGCGCTCGCCCAGGAAGGCCGTGCGGCACTGGCCGCGGTGCGGTACGGCGTCCTCGCGTCGGCGGAGTTCGAGGCCTTTATCCAGGCGCGCCTTCCCAGCCGGGCCAGCGATCTCAGCGACTACGTGGTCAACCGCCACCAGGTGCTGGTCGACGGCCTGACCATCCAGGAACTCTGCCGGTGGCTGATCGCGGCGCCCGAAAATTCATCGAGCGATCGCCGTTGCCGCCGCACCATCACGGCCTTCTACCGCCAGGTTCTCGGCTTGGGACAGGCCGCGAATGCGGGACTGGATGCCCGGCCGTTTTTTATCGATCACGGGTACGGCCCGGATGGAGATCAGCTCGACTGGCCGAGCTACGTGTTCCTGCCGGCGGGGACCATCTGGGGCAAGGGTGCGGGGGTGGACCTTTCCTGCGGCGTGGCGATTGGCGGTGGAGTGGATCTGGCCGCCGGCCGGGGCCGCGACGCCGCGTACATCGGGGGCAGCTGGTCGGCCACGCTGTATCATGGCCACTCGCACGTGGGTGGCACGGAAGGATCGCAGGGAGCGGAATCGAGAGACCGCATCGTCCACTTTGGCCTTACGGTCGAGGACGGACTCAGACTCCCCTGGGGTGTGTACGTGGAAGCGGAGCACCACATCGAGGGCGGTGTGTACCCGGGTGTCCGCACGTATCCCCTGTCACCCGCGCGCTGACGCCAAGGCGCTCCAGAGGCTTGAACAACTGAACGCCTCATCACGCAGAGCAGCGGAAAGGCAGAGGAGCAGAGGCGTCCAGGTACGCCTCCGCTCCTCTGTCTTTCTGCGGGACGATTTGATCACCGGATCTGAGATGATCTCGATCCGGCTACACTGTCACTCTGAGGCTGAGAGGCTGTTGAGAAACCATTGTTCTTCGTACGAAGCGCACAGTCATCCTGAGGGAGCGCCACGCTGAACCTTCAGGAACACAAGAGCTTACGCGCGACCGAAGGACCTTCTCTCCGCCACCGTGAGGCCCGATGCGGGGCATGAAGCCAGCCTCACGCTTCTGCCGGCAAGGTCGTTAGGTCGGCGCCAGAGTATTGTGCATGAGCAGGTTTTGGAGCGGCGCCTCCCTCAGGATGACTGGCACGATTCGAGGGTTTCTTAACAGCCCCTGAGGCTGAGGCTGAGGAAGACCCCCTCGCACGGGGCCCCTTTCCGGGCAACGCCCGGGAACCCGTCGTGAAAGAACCGCGCGTTTCAGCATAGAGATTCTTCGGTCGGCGCCATGCTGCTGCGCGAACGGAGAGCCCTGCGTGGCGCCTTCCTCAGAATGACAGTTGGTATTCCATCATCTCCCGGTTTCCATCATCTCGAACTCGCGCTTACTGGAACTGGGCGCGGAAGGCGTCGAGGTCGGCGCGCAGGGCGGCGACTTCCGCGCGCAGCTCTTCCACCGTCCGCTCCAGCGTCGCGACGCGGTCGCCGTCCGCACCGGCGCGGCGGGTGGGGGCGGGCGGCTCTTCATCCGCCGTTCCTGGCGCATCGGCCTGGGGCTCGCCGCTCATCAGGTGTGCGTAGCGAAGCTCCTTCTGCCCGGGCCGGCGGGGGAGGCGCGCGACCAGCGGCTCCGGGGTCCGCGCCATCAGCGCTTCCAGCACCCGCTCGAGGTCCGCGTGATCTTCGAACGGCTCCAGCCGCGCGGTGCGGGTGTACAGCTCGCCCGGCGTTTGCGGGCCGCGCAGCAGCAGCACGCCCAGCACCGCCAGCTCGCGCCGGCTCAGCTCCATCGTCTCGCCCAGCCGGTGCTCGTACTTGGTCACGCGTGAGCCCACCGGCTGAATCTGCCGCAGCAGGGCGCGGCGGCGGAGCGCGACGGCCGCGTGGGTCACCTCGTCCTCGCCCAGCCGCATGACCGGCTCGCGGCTGGTGGTCTGGTTGCACGCCGCCACCAGCGCGTTCAGCGAAAGCGGATAGTTGTCCGGCGTCGTGACCTCCTTTTCCAGGAGCGAGCCAAGGACACGCACTTCGATCACCGTGAGCGGGGGATGCTCGTCCGTCCCTGCTGACGAAATCATGGGTAGATCGCGCGATAAGGGTTTTGATCGAGTCGCCGGCGAACGGTAAACCGCCGGCATTCGGCCGGATTGCGCGGATCGTGCCGGGGCTGCCGGAGCGTGGCAAGGCTCCGTGGATCCCGAGAATCTGGTGTGCCCTCGCCGGCGGCCGCATCTTTCTGTTCGACCCTGCCGAGCGCGTCGCCCCTCATCCCGTTCCCCTCTCACCCCTTCCGATCGTGGAATTTCGACGCGCGCGGTCGTTCATGACCAACCAGGAGCTCTGGTTCGCCAACGTACCGGGGAGCGAGGTGGAGATCGCGGTCGGCGGCGGCCCGGATGCGCCGGACCCCGCCCGCGTGGCGCAGGCCGCGTGGGCGGTGGAGCGCCTGGACGCCCTCTTCGAGCGGGCAAAGTCGTACCTGGACCACTTTGTCGACCGCGAGAGGCTGGACGCCGGCGAATGGGAACTTTCGTCCATCGCGCTGGGACTTTGCGACTGCGACCGGCCTGACGAAATCGACGTGATGCTGGGACTGTATTGGGATGAAGCCCAATGGACGGTTCGCTTCAGGATCGCCCCGCTGGACGTGACCGGCTTTTTTGCCGTGGAGTTCCGCCGCAGGTTCTTCTGAGCGCCGGGCACGCCACACCTTTTCGACGTACGAAGCCGTTTCGAGTCAGCGCGATGGTCACCCCTCATGAAAGCGGGGTCGTGGTTGCGGACTGCAACCGCGACCCCGTTTCTGTCTGCGTTACGGAGGGATTTGAACGGCTCCCGAGGGCTGGGCCGCGCGCGACCCGACAAAGATCCTTCGGTCGCGCGCAAGCTTTTGTGGTTATGATGGTTACGGGTGTGCGCTCCCTCAGGATGACACCGTGCTTCCATCGGGAGCAGGGGACGGGTGGCAATGCCGTCTCAGCCAACGTAAGCGGATGGCATGCAACACCCTCTGGGCGCGGGGCTACGCGCCGGTGGTCACCTCTTCGTAGGCCACGGTGAGCGGGTCGCGCGCACCCGGCTGACCGAACGGGCCCCACGCCTCGAAGCCGGCCAACGGGGTGCGCATCGCCAGAATCTCTTCGCGCGAGCGGCCCGCCTCCACGTGCCGCTCCACGAACGCCAGCACGGCGCCCAGGTAGTCGCGGAACTGCAGCAGGTCGGCCGCGCTCCCGGTGACGGGAAGCCCCTCGCCCGCATGCCCGAAGATGTAGATGGTGTCGCGCGCGTGCCCCTCTACCACGTGCTCCAGGACGCGCGCCCAGTTGCGCATGGAGGCGCCGGCCGCGCGGTCCACCACCGGGTGGCGCCGGTGAAACGCCAGGTCGCCCATGTGCACCACGTTCGCCCGCTCAAAGGTGATCACCGCGTCACCGCTCGTGTGCGCGCGCCCGTGGTGCCGTGCCACGATGCGCTCCTCGCCCACCTCGTAGGACCAGCTGTGCGTAAAGGTGAGGTCCGGGTACAGCGGCGGCGGGGGAGGCGGCTGCGTCGGCTGCTGCTGAGCGGGCTGCGCGGACGGCTGCTGGGCGGGCTGCGCCTGCTGTGGCGGCTGCGGCGCGCGCCGCATGTGCTGGTCGGCCATCCCGTGGGCCACCACGCGCCGCGCGACCCCGCGAAACACGCCGTTGCCGCCCGTATGGTCCCCGTGATGGTGCGTGTTGAGCAGCACGTCCACACCGCGGTTGCCGGACCGCTCCTGCAGCCCCGCCAGCAGCGCCTGCGCCTCGGCGGGGAACTGCGTGTCCACCACCGCCACGCCGCCGCGATCCACCAGCCAGCCCACGGTGCCGCCGCGCATGGTGAACGTGCCCACGTTGCGGCGGATGGGCGTAAAGTTCGCCTGCTGCATCGTCTGCACCGCCTGCGGCGCGTACGGCGGCGGAGACGCGAACCCGGGGAGCGGCCGCCCGAGGACGGCGCCCGCGGTGAGTGCGGCGGAAGTCGCGAGAAAGTCGCGGCGGCTGGGAGACATCAGGCCCGTCCTGGGTTCGCTGGTGCGCGGGGGATGGATTGCACGGCGTCATGTTGCAACAGGAACCGCACCGCCGTCAACCGTGCCCCTGCCCGCGCCGCCACCGGACCGTCCGTTCAGCGGCCCCCGGTCGATTCCTGCCCCAACCCGGCCTCCAGCGAACGCACCACCTGCCGCATGTACGCGTCGATCGGCACGCCCGCGGCGGACGCGGCGGCCCACCCCGATCCCGCCACCCGCAGCACGCCGGCGACCACCATTGCGTCCAGGCGCGTGCGCAGATCATCGGGAGATGCACCCGACCGCTGCGCCAGCGCACCGGCGACGGCGCGCTCCAGGCGCTCGTACTTGCCGTGGTCGCGCGCGCGCAGCGCCGGGGTTTCGCGCTTCAGCCGCTCCAGCAGCGCAAACTCGTCGTGGTCGAACATGGCGAGCGTGGCGATCACCGCCTGCTCGGCCACGTGCAGGAGCGGCGCCTCGCGCGGGGCCGTGCGGATGGCCTCCATCAGCGCCTGCTCAAAGTCGTCGTGCCGCGAGAGCACGACGTCTTCCTTGGAGTCGAAGTAGTGGAAGAAGGTTCGGCGCGAGAGGCCAGCCGCCGACGCGATCTCGTCCACGCTGGTGTGGTCGAAGCCCTGCTCCGCGAACAGCCGCTGCCCCTCGCGCATCAGCCGCCGCCGCGTCTCCTCCCGCTTCAGCTCCCTGCGTCCCTTCTGCGTCATCAGCGCCCCTGTGCGGATCACCCCTTGAACTTTGCACTGGGTGCAAATATAATTGTTGCACCCGGTGCAAGATAATCTGCGTGGCGCCGGGTGGGTAGTGCTCCAGGACGGAAACAGGGCCATCGAAAACGGAGGGGGACGTGGTGCCGAGCCTGTGGAAGGTGATGGCGGGGTTCATGGCGTGGAACGGCGCGCTCTGGCTGGTGGTCGGCGGGCTTCTGGCGCCGGTCGTCCCGGGCGGCTGGCGCACCGTGCTCGCCCTGATGCTGCTCCTGGTGCTGCCGATCGTGCTGATCATCCGGGGGATGGGTGGGGCGGCGTACCCGTCCGCGTTTACCCGCATCTGGATCTTCCGCCCGTTCTGGTACGCCCAGCTGGCGCTGCTCATGCTGGCCGTGACCGGAGTCGTGGGCGTGCTCGCCGGGCTGCCGTTCGGTGCCGGGGCGCAGGCCGGCCGCGGAGCGATCGGGTTGATGGGAGGGATTCTGCTCGCCGCGGGTGTGTGGGGGTACGTGGGGACGCGCCGCCTGGTCGTCCGCCCGCTGGACGTGCGCTTCGCGGAGCTTTCGCCGGGGCTGCAGGGGATGCGCATCGTGCAGCTTTCCGACCTGCACGTGGGTCCCCACACCTCGCGCCGGCATCTTGCACGCATCGCGGAGGCGGTGCGGCGCGCGGAGCCGGACCTGATCGTCCTTACCGGAGACCAGGTGGACGACTACGCCCGCGACGTGGAGCCGCTGGGCCGCGCGTTCGGCGGCCTGGCCGCGCCGCTGGGGGTGGTGGCGGTGGCGGGCAACCACGACGTCTACGCCGGGTGGGAGCCCGTGCGGCGGGGGATGGAGCGGCTGGGCTGGCGGGTGCTGGTGAACGAGGCGGTTCCGCTGGAACGGAACGGTGCGCGGTTCTGGCTCGCCGGCACGGGAGACCCGGCCGGCGGACGCCACCCCGGCGACAGTCCCGTCGCGCCGGACCTGCAGCGCACGATGGCCGCGGTTCCGGAGGACGCCTTCTCCATCGTGCTCGCGCACAACCCGGCACTCTGGCCAGGGCTGGTGCGGCTGGGCGCGGACCTCACGCTCAGCGGGCACACGCACCACGGGCAGCTCGCCATCCCCCGCCTTGGGTGGAGCGTGGCGTCGCTGTTCCTGGACCACGCGATGAACGCATACCGCGAAGGGGACGCGGTACTGTACGTGAACCCGGGGACCAACTTCTGGGGGATCCCCTTTCGCATCGGGGCGCTCCCGGAGGTCACCGTCGTGACGCTTCACGGCAGCCCGGTCGTGTCCAGCCGCGAGGCGGAACCCGCGGTCCTCGGTCGAGAGCTTCGGAGGGATTCACGGAGCCGGGAACTCGATCGATCCCGAGCCTGACCTGAGCCTGGGGCTGAGAGGGCGGTGCGAAACCTCAGTTGTTCCTCAAGAAGCACACTGTCATCCTGAGGGAGCGCACGACCGCAACTTACGCAACCACAGAAGTTTGCGCGCGACCGAAGGATCTTTGTCGGATCGCGCGGGACTCGGCCCTGGGGAGCCGTTCAAGGCTCCTGGTTCTGCAGGCAAGGTCCTTCGGTCGGCGCCGGGGCGTTGTGTATCAGCGGATTGCGGCGCGGTGCCTCCCTCAGGATGACTGAGAGGGTCGAGGTTTTTAACGTCCTCTGAGTTTGGCACGGGGGCGCAACTCGTGCACTGGTAGGACGGGGACGGCGACAGCTCGCATCCCCCGACAACGGACCATGCACGCAGACCCTCCTGACGAGCGGCGGCGGGAGCAGCCCGCAGACGATGCGGGCGACGCTTCCGTGCTCACGCCGGACGTGGACCCCACGGCGGACGCGGTGCCGGTAGAAGCCGGTGCGCCAAAGCCGGACCTGGGCCGGACCGGCCAGGCGATGGACAGCACGCGCGGCCGCTCCGCGGGGGTTACCACGCTGACCGTGCTGGCGCTGCTTTACACGCTCTACTTTGCGCGTCCGTTCCTGCTGCCCATCGTGGTGGCGCTGCTGCTGAGCTTTCTCTTCAGCCCCGTGGTGCGCGTGCTGGCGCGCTTCCGCATCCCGCCGCCGGTGAGCGCCGGGCTCATCATCCTGGGGCTGCTGGGGTCGGTGGGGTTCGCGGGGTACGAGCTGTCTGGCCCCGTGCAGGGGTGGGCCGCCAGCGCGCCGGAGACGTTCGCGACGGCGCAGCAGAAGATTCGCACGCTGCTGCAGCCGCTGGAGCGCGCCAGCCGGACGGCGGCGCAGGTGGAAAGCGCGGCGGGCGCCGTGGCGGGGCCTGACGAGGCGCAGGAGGTGGTGGTCAAGCAGCCCAGCCTGATCGCGCGGGTGTTCGGCACCACGCAGCGCTTTCTGGTCACCGCCATGGAAGTGCTGATCCTGCTGTACTTTCTGCTGGCCGCGGGCGACCTGTTTCTGCAAAAGCTCATCAAGGTGCTCCCCACCGTGCACGACAAGCGCAAGGCGGTGGAGATCGCGCGCAAGACCGAGGCGTCCATCAGCACCTACCTGCTGACCACCTTCGCCATCACGCTCACCGAGGGCATGGTGGTAACGCTGGCCATGTGGGGGCTGGGGATGCCCAACCCGCTGCTGTGGGGCGCGCTGGTGGTGGTGCTGGAGTTCATCCCGTACCTGGGCGCCCTGATCATGACCGCCATCCTGACGCTGGCGGCGCTCACCGTCTACGACACCGTGGGCCAGGCGCTGCTGGTGCCCGGCGCCTTTCTGCTGATCAACGTCATCCAGGGCAACTTTGTCAGCCCCATGCTGATGGGGCACAAGCTGGCGCTGAATCCGGTGGCGCTGCTGGTGGGCCTTACGTTCTGGTTCTGGATCTGGGGATTGCCGGGTGCGTTCGTGGCCGTGCCGCTGCTGGCCACGTTCAAGATCTTCTGCGACCACATCGAGTCGCTGGCCGCGGTGGGCGAGTTTCTGGGGATGCGTGACCAGACCGAGCGCCGGGCCATCGTCCGCTGACGCTCGCCATCTCGATGGGGAGAGGGCGGGGGAGCCCTGACGGCGCGGAGGAGGGTGCGGGCGTCGCCCTGACGGTGAAACCGTGTCGCCAAACGCCCTGAACCGTCATCCTGAGGGAGGCGCCGCGCTGTATTCGGTTGTCACGAAACAGTTTGGCGCCGACCGAAGGACCTTGCCGGCAGAAGCGTGAGGCTGGCTTCATGCCCCGCATCAAGCTCCACAGTGGCGGAGAGAAGGTCCTTCGGTCGCGCGTAAGCTTTTGTGTTCCTGAAGGTTCCGCGTGGCGCTTCCTCAGGCTCATTATCAGCGGGTGTTGAGAAACCTCGAATCGTGCCAGTCATCCTGAGGGAGGCGCCGCTCCATAACCTGCTCATGCACACTACTCTGGCGCCGACTGAAGGATCTTGCCGGCAGAAGCGTGAGGCTGGCTTCATGCCCCGCATCGGGCCTCACGGTGGCGGAGAGAAGGTCCTTCGGTCGCGCGTAAGCTTTTGTGTTCCTGAAGGTTCCGCGTGGCGCTCCCTCAGGCTCAGCCTCAGAGGGTGTTGAGAAACCTCGAATCGTACCCGTCATCCTGAGGGAGGCGCCGCTCCATAACCTGCTCATACGCAATACTCTGGCGCCGACCGAAGGACCTTGCCGGCAGAACCGTGAGGCTGGCTTCATACCTCGCATCTGGCCTCACGGTGGCGGAGAGAAGGTCCTTCGGTCGCGCGTAAGCTTTTGTGTTCCTGAAGGTTCCGCGTGGCGCTCCCTCAGGATGACTGTGCGCTTCGCACGAAGACTGACGTTGCTCGACACCCTCGCAGGATGACAGCGCGCTTCTGGAGGAACAACTGAGGGTTCTCAACACCCTCTCGGCCTCACGATGACTGACTTTCGTCTTCGGTAGGAGAGAGTTCGGCTCGGCGGGGGACCTTGCGCGGGCCAGCAGGCACAAACGCCAGAGGGCCCCGGCTTTCGCCGGGGCCTTTGCGTTGCTGTGGGGATCTACGCCTCGACCGACACCGCCGTGCCGTTCTGGATCGCCTGGCGGACCAGCGTAACCATGCCGGCGTTGGCGCGCTCCGCGGCTTCCTGCATCTGCTCGCCCAGCGCCGCCATCTGCCGCCCGAGCACCGCCATCTCCTGGCCGCGATCGCGCATCGGCTCGCTGGCCGCTTGCATCTGCCGGCCCAGCGCCTCCATCTCGCGCCCCAGGTCGTGCGACTGCGCTTCCAGCTGTTCACGCTCGCGCTCGATCTCGCGGCGCTCGGACGCCGATACCCCGTCCGCCTCCCGCGCGGCCAGGCGCGCAAGGCGCGCACCGACGACAGCCTGGCGTGCGCCGATCTCCCCCTGCCGCGCGCCGATCTCGCCCTGCCGCTCGCCGATGCGGCTCTGTGCTTCGCCGATCTCACCCTGCTGCGCACCGATCCGGCCCTGTTGCGCGCCGATGCGTCCCATCGGCTCCCACAGCTCGTTTACCTGGCGCAGCACGCCCGCATCGCGGACCACGTATTCCCGGCCGCCGTACCGGAACCAGAGCAGCTGCTCACCGGACCGGCGGTGCCGCCGCGCGCGGTCGATGTCTCTGGAGCTTCCGTTGACCGTGGTGTTCTCGCCGTCGTGGAAGAGCACGAAGTGCAGTTGCTCCTGTGAGCGCGACTCGGCGGGTTCCGCGATGTCGGCCGTGACGGCCGCCGGCGCATCGGCGCGCGGGGCCGGCGACTCCGCGGGCGTGGCAGGCAGCGCTGCACGCATGGCCGCGGCGGCGGGAAGCGCCGCCACGGGACCGGCGGTCCGCGAGGGCACGGGCTCGGCGGGCGAGGCGGAGCGCGCCACGGCCCGGATGGGAACGATGGCCAGCATGGCGAGGGCAACGGCGCCGGCGGCGAGAACGCGGCCGCGGCGCGACGGCGAGGAGGTGCGGGTGAGCATGGTGAGTCTCCGTTTGAGGTTCTGGAATGACCACGCCGCTCCCGCGGCGGAGAACGTGGCGGTCTGGCGTGACACCCCCAGCGCCAGCAGCATGCGGCCGTAGCCCTGTGGGGATGCACCCAGCGTGGTGAGAACGGCCTCGTCACAGGCGGCTTCGCGCCAGAACGCGTACTCGCGGGCGGCAAGGCGGGCGAGAGGGTGAAAGAAGAAGCAGCGCTCGGCGGCCGCCGGCACGCAGCCCAGCCACACGTCGCCGCGCTTGAGGTGCGCCAGCTCGTGGCACAGCGCCATGCGCTGCTGGTCGGCCGGGAGCGCCGCGAACGCGGTGGCCGGCACCAGGATCACCGGCCGGCGCCCGCCGACCACCAGCGGCGTTCCGACCTCCGCCGACACCCGGACGTCCGCCGTCCGGCGCAGGGCGAGCCGGCCCGAGAGCTCGTGAACCATCGCGTGCAGCCCCGGGTCCCCGGGCAGGGATCGCGCGACCACGGCCCGCGTGCGCCGCCAGCTCTGCGCCGTCCGCAGCAGCGAAAAGCCCAGCCCCAACGCCCACACGCCGACCACGATGGCGGTCCAGGGGATCTCCGGCGCGCCGGGATCGCGGACCGGCAGCGGGGCAGGGCGGACTGCACCTTTGTCGGCCCGCGGAGGCGAGAGGGACGTGGCGGCCGTCACGCCCGCTCCGGCGACCGGCGCGTCCGCCGCCGCGCGGGGAAGCACGGGCACCGCAACGGGCGAGAGCCAGACCAGCGAGACGACGAACTTGGCGGCCACGCACCACCACAGCAGGGCGCGCACGCCGGGCGACAGCCGCGGCAGCGCCCGGCACGCCAGCCAGACGCAGGCGGCGAGCACCGTCCCTTCGAGCGACGCACGGATCAGCAGGGAAAGCATCAGCCGTCCTTTCGCTGTGCGGCGTCCAGGCGCGCGACGATGCGCTCCAGCTCCTGCCGCTCCCTGTCGGAGAGCTCGGGCGCTTCGGACAGGTAGGCCAGGAACGGCGAGACGGACCCGTCCAGGCTGCGCTCCACAAACCGCTGCACCGCGTTCTTCAGCAGGTCCGCGGAGGACGCGCAGGCGCGGTAGCGAAACACGCCGTCCGCCACCTGGCGGGACAGGTATCCCTTCTTCCGCAGCCGCTCCATCATCGTCAGCACGGTGGACCGCGCCAGCCCGCGGCTTGCGCCGAACTCGTCGACGGCCTCCGCCACGCTGGCGCTGCCGCGGTCGGCGATGTGCCGCACCAGGGCCAGCTCCTGGTCGCCGATGGTGGATTCAGGTTCCATGGATGCCTACAATTGTCGTCACGGGGTGCGCGGCAGGTTGCCTACACGTGTCGTCACGTGCCTATGATAAGTGTGACTACACGCGTAGTCAAGGCCTGTGATGAGGTAACGGGATCGGGAGGGGTCGATGGCCGGCGTGCGAACCCGCCATGCGCGACGCCGCCTGCCGAGTGTTGGGTTGGATGGACGTTGCACGCAAAACGTTGCCGCGGCCGCAGGCGCGCCTCGCGACGGCTGCGGCGTTCCCGCCTTCCTTCACGCCGCGCGCCGATGCCTCGTCTTTGGCTCAGCGCCTGGCAGCGCCGGAGGGGGACGTGCGGCCACGGCTGCGCTCGTCGAGGTTATACCGTTTCTCACGGTTCGGTGTGCAGTCGTGTCGAATCCGGGTGAACACCGGCTGCACCTCCACAACCGGACATCTCACACAGGGTCAACGGGGTCAACGGCAAAGATCAAAACCGTTGACCCCGTTGACCCCGTGTGAGACAAAGTTTTGCCACCCGGGATCGGTGCACAACAACCAGCGAAATTCGGGATTACGTGACGCGCACCCGGATCTCGCACTCGGGATCGCCGCGGTGCATGCAGCGCGGCTCGTCAATCTGCACCGCTTCTCCGTAATGCGCGGCCACGCCGCGAACGATGCCGACGGCGACGCCGCACATCCGCCGTGCCGACGCATAGCGGATGACCGCTTCGTTCGCCGCGGTGCGCGCGCAGCGGATCTCGGGCGGCCTGGCGTCGGAGTCCTTCAGCCGGACCACGCGGTGGATGGTTTCCTCGGTCTTTTCCAGGAAATCCAGCGTGCGCCACTCCGGCCGTATCAGCGACCGGTACATCCCCATCAGGTCGGGAGCGATGAACTCGCCGAAGTCCTCGAGCACGCCCCGCACCGGCACACCCGTCGCGGCTGAAGCGGCCGAAACCAGTGCCACCGCGTCCGCATCCGGATACTCCCCGACGGGCAGGTACATGCGCCGTCCGAGACCCGCCTCGTGCAGCAGCGACTTCCAGGTCGCCGGGCCGCCGTGGCGCTGCTCGACGTACTTGCGAAGCTCGGAGAAAATTACGCCATGCACCGGGGAGGCTCCGTCAGCGGGGGAGGGCAGGCGGCGGGTGGGGAGCGATACCTTGCACGAACTTTGTGCATTGCGCAAGGCAACGTGAGAATTGCGCCCTCGCATGACAAAAGGGCGCGCCACGGCTGGCCTTGTGCGAGCCGAGCGGCCGGTGCGCGTGGCTTCCGGTGCCGGACTGCGGACGGATACGCGGAGCCGGTCCATCCAGGCACCGGCCGGCCGCCCGGATCAGCGCGATTGCCGCAGCCGGAGCAGGTAGTCAATGAGGGCGCGAAGGGCGGGGGAGGCCTGCCGGCGCTGGGGATAGTACAGGTAGTAGCCGGGGAACGGCGGGCAGAAATCCTCCAGCACGGCAATCACCTCGCCGCGATCCAGGTACGGCTGCACGCCGTCTCCCATCCCCATGGTCAGCCCCAGCCCCGCGGTGACCATCCGCATCATCAGCGAAAAGTCGTTGGCGACCACCCGTGCGGGGACCGCGACGGAAAAGTCGCCGCCACCCGGCTCGGTGAACTCCCAGCGGTAGGGCGGGGAATGCGGGCCCGGCCGCCAGTTGATGCACGTGTGCCCCGCCAGGTCCCGCGGATGCTCGGGCCCGGGGTGCCGCGCGAAGTACGCCGGTGATCCCACCACCACCAGCCGCTGCGGGCCGGACGCGGGCACGGCGATCATGTCCTGCTCGATGACCTCGCCCAGCCGGATCCCTGCGTCGTACCCCGCCGCCACGATGTCGCTGACGTCCTCGTCGACGATGATGTCGAGCTGGACGTCGGGGTACATCTGCAGGAACCCCGCGAGCACGGCCCCGCGCAGGAACCCCTCCGCTCCGCTGCTAATGTTCAGCCGGATCGTACCCCGCGGTGCATCCGCCAGCTCTCCCACCTCTTCCGCGGCGGTCCGCAGCTTGTCCAGCGCCTGGCTTGACGCGGCGTAGTATCGCTCCCCCGCCTCGGTAAGCCGCACGCTGCGCGTGGTGCGCAGCAGCAGCGTGACGCCCAGCCGCTGCTCCAGCTGCCGCAGCGTCTTGCTCAGCGCCGTTCCGCTCACCCCCAGCTGCCGTCCGGCGGCGCGAAATCCTCCCGCTTCTACCACGGCGACGAACTCCCGGACGCCGTCCGTCACATCCACCATTGTCAACCTGCAGGCATCAGGGTGCGAACCACTGTACGATTTATCAGCCGTAATCTTTCGCCTAGCTTCATCCTCCGAAAGGGCGGCGCAAATGGCCGCAGGGTTCGAATCGAAGGACGGCTCACGGCAAACGGGAGATCATCATGAGCAACACCATCGAAGGAAAGGTCGTCGTCATCACGGGCGCCAGCAGCGGGATGGGCGAGGCGGCTGCCCGGCATCTTTCCGCGCAGGGCGCCAGCGTTGTGCTGGGCGCGCGCCGGGTGGAACGCCTGCGGGCGCTGGTGGAGGAGATCACGGCCGCCGGAGGAAAGGCGCTCGCCGTGCAAACCGACGTCACGGACCGCGAACAGGTGCAGCGCCTGGTGGACGCGGCCGTGGAGAGCTACGGCCGGATCGACGTGCTCATCAACAACGCCGGCATCATGCCGCTCTCGCCGCTGGAGCGCCTGAAGGTGGACGAATGGGACCGGATGATCGACGTCAACCTGAAGGGCGTGCTGTACGGCATCGCGGCGGCGCTCCCTCACATGAAGGAGCAGAGGTCGGGGCACATCATCAACCTGTCGTCGGTCGCGGGCCACAAGCTGTTTGGCGGCTCCGCCGTCTACTCGGCGACCAAGTTCGGCGTGCGCGCCCTGTCGGAGGGGCTGCGGCAGGAGGTAAAGCCGTACAACATTCGCACGACGATCATCTCGCCCGGCGCGGTCAAGACGGAGCTTCTGGACCACATCAGCGAGACGGACATCCAGAAGGCGAACCAGGACTATGTCGGAGAGGTCGGGGTTCCGGCCGACTCGTTCGCGCGGATCGTCGCCTTTGCCATCAGCCAGCCGGAAGAGCTGGACATCAACGAGATCCTGTTCCGTCCCACGAGCCAGGAACTGTAGGAAAGCGTCTTGAAGATTCCGAGTTCCTGACGCAAAGCCTTGATTTCCTGAGGGGGCGGCACGGCCGAAGTTTAAGCTACGCAACGGCTTGCGCGCGACCTTAGGATCTTGCCGGCAGCACCCGGGGGCTGGATCGGTGCAGCATGGCCAGCCCCGCAATGCCGAGACGAGATCCTTCGGTCGCGCGCAAGCGGTTGCGTAACTTCGAGTTGCGGAGGCGAGCTCCCTCGGGAAATCAGTGCTCGGATGATCTGGAAGCCGCAACCCGTCAGGAGGGACGAATATGATCGGGACGACGAACGGGAGGCTGCTCATCGCGGCGGCCACGTCGCTTTCGCTGATGGCCGCGGCACCCGCGGCGCTCCCCCGGCCGCTGGATGCACCGGCTGGCGCCGCGGCTGTGACCGGCGCGGACCGGGACCCGCTGACGGTGCGGGTCGCGCGCGCCGGCTCGCGGCCGTCCGCGCCCGGACCGGCGGAGAACTTTACGGGCCGCGTACGCATCGACCCGGCGTTCGACGCAGGCGGCCCCCGGCGCGCCGCGGGTGCTTTCGTGACCTTTGAGCCGGGCGCCCGGACGGCATGGCACACGCATCCGCTCGGCCAGACGCTCATCGTCACGGCGGGCGTGGGCCGGGTGCGGCAGTGGGGCGGGCCGATCCAGGAGATCCGCCCCGGCGACGTGGTCACCATCCCGGCGGGCGCCAGGCACTGGCACGGCGCCGCGCCCACGACGGCGATGACGCACCTGGCCATCCAGGAGGCGCAAGACGGGAACGTCGTCACCTGGCTGGAAAAGGTGAGTGACGAGCAATACGGCGCCGCGCCGCGCTGAGCCAACGACCACGGATTGGAGCAGATCAAGATGAAGGGAGCCGTTCTGTACGGACCGGGCGACGTGCGCTACGAGGAGCGCCCCGACCCCACGATCATCGAGCCCACGGACGCCATCATCCGTCTTGCGGCCAGCTGCGTCTGCGGCTCCGACCTGTGGCCCTACCGCGGCGTGGGTCTGACGGGCGAGCCGACGCCGATGGGCCACGAGTACGTCGGCATCGTCGAGGAGGTGGGCGCCGCGGTGCGCACGGTGAAGAAGGGTCAGTTCGTGGTGGGGTCGTTCTTTGCCTCGGACAACACCTGCCCCATCTGCAGCGCGGGGTACCAGAGCCGGTGCGTGGACGCGCGGCCCATGGGCGCGGAGGGCGCGCAGGCGCCGTACCTGCGTGTTCCGCTGGCCGACGGCACGCTGGTGGGCACGCCCGAGCAGCCGGACGCGGACATGATCCCCAGCCTGCTGGCGGCCTCCGACGTGCTGGGCACCGGCTGGTTCGCGGCCCACGCGGCCGACGTGGCGCCCGGCAAGACGGTCGCGGTGGTGGGCGACGGCGCGGTGGGGCTGCTGGGCGTGCTCGCGGCGAAGCAGATGGGGGCAGAGCGCATTATCCTGATGAGCCGCCACGAGGACCGGCAGAAGCTGGGCCTGGAGTTCGGCGCCACCGACATCGTGACCGAGCGCGGCGACGAAGGCGTGGCCCGCATCAAGGAGATGACGGATGGGCTGGGCGCGCACTCCGTGATCGAGGCGGTGGGCACGCAGGAGTCGATGATGCAGGCCATCCGCTCCACGCGTCCCGGCGGGCACGTGGGCTTCGTAGGCGTGACCCACGATGTGGCGATCCCGGGGCTGGAGTACTTCTTTTCCGCGGTGCACCTGCACGGCGGCCCCGCCCCGGTCCGCCGCTTTCTCCCCGACCTTATTGACCGAATCTGGAGCGGGTCCATCAACCCCGGCAAGGTCTTCGACCAGACGCTTCCGCTGGAGCAGGTGGCCGACGGCTACCGCGCCATGGACGAGCGCCGCGCCATCAAGACGCTGCTGATGCCGTAGATTCCGGGGCCCGCCGGAGCGGATTGGGCCAGCGCGGCCAGAACCAGCATAGCCAAAGGTCCGCAACGAAAGCCGTTGCGGACCTTGCATCTCAGGGAACGCGTCCCCAGCCACATCTGTTTGACACCTCCTCTTTCATTGGCTATGATAATATTTCACGCCTTAAAACACACAAAGGAGGCTGCGATGCGTGCCACACGGTTCCTGCTACTTCTCCCCGCGTTGTCCGCTCTGCTCGGCACCACCCGGACGGCGGCCGCCGACAGCACGCTCAGCGTGTCGCCCGAGTGCTTCAACTGGGGTGGCGGTGTCGCCGCCTGCAGCCCGTACGTCACGGGCGGCACCGGCAACTACGTCTCGTATTACTGGCAGTTCACCGACAGCTACCCCGGCAAGACTACCTACAATTATTCCTGGACGGAGACCGACCCCTGGATGGAGCACAACTGCCGCGTGGGCGGAACCGTGACCGTCACCCTTACGGTCACCGACAGCCAGGGCGAAACCGGCACGGGCACCCATAGCATCCGCTGCCGGCAGTGGCCTGATTGACCTGACGCTCAAGTAGGCTGCCGCTGGCGCGGCTTGCGCACGGAAAGACAAGGGCCCCGCAACGAGAACCGTTGCGGGGCCCTTTTCGTTGCAGGGGTTGGGTTGAAGCTCTGCCCGTAACGAATCTGATATGGGCCCTCGGATGCCGATCTCGACGGGCGCTCACCCCTAGGGCTCGATCACCACGTCGCCGGCCGGGACGCGCAGTTCGTCGCGCGAGGTGATGCGAAAGACTTCGACCACGCGCGGCGAGCCGTCCGCGCGGTGGGTGACGTGGCGGCCGGCGTGAGAAAATCCCAGTGACCGGGCCACGAGCCGGCTGGCCGCGTTTTCGGGATCGCACCAGATCTCCACGCGCTCGACGGCGTGTGCATCGAGGGCGTGGCGGGCGAGCGCGGCCGCCGCGGCCCCGGCGATCCCGCGCCGCGTGCGCGACGAGCGCACCCAGTAGCCCACCTCCAGCGCGCCGGGCCCGGGATACGGGTGCAGGCTGGCGCCGCCCAGCAGCTCGCCCGTTTCGCGGTGTACAACCGCGTAGCGCCACCGGCTCGCCCCGGCAAACTCGGCGGCGTACCGCGCCAGGCGCGTTCGCGTCTGTTCCAGCGTGGCCGGCTCGTCCGCCGCCCAGGTGATGAACGGCCGGAGCGCGTCCAGGCTTTCGTCGATGGCGGCGCGCAGCGCGGGCGCGTCGTCCGTCGACCATGGACGAAGCAGCAGCGGCGGTGTTTGCATCCCCTCCATCACTCCACGCGCAAGATACCGGACTCGTCCCGTCGCTCCGCTCTGGGCCGTCGCTGGGGAGGTAGCGCGGTGTGCCGGGGCCGGGTGGCGCGCGAAGTATTCCGGCGCGCCGAGTGCGGACGCGGGGACGGTTTCCGGAGCGCCCAGCAACAGGCGGTCCGCACCACCTGATGCGCGATCTGTTGAACTGCCTACCCGCTCCACGATCGAGGTGAGCGGCCCATGCATCCGAAATGCACGGCGGCCTCACGCAGGGACGCGGCGGTGGGGCGCGAGTCGTTATCTCCCCACC
>NZ_JBMDXM010000162.1:0-7124 GCF_048594345.1 Longimicrobium sp.
ACCCTCCCCCCCCCATACCCCCCCCCCCGCTGCTCGACACCCCAAATTCGCGGGGGGGGGGGCCCCCCCCCCCCCCCCCCCGCTTGTGCCGCTATCCGTCGATCTGCCCGATCAGCAGGGCTCCACGGCCGTGCAGGCGATGCCGCAGCTGCCGCAATCGGTGTACTGCGCGCTCGGCACGGGGCAGTCGACGTACGTGCAGGCGATGCCGCAGCTGCCGCAGTCGGTATACCGCGTCTTGGCGGCGACGGTGGTGTCGAAGTCAGCGGTCGAAAAGGTTTCGACGGTCAGCGACTCAAGGGAAAGCTTGCTCATTGGGGTATGCCTTTGTCGGTTGTTTTCAGTGGGCCGTGCGCCTTTCGCCCGGCCGCCGAAAAACGTACCGGCATCTTCCGGATTCGTCAATTTATTTGTCGTAAATTATCATCTGCCAAAAGGTTGCCGATTTGATTTCCTTGAGAAACATACATGCTGCACGCCAGGGTGGGACATCGATGTCCCACGCGGAGGCCCGTTCTGATCCCCTCCAGCGTTGCACCTGTCCATCAGCGGACTCCGGCGAGGGCGGCTTGCACCTCGTCCAGCAGGAACATCTGCTCGGTCTTGCAGTGGTCGTTGTCCGGATCGTCCTTGGCCGGGTCGCGCGGAAAGCGCAGGTCGGCGTCCGCGGCCGGCTGCGGTCCCCACGCCCCGCCGATGGCGCCCGCCAATCCGCACGAGGAAAGCCCCGGCGCCGAGCCCACGCGCACGTTGATCCACCGTTCCACGCCCGGTGGCCGCGGCGCCTGCTGCCCCTCGCGTTCGCCCGAAACGGGGTCCAGCGTAACCAGCAGGCGCACGTCCGCGTCGTCGGCCAGCGACTCAGCCAGCAGCCAGGCCAGGTTGCCGCCGTAGCTGTGGCCAATCAGCGCCACCGGAGCCCCCGCCGCGCGCTCGCGGATGACGCGCGCCATCTCCTGCACCGCGTCCCCGTGCGAAAAGTACAGCTTGCGCGTGTGCTCCCACCGCTCGTCGTACGCGCAGAAGATGCGCACCACGTTGCGGTTCAGCCCGTCCGCGAACCCGCCGACAAAGACGACCAGCGGCGTGTTCTCGCCCGGGCAGGCCGGATCCATGCGGTGCCAGGCGCTGGTGCGGCGACCCACGGTGATCTCCAGGGTACACAGGTCGGCCACGCGGCCTTCGGCCTCCACCATCCGCCCGTCCGCCCCCGCGGCCCGTGCGGCGAACGACGCCTGCCCGGGGCCCGGCACCTGCCCGGTCCACCGCGTCCGGCCCGCCTGCGCGCAGCCCGCATCCGCCAGCACCGACGCCGTCAGCTCGCCGGCGGCCTGGGTGACGCGCACGGTGGCCGGCGCGCCGCAAAGGAACTCGAAGGGCGCCCGGTATGTACCGGCAAGCGCCAGTTCCGCGTGGCGCAGCGTGGGGCGCACGCGCGACGCCTGGTTTTCCGGGCACCGCTGCGCGTCCAGGTACGGTCCCGAGGCGCCGAGCGCGACAAGGGCGAGGCTGAGGCTTCGGCGCATGCGTTCCATCGTGGGATGTTCGAAATCGAAAGGGCACCTGCCTGCCGCGAGCAGGGTGCGTGCCTTCCCTCTACCCCAGCCGGTTGCAAGTGATGATTTCCATCCGATTCACCGCCATCGCTGCCCTGCTCGTCCTCTCCACCGCGTGCGGCGGAGGCGGGGATGACGACACCGTGGCGACGGACACCACCGCCGCCGCGACGCCATCCGCCGCGCCCGCATCCACCGATTCAGCCGCCGTTCCCGCGTCCACCGATTCAGCCGCCGCGGGGGATACCACCTGGGCGCTGCGGCACGACGGCATCGGCCCGCTGCGGGTGGGGATGACGGCGGCCCAGGCGGAGGCGGCGCTCGGCAGCTTTCGCCTGATCCCGTTCAACCCCGGCGCGCCGGCGGATTCGATGGCGTGCGGATACGCCGGGTCGGACCGCTTGCCCGCGGGCGTAAAGGTGATGATGGAGGGGGCGCGCGTGGTGCGGCTGGACGTGGTTTCCGGCGACGTGGCCACCGCCGGGGGCGCGCGCATCGGCGACACGGAGGCGCGCGTACAGCAGCTGTATCCCGGCCGCGTGACGGTGGGGCCGCACAAGTACACCGACGGCCACTACCTAACCGTGCGCCCCGCCGAGGCTTCGGACACCACGCACCTGATCGTCTTCGAAACCGACGGGCAGAAGGTGCTGCGCTACCGCGGCGGCCAGAAGCCGCAGGTGGAGTACGTGGAAAGCTGCGCCTGATGCGAAAAGGGCGTTGCTGAGCCCGTTAGCCGCAGCGTAGGCTCCCTGGGCTGGGAGGGTGTTGCCAAACGCCGGGTTCGAAGGTGGGGACGGGCCGGACGGGGAAACCCGTCCGGCCGGAGAAGCGTCAGGGCGTCACCCGCTCCCGATGGCGGCCCGCTGCCATCCTGAGGGAGCGCACGACCGTAACTTTCCTGACCACAACAGCTTGTGCGCGACCGAAGGATCTTTGTCGGGTCGCGCGAGACCCAGCTCTCGGGAGCCGTTCAAGTCCCTCGGTCCGGCAGACAAGGTCCTTCGGTCGCGCGCAACCTGTTGTGTGAATTGTGATTACACGTGGTGCGCTCCCTCAGGGTGACGGATCCTTTGATCTGGTGGGGGAGGATTGGCAGCCCGCACGGACGCGGCGTCAGGCGTAGGTGTTGTCGTCCATGGTGTAGGTGCCGCGGACGGCGGGGATGCGGGCGAGCAGGTCGCGGTGGATGAGGACGTAGTTGGCTTCGAAGAAACGTTCCATCTCGAAGTGCCATCCGTCGTACACCTCCACGCCCCCCGCCGTCAGCTTGCCGACGGCGTACGGCAGGCCGGCCGCGAAGTCGAACACGTCCTTCAGGTAGTGCCGCGCGTAGATCCAGCGGTGGTTGTACTCGAACTGCGCCACCATTACCCGCTCCTGGGCAAACAGCAGCGTGGCGCCCCGCAGCACGCTGCAGTCGTGCCCCTCCGCATCCACCTTGAGCAGGTGCACCTTCGCGATCCCGTCGCGCGCGCAGAAGGTGTCCGCCGTCTGCGTTTCGATGGCCACGCGGCGGGTGGGGCGGAACGGATCCGGGTGCAGCGAGTTGGTCGTCCCGTTGGGCTCCACCTCGTACATCTCCACCGTGCCGTCCGAGTCGGAAAGGGCGGCGGGCACCGGGTGCACGCGGGTGAGGAGCGGGTGGCCGCCCAGACGTTGGTGGAACGTCTCCATGGTGGAGCGGACGGGCTCGAACGCGTACACGTCCAGCGCATGGGCGCGGGCGGCGGGCACCTGGTCCAGCAGCATCCGCGTCCATCCACCCACGTTGGCGCCCACGTCGAACACCACCACGCGCGGCTCGTCGCGAAACAGGTCCAGCACCGTCGCTTGCAGCCAGCGCTCGCCGTTGCGCGACGGATCGTTGTCCACGTCGTGGCGCGCCACGCGGTAGAGCGCGCGCCCCAGCCTCCACATCCGCCTGCGCCCCACCATGGACAGCAGCGCGCCGCCCACCGCCTGCTTGAGCTTCTGCCTGCGAGTTACGAGCGGCATGGGATATGGATCGGGGCGCGGGTGAGTGGCTGCGGTCGAACACCAACCTGTGGCTCGCGCCGCGGTGAAACAACGGCGTGGGTGGCCGATCTTTTCTGCCGGGTCGGCGGATGATGCGGATCGCGATGCTGATCTGGCAACGCCGCGTCCGCCTGCAGGAGCGAATGAATTCGCCGCTGGGAAAACGCAAAGTCCGCCTGCGCGGACTCGGCGGCCGGGCCGTGTGCGGCATCCCGGGCCCTGCGCGCCCACAGCCGGGGCAAGCTCCCCACGTGGATGCTTGGCTCGCGCGCCGGGCGGTGCTGACACGAGCAGGTGAAGCCTCGCCGGGCGAGCTCCGCGAGCCCAGGACGGGGCTTATGGCCGTTCTAGCCCCGGGCTTCAGCCCGGGGTGGCGGGCACGGCGCCGCTCGTCTCGAGCGGCTCGAAATATTCCGCAGGATACAGATAATCCTCCCCCGTCTCGTCCACGAGGCGAATCCATCCGCTCTGCTCGGCCGAAGGATCCGGCAGCACCCGATACACCTTGTGCGGCGCCAGATCCAGCTCGTACCCGTCGTTCCGCAGGCACAGCACGAAGCGCCGCGCTTCCTCCACTACGGTCACCCAATCCATCGGCCTCTTTGGGTTCGGCGTTGGAGACTGTAAGTTGTCCGCCGCGCCGCGGAATTCAAGAGCGGCGAAACGCCACCAGACGAACACCTTTCGTGGACCTGATCCCCGCACTGGAAGAGGCGCGCGCGGCCGAGAAGGAGCAGGCGCTCTTCTACCGCGCGCTGGCCGCCGAGGCCGAGGACCGCGGCGACGCGGCCATGAGCGAGCGCTTCAACGACCTGCACGCCGACGAGCAGCACCACGTGTCGCGCCTGTCCGCGCGGCTGCTGGAACTGGGCTCCGGCCTGGCCGACATCGCCAACCTGACCTCCCGGCCCGTGGGGATGGCGGCGTGGGCGGCCGCCGCCAAGGCGCGCGAAGAGGCCGAGGTGCAGCGCTACGAGCGGCTGCTGCAGAACGAGCTGGACGCCGAGACGCGCGCGCTGCTGCACGAGATTCTGGACACCGAGCGGCACCACGCCGCGGAGCTGGGGGGCAAGTGGACGAGAGCGTGATGCTGGGACTGCGGGGACGGCGGGCGCTGGTGACCGGCGCCTCGCGCGGGGTGGGGCGCGCCACGGCGCTCATGCTAGCGCGCGCCGGCGCCGACGTGGGCATTGGCTACCACAGCCGCGACGCCGAAGCCGCGCAGGTGGCCGAGCAGGCGCGGGCGCTGGGCGTGCGCTCCTTTGCACAGGCCGCCGACGTGGCAACCCCGTGGGGCGCGGAAATGCTGGTGGAGCGCTGCCAGGTGGAGCTGGGCGGGCTGGACCTGTTCATCGCCAACGCGGGGATCTGGATCCCCGACGAAGTGCCGGTGAGCGCCATGACCGACGCCCAGTGGGACCGTACCATGCTGGCCAACCTGACCTCCGTCTTTCAGACCGTGCGGCTGGCCGCGCGCTTCGTAAGCGACGGCGGGCGCATCGTCATCGTCTCGTCCACGGCCGGGCAGCGCGGCGAGGCGTACCACGCGGACTACGCGGCCAGCAAGGGCGCCCTCATCTCCTTCACCAAGTCGGTGGCGGTGGAACTGGCCGCGCGCGACGTGACGGTGAACTGCGTGGCGCCCGGGTGGATCGACACCGAGATGGTGGAGAAACCCATGGCGCAGGGGCGCGAGGCCATCGAGCGCGCCATCCCGCTGGGCCGCATCGCCAGCGCCGACGACGTGGCGGGACCGATCGTCTTTCTGTGCTCCGCGCTGGCCCGGCACGTCACGGGCGAGATTCTGAACGTCAACGGCGGGAGCGTGCTCTGTGGCTGAGGACGGCTCTGTGGAGGGGAACGGCGGTCGCCCCCGGGTGCTGCTGCTGGCCACCGGCGGCACCATCAGCATGCAGGTGGACGCGGCCAGGGGCGGCGCCGTTCCCAGCCTGACCGGGCGGCAGATCCTGGACGCGCTCCCCGGGGTGGACGCCGTCGCGCGCGTGGAGGTGCGCGAGTTCGGGCGCTTTCCGGGCCCGCACATGACCATCGACCGCATGTGGGAGCTGCGCGCGGCCATCACGGAGGCGCTGGCGGAGGACTTCGCGGGCGTCGTCGTCACCCACGGCACCGACACGCTGGAAGAAACGGCGTACTTGCTGGACCGTTCCCTCCCCGCCGACAAGCCGGTGGTGATGACGGGGGCGATGCGGAACGCCACGGAGCTTTCGTGGGACGGGCCGGCCAACTTGATGGCGGCCATCGAGGTGGTGATTTCGCCCGAGGCGCGCGGCCGGGGGACGATGGTGGTGATGGACGAGGAGATCGTGCAGGGCGCGGAGGTGGTAAAGACGCACACGGAGGCGGCCGGCACCTTTCGCTCGCCCAACTGGGGCCCGCTGGGGGTTACGGACAAGGGCGAGGCGCTCTTCTACCGCGAGTCCCGCCGCAAGCCGCCGCTTGTGCCGGACCGGCCCGCGCTCCCCGTGGACCTGGTGAAGATCGTGGCCGGGGCGGATTCGCGGCTGCTGGAGGCCAGCCTGGACAGCGGCGCGCGCGGCATCGTCCTGGAGGCGCTGGGGCGGGGCAACGTGCCGCCGGAGGTCGTTCCGGGAATCCAGCGATGGATGGACGCGGGCCGCCCCCTGGTGATCACCTCGCGGTCCATGCGTGGCCGGGTGCTGGACACCTACGCCTACCCCGGCGGCGGCCACGTGCTTCGCGAGATGGGCGCCATCTTCGCCGACCACATGACGGGGCAGCAGGCGCGCATCGAGCTCATGCTGGCCATCGGCGTGCACGGCGGCGACCTGGACGCCGTCCGCAAGGTGGTGGAGGCCGGGCGCTACGAGCACTGAGCTCCGGGCGGAATCCTCCCGGACGCGTGGTGAAACCCGCGTCTGCATCCCCCGTATCAGACGGACGCCGGGCTCATCGGGTGAAATCCATACGGAGATCATCATGCGCGTTCAGTTCCTCAAGCTCAAACCTCGCAAGGACGTGGCGTCTGCGGAGCAGGTGCGGGCGCTGCGTGAACGGCGCGGCTGGACCGTGGAGCAACTGGCCGACGAGGTGCGCGCGAGCCCGCTGGAGGTTTCCGCGTGGGAGGAGCGGTGCGGGTGCCGCCGCAGCGGGCGGAGCGCATCCGCTGGTTGCCAGCGACCCCATCCCCTCGCCAGCACCTCCGGCTACGCCAGCGCCCGGCCCAACGGCGAACGGCTGGTGATCGACGCGCCGGCCACGTTCCCTGGTTCGAGGAGCCCGCGGAGTTCTTTACCGGGGTGAATAATACCGAATCCGGGACAACAACATCGGAAGGTACAGAGGAACCGGGAACCGCCAGAGGAACAGAGGTGATCCGCACTCCTCCTCTGTTCCTCTGGCTGTTCTCTCTTCCTCTGTACCCTCACCTCTGTTTTCAGTAGCCCGACTTGAGGTGAGGTGTTTTGCTGGATTTGGTATTACACGGAGTCAACGGAGTTAACGAGTTGGTTCCAGGCGGATCATCCAGCTCCTCGCGGGTGAATGAACCGGGGTGGATGGATGAAA
>NZ_JBMDXM010000163.1:0-32057 GCF_048594345.1 Longimicrobium sp.
CCCCGGACCGGCCAGCGCGGCGGCGTGCAGCGCGCGGCCCGCCCCGCGCGCTCCCCGCCACCCCATGACGCGCCCGGAGCAACCGGGCCGGACGCTTACACGACCCGGTTGAACAGGTTCTTCTGGTAGTTCTTGCGGATCTTGGTGGCGCGCGTGGGATTGGCCTCCGGCTCCGTAGCCCCCTCGCGAACCGCCGTGGGCGCCGGGGTGCGGCCGAACTGCGCCGCGTCGGTGACGCTTCCCATGAAGCAGTGCGCCAGGTGGTCCACCCCGCTGTTGAAGGCCCACGCGCCGTTGTACGCCTCGCAGGTGCGCACGATGGTGGCGACGTAGCTGCCGGGGTACGCGGTCTGGTCGTGCGCCTCGGTGGTGCCGCTGTCGGTGATGTCGTACAGGAACGCCGCCACCGCGCCCTCGTAGATGGCCCCGTTGGGGCTGGTGGTGGCGGGAAGGTAGTAGTTCGACTCGATCCGGCTGCGCCATCCCGGCGTGTACGCGCCCGCGACGGTAACGGCGTAGTAGTCGGGGAACCCCTCCGCCAGCGCGCAGCCCAGGGTGGTGGGATCGCCGGGGCCGTGCGGCTCGGGACAGTTCACGTAGTAGCGCTTGGCGCCGCCCAGCGACTCCTCGTGCAGGGCGTGGCCGTACTCGTGCGCCTGAACGAACTGGCCGTACTCGCCCCACACCTGCGACGAAGGGTAGTTCGTGTCGATGGAGGTGTCGATGACCAGGTTCTTGGTCGTGTTCCACTCGTAGGTGCTGTACGCCGCCGGCTCCACCCGGACGGTGATGCGCGGCCGCTGCACGCCGAAGTACGAATCGCTGTAGCGGATGTCGCGGTCCAGGTTGGTGTACACGTGGGCGCTCATCTTCTGCGCCTCGGTGGTGGTCTGGGCCGTGGTCACGGTGCCGCACTGGCTGCTGAACCATCCCGTGGCGTCGATGGCCATGGGCACGTTCATCACCAGCCGCGTGTTGTCCAGGAACACCCGCAGCCGGTAGCTGCCGTACGTGCCCGCCGCGTCCTTGTAGCACTGCGTAAAGGCCAGCCCGTCGCTGCCGGTGGTGCCGGGACGCATCTCTACGTAGGCGCCGCTCGCGGTGTAGATGTAGAACTCGTAGCGGGCGTTGGGGATGGGCGTGGCCGTGCCGCCGGCGTCGGGGTTGGCGTACGCCGCGTGGATGTCCACCCACCCGGCGATGGGCGCGTGCGAGGCGCGCAGGCCGGCCGGACGCGTGCCCGTGCCCTCGCCGGGCGCGCGCTCGCTGGAGCCCGGCATGGGCTCGGTTTCCGGGGTCAGCGGGCCGGGGGCCACGTGCACGCCCGCGGGAAACCGCGCCTCTTCAAAGTCGTCCGTCACGCGGCCGCCGCTCTCGGCGATCCACAGCCAGATGATGTCGTGCGCCGTTCCCGACGCCGGGTCTCCGCTGGACGGCTGCTCGTCCGCCGCGTCGTCGGAGCGCTGCACGATGGAGGCGATGACCTGGTAGTAGCCCGGCCGGTCAAAGGTGACGTTGGCCGTGCGGTTGAGCGACTGCCCGCGTCCGGTGGCCTGCCGTACGGAGATCTCCGGCTGCACCTCGTGGCCCACCTCCAGCTTCATCCGCTGCCCCCCGCCGGCCCGCAGCGCCGCCAGCTCGGGAAGCACCAGGCGCACCTCGGCGTCGGCCGTCCGCAGCCTGGACCGTCCCTTCACCGTGATCTGCACCGGCTGGCCCGGGCGAAAGCTGCCGGTGGCCTGTGCCTGCACCTCGAATCGCGCCTCGGCCCGTGGCGCCGTCAGCTGCCCCTCGCCCTCCACCACCCGCGGCCCCGTGGGGCCGTCGTCGCACGCCGCCAGCAGCACAAGGCCGCAGACGACCGCCCGCACACCGTGCGATCGCATACCACTCTCCCGCGCTTTCCCTGGTTCCCACTCGGCCTCGCACTCGCGCGGCCGTTGCCCCGGCGGCAACGCAAAGGCCGGGCCCGCAATACCAGATACGGACAATATGCGCAGAAACAAGTGAGAACGTGCGTCCGGGGCCGACGCGGGGGATCGCCTTGTCCCGCCCGGCGCGCGCGCCTACCTTTTCGCGTCCGCCGTTCACCTTCCGCTTTTCGTACGGTGCCCATGCAGATCATCCGCGAGCCGCGCGTCACCGTTCTGGCACGCCAGCAGTTCGTCTACCCCGAGCACATCAACTGGGAAAGCGACAGCGAGGTCGCGGGCGAGGTGGTCGCCGAGTTCGCGGGCCGCCTCTGCTACCTGAGCTTTGGCGAGGACGCGGGGCTGGAAGGAGGGCACAAGAGCATTCCCGGCCGCACCACCAACGAGGCGTACCTCGCCAACATCCTTACCACCAAGCATGGCTCCGTGCTGGAGCACGCCGTGTGGAGCATGCTTATCGAGGGTGTCAGCCGCACGTTGACGCACGAGCTGGTTCGGCATCGCGCGGGGTTCGGGTTTTCGCAGCTTTCCCAGCGATACGTGGACGAGTCCACCATCGGCTTCGTCCTCCCCCCCGAAATCGAGGAGGGGACCGGGGCCTTCGAGGTATGGTCGAATGCGTGCGAGGCATCGCTGTCCTCCTACCGGTCGCTGCTCGCGGAGATGATCGCCCAGGTAGGAGACCATGGCACGCCGACGATGCGTAAGAAGCGGGCGCGGCAGGCTGCACGCTCCGTTCTGCTGAACTGCGCCGAAACCAAGATCGTGGTGACCGGAAACGCCCGGGCGTGGCGTCACTTCTGCGAGATGCGCGGCAGTCCCACGGCCGACGTCGAGATCCGCAGGCTGGCGGTGGCGGTTCTGGGCGTGCTGCAGAACGAGGCGCCGCACATCTTCAAGGACCTGCGAACGGTAGATCACGAAGACGGCGTGGCGATCATCGACAGCTCCCACAACAAGGTGTGAGCTCCACAGCCGGGTTCCTCGCTATCCGAAACGCTCTCGCACTTCCTCCAGGGTGGTCGTGCGAAAGCTGCTGCCCAGCTTGGATCTGTGGAATACGCGCTGGATGGGTAGCGTGATGTGCGCCTGTTGTGGGTCGATGCCGATGGCCGTCAACTCGCGCGGGATCTGAAACCGGCGGATGAGATGCTCCGCCAGATACAGAATCGCGCGGGGATCTACGTCGTCGTGGATCGGAAAATACAGCCCGTTCTCCACGCGCAGGAACAACAGACCGGACTTCCGCAGGTACGCGCCGGGTTCAAAGCGTAGCTCGATGGAGATCTGCTCCGTTTCCGGGTCGGCGTATCCTCCCGTCCAGTAGCAGGTCAGCTCCTGCACCTGGCAGTCATCCACCATGATCCCGTCAGGACCCGATAGCGCGTCCAGAATGGGCTTTACGATGTTGTCGACGTCCGCGGCGCTGTCCGACTCATATCGTGCGCGCTCGGAAATCTGCCACTGGATTGCGATCTTGACGTCGCCGCCGAGTAGGTATTCGCAACCGGAGACACACGCCCGCACCGCCGACACCACGCCTGCCTTTCGCGCACCGGTGGACTGGAGTGATACCGGGGCAACCGCGACATCGAAGGTGATCACTCCGTGTTCCGGGGGAACGTCGAGGGGCAGCACCAGCCAGACTCCGGTTCGAGGCGAAAGGTTGGGGGCAAAGAAGGTACGGCTGACTGGCATCCTCTTCAAGGCGCTGGACCTGAGCATCCGCGTGGCGGACTGACGACACGCGCCGCACGGTTCAGCCGGCGCACGTTTCCCTGTCTTCCCCTCCCTCCCCCAGGACCCCATGCACCCCAACGCCGCGCTCATCCGCCGCTTCTACGACGCCTTTGCCGGGCTGGACGCCGAGGGGATGAAGGCGTGCTATCACCCGGACGTCGTGTTTACCGACCCCGCGTTCGGCGAGCTGCGCGGGCCGCAGGTGGGGGCGATGTGGACCATGCTCACCGGCCGCGCGAAAGATCTGGAGGTCAGCGCCACCGACATCGAGGCCGACGACCGGCGGGGGCGCGCGCACTGGGACGCCCGCTACACCTTTGGCCAGACGGGGCGCAAGGTGCTCAACCGCATCGACGCGGAGTTCGAGTTTCGCGACGGCCTGATCGTGCGCCACACCGACACTTTCAACTTCTACGCGTGGGCCCGCCAGGCACTGGGCCCCGCCGGCCTGATGCTGGGCTGGACGCCCGTGCTGCAGAACAAGGTGCGCGACACCGCCCGCCGCGGCCTTGCCAAGCACATGCGGGAGAGCGGCCTCGCCGAGCCGCCGCCGGAGTGAGCGGGTCGCGGTCAGGCGGCTCGCTCACCGCACGTGAAGAGGGGATGCCCACCCGCGGCATCCCCTCTTCACTTTCAGGTCCGTGTGGCGCTCACGCCCCAGCCGGCGCACCACACCTACGGCGCCGTTCTGGGGACGGACAAGCGCACCCGGATGACCTTGCGAGTCCGCGCCTCCGGCTGCATATCGTCTTCGCTCCATCTTGATCAAACACAACCATTTACCACAGTCCTTAAGACGCAGCGACGATTGTGTTACGGACCGGCGCGTTCATGCGGTTGCGCAATTGGCGACAATATAACAGCTTCCACTCAACCGCCCGCCGACACGGGCGTATCCCCCCCGATCCCCTTCCGGGAGTAAACCCATGCGCAAGCTGAAGCTGGAGTCGCTGCAGGTAGAATCGTTCGATACCACCGCCGCCACCCCGCGGCTGCGTGGTACAGTCGCGGGCCACCAGGACACCGGCCTGTCGTACTGCCAGATCTGCCGGCACTCGTACGACAACGTTTGCGAGCCCGACACGTACGACGTGGTGCTCTGCGGCGAGACGCGGTACTTCGACTGCAGCCTGGGCTGCCCCAGCATCGGACAGTGCGACCTGACCGAGTTCGACTGCGTGTAACCTGGACCGCGCCACCCCATCATCCCCTACCCCGACCGGATCGTACGATGCGCAAGCTGAAGCTGGAGTCGCTGAAGGTGGAGTCGTTCGACACCACCTCGAGCACGCCGCCGGAGCGCGGCACCGTGCAGGCCCACGCCGATTCCGGCCAGTCGGTCTGCGTCTGCCCGTTCTCCCGAGGCCGGGACTGCAAGACGTACGACTACCAGGTCTGCGGCGACACCGAATACCTGGACTGCACGCTTGTCTGCTCGGGCTTCGCGTCCTGCGAGATCTGCTGATCCGGGGACGCCGCGTGTAGCCCAGCACTGACACACGGGCAATCAAACGAGGGGATGCCCATCCGCGGCATCCCCCTCTTTCTCGTTGCGGCGCTGCCGCTGTCAGGCACCGCCCCTGCCGCGCCACGTCTCGCTTGTGGATGGCAAGGCGGCGCACCATCCAGGCACCCCTGGTTCTCGCACCTGCCCGGCCGGCGCGTCACCCACCGGCCTTGTCCGGCCGCGGCGGGAGGTCCGCCGCGGCGGGGCGGGCGCCGTAGCGAAGCCCGTCGATGAGCAGGTCGACCATGCGCTGGCTATGCCGGGCCCCCTCTTCGCCGGTGGAGAGGCACAGGTTGGCCACGCCTCGCAGCAGGTCGTTGGCGTCCACGTCACGGCAGACCGCGCCGGCGGCCGCCGCCGCATCCAGCAGCGATTCCAGGGCGGGCCCAAGATGCTGCTGAAAGTACGCGGGCAGGGGTTCGAACGCGGGATCTCCCGAGTGCAGCGCCGCGGCAAGCCCGCGCTTGGTGGCGATAAAGCGGGTGTATCGCCGCAGCCAGCGCGCCAGCGCCTCACCCGGCTCGTGCTCGGTCGCCAGGACGGGGGCTTCGGCGGCGCAGGCGTCGACCTCGCGGCGAAAGACCGCCGCCACCAGGTCCGCCCGCTGCGGAAAATGGCGATACAGGGTGCCGACACCCACCCCGGCCCGCGCGGCGATCTCGCGCACCGGCGCATCCACGCCCGATTCGGCGAACACGTCCTTGGCCGCCTCCAGTAGCGTGTCGATGTTGCGCTGCGCATCGGCGCGGACGGCACGCGCGGCTCCGCCGGGTGCATCCGGAACCGGCGGCTTGTCCGGCGTCTTCTCGTTTCCGTGCATGGAGCTTCCCTTCCTCTTGACTAAACGGAACATTGTTCCGCATATTACCGGAGCACTGTTCCGCTTCTGATGATAACGCATCGAGCCGGGACAGACCACCTGCCGAACACGTTCTGGGAGATCATCATGCAAAGCAAGCCCACCGCCCTGGTAACCGGCGCCAACCAGGGAATCGGTCTGCAGATCGCGAAGGAGCTCGCGGCCAACGGCTACACGGTGCTCGCCGGGTCGCGCAATCTCCAGAAGGGTGAGGCCGCGGTGAAAGAGATCGGGGCGGATGCGCACGCCATCCAGCTGGACGTCACCGATCCGGCCTCCGTCGCGGCCGCCGCGGAGCGTGTCCGGACCGAGTTCGGACGCCTGGACCTGCTGGTGAACAACGCCGCCATCTCGCACGCCGGCGCGCCGGGCAAGACGCTCGAGCAGGTGATCGAGGAGGGCCGGGCGAGCGTGGCATCGCTCGACGAGGTGCGCGCCGTGTAGGAGACGAACGTGTTCGGCGTTATCGCCGTCACGCAGGCCATGCTGCCGCTGCTGCGCCAGGCGCCGGCGGCGCGCATCGTCAACGTGTCCAGCAACGTTGGCTCGCTCACCCTGACCGCGGATCCGGGCTTTCCGTACCGGGGCGTGTTCGGCCCCGGGTACGCCGCGTCCAAGACCGCCCTCAACGCGATTACGCTCGCCTTTGCGAACGACCTGGAGGGGACCAACATCAAGGTCAACGCGGTGAGTCCGGGCTTTACCGCGACGGCGCTCAACAACTTTCAGGGCGTAGAGTCGATCGAGGAGGGCTCCCGCGCCCCCGTGCGCGTGGCCCTGGAGACGGACGGCCCCACCGGCACGTTCACGGGTCCGGACGGCCCGCTGCCGTGGTGATGTAGCCCCCACCGCGTGGCTCGTGGTGGATGACGTGAAAACAGCCGCGGACTCGTGTCCGCGGTTGTTTTCCTTTGTCCGCCGGTTTGCCGGATGCGCAGCCTACGACGACGCAAACGAGGGGGTGCCGGGCCGCGGCATTCCCTCGCTGGCGTCGTCCGGGCGGCCGGCGATCCTCCCAGCGCCAGGCGTCCAATCACCCTCACTTCGCGTTCACCGGACAATCAGGTTCAACGATCGTTTGCATCGCGTTCCGCACCTCGCCATCAATCACAGTAGAAGACAAGTATTGCGGAATACATCTGGAGGGGATAATCATTTCTGGTATCGTCCGCGGATGCGGGTGAACCCCTCACGCACACCAGGGTTGGATCATGCGCAAGCTGACGCTTGAAGCACTGCACGTCGAATCGTTCGAGACGACGCCGGCGGCACCCCGCCTGCGGGGTACCATTCACGGCAACCTGGACGACGCGGGCACCACCACTCAGCCGGGCACGCGCGTGTCGGTGTGCGCGGTGTGCGAGCAGTGGACCGATGCCCCTGTCTGCGGAATCGATACCTACAACGTGCAGGACTGCGGCGAAACCAATGTCTTTGACTGTACGCTCGGCGGCTGCACGGCCAACACGTGTGATCCTCACTTCAACACCTGCGACGGGTACTGCGCGATCGAGTACACCGCGCGCTGCGTGGTAGATACGCGCTCCGTCTGAAGGCGAAGCTGAACGAGGGGATGCCCGTCCGCGGCATCCCCTCGTCGGATCCCGCGCTCCGTCACGCCGCCAGCCGCCGCACCACCTCTGCCGCGCCACGCCTGTGTATCGTCAGGCACACCAGTCGACCCTGCGGATCGAGCACCATCCAGGTTGGATCGCTCCTGATGCTATCCTCCATCCCCAAATCCATCGACTTCCGCTGCCCGCCAACTTGCACAATTACCGACATTATTCCAGATTCATCCAGCGCTCGGCTCTGCGGGCGTATCCCCCCCGATCCTCTTCCGGAGTTGACAGATGCGCAAGCTGAAGCTGGAGTCGCTGCAGGTAGAATCGTTCGAAACCACAGCATCCACACGCGCGGTGAGCGGCACCGTCGAGGGCCATGCGGACGACGTCGACCCCGTCAGCAGGAACACAGGTCCTTCGTACTGCGTGCGATGCTACGCCCCGACGTACGATCCGAACACCTGCCACGAGTCGTACGATCCGGCCACCTGCCCGCACACCGAGTTCATGGACTGCACCTACGGCTGCACGCGGCTGTACAACACCTGCGGCGGCAACTACTGCTGGATAGACCCCACCGCCGACTGCACGGCGTGATCACCCGCCAGTGAACGCAAAAAGGGGATGCCGATGCGCGGCATCCCCTCTTCGCATGTATGACGGATTGGAGCCCCGACGTGCCGCCCCGGAATCAGGAGCGGTCGCACGGTCCGTGCACCTGCGCGATCCTCCATCAAGCCGTCGCAACTCCCGGCACCTGTTTGGGTATCCCCAGAAAAGGAGCCTCCGCCGTCCAGCAGCGATTGCTCCACCGCCTGCCCATCCGCCACACCTCCGCACTCCCGATCCGACTGACATCCGGTTGTTCCCGCAACGTGAGCCGGTGAGATCCTCACGTACCTTTCCGTAACCCACCCACCTCTGGAGCGCACATGGCAAAGCTGAAGCTGAACCTCGAAGCAGTGGCCGTCGAAACGTTCGAGACCACCGCGCCCGATCGGCGGGAGCAGGGAACCGTCGAAGGCCTGCAGAACACGGTCCCGTACTGCAGCCCCAGCGCCGAGATCTACTGCCCCACGGCGACCTGCCACGACGGGTGCACGGCCAACTGTCCCGACTATCCTCCCGTGACCTGGTACCAGACGTGCCCTCCCACCTGTCACCGGGGCGAGGGATGCGAATCCGGACAGCCCACCTGCCCGGAGTGAGCTGACGGTGTAGCGCCGCCCGCGCGGTAGCTGAACCTTTCCCCTCTCACCGGCTTTCAGCTGCCGCCGGTCCGGCACGCTCGTAGATGACGATCGGCAGCCGCTGGATCCGTCTCCCGCGGCTGCCTGCGTTTTGTCACCCCGCCAGCCGCTGCACCACCGCTACCGCGCCGCGCTTGCAGACGGTCAGGCACACCCGTTGATCCTGCGGATTGAGCATCATCAAGCTACAATCCTGCCGCGGATTGTTGCCGTCTCGCCGCCGTACACGGATCTTCGTCGCTGGCGAGCCCCGTCCCCCGCCGACTCCGTTTCCCTCTCCTCCGGACAACCGTGACTAAGCTCGTGCTCGTTCCCGTTCTGATGCTCTGCTCGAGCGTGCTGATGGCGCTGGCCTGGCTGGGGCACCTGCGCTACCGCGACAGCATCGGCTTCTGGGTGGCGCTGGGGGTGAGCTGGCTGCTGGTGCTGCCCGAGTACGTGCTGAACGTAGGCGCCACCCGGTACGGATACGGCACGTACACAGGCGCGCAGATGGCCTCGTTCCACCTGGCGTTCGGGGTGGTGGCCGTGGCCCTGGTCGCGCACTTCGTGCTGGGAGAACAGCTGACGACGATGCAGTGGGTCGGCTTTGGTCTGCTGGCGGTGGCGACCGTGCTCATCACCTGGCGCAAGTGAGCCAGCAGCGTAGATGGCGGTCGCGGATGGGCCTGCGGATGAAGCGCCGCACGCGGTGGCGGAACGGGTGTCGTTGCCTGAGCCCGCCGCTGTCCCAAGCTGCCGAAGCTCGATGGGAACGATGAGGCGCGTCCGGGATGGACGTGGACGTGTTCATCCGCCGCGACGACAACCCATCTTTCTTCGCGACCGGGAGGTGGGGAGCCGACACCACAAGAGCAGGAAGATTGCGCAATTTCCGCCATACTTGCAGAATCACACCATCCCGCTGTGAGACCCCCTCCTCCTCCCTCGTAATCGGACATCGTCATGCACAAGCTCAAGCTGGAGTCGCTGCAGGTCCAGTCGTTCGAGACCACCGCTGCTCCGCACCAGGCGCGCGGCACCGTGCAGGCACATGCCAAAACCGAACATTGGCAGTGCGTACAATCCGGGGATTCGTGGTGCGCCTGCACCATGGATCTACAGGCCTGCGGCGACACGAACTACCTCGACTGTACCTATTCCGCCTGCGGCGTCACGTACCCTACCAACTGTAACTGCAGCATGGATTCGCAGTGCGCCTGCACAATGGATATTCAGGCCTGCGGCGACACGCATTATCTGGACTGTACCTATTCCGTCTGCGGCGAAACGTATTACTGCTCGAACTACAAGACCTGCACGGCGTAGGTCGGGTGCCGATTCAAGCAGGCCCAGCGTGATGGCGGAACGAGGGGATGCCTGATCGCGGCATCCCCTCTATGCGTCCCTCCGCGCCCGGCGATCCTCAGCCCCCGGCCGCCGCACCATCTCCACCGCGCCGCGCTTGTGGACGGTCAGGCACACAGTTGGCCCTGCCGGATCGCTTATCATCCAGCGAATCGCCGTAGCGACAACAGCTGCGCGAACCCGGCACGCAAACGTTGCATAACCCGCCACAATACGCTTATCATGGCAAGGCATCGCCTGTAGCCGCAGGCGAGCATTCACGCACCGCGGGGGAACGTGATCATGCGCAAACTGAAGCTTGAGTCGCTACAGGTGGAATCGTTCATGACTACGGGCATCGAGCCGCAGCGGCGCGGTACCGTCGCCGGCCACGCGGACGTGCCCGCGTATCCCGTGACGACCGGCCCCGTCGTGAACCCCGGCACCGGCACCATCGGGGCGCACACGTACGACGCTCGCGAGTGCGGCTAGACCAACTACATGGACTGCACCTACGGCTGCACCGTCCGGTGCTCGTACGGCAGCGGGTGCCGCGACGTATGCTGGAGCTACTACGAGCCCGGCGAGCCGGTGGTCGCCCCCCCGCTGTAGCCCCCAGCAACACATGAAGTGCGGCAGCCGCGGATTCCTGATCCGCGGCTGCCGTTCGTTATCTCCGCCCCTTACACCGCCAACCGCCGCACCACCTCCACCGCGCCGCGCTTGTTGACGGTCAGGCACACGGCATCCGTCCAGCACGCTGGGCGGCATCCGCCAGGCGTTTTCCTGCGGCGCGGAGCCGCCTCGACCCGCGCGCGCGTCAGCAGGCGCAGCTAAGCCCGCAGGTACAGACGGCGTTTACGGTCCGGTCGCTGTCGCACCTGTCGGTATAGACAGGGCACGGCTCATAACTCGGGTCGTAAGGAAGGCACATCCGCACGCTGTCACACAGCGGCGTAACCGGGCCGCGTCCGTGCACAGTTCCGCGGGCGATTTTCACGTCGGCGGCCTCGAACGACTCAACCTTCAGTGCGTCGATTTGGAGTTTCAGCTTCTTCATTGTTCCTCCGAAGACGTGTGTTTGCAGGCACCGAGTTGGCAGGCTGTTGAAAGATGGCGGAGCCTGCCCGCGATCGAAAGCACTTCCATGCAGAGGATTTCAACCCAGGCTCGACCCGTGGAGCGTTCTTTTGCGTGGCCTGCCTGGGCGCTGTTGATGAAGGGCATGCAGCCGCAGGCTCCGTCGCCCGCGGCTGCCGTTGAGGCCTCTACCGCGTTCGGCGATCCGCTCTCGATAGCAGTTCCTGATCCCGATCACTCAGAATCGGAGGAGCGATTCCTGCTTCTAGGAAGATCTGCGGCAGGGCGGTTGCTCTCAGTTGTGCACACGGAGCGGCAGGATGCGCTTCGTATTTGCAGCGCACGGACGGCCACACGGCGCGAACGGAGGACATATGAAGAAGAAGGCTGACGACGCCGACGAGATGCGCGCGGAGTACGATTTTAGTGGTGGCGTGCGTGGCAAGTACGCGGAGCGATACGCGAAGGGAACCAACGTCGTGCTGCTCGACCCAGACGTCGCTGAAGTGTTTCGCGATCAAGCCTCAGTGAATCGGGCTCTACGCGCGCTTGCCGGCATCATTCGCGAGCAGCAGGTGCCCGAGCTAGTGTAGTCTCCGCCCCAGGCTGACATACACGGCAGCCGCGGATTTTCTCGTCCGCGGCTGCCGTTCTATCGTCACTCCGGTTCACCCCGCCAGCCGCCGCACCACCTCCAGCGCGCCTCGCTTGTAGACGGTCAGGCACACCAGCTGGCCCTGCGGATCGAGCACCATCCAGTTGCGATCCTTCTTGCGGATGGTGTAGCCGTGCTGCGGCTGCGGGGCGGGCGCCTGGCGCTTCTGCTTGGTGGGCATCGTGGCCTCCGGTGGGCTTGACCCCTAGCGCCCGGCAGGGCTACACTTGCGGTAGCGGGCGGCCCTCGGGTCTGTTCGCTGGTAAGGCTGGCCGGTCTTCTTCGCGGGAGTTACGGTCAGCCTTTTCTTTGCCCCTGCTGGTCACAAAAATACTAAACCAACGGGCCTTGGCAAAGTGTAACATAAACCATAAATCACAATGGATGCAGTCAGCGAACGCGCACGTTTTCGAGACGCAGTTGACCGGCTGCGAGAATCAACCGGCGTCTCAATGGATGAGGTCGCGAAGGAGTTCGGCGTGAGCCTGAACCTCGCGCATCGCTGGCGTGCTGACTCCGGCCGCCATAAGCCGCGCGCGGGCTGGGAGGCGGTGCTGGCGACGATGGCTGAGCGCGGCGCGGCGGCAAATCGCGAGCGGGCGGAGGCGGCGGAGCGGCTTGCGGCGGAGCTAAGCGAATACGTCAAAATTGCTGACCCGCACCGCAAATAGCGCCCAATGCGGGGCCGATGACCACTACCGGCGTAATGACGCGCACTAGCGAAAAGGTTATTCGCGCAAACTAGCGCGCAATGAAAAAGGCGCAGAGCAGGACCAGCGCCTTGCGGGCACTGCGCAACGTTGCGCGTAAGTTTGCGGCCCACGTCCGCTCACGGTCGGAGTCATCATCAGCACTACGGAAAAGACCGGAGCCGGCGTGCTAAACCACGGGAGTGTACCCGCTCGAAGCCCGACAGATTGACCAGCATTTCAGAATGCGCGTAGTCAAGAGGGGGCACACCGAAGAAAGTAGGCCCTAAAAGTCAGACTCGCACAGGCACGGCGCAGGGCTATGTCCTGAGTTGCTCCGGTCTAAGCACGGTCATGGCAGCGGTTCGTCAGGATGAATCTCCCATCCTCTGGCTTTCGTGTGCTCAATCAGTGCCAAACGTGCCTCCTCTTTCGACGGCCCATCCATCCCAAGCACGTCACAATGGCTCCTATTGTCCTCTTTTATGTCGGGTGAATGAATCACGGACAAAAGTGGTAGTTGCCGCACGAACCCCGCGACAATGGATACAACTCCGTTGTTCTCAGGTGCGCGTTTCGCTCGCAACCGCGTTTCAACGGGATTCGAATATCGCTCCCAATCCACGGACATTCCGCCATCCCGGGCTCGGAATGCACTGGGCACAAGTCTTCCGTCTGGGTCAATGCTCTGGCGATGCACCCGAAGGTATAGCTTGTCCTCATCAGGGATTTCTTCGCGTTCCCACATCAATCTTGCTCAACGATCCATGCAACAATTACACAAGCTTCGCGTCTGGAATCGAATTGGCCTCGCACCGACTCGCCGCTTCTATTCTTCCCAAAAAATGTCGCAAAGCCACAATCCGCAGGATAGCTTATGAGCATTTGGAATATGCCCGTATCCCACAAAATATCTATACCCCCGTCGTCACCTGGAGCGAAGCGGGGCGGGGGCAACTGACAAGCAAAGTTTCGGTTGGCGATCCCTTCCAGATTCCTAACGAATTCAGCAGCGCGAGACAGAGCCTCCGCTGTGTATCGAACTCCGTCCTCACTTTCTGGATCTACTTCCCGATCGAGAATCCAAGTAGCCGAGGCGATTGCGCTCTCGACAGGTGATCTCATGGCTTCGAACGATTGCCACTCAGAATCACCCTCTGCCTTCGCTCCTCCACGCCCAAGTTGCGTGGACCACTTGCGTTCTCTCACCGCACTGAAAGCTAAGCGCTTGTCGTCCGTCGCAGCACGGGACCGCCATGCGTCTCTGTGGCTCGGGCGTGCCGAGGACGAAGGAACCGCCACTCGGGACTTGATAGAAGGCAGCTTTTGCATAGTCATCTCTCCACCCAAACGAGCCTTGCAGATTCAACGAAGTCACGAAGATCTTTCTCCTGAGATCTCGCTCGGCTTATCTCGCGGCCAATTTGAACAAGATCTAAACCATCCAAAGCGAAAGTGTATTCTTGATCAGAATTGACAACTGAAATCTTTAGGAGGTGCACCGGCATCATAGCGACAGGTGAGCCAGTGCCCGATTCATACACAGGTCGCAAATCGGTAAGCACTTTTGCACTGCCAAATACACGCTCAGATTCGAACATCAACTGCCCCGCCGCTGCAGTAATGCTGAGGTTGATCTGGCGACCCAGTATCTCGATAAGAAACTCAGTGAATCCGGGCACCTGATCGGCTGGAATCAGCCCCACGTCCGCACGGCTCATCGAAGCGGCGACCGATTTTGCGAACTCCTCTACGTCCGTCTTCGGCCGGAGAGCTGTTTTCATCGCGAGGAGTTCTTCAAGAACTACGCTGAGTTCCTCCTCTTGCAGTCCCTCGACGGGCATTACGTTAGCCGCGAAGTGGCTCGTCGACGTTGTCGGGGCAGCCTGTGCCAAGCGTCCGACGAAATCGGCCCGCTGGTCTTCCGACAGCCGAGCTAAAAGGCTGAGGGCGAACCGGGAGTCCTCCGGGATTGGCGGCGGTTCTAACATCTGCGCACCTAATTCAGAACACGTGTAGGCGGCAGTGCGGGAGATTTCCGAGCACTGCGCAAGGGGCTACGTCTAAGCTAGGAAGTAGTGTATCCCAAAGCAATGCTGTGGTTCCCGTCCCAATACAGCAGCACAACCTCGGCCCAACTTCGGCCTTCTTGACACCCCCTCCGCGCGCGGGTTAGGTTCCCGCTCCCCTAACGACCGTTCGAACGATCGTTCGATACAGGGGTATGGGCGGCACGGAACCGGCTTTCGCGCCGGGCAGCCGGTGCCGCCGCGAGCGCATCGACTGAAACCAAAGCCCTTCGCACCAGGCACGGAGACATAGGGATGGCCCGCTTCACGGACGAAGAGCTCAAGGAAAAGGTACAGAACGGCTTTATCGTCGAGTACCCGGATGACATGACGGAGGGGTACCGCAAGGCCCTGATCGTTCAGCTGCTGGTGCAGGCCGACACGGAGCTGGTGAGCGCGCCGGCGTACTTCGGCGCGGCCAAGGACGCGCCGTCGACCAATACGATGGTGAGCGCCACGGCCATCATCCAGGACGAGCTGGCCCACGCAAACATCGCGTACCGCCTGCTGGAAGACCTGGGGCTGGACAAGGAGCAGCTGGTGTACGGACGCCAGCCGCACGAGTTCAAGCACCCGTACGGCTTCGACCATCCGCTGGAGAACTGGGCGGAGCTGGTGGTGGCCAACGGCCTGTACGACCGCGCGGGCATCACGCTGCTGGGCGACGTCTTCAAGAACACCTCGTACGGCCCGCTGAAGCGCGCGCTGGTAAAGGTTGACCAGGAAGAAACCTTCCACCTGCGCCACGGCGAGATGTGGATGAAGCGCCTGAGCAACGCCGGCGGCGAGGCCAAGGCGCAGATCCAGCGCGCGGTGGACTGGATGTTCCCCATGGCGGTGGAGTGGTTTGGCCTGCCGGACGACATGAAGCGCCACAGCGGCCAGCTGGAGTACCGCCTGAAGGGGATGACCAACGACGAGCTGCGGCAGACGTGGATGAAGTCTACCGTGCCGCTGTGCGAGAGCATTGGCATCGACGTGCCGGCGCACTGGGACGAGGATCAGCAGAAGTTCGTGCTGGAATACTCGTTCCCCTGCGAGTACGACGAGGACGAGAAGCAGTGGCTGTTTGGCGAGGGCGAGATCAGCTGGGAGCAGGTGTTCGAGCGGTGGAAGCGCCGCGGCCCGGCCAACAAGTCGTTCGTGGAGAGCATCCAGGACGGCAAGGGCTTCCGCAAGCAGCTCGAGGCGGCCGCCTGATGAGTTGCAGCACGACGGAATCGCGCTTCGGCGGATCGGACGCGGGCGGCACGGCGCTGCTCGACGCGCCGTCCGCCTATCCGTGTCCGCCGGCGGAGCGCACCGGCCCCCTGTGGGACGCGCTGCGCGAGGTGATGGATCCCGAGATCCCCATCTCGCTGGTGGACCTGGGCCTGATCTACGACATCCGCCAGGACGGCGGTCAGGTGGAGGTGGACCTGACGTTCACGGCGACGGCGTGTCCGTGCATGGCCTTTATCCACTACGACATCGCGGACCGCCTGCAGCGCGAGCCGGGGGTGGATGAGGTAAAGGTGATCGAGACGTGGACGCCGGCGTGGACCAAGTCGCGGATCACGCCCGAAGGCAGAGAGGCGCTCCGGAAGTTCGGCGTGTCGATGTAAAAGAGAAGTGCGTGAGTGCGTCAGTGCGGGAGAACTGCACCGGGCACCACGCACTTCCGCACTCAACGCACTAACGCACTCACGCACTGAGTTCCCGTGATCGAGCCCGTATTTGAAGTCTTTGCCCGCAAGTCGCGGGGCGAGCCGCTGCGCCACATCGGCTTTGTGAACGCCGTGGATGGCGACCTCGCGAAGGTGTACGCGTGGAAGATGTACGACGAGCAGAACTGGGGAGAGATGTGCGTCATCCCCCGCGACGCCATCCTTCCCGTGAATCCTGAAGAAAGCCAGTTCGTCACGATGATGGGACGCGACAGCGAGCAGGAGCTGGTGCACAGCAAGGGGACGGGCTCGTACGGCGGCGCGGAGGTGACGAAGTGAGCGCGATGGATACGGAAGCCCGCGTGGAGAGCGCCGCCGAGCTGTCGGACGACGCCCGCGCCGCGCTGCGCTCGCTGATCCTTACGCTGGCGGACAGCAAGCGCGTGCTGGGCCTGCGCTACAGCGACCGCATGCTGGGCGCGCCCACCCTTGAGGCGGGGATCGCCGCGTCGTCCATGGCGCAGGACGAGTGGGGCCACGCGCGCCTGACCTACGCGCTCCTGGGCGACTTTGGGGACGACCCCAAGGCGCTGGAGCACGAGCGCCCGGCCGCCGAGTACCGCAGCCACCCGGCGCTGGACGCGGGTTTCAATTCGTGGGCGGACTTTATCGCCTGCATTCTGCTGGTGGATACGTCGCTGGTGGTGCAGTACGGCGCGCTGGCGGAAAGCCGCTACACCCCCGCGCACAACCGCGTGCAGAAGATGCTGGACGAAGAGCGCTTTCACTTTCAGTACGCCGCCGGCTGGGTGCGCCGCATGGCCGCCGTGCCGGAGGTGCGCGAGGAGCTGGCCGCGTCGCTGGCGCGCTACCTTCCGCAGGCGCTGCAGTGGCTGGGCGATGACGACGCCTCGGGTGCGGCCAAGCGGCTGGTGGATGAGGGGCTGGTGAGCGCCGGCCCGTCCGACCTGCGCGCCCGCTTTCTTTCCCGCGTGGTGCCGGTGCTGGCGGATGCGGGGCTGGCGGACGGCCTGGGGCTGGAGCGGCGCGACGGCGGCGAGTGGACCATCGCGCAGCCGCTTTCGTTTGATGGATGGAACGAAGAGACGCGCCGGTCGGGCGGCACGCTGGACGAGGAGACGGCCGCCCGCGCCCGCGGCGACAAGAACCGCGCGCTGCTGCTGGACTGATGGCGGAGAGCCCGTCCACCCATCCGGCGGACGAGAACCTGGTCCCCAGGTCCGCGCCCTGTCCGTTCTGCGACGGAACCGACACGGAGCTGGTGAACCCGTTCGGGGGGCAGCTTTCCGTGGCCCAGTACTGGTGCCGCCCCTGCCGCACCGCCTTTGAGTTCATCAAGTGGGACGACCACGAGGACTGATCGCGGAGCCCCCGGCCTTTCTGCCATTCCGAAAGGCCGGGAACTGAGGAAGGGTACAGAGGAACAGACAAAAGCCGGAGGAACAGAGGAAAATCCAAATCCTCTGTTCCTCTGGCTTTCTCTGTTCCTCTGGCTTTCTCTGTTCCTCTGTAGCTGTACCCCCTTCTCTTTTCAGGCGGCCACGGCAGAGAGACGGGGCATCGCCTCGTACCGGACGACGCTCACGAACATCGCATTTGCCGACGCCCATCACAGGTGCCTGGCCACCTGAGTAATGATCGTGCCTATGGGGCATCTGTCTGACCCCAAGACATAAATGGCGCAATTAGGTCGCCCGGTGCTACGGAAAAATCAATAGGGATTTCAGCGCTCCACCCTTCACAAAAGATGATGAACGCGGCTCACTCACATTACCTTTCGTGCCCGTATCTGAAACATGATGATTGTACGACGACACCCACCCAGAGCAGCACGCGTACAAAACGTGTTGAAACAACAACTTGGAAGGGTCTGCTGTTCTCTGCGTAAACTGCAACGGGCTGCTACATGTGTTTCGTGAGGCGGTGCCTGGAGAATTGTTCGGTCAAGGCTTTACAAACATAAACGGAGTAGTTAGGTTCACAGAGATGGCAGGTCGCTAATGGCGCGGTAGTCAGGTATACTCCCGCTCTGATTCTCCCCAGGCAGTTCCTCGGAGGTGGAGTCGAGCGGGCGCTACAAGCCCCAAGCCACTTTCCTTTCCAGACACACAATCTTTTACTCACCCGTAGTACCCCGCACCCACACAGGGAGACTGACGAGCATGGACGCAAAAAAGTATGCTACGCTGGCTTCGGTGGTCGACGAGACGCTGGCCGGGCGCACGGACAACGCACGCACACTGCTCTCCGACCTGGTGGAGACGCAGCTGACCGGCGCGGGGAGCGAGGACCTTCAGTACTACATCTTTGCCTCGGCGCTCTCCAAGCGGCTGGCGTCCGACAAGGCCGCGGAGATCAACCTGTACCTGCGCCAGTTTGAAACCACGCAGATCTCCCTGTTCAACCTTCTCGCGCAGCACCTTCCCACCGTGCAGCTTGCCGGGCCGCTGGCCAACGAGGTGCTGGCCGGGTTCGTGGGCGGCGAGGACGAGGTGACGCTGCTGGACGTGGGCATTGGCTCGGGGCGGCAGGAGGTGGCGCTGCTGTACCTGCTGGCCACGCAGCGCCGCCTGCCGCGCAAGCTGAACATCATCGCCATCGAGCCCGACGCGGGCAGCCTGCTGGAAGCCGGCGAGTCGCTGGCCGAAGCCGCGATGACGCTGGGTGTGGAGCTGGAGTTCCACCCCGTGCACAAGATCGTGGAAGAGCTGGATGACGCCGACTGGCGCTTCTTTGCCTCGTTCGGCACGCCCATGGTGGTGCTGGGTGCCTTCGCGGTGCACCACGTGCGCTCCAGCGGGGGCCTCAACGCCCGCGACGCGCTGTTCCGCCGCCTGCGCGCCCTGGAGCCGGACGCCGTGGTGCTGTGCGAGCCCAGCAGCAACCACAACTCGCCCAGCCTGCGCGAGCGGTTCGCGGCGGCGTGGCACCACTTTGGCCTTACCTTCGGCATTATCGACGGACTGGACATCGGCGGCGCGGAAAAAAGCGCGATGAAGATGTTCTTTGCCCGTGAGATCGAGGACATCGTGGCCAACGCCGAGGAAACCCGCTACGAGCGCCACGAACCCGTGGACGTGTGGGTGCAGCGGCTGCGCGACGCGGGCTTTGCGCCGTGCACCGACTTCTCCATGATCGGCACGCCGGTGTCGGGGCCGGTGCGGGTGGCCGCGCGCGACGGCTACCTGGGGCTGGACTACGGCGACGAGACGCTGGTGGCCATCGTCTGCGCCACGTCGGGCGTGCCCGCGAGCGCCGGCCGCATCTCGCCCATGCTGCTGGAGCAGGTGGCCTGACCGGAAGCTTCTCCGGCAAACGTGGCCGGGCTCCGCGACCTGCGGGGCCCGGCCACTCCGTTTCCGTCCCACCCCGCTTGCCGCGCCACGTTGTGGAAGCGGCTTTTTTGTCCATCTAAGTCAATTTGCGGCACCGTGTTGCACTTTGCCAAACCTTGACATGAAAGGGATGCGCGGTTATCTATGCGCTCCATCTGAGACACGGGACTGTAACAGACGGCGTAAACTCCGCCATCTCTCCGGGACCCTCTCGTCGCACCATTGCCCATCCACACGCAGCACGGATACGCTCATGGCTACGCTGACCGCAGAGACGCCGGTGCTTTCCTCCCGCTTTACGCCCGACGCCACGGTGAGCGGCGGCAACATCCTGTCCATGCTGGCGGCGATGGGCCCGTTCCGTAAGCGCGGCGAGCAGATCCTGCAGGACCACGGCATCTTCGAGGTAACGCCCGAGGGGTGGTACCCGCTGCTGGCATATGTGCTTTCCCTTCGCGCCATCGGCGAAAAGATGGGACCCAACACCCTCTTCCAGATCGGCCGCCAGATCCCCAACCACGTGCCGCTGCCGCCGGGGCTGGACACGTTCGAAAAGGTGCTGGCCTCGTTTGGCATCGCGTTCGACATGAACCATCGCGGCGCCAGGCCGGGGGCGATCACCTTCGACCTCAAGGGCGCCCGCGCGGCCACCATCAAGACCGGCACGCCGTACCCCTGCGACTTTGACCGCGGCGTGATCGCCGGCTTCTTTCAGCACCTGCTGCGCGTCCGTCCGCAGGTAGAGCCGGTCGCGGGCGAGCCGTGCAAGGGCAAGGGCGGCGAGACGTGCACCTACGCCGTGACGCTGCCGGCGGTGTGATGCATCCGTCGGCTCCGGCCGATGGGCGGGCGCTCCCTGTGGGGGCGCCCGCTTTTTCGTGCCGGCCAATTCAGGGGCCGCGCCGCCAGCCACCGGGGGCTAAAGCCCCGCGGCTATCCATGCCATAAGCCCCGCCCTGGGCTCGCGGAGCTCGCCCGGCGGGGCTTCACCCGCTCGTGTCGACAAGGGCCGGCGCGCGTGGAAGGCGAGGCGCGTCGACCAGACCCACACCAGCGGAGACGGGCCGCGAGCGTGTGCGACGTTTTATACCCTCTCCCGCTTGCGGGAGAGGGTGCGAGCCTAAGCGAGCGGGTGAGGGCCCTTTCGCCTTGCGGAGCGCCGCTCATTTCACCACCGTGCGGGCGGCGGCGTGTGCATGGCACGGCGCCACTCTCCCCTCCTGACACCGCGCGGAATGACCGGCTTTGCCTCCGTCGTCTTCGACTGCGACTCCACCCTTGTTGAGGTGGAGGGGATCGACGAACTTTCCGGCCCGTTCCGCGCGCAGATCTCGGCCCTGACCGACGCGGCCATGGACGGCTCGGTGCCGCTGGAAGAGGTCTACGGGCGGCGGCTGGAGATCATCCAGCCCACCCGCGCGCAGCTGGACGAGGTAGGCGCCACCTACGTCCACACGCTGGTGCCCCACGCGCGGGAGACGGTGGCGGCGCTGCGCTGGCTGGGCAAGACGGTGCGCATTGTCTCCGGCGGGCTGCTGCCGGCGGTGCTGGCCGTCGCGCGCGAGCTGGGGATGGATGACGCCGACGTCGCCGCCGTGGCGATCCGCTTTGACGAGGACGGCGAGTACGCGGGGTTCGACCGCGAGTCGCCGCTGGCGCGCAGCAACGGCAAGGCGCAGGTGATTGGCGCATGGAACCTTCCCCGCCCCGCGCTCCTGGTGGGCGACGGCGCCACGGACCGCGAGGCGCGGCCGGCGGTGGACGCGTTCGCCGCCTACGCGGCCGTCGTGGAGCGCCCCGCCGCCGTGGACGGCGCGGACTACGTGCTGCGCGAGCCCGGCCTTGCCGCCGTGCTCGCCCTCGCCTGCTCGGAAGAGGACCGCGCGCGGCTGGCGGAGAGCCCGTGGGCGGGGTTGCTGGACGCTTCGGCAGGCTACGCGTCCGGCGGTTGAAACCGCGGCTGGAACTTCACCAAGTCCGCCTTCGCGGACTGCAAGGCAGTCGCCGGTGGGTTCTGGAGAGTGTGGCGCGAGGGGCAGTCGCCCCCCTCCCCGTCCCTCCCCCACAAACTGCGTGGGGGAGGGAGGTGCGACGCACCCAGTCGCAGCGGGATCGACGTCCACCTCCCCCAGGGTTGTTTGGGGGAGGTGCGAGCCTGAGCGAGTAAGGGGGCGCCCGCAGACGCTCCCGTTCGCAGCGGGATCGTAGTTCCCCCCTCTCCGTGAGGAACGAACGGGGAGGGGCCGGGGGAGGGGCACCCCGGCGGGCGCAGTCCAACGCACGTCGCCGCGTCCCACATCCAGCTCCGCTTCCGTCCATCATCCACACGACCATACGCGACCACGCGAACACGTGACCGATACCATGCCGGACCTGCCGCCGCGGACCGACTTCGGGCGCTTCTTTCTCCCCGGCCCCACCGAGGTGCACCCCGACGTGCTAAACGCCATGACGCGGCCCGTCATCGGCCACCGCGGGCCGGAGCTGTCGTCCATGCTGCGCGACGTGGATCCCGTGCTGCGCGACGTGTTTCGCACCACGCGGCCGGTCTACGTGGCCAGCGCCTCGGCCACGGGGCTCATGGAGGGCGCCGTGCGCAACGGCGTGCGGCGGCGGGCGCTGTCGCTGGTGAACGGTGCGTTCAGCGAGCGCTTTCGCGACCTGGTGGGCGACTGCGGACGCGAGGTGGAGACGTACGAGGTCCCCATGGGCCACGCCCACGCGCCCGACGAGGTGTTTCAGCGCCTGCGCGCGGGCGGGTTCGATGCGGTGACGGTGGTACACTCCGAGACCTCCACCGGCGTCCTGGATCCCCTCGTCGAGATCGCCGACGCGGTACGGCGCGCGGAGACGGAAACCGGCGACGAGATCCTGCTCCTGGTGGACGGCGTCACCAGCGTGGGCGGGATGCTGGTGGAAACGGACACCTGGGGGCTGGACTTCCTTCTCACCGGCTCGCAGAAGGCCATGGCGCTGCCGCCGGGGCTGGCGTTCGGCACGGCGTCGGAGCGGATGATGGAACGCGCCAGGACGATCCCCGGACGCGGCCAGTACTTTGACCTGGTGGAGTTCGACAACTACTGGGGCAAGCACCAGACGCCCAACACCCCCGCCGTTTCGCTGATGTACGCGCTGGCCGCGCAATCCGCGCGCATCGCCGCGGAGGGCGTGGAGGCGCGCGCGCTGCGGCACTGGACCATGGCCGAGCGCGCCTGGGCGTGGGTGGAGGAGCACGGCGCCCGCTGGGGCCTTTCCCTGTTCGCGCCCCCCGGCCGCCGCTCGCCCACGGTCACGACCATCGCGGTGGATGGCGGACGGAGCGGCACGGAGATCTGCGCGGGGATGACGGCGCGCGGCTGGACGCTGGGCACGGGCTACGGAAAGCTGAAGGACACCACGTTCCGCATCGGGCACATGGGAGACCACACGGTGGATGAGTTGGATGCGCTGCTGGCGGCGCTAAAAGAGGTGCTGGGATGACCGACCGCTACCGCGTCCTGGTAACGGACGAGATCGATCCCGAGGGCGTCGCCATCCTGCGCGCCCACCCCATGATCGAAGTGTTCGAAAAACCCACCCGCCCCGCGGCCGAGGTGCTGGAGGAGATCGGCGCGTACGACGCCTTCATCGGCCGCAGCGCCACCCGCGTAAGCCGCGAGCTGCTGCAGCGCGGCGAGCGGCTGAAGGTGATTGGCCGCGCGGGCGTGGGCGTGGACAACGTCGACATCCCCACCGCCACCGAGCTGGGGATCGCCGTCATCAACGCGCCCGGCGGCAACACCGTCTCCGTGGCGGAGCTGGCGTTCGGCGTGCTGATCGGCCTCGTCCGCAACCTGCCGCGGGCGTGGGAGTCCATGCACGCCGGCCGCTGGGACCGGTCGCAGCTGGGCGGCGTGGAGCTGCGGGGAAAGACGATGGCGATCATCGGCGTGGGGCGCATCGGCAGCGAGATGGGGCGGCGGGCGCGCGCGTTCGGGATGCACGTCATCGGCTACGATCCGTACGTGGGCCCCGCCCGTTTCGAGGAGCTGGGAATCGAGCGGGTGGCGCGGCTTTCCGAGGCGCTGGACCGCGGCGACGTGGTGACCGTCCACGTGCCGCTGAACGCCGAAACCCACGGGATGATCGGCGCGCCGGAGCTGGCGCGGCTGCCCCGCGACGCATACGTGCTGAACCTGGCCCGCGGCGGCGTGGTGGTGGAGGACGCGCTGGTGGAGGCGCTGCGGACCAAGCGCATCGCGGGCGCCGCGCTGGACGTGTTCGAGCACGAGCCGCTGGCCGCGGATAACCCGCTGCGCACCGTTCCGAACCTCGTCCTGACTCCGCACCTGGGCGCGTCCACGCGCGACGCGCAGCGCAACGTGGCCATCGAGGCGTGCGAGGCCGTGCGCGACGCCCTGGTCACGGGCGACCTGAGCGCGGCGATGAACGCCACCAGCGTGGGCGGCGCGGGGATGCGCGAGCTGCGCCCCCTGCTGGCGCTCGCGGATCGCCTCGGCCGCCTGGGGCGCGCGCTGGTGCCGGGCGCGCTCACCTCGCTGGAGGTGCGCTACACCGGCGCCCGCGCCGAGGCGCCGCGGCCGCTGCTGCTGGCGGCGCTGCAGGGCGCCATGCGCGACGTGGTGGAGCGCCGCGCCATCAACCTGGTCAACGCGCAGCACGTGGCGGCCGGACGCGGCATCGAGACCGCGTCAACGCACGTGGACGGACGCGGTGAGCTGGGCGAGGAGATCGAGCTGCGGCTGGAGGGCGGCGAGCGCAGCATCCGCGTGGGCGGCGCCGTGCTGGGCGAGACGCACGGCCGCATCATCCGCATCGGCCCCTTCCGCGTGGACGTGGCGCCCCGCGGCGTGATGCTGGTCCTGCGCAACCGCGACGTTCCCGGCGTCATCGGCCGCGTGGGCACGCTGCTGGGCGAAGCGGGCGTGAACATCGCCGAGTACCACCAGGCGCGCCTGCAGGTGGGCGGTGAAGCGCTGGCCGCCGTTTCCGTCGACAGCCGCATCCCGCAGGACGTGATCGAGCTGCTGGCCTCCAAGCCGGAGATCCTGGAGGTTCGGCAGGTGGAGATGGAGTAGGGCCCTCACCCGCTCGCGTAGGCTCGCACCCTCTCCCGCGAGCGGGAGAGGGTGTAAACGTCGCACACGCTCGCGGTGCGTTTCCGCTTTTTGGGTACCTCGTTTGATGCGCTTCACCTCGCCACGCGCGCAGGACCCCGCTGGCACGAGCAGGTGAAGCCCCGCCGGGCGAGCTCCTCGAGCCCGGGAGGGGGCTTATCGCGGTTCGAGCCGCGGGTTCACCCGCCCTGGCCGGGGTTTCGCGCCGATCCCTCCGGCCCCCCCTCCGCCCCCTCCTCACCCGACACCGGCTGGCGGAGCTCGATCAGGAGCTTGAGGACCATCTTGCGAACCGGGCCCATCAGCGGAAGGGTGGAAAGCTGGATCAGCCGCGCGATTAGATCCACGGTGCGCTCCATCAGCCGCCAGGTGCGCACGCGGCCAGGGGAGCGGTCGTGGATCCAGAACAGCACGATCCCCATGTGGTACGTCCACAGGAGCTCCGGCAGCTCCGCCTCCAGATCCTTCGGCAGCTTGCGGTCTTCCGCGCCGTCCACCACCTCCGCGAACAGCTCGATCACCTCGCGCCGCGCGGGGAGCGATTCCTCACTGAAGGGGTTCAGCGGGCTCTCGGGATCCGCCGCGGTGCGGAAGAGGATGCCGGCGAAGCGATGGTACGGCTCGATGGTGCGCAGCTTGGTCTGCATCACCCCCAGCAGCCGGTCGCGCAGCGTGCGCTGTGTCCGCAGCACCTCCCGCACCTCTTCCAGGTGCTCCTGGTGCGTGCGGCCGTAGAACGCCTGGATGAGCTGTTCCTTGCTGCGGAAGTAGTAGTACGCACTCCCCAGTGCCACGCCCGCCCGCTCGGCGATGGCGCGCATGGTGGTTTCTTCGTACCCCCGCTCGCGGAACAGCTCCAGCGCCGTTTCCAGGATCAGCGCGCGCGTCTGCTCGCCCTTCGCGGTCTTTCCCGCCGCCTCGGCCATCCTGCCTCCCTCGGGTTTTCGTCTCCGCTTGAACCTGCGACGGGAGACGCGGCCCGCGCAACGGAGCGCCGCACGACAAGGGACGATGAGGCGCCCGTTATCCGCCTTCTCCGTCGCGCGGTACCCGCAGGCGGCACATGCGGCCGGCCAGCTTCGACAGGGCGAACATGATGCCGAAGACCACGCCCAGCGGCACGGCGATGATCAATCCGCAGGCGACCAGCAACCCGGCCATCTCCAGCGTCGCCCACGCCCAGATCCCCAGCGCCGCGGGAAACGACAGTGTCTCGCGGATCATCGGCCGCTCCGCGGCAGGATGCGGATCGCCACCTTCACCAGCACGCCCACGACGTGGTAGATGACGACGAACGGCGCCAGGAAAATCAGGAAGTAGAGGAACAGATACACCGTCATCCCCATCATCCACCCAAGCGCCGCCCCCACGTCCAGCAGAAACGACGTGGGGGTCGCGTCCATGGCCGTCATCCGTGCGCAGGCACGTGCGCGGCCCGCCAGCGGCGCATGCGCGCAAACACGTACAGGTTGAAGAAGTGCATCATCCCCAGGATCAGCAGCACCGTCCCGATCTTGCGGGCCAGCGCCTCCACGCTGCCGCGAGTCGTCAGGACGGTCACGTCCATGCGCAGCGCAAGGCACACGAACGCAAAGTTGATCAGGTAGAAGCCCACCACCAGCAGGTGGTTCACCGAAACGGCCAGGTCTTCATCGCCGCCGAACACGTCCACCAGAAAGCGGTGGCCGTTGGCGAACAGCGTCCGCGCCACCCACACCGTGAGCGCGATGCTGATGGCAAGGTAGATGGCGTAGGTGATGACGGTGACGTCCATCGGATCCTTCCTTTCCTCATCCAGTAATTTTGAACACGTTCAACTACACCAGTACAGTACATGAGATGATGTGGCCGCGCAAGAGTTTTGTTGAACGGGTTCACATTTTGATCTACCGGTTGCGGAGGTCGGTGCGAAGCCCGAAGTTCGGCGGAGGAGCGGAGAGGCGATCGCAACATTGGGAGGATGTGATGCGGGTGAAGTTCCACACGCTGGACGTGTTTACGGACCAGGTCTTCGGCGGCAATCCGCTGGCGGTGTTCCCGGACGCGGAGGGGATCGCGCCGGAAACCATGCAGCGCATTGCACACGAGTTGAACCTGTCGGAGACGGTGTTCGTTACCGGTGCAGAGGGAGCGACGTTCGGCGTGCGCATCTTTACGCCGCTCGGCGAACTGCCCTTTGCCGGGCACCCCACCGTGGGAACCGCGTTCCTGCTGACGGCGCTGGGGCGGGTGCCGGCGGGCGAGCGCGTCGCGCGGCTGGTGCTGCGCGAAGAGGTGGGGCCCGTGCCCGTGGAGGTGCGGGTGGAGGACGGGCGTCCCACGTTCGCCATGTTCGCCGCGCCGCGCGTTCCGGAGATCGGGCCGCCGCACCCCGCCCCCGCCACGCTGGCCGAAGTGCTGTCGATCGACGAATCCGACCTAGGCGGATCGCTGATGACGGCCAACTACTCCGCCGGCGTGCCCTTTCTCTTCGTCTCCGTGCGCAGCCGCGACGCGCTGGCGCGGGCGCGCGTGGACCTCGCCGCCTGGGAGCGCCACGTGAAGGACGCGTGGGCGCCGCACATCTACGTGAGCACCGACGACACGGGCGAGGAGGGCGTCGCGCTGCGGGCCCGCATGTTCGCGCCCGCGATGGGCATCACCGAAGACCCGGCCACCGGCGGCGCGGCCACGGCCCTTGCCGGGCTGCTGGCGGCGCGCGACGCGGCCACGGACGGCACCTGGGGATGGAAGGTGCTGCAAGGCGTGGAGATGGGCCGGCCCAGCCGCATCCTGATCGAGGCGGACGTGCGCGACGGGCGGGTGGCGCAGGTGCGCGTGGGCGGCGGCGCGGTGCGGGTGAGCGAAGGCGAGATGACCCTTCCCCAGGACTGACCGCGCCGCGCTGACCTTTGCCCCTGCCCGAAGGCCCGGAACTGAGGAAGGGTACAGAGGAACAGACAAAAGCCAGAGGAACAGAGGAAAATCGAGTCCTCTGTTCCTCTGGCTTTCTCTGTTTCTCTATACCTCCTCCTCTTTCAGGCGGCCACAGCAGAGAGACGGGCCGACGCCTCGTACGTGCGGTGCTCAGGAACGTCAGCTCAGCGGCGCGGGCGATCGCGGGGAGAACGTCGAGCGCGCCGGCGAGCGGCCCGACACATCCTGTCCGAATCCCTGCAATCATCCGGCTCCTCGCTTCCTCCCGATCCCCGCTCCGTCATTGGAGTGGGGATCGGTGTCTCCGGCACTCCGGCTTCGTCCACTGAACGCGGCGGACGTTCATTGAACGCGTTCGGAGGCGGATGACGGGCATCGCCATCGGGCACCAACGTCATCCATATCCACCTTTTCCATAAGCACTTACACGATATCGAGACGACAAACGTTCCCCGGAATGCGCAATGCCTCTCCCTAGCCGCGCCGGGGCCGGACTCATCCGGTTCCGCCCGCGTCACCCATCCGGGAGGTCACCATGATCCCACGCCATCCGATTCTCCTCGCCGCGCTGGCCCTGCTTCCCCTTGCCGCCGCATGCGGTAGCAACGACACGGGAGAGGGCGCCGTGGCACCGGCCAGCTACGACGGCGTCGCCACCACCTCCGACACCGCCGGCTATGCGCCCGCGCCGGAACTGAACACGGAGGAGTACGCCCACGTCGCCGAAAACCGCTTTCTGGACGCGCGGGCCACGCCGCTATCCACCTTTGCCATCGACGTGGACCGCGCCTCGTACGCCAACGTGCGCCGCTTTCTGGAGCAGGGACAGATGCCGCCCGCCGACGCCGTGCGCATTGAAGAGCTGGTCAACTACTTCGAGTATGATGATCCCGACCCCACCGGCGACGCGCCGTTCGCTGTGCGCACCGAGGTGGCCGACGCGCCGTGGAACCCGCGGCACCGGCTGGTGCGCATCGGCATTCAGGGACGGCGGATGGACGTGCGCGACATGCCGCCCGGCAACCTCGTCTTTCTGATAGACGTCTCGGGGTCGATGGAGGGCGACCTGCCGCTGGTAAAGGCCTCGCTGGCGCGGCTGGTGGACGAGCTGCGCGACCGGGACCGCGTGGGGATCGTGGTCTACGCCGGCGCGGCGGGGGTGGTGCTGGAGCCCACCAGCGACCGCCGCGAGATCCTGGATGCGCTGGATGATCTGCGGGCCGGCGGCAGCACCGCGGGCGGCGAGGGGATCCGGCTGGCCTACCGGCTGGCGCGCGACGCGTTCATCCCCGGCGGCAACAACCGCGTGATCCTGGCTACCGACGGCGACTTCAACGTGGGCGTGAGCAGCGAGGGCGAGTTGGTGCGGCTGATCGAGCGGGAGCGCGAGGACGGCATCTTTCTCACCGTCCTGGGCTTTGGCACCGGCAACCTGGCGGACGCGCGGATGGAGGCCATCGCGGACCACGGCAACGGAAACTACGCGTACGTGGATGGCGAGGACGAGGCGGAGAAGGTGCTGGTGCGCGAGATGGGCGGCACGCTGTTCACCATCGCCAAAGACGTTAAGGTGCAGGTGGAGTTCAACCCCGCCGCCGTGGAATCGTACCGGCTGATCGGCTACGAGAACCGGGTGATGGCGGCCGAGGACTTCAACGACGACCGCAAGGACGCGGGCGAGCTGGGCGCCGGCCACACCGTCACCGCGCTGTACGAGGTTGTGCCGGCGGGCGCGGGGCGCGGCGGCCGCCCGCGCGTGGACCCGCTGCGCTACCAGGACCGCCGCGCCCGCGACGGCGCCGAGGCCTCCGGCGAGCTGATGACGGTCAAGCTGCGCTACAAGGAGCCGCAGGGCGACGAAAGCCGGCTGATCGAGCGCGCCGTCCGCGACGCCGGCCGCCCGCTGGACGACGCGTCCGACGACCTGCGCTTCGCGGCCGCCGTGGCGCAGTGGGGCATGCTGCTGCGCGGGTCGCAGCACGCCGGCAACGCGTCGTACGAGGACGTGGTCAGCCTTGCCCGCGGCGCCGTGGGCCGCGACGAGCACGGCGACCGCGCGGACTTCGTGCGGCTGGTGCAGTCGTCGCGGCGACTCGCGGAGCGCGGGTCGGATCGCGACGAGGTGGATGCGTTCGACGACGCGGCGGAGATGCGGCGCGGGCGCTGAGGAGGGCTCCTCCTTTGCTGCGTGGCCGATAGGGAGATTTTGATCCCGCTTCGACAGGCATCGCTCTGCGCCCGCGGCGCCCCCTCCGGGCGAGCACCACTCGTCCACCTCCCCCAAAAACCCTGGGGGAGGTGGGAGGTAGCGGATAGTTTCCGATTCGGCGACTCCCATCCAGTACGCCCACACGCGTAAAAAAGCCCCGGCTGCGATGGCAGCCGGGGCTTCGTGCAGGCGGGCAGCGGGCGTGACTCGCGTCAGGCCGCTCCCGCCACGTGCGTTCCGCCGATCAGAAGGCGGCCACGTTCAGGCGCGCGCCCGTCACCGTCTTGCCGTTCAGCGAGACGGTGGGGAGCGCGCTGCTCAGGATGGCGCTCTTGATGGTGGCGGCCGAAGAGCCGGGGTGGTACGCCGCGTACAGCGCCGCGGCGCCGGCCACGTGCGGGCTGGCCATCGAGGTGCCGCTGTAGCTGGCGTAGCCGGAGACGACCGAGCCCTTGCTGCTCGCCGGGACCGTGGAGTACACGCCGCTGCCCGGCGCGCCGATGTCCACCGTGGTGCTGCCGTAGTTGGAGAACGAGCTCATGGCGCCGCTGCTGGTGATCGAGGCCACCGAGATCACGTTGGCGTTGGGGTACTCGCCCGGGTAGCAGGAGCTGGTCTCGCAGTTGTACGCGCTGTTGCCCGCCGCCGCGATGAACAGGATGCCGGCCGCGTTGGCGCGCTCGATGGCGTCCTGCAGCGCCTGCGAAAAGCCGCCGCCGCCCCACGAGTTGTTGGTGGCGACCAGGTTGATGCCATGGCGGGTCTTGAGGTCGGTAAAGTAGTCGACGGCCTTGATGGCGTTGGCCGTGGTGCCGCCGTTGCGGCCCAGGAACTTGCCGCTCAGCAGCTTTACGCTCCAGCACACGCCGGCCACGCCCGTGCCGTTGCCGCCCACGCCGCCGATGGTGCCGGCCACGTGCGTGCCATGGTCGTCGAGGGTGCCGTCGAACACGGAGTTGTTGTTGCCGTCAAAGTCCCAGCCGTACACGTCATCCACGTACCCGTTGCCGTCGTCGTCCACGCCGTTGCCGGCTACCTCGCCCGGGTTCTTGCCGGCGTTGGCGGCCAGGTCCGTGTGGGTGTACATGTAGCCCTCGTCGATGATGCCCACGTACACGCCGCTGCAGTCCGTGTGGTTGGCCGCCCACGCCACGCTGGCGTGGCTGCCGTTCAGGTTGACCGGGGTGCCGGTGCCGCCGTACATCCCCCACAGCGAGCCGTTGGTGAAGTACGTGTCGTTGCTGACGGCGGCGTGCTGGTACACGTAGTTGGGCTCGGCGTACTCTACGTTGGGGTTGGCGCGCAGCCGCTCGATGGCCGCCGCCGTGCCCAGGCCGGAGTGGATCACCGTGAGCCCTTCGTTGTCGCCCCCGCGCTTCATGCTGCCGGTGACGATGCGCTCGCGCACCGCGGCGTTGGCGTGCTGCAGCGCCGCCCCGCGCGCCGCCTGCGCCGCGCCCGGGCGAAACTTCACGATCACCTCACCCGGAACAAAGTTCGGCGCCGCGGCGGCGGCCAGGGCGGGCGCCTCCGCTGCCGGGGCCAGCTGCGTCGGGTTGTCCGCGCACGCGGCCAGGGCCAGCGGCGCCAGGATGAACAGGCTGCGCTTCATGGGGCGTTCTCCAGGGGGCAAATGATCGGGCGCCGGAACTGTGAAGGGCGGCGTCCGGGATGATGGGAACGGGCCTTCCCAAGGCAACCGCCGGGCCGCCTGCGGCAAGTTTTGCAAATCGTTGCCGCACAACGAGATAAACCTCTGCGCTCTATCCACCCTACGGATTTTGGCGCCCCGCCCCGGTGCGCCGCCGCCCCGGAACGGTGCACTTATCAGCCCGCAGAGCACCGTGCGCACCAGATCGCACGCGCCATCCGTTACCATCCGGAGCACGCGGGGCTCCATGAAGAGCATCTGCCCTCCACTACCATCTCCCGGATTTCGATGTGCAGTGAGGGGAACGATTTTCACGCGGAGGCGCGGAGAAAACAGAAGAGGCGCGGAGAGAACGCCCAAAACGCCTCCGCGCCTCATCAGTTCCTCCGCGCCTCCGCGTGATGTTTTTCCGTCGTTCCTCTGATTGCACAACGAACTGCGAGAAATGGTATGGGATAGAGGCGGGGCTCGCGCGGAGGAAACCGGCCTCC
>NZ_JBMDXM010000164.1:0-76604 GCF_048594345.1 Longimicrobium sp.
CCCCCACAACCCCGGGCACTCTCCCCCATCCTCCCGCGGCTACGCTTTCCCGCATGCGGCCCCCCGGGTCCCCGGGGCCCCCGCTTCGTTCTTCGGAGTGGAGTGCGAGAGTACGAAAGTACGAAGGTACGAAGGTACGGAGGATGGAAACGGTGGCGCGCTTCGGCGGGGGGCCCTCACCCGCTCGCTTAGGCTCGCACCCTCTCCCGCAAGCGGGAGAGGGTATAAACGTCGATCTCGCCTGGGAGATGGTGGTGCGGATTCTCCCTGCCCCACGCAGCTCGTAGGGGAGGGACGGGGAGGCTGCCCACCATCCCGCGCCCCAATCCGACGAACCGCCACCGGCCCGTGCCGTGTATCCCCCCTCCCGCGCTGTTTGCGGGAGGGGGTGGCGCGCTCTCAGGCGCCGCCGGGGGAGGGTCCCCGGGGGCCGCGCGGGCGGCGGCGCTGTATGTTGTCGGCGCCGGGGCAGAATCCCGATCATCATCCCATCCTTCCATCGATTGGCCCACATGCGCGACGACGCGGGAAACGAGGTGCTGCTGGGGCTGGGCGCCAACGAGGGCGAACCCGTGGCGCAGCTGGCGGCGGCGGTGCAGGCACTGTCGGCGGTGGTGCGGATCGGCGGCGTGTCGTCGGTGTGGCGCTCGGAGCCGGTGGGGTTCGCGGAGCAGGCGGACTTCTACAACGTGGTCGTCCGCGGATGGACGGGGCTGGAGCCGCCGGCGCTGCTGGCGGCGGCGCAGGGGGTGGAGGCGGCGCTGGGGCGGCGGCGCAGCTTTGCCAACGCCCCGCGGACGATGGACGTGGACCTGCTGGCGTATGGAGAGCGGGTGATGCGGACGGCGGAACTTACCCTGCCGCACCCCCGGCTGCACCTGCGTGGCTTTGTGCTGTATCCGCTGGTGGAAGTGGCTCCGGAGTGGACGCATCCCGTGCTGCTGCGCACGGCGCGGGAGTTGCTTTCTTCGGCGGACGCGCTGGAGCGCGTCGAGCGGGTGGGCGCGCTTCCCGGGTCCGGGGCCCCGCTTGCCCCGGCGCGTCCTCCCGGCTAAGCTCTTCCTCGGGCGGAACGCGCGTTCCCTTTCGCGACGCCGCATGCCCCGTTCCGCAGACTTCACCGTTGGCGTAGAAGAGGAATACCAGCTCGTCGACGCGCGCACGGGCGAGCTGCGCAGCCGCGCCCGCTACGTGATCGCCGGCGACTGGGCCGACGAGCTCAAGCCGGAGATGCAGGAGCACACGGTGGAGGTGGAAACCGGCGTGTGCGAGGGCACCGACTGCGTGCGCGAGGACCTGGCCCGGCTGCGCTTTACGGCGGCCGTGGCGGCGGAGGCGCAGGGGCTGCGCATCGTGGCGGCGGGGACGCACCCGTTCAGCCCGGCCGAGGGGCACGTCTTCAACCCCGCGCCCGTGTACCAGGAGCTGCGCGAGGAGTACCGGCGGCTGGCCGAGTCGCAGGCCATCTTCGGGATGCACGTGCACGTGGGCGTGCCCAAGGGCGTCGACCGCGCGCGGACGTCGAACTGTGTTCGGCTGCACCTGCCGCTGCTGCTGGCGCTCTCCGCCGCGTCGCCGTACTTCGGCGGGCGGGACACGGGGCACGCGTCGTACCGGTCCATCCTCTGGCGCCGCTGGCCGCGCACGGGCGCTCCGCCGCGCTTTGCGGACGACGCGGAGTTCGCGGCGCTGGTCAGGTGGCTGGTGGAATCCGAGCGCATCGACGCGCCGGGGCGGCTGTACTGGGAGATGCGCCCGCACCACGTGTACCCCACCCTGGAGGCGCGCATCTCCGACTGCACTCCGCGGCTGGAGGATGCGGTGGCCATCGCGGCGCTGCTGCGGGCAATCGTGGCGGGGGCGGTGGAGGGGGTGCTGCGCGATTCGCCGCTCCCCGACCCGTTCGTGCAGACGCTGCTGAGCGACAACGGGTGGCGCGCCAGCCGCTACGGCACGCAGGCGGTGTTCGCCGACGTGGAGAGCGCCGAGCCGCGGACGATCAGCGCGGCGGCGTGGGTGGAGCGGCTGGGCGAGCGGCTGGAGGGCGTGGCGGCGGCGCTGGGCGACGGCGCGGAGCTGGCGGCGCTGGGGCGGGTGATGGAGCGCGGGTGCGCGGCGGACGCCATCCGCCTGCACGCGGACGAGATGGACGGCGACCTGGGGCGGGTTGCCTTGTGGCTGGCGGACGAGACGGTGGTGGGCGCGGGAATGGACCGCCGCGCGGCGCAACGATTACAGGAACCGGTATGAGCACGCCCCACAGAGTCAAGGTTTCGCTCCCCGAAGGCAACTCGCGCAGCTACGAGGTGCTGGTTGGCCTGGGGCTGTTCTCCAACATCGCCAGCATCCTGTCGCGCTTCTGTCCCGCGCACCGCTACGCCGTGGTCACCGACGACCACGTGGCCGAGCTGTACGCGGTACGCCTGTCGCGCATGCTGCACGGGGCCGGGTACCGCACGGACGTCTTTGCCTTTACCAGCGGCGAGGAGCAGAAAAACCGCGAAACGTGGGCGCTGGTGAGCGACGCCATGCTCGAGGCCGGCTGCGGGCGCGACACCGCGCTGGTGGCCTTTGGCGGCGGGGTGCCCGGCGACCTGGGCGGCTTTGTGGCCGCCACGTACATGCGCGGCCTGCCCTTCGTGCAGGTGCCCACGTCGCTGCTGGCGATGATCGACGCCTCCGTGGGGGGCAAGACCGGGGTGGATACGCCCGCGGGAAAGAACCTGGTGGGCGCGTTTCACCAGCCGCACTGCGTGGTGATCGATCCGGAGCTGCTGCAGACGCTTCCCGAGGCGCACCTGCGCGCCGGCCTGGCCGAGGCGGTAAAGCACGGCGCCATCGCCGACGCGGAGTACCTGCAGTGGATCGAGCAGAACGCCGAGTCGCTGCTGGCGGGCGATCCGCAGGCCCTGGCGCGGCTCATCGTCCGCTCGGTAGAGATCAAGGCCGAGATCGTGGCGCGCGACGAAAAGGAGAGCGGCCCGCGCAAGCTGCTGAACTTTGGCCACACCATCGCCCACGCGGTGGAGGCGGTGAGCGGGTACGCCATGCTGCACGGCGAGGCGGTGGCGGTGGGGATGGTGGAGGAGGCGCGCATCGGCGAGAAGTCCGGCGTGACCGTCACCGGGACGGCCGCGCGGCTGCGCAAGCTGCTCACCCGCCTGGGCCTGCCCACCTCGCTCCCCCTGGGTTACGCGGCGGACGAGGTGGTCGGCTGGACGCGCACGGACAAAAAGGCGCGCAACGGCCGCGTGGAGTACGCGCTCATCCAGGACATCGGCACGCCGCTGATGGGCAAGGAAGGCCGCTGGGGGCATGCCGTGGCGGACGAGACGGTGGTGGAGGTGCTGGCGGGGGCGGGGCGGTCGTAGGGGTGAACGGGAGGGGGCGCCGCGACCCTCGGGCACTCTCCCCCGACGGGCCTTTTGCTCGTTCCTCGCAACGGCCGTCGACCCCTCCCCCAACTTCGGGGGAGGGGTCGCCGCGAGCCGCGAGGAACGAGCGGCGAAGTCGGCGGGGGAGAGGGGTTCCTGCGGAAACGCCTCACCCCATCACCCGTTCACCCGTTCACCCGTTCACCCCAAGCGGCGCGGGGCGGAACGCGTTATCTTCATCGGCCGGCCAGGGGACACGCCCCGGGCCGGCTTTTCTCGCAATCGTACGCTGGTGGCGGAAGCAGACAAGCGGCGGCACGCGCCGCGGCACCGGGTGGAATACGCGCTGGCCCGCACGCTGGAAGGCGCGGTGGCCTCGCTCCCCGAGGGGATGGCGGACGCGTTCGGGCGCAGGCTGGGCGCGGCGGTCCATCGGCTGGGCATCCGCCGCTCTACGGTGGAGGCGAACCTGCGCCTGGCCTTTCCGGATGCCACCGACGCGTGGCGCGACGACGTCACCCGGCGCGCGTACGAGCACCTGGGGCGCGAGGCGGCGGCCATGCTGCGGCTGGCCACGCTCAATCCACAGGCCGTCATCGACCGAACGGTGACGCGCGGGTGGGACGAGATGGAGGGGGCGCTGGCGGAGGGCAAGGGCTGCATCCTGGTGACCGGCCACTACGGCAACTGGGAGATCGCGGCGGCCGCGGTGGCTTCGCGCGGCGTCCCCATCTCGGCCATCGTGCGCCGCCAGGGAAACCTGCTGGTAGACCAGCGGCTGGACGACACCCGCCGCCGCCTGGGGGTGGAGACCATCACCCAGCGCGACGCACCCCGCGCCGTGCCCCGCGCCCTGCGCAAGAACGGCGTCGTGGGCATCGTGGCCGACCAGGACGCGCGCAAGGCGGGGATCTTCGTCCCCTTCTTTGGCGTGCCGGCGTCCACGCACCGCGGGCCGGCGCTGTTCGCCCTGCGCTTCGACGCGCCGGTGTTCGCCTGCGTGGCGCGGCGGCTGCCAGGGCCGGGGGTGCGCTACGAGGTGTCGGGGACGCGCGTTCCCGTGCCGCGCACGGGCGACCTGGAGGCCGACATCGCCACGCTCACGGCGGAGTTGGCGGCGCGGCTGGAGGCGTCGGTGCGAGAGGCGCCGGAGCAGTACTTCTGGTTCCATCGGCGCTGGAAGAGCAAGCCCCGAGGGGAACCGGACGCGGAGACATCGGGTATCCCCATGGCTGGTGGCGCGGGGGAGGACGACGCGGAACAGGACGATCTGTGATCTACATCTGCATCCCGGCGCTGAACGAGGCGCCGACGGTTGGGGTCCTGCTCTGGCGGATTCGCCAGGTGATGACGGAGTTCCGCCGCGACTTTCACCTCATCGTGCTGGACGACGGCTCCTCGGATGCAACTTCCGAGGTGCTGGCGCCGTACGCCCGCGTGCTGCCGCTCACCCTGCTGCGCAACGAGCGCCCGCACGGGTACGCCGCCGCGCTGGAGCAGGTGCTGCGCGAGGCGGTCGCCCGCTCCACCCATCCCAAGCGCGACACCGTCGTCGTCATGCAGGCCGACTTTACCGAGCCGCCGGACGAGATCCCCGCGCTGGTGAAGAAGCTGGAAGGCGGTGCGGACGTCGTCGGATCGACGATGGCGACGGTGCAGGGCGAGGTGACGCGCGGGATGCGCTGGTCGCGCCGGGGGCTTCCCTGGCTGCTGTCGCGCGCCGCGCTGCCGTCCGAGGGCGGCGATCCCTTTCTGGGCTTTCGCGCGTACCGCGTGCAGGTGATCCGGCGCGCGCTGCAGGACCAGGAAGGGAAGCCTCTGCTCACGCGCCAGGGATGGGCCGCCAACGCCGAACTGCTGCTGCGCGTGGCGCCGCACGCCCGTCGCGCGGACCAGGCGCCGGTAGAGATCCGCTACACCCGGCGCGAGCGCGAAACGCGCTTTGACGCGTGGGCGGCGCTGCGGGAAACGTGGGAGCTGGCCAAGCGGGCCCCCCGGCGCGGCCTGGCGCTGGCGAAGCGGTCCGAAACCGTGGCTCAGCCCTCCCAGCCGCAGGCCCCTGAAGCCGCCGCGGGGCCGTCCGACGAGGGACGCCCGCCGCGGAGAAGACGAAAGCGAGGAAATCGTGAAGGACATATCCAGGATCGTACGGAGGGGCCGGACGGCGCTGGCGATTAGCGCCGCGGCGCTGGTCGCGGGGACCGCGCAGGCGGAGGCGCCGGCGCGCGCGGCCGGGCCAGTGTATACGGAAGCCACGGCGCAGCGGGTGCCGTTTCGCGCAGGCGAGTCGGCCACCTACCAGGTGCGGCTGGCCGGGCTGCCGATCGGCCGGGGAAGCCTGAGCGTGACCGGGCTGCAGACGGTGCGCGGGCAGCAGGTGTTTCACACGGTGATGACGCTGCAGGGCGGCAACGCGCTGGTGCGGGTAAACGACCGGTTCGAGTCGTGGATCGACACGGACGGGCTGTTCTCGCGCCGGTTTCACCAGAACCAGCACGAGGCGCGCTTTCGCCGCAACCGCACGTACGACTTCTTTCCGGAGGAGCGCACGTTCCGGCGCGAGAACGGGACGACCGGCACGCTGCCCACCAACCAGCCGCTGGACGACCTGTCGTTCATCTACTTTGCTCGCACACTGCCGCTGGACCCGGGGGCCACGTACTCGCTGCCGCGCTACTACAAGGCCGACGGCAACCCGGTGGTGCTCCAGGTGCTGCGCCGCGAGACCATCGAGGTGCCGGCGGGGCGCTTTCGCACCATCGTCGTGCGCCCGGTCATCCGCACGGACGGCATGTTCAGCGAGGGTGGCCGCGCGGAAGTGTTCTTTTCCGACGACGAGCACCGCATCCCCGTGCTCATCCGCACGCGCGGCATTCCGCGCATCGGATCGCTGACCATGCAGCTGCGCACCTTTCGCCCCGGCACCTGAGCGCCGCGCGGCGGGTACGACCAATCTGGAGGGCGCGGAGCCACGTCTCCGCGCCCTCCCTTCGTTGCCGTCACGCCGCACCCGGCGGAGACGTCATCATCGCGAGATTTCCGTTGCCGGAGCTTTCCACCGGCGGCGGATCCTGATAAAGCGAGGCAGTCTGATGGGATGGATGAAGATGGGGCGGCGGACGCTCACGCTGGCGGTGGTGGTGGCGGCGTTCGCCTCGCCCGCGGCGGAGGCCCAGCGCCTGCCGTTCGCGCCCGGCGAGCACGCGGAATACCAGGTAAAGCTCGGCCCCGTCACGGCGGGGAGCGCCACGCTTTCCGTCACCGGGGTGGAGACACTGCAGGGGCAGCAGACGCTCCACACGAGGATGACGCTGCGGGGCGGCACGCCGTTCTATCGCATCGACGACCGCTACGAATCGTGGATCGATACGGACGGGCTGTTTTCGCGGCGCTTTCACCAGAACCTTCGCGAGGGCGGCTACCGGCGCAACCGCACGTACGACTTCAATCCCGAGCGGCGCACCTTTCGCCGCGAGAACGGCGAGACGGGGACGCTGCCTACCGGCGAGCCGCTGGACGACCTGTCGTTTCTGTACTTCGCGCGCACGCTGCCGCTGGAGGTGGGCGCCACGTACCGCCTGCCGCGCTACTTCAAGGCGGACGGCAACCCGGTGATTCTCCAGGTGCTGCGGCGCGAGACGATCCGGGTCCCCGCGGGCCAGTTCCGCGCGATCGTGGTGCGTCCCATCATCCGCACGGACGGCCTGTTCAGCGAGCAGGGACGCGCCGAGGTGTACTTTTCCGACGACCAGTACCGCATCCCGGTGTTCATCCGCACGGACGCCAGCAAGCTCCCCGCGACCATCACCATGCGCCTGCGCTCGTTTCGGCCGGGCGCCTGATCTCACGCGTTTTCGTATCGTCCTGCCTCTACAGATTTAGTCTCACGCAGAGTTACCAGAGTTAGCAGAGTTCCTTGATCCACCTACTCTGCTAACTCTGGTAACTCTGCGTGAAACCAATCTTTTGGTGGATGAGGATCGTGGCGGACGTGGCGCGCGGGAGAGAGAAGGCGCATCTTCGGAGGATCGGCATCCACTCTCCTCCGGCGACGACGCGGCGATGGAAGACGGCATCGACAACCAGGGCGGGTCCGCGGCGGGGCAGATCCCCGAGGCGGACCTTTCGCGTGTGCGCACGGTGCCGGTGGGCGGGCGGCCCAACAAGGTGCTGGCGGAGCACTTCGCCGCGCCGCCACCGATGGATGCGGAGGCGCGGACGTTCAACGCGTTCGTGCGCTCGCTGCCGCACGTGCTGCAGGCGGAAAGCTTTCTGGCGGTGGTGGATGCCATCGCCTCCGCCGTCGAGCGGCGGCGGACGGTGCTGTGGATGCTGGGCGGGCACGTCGTCAAGACGGGGCTGGGGCCGGTGCTGATCGACCTGGTGCGGCGCGGCGCCATCACGCACCTGGCATCGAACGGCTCGGCGGGTGTGCACGACTACGAGATGGCGCGCTGGGGCGGAACCAGCGAGGACGTGGAGGCGGGGCTGGCGGACGGCTCGTTCGGCATGGCGGACGAGACGGGGCGCGACATGAACGGCGCCTTTACGCGCGGCATGCGCGAGGGATGGGGGATGGGCGAGTCGCTGGCCCGCGACCTGGACGGGCGCGATGATCTGGCCTATCCCGATCTTTCGCTGCTGCTGCAGTCGTACCGGCTGGGCGTGCAGTACACGCTGCACCCGGCGCTGGGCGCGGAGATCATCCACCAGCACCCCGCCGCCGACGGCGCCGCCATCGGCGACACGGGGCATCGCGACTTTCGCCGCCTCTCCGCCGCGCTGGCGGGGCTGGACGACGGTGGCGTGGTGGTGAACGTGGGATCGGCGGTGGTGATGCCCGAGGTGTTTCTCAAGGCGCTGACGGTCGCGCGCAACCTGCACGGCGGCGCGCCGCGCGGGTTCACGGCGTGTGACCTGGACATGAACCGCCACTACCGCCCGCGCGTGAACGTGGTGGAGCGACCCACCCGCTCCGGCGGCGGACGAGGCTTCTCCCTCACCGGCCACCACGAGATCATGGTGCCGCTGCTGGCCTGGGCCATCGCCGAGCGGTTGGACGGTTCGGTGGGCGCGGAGTGATGATCGCATACGCGCCTTCCGCAAACCACGTTCGACCGGATGTGGCGTCGTATGAACAGGGGTGCTCACCCCGTTCTCTTGTGCTGCCATTCGTGTTGATACGGCGCCATTGACGGGGGAGGCATCTCCGTCTATATTACTTCTGCCCGAACGCTACGAACTGCCCGCCTCCCGCGGGAGGAAGGGGCCTGTAGCGACAGGGTAGGTTCGCTCGGGACGTGTCTGCCACCTTCCTACGGGAAGGAACGGCCCACGCCCTCCCGGGGCTGCGTCGCAGATGACGTAGCCCCGGTTTTTCGTTCCACCTTTTCCCACGTTCCTATGAGCGCGTCGACCGGCGGATTGGTTTCGAGTGGAAGCGAGCGGCTGCCTCGCCTCGACCTGTATGTGGATCTGCCGAACGTCGAACGGGAACTCAAACGCCTCAACCTGCCCCACAAGCTGGATTGGGGAAGGATCGGCAAGAGTGTCGCGGCCCGTGTTGCTGGAGCGCCTTACCATCTTCAGCGCGTGAACTGCTTCGCCTCAACCACCCGCTACGATCCTCGTACCGGCAAAGGCCGGCCTGAAGGCTGGTACAACAAGCTGGTCGAGTTGCCATCCGTGCAGGTGCGGTGGGGCCATCGGCTCCGGTTTCCGGACGTACGAGGCGCCGCGTCAGCCGATCACGGAGTGGAAAAGCTCGGACGCGAGAAGGGTGTCGACGTTGCGCTGGCGTCTACGATGGTCGAACGGGCGTGCACGAGCCGCTTCGATGTCGCTTTGCTCATTTCCAACGATACGGACTTTGCGACGGTCGCCTGGCAGATGCGGCGGCTGGGCAAGCGCGTGCTGTGGGGACATCTGGAGACACAGCGTGACAACCGGTATCTGCCCTACGCCTGCGAGCGTGCATGCCTGCTCAGCGTCCCGTTCTTTCGTGAGCACGAATTGAAGACCAGTCAGGACCGGGAAGCGCGGTCCAGGTCTGAGTGATCCACAGAAGCGGGCTCACGTGCAGCCGCGGAGGAAAGAGAGAAGGACGCGGATGAAGGCCGGCTGTGGCCTCCGTGCCCTCTCCTCATTCCTCCGCGGCTCCTCAGTCCATCCGCTCGAGGAGGGCGACGGGGAAGGTGGCAAAGACGTCCGTCAGGTCCAGGCCGTGCTTGCCGGGGCGCAGCTCTTCGCCCGTCAGGGCGTTGCGGTAGCGGCCGGCGAGGTCGTCGGGGAGCGGGAGGTGGGTGCCCTTCCAGTCCGCGGCTTGGGGGAGCGCGAAATCGCGGTCGCGGGTGAGCGTGGCCACCAGCCGCGGGACCACGACGATCACCGCGGCGCCTTCGCCCGTGCGCGCGAAGGAGACGGCGTGCTCCGCGCGGGCTCCCTCCGCCACCAGCGGGACGTAGGCGCCGCCGGTAAAGGCGGCGGGGAACGCCATCCGCAGCCGCAGCGCCGTCTGCACCACGTGCAGCTTGACGCGCCCGTCCTCCCATCCATCCACCATCTCCCCCGCCGCCTCCGCAAGCCCCACTTCGCCCCGGCGCGTCTCGATCGAGCGCATCAGCTCCCCGCGAAGCGCGTAGTCCACGGGGCGGCGGTTGTCGGGATCCACCAGCGAAAAATCCCAGGCCTCCTGCCCCTGGTAGATGTCGGGCACGCCGGGGGAGGCGATCTTCACCAGCGTCTGGGCGAGCGAGTTGACCATCCCCAGCCGCGAAATCATGCGCTGGAAAGGGAGAAAGTCATCCATGAACGCGCTCTCGCCGTCCGCCAGGATGTCTTTGATGAACCCGCCCAGCCCCTTGTCGTACGCGGGGTTGGGGTTGAGCCAGCTGGTGTGGCGCTTGGCCTCGCGCGTGGCCTTTTCCATGTACGCCTGCACGCGGCCCGTAAAGTCCTGCCGCCCCTGGTCGTCCAGCTCGCCAAAGGGCCAGGCGCCCACCAGCGACTGGTAGAGCAGGTACTCGTCGTTCGCGTCGGGCACGGGGCGCTGGCCGTCCTTGCGCACCTTGGCCGCGTTGAAGCCAGCCCAGGCGTTCACCCGCTCCGACCAGAACTCGGGGATCTCGGACAGGACGTTGATGCGGGCGCGCACGTCCTCGCTGCGCTTGGTGTCGTGCGTGCTGCTGCTGGAAAGGGCGTGCGGCCACTGTTCCGCGCGCTCCAGGTTGAAGGCGTGGAACTCCTCGGGGTCGATGCCAAAGCGGTCCGGCTCGCCGCCCACCTCGTTGAGCGAAACCAGGCGGTTGTAGACGTAGAAGGTGGTATCCTCCACCCCCTTGGCCATCACCGGCCCGGTGAGCTGCTGAAACTTCATCACGAAGCGCGCGTGCTGGCTGCGCGACCGCGCGTCCAGCGAATCGGGCCACTCCAGCAGCAGCGTGTCGCGCACGAAGTCGAAGATGGCGCCGCTGGTGGTGCGGTTGTGCTCCTTGGCCTTTTCGACCGCCTGGTGCACCCAGGCGCGGTCGCGGTCGGTGACCACCCCGGGGACGGCTTCGATGTAGGTGCGGTAGACGGGAAAGCAGGCGATCACCTCGCGCAGGGCGTCGCGCAGGCTGCCCCAGGTGAAGTCGCGGGAGCGGCGGTTGCGCTCGCTGATGCGGTCCAGCAGCGTGGTGAGCACCGTAAGCTCGCTTACCAGCGACGAGCGCAGGATGAGCCGCTTCTTCTCGTAGACCAGGTTCTCGAAGTCGTCGTCGAAGCCGGTGAACGCGCGGTAGATGGCATCCATCTTCCCCTCGTTGGCCGGCGCCACGAACAGGCCGTTGACCCGGTTCAGGAACTCGTATCCCACCGTCCCCGCCACCGGCCACTCGGCGGGGAGCGGCTCGTCGCCGGTGAGGATCTTCTCGACCAGCACGTAAAAGTCCTCGGTGCGCTCCAGTCCCATCGTCATCCGCTGCAGCGTAACCAGGTAGTCGCGCGGGTCGAACAGGCCGTCGGGGTGGTCGATGCGCAGGCCGGTGACCTTGCCCTCGCGGACCAGGCTGAGGATGTGGTCGTGCGTGGCCTGGAACACCTGCGGCCGCTCCACGCGCACGCCGGCCAGGTCGTTCACGTCAAAAAAGCGCCGGTAGTTGATCTCTTCGGCCGCCACGCGCCAGTACGCCAGCCGGTACGCCTGGTCGTTGAGCAGCGCGTCCAGCCGGTCAAACGAGTGCGGCTCGCCCGGGGTGCCGTTGTATTCGGCTACGGCGGCGTTTACGGCGCCGCGCACGGCCTCGGAGCGGTACACCAGGTCGCGCAGCCGCCGGCGCGTGACGATGCGCTCGCGCTGGCGCTCGGCGCGGCTCTGGGCGTCGCGCGCGCGCCGCGGGGGAAGCCGCCGCAGCGCCGCGGCGATGGACGCCAGCTCCATCCGCTCCGGATCGTTGGACCGAAGGGTCAGCTTCTCGATCGCCAGCTCCAGGACGGCGGCGGTGGAGCGGGGGTTGGCGGGAAAGACGTTCTCGTAGTATTCGATGCGGAACTGGCCCGCCTCGTACACCAGGTTCAGCTCGCCGCCTTCCAGCACCCGGCCGTACTGGTCGCCCAGCACGGGAAGCAGCACCTTGCCGCACAGCTCGGGGTTGCGCGGGTTCCAGTCGATGTCGAAGTAGCCAGCGTAGGGCGACGAGGGGCCGTTTTCAAGCACGCTCATCCACCAGCGGTTGCGCCGTCCCCGGGCCCCCATGGCAATGCCCATGTGGTTGGGGACGATGTCCAGCATCTGGCCCAGTCCGTGCTCACGCAGCGCCGCCGACATGCGCGCATGGTCGTGCTCCGTGCCGATCTCCGGGTTCAGGCGCGCGTGGTCCACGATGTCGTAGCCGTGAACGCTTCCGGGCCGCGCCTGCAGGTACGGCGACGCATACAGGTCGCTGATCCCCAGCTGGGCCAGGTAAGGCACCAGCTCGGTGGCGTCCTTGAAGGTAAAGCCGGCGTTGAACTGAAAGCGGTACGTGGCCGAAGGAATGCGGCGCCGGGGCGCCGCGCCGGCCGGGTCCGAAGGATTCACGTTGGTGATTGCCGTCCAGGGTAGTGCGCGCGGCCGGTTCCGCCGCGGGTCGGCGGCGCGGGGGAGCAAGAAGCGGGCACGTGCGGGGATAGGGGACGCGAGCGCGCTCCGGGAGGGCTCGGAGTGGGCCTGCTCTGCTTCGGACGGGGGTGGGCGCGAGGGCAGCGCCCCCTCCGCTCGCTCAGGCTCGCACCTCCCCCAAAAAAGACTGGGGGAGGTTGGGTAAGGCAGGTTTCGGAGTGCTTCGGAGGCGGTGGCGCGAGAGGGTGGGCGCCCCCCTCGCCGGCCCTCCCCCACAAACTGCGTGGGGGGGGGGAGGTGCGACGCCCCTTCCGAAGCCCGGACTAAGTTCTCCCCTAGCCTGGAGTAACGACGGGGGTGGGGCCGGGGGAGGGGCACCGCGGACGCAACTGGATCCCTGCCGCACATCGACATCGTCATCCTTCGCCACGGCGGCGAACCACGGCATAGCCACAGACCGAGACGGAGCAGGATGGACCAGCACGATCCCAACCACCCGGGCGCGGGCGAGCCGCACCCCGGGGACGACCACGCGGCATCCGATCATCACCCTCACGCCGGGGACGATGCGTACGGCGGCGCCGCCACGCTCACGGACGATCCGGAGAACGGCGCATCCGCGGGCGCGGAGGAGGACTTCAGCGACGCGGCGGAGGGCACGCTGGCCGGCGCGCCCGACGGGATCGAGCGGCGCAGGGAGAGGCGGCCGCCGCTGCCGTTCGGGTGGAGCAACCGCGGCCAGGCGGGGCAGCGGCCCACCCCGCCGGAGCAGCACGTTCCCGGATTTCTGGAGACGGCCACCACGGCGTGGCCCGGCAGGCCGTACCCGCTGGGCGCCACCTTCGACGGCAAGGGCACCAACTTCGCCATCTACTCCGAGGTGGCGTGGGAGGTGGAGCTGTGCGTGTTCGACGCCCCCGGTGACGAGCAGCCCTCGCGCACCTACCGCCTGCGCGAGCGCACGGCGTACGTGTGGCACGGCTACGTGGAGGGGCTGGGCCCCGGCACCTTTTACGGCTACCGCATCAACGGCCCGTACGAGCCGGCCCGGGGGCTGCGCTGCAATCCCTTCAAGCTGCTCATCGACCCTTACGCGCGGGCGCTGGCCGGCCCCATCCAGTGGGAATCGCACCCGTTCGCCTACCCGTTCGACCAGCCGGGCGAGGACTGGGTGCTGGACGACACCGACGACGCCTGGGGCGTGCCCAAGGGCGTGGTGGTGGCCGACGACGGCTTTGACTGGCAGGGCGACCAGCCGCCCGACATCCCCTGGCACGAGACGGTGATCTACGAGGCGCACGTCAAGGGGCTGACGATGCTGCACCCGGACGTCCCCGAGGATATCCGCGGCACCTACGCGGCGGTGGCCCACCCCGCCATCCTCGAGCACCTGAAGTCGCTGGGGGTGACGGCCATCGAGCTGCTTCCCGTGCACGAGATCGTGGACGACTACTTTCTGGTGCAGAAGGGGCTGCGCAACTACTGGGGATACAACACCATCGGCTACTTTGCCCCCGCGGGGCGCTACGCGTCGGTGCGCGACTACGGCGCGCAGGTTCGGGAGTTCAAGGAGATGGTGCGGGCGCTGCACGCGGCGGGGATCGAGGTGATCCTGGACGTGGTGTACAACCACACGGCGGAGGGCAACCACATGGGGCCCACGCTGAGCTTCAAGGGGATCGACAACCGCACGTACTACCGCATGGTGCAGGGTGACCCGCGGTTCTACATGGACTACACGGGGACCGGCAACTCGCTCAACATGGTGCATCCCCAGGCGCTGCAGCTGGTAATGGACAGCCTGCGCTACTGGGTTCAGGAGATGCACGTGGACGGATTTCGCTTTGACCTGGCGTCCACGCTGGCCCGCGAGCTTCACGAGGTGGACCAGCTGTCGGCGTTCTTCGACGTCATTCACCAGGACCCCGTCATCAGCAAGGTCAAGCTGATCGCCGAGCCGTGGGACGTGGGCGAGGGCGGCTACCAGGTGGGCAACTTTCCCGTGCTGTGGGCGGAGTGGAACGGCCGCTACCGCGACACGGTGCGCGCCTACTGGCGTGGGGACGCGGGCACGCTGGGCGAGCTGGGCTTTCGCCTGACGGGGAGCAGCGACCTGTACGAGAACGACGGCCGCAAGCCGCACGCGAGCGTGAACTTTGTGGTGGCGCACGACGGCTTTACCCTGCACGACCTGGTGAGCTACAACCACAAGCACAACGAAGCCAACGGCGAGAACAATCAGGACGGCGACAACAACAACCACTCGTACAACTTTGGCGTGGAGGGGCCGACGGACCGGCAGGACATCGTCCGCTCGCGCGAGCGCCAGAAGCGCAACCTGATCACCACGCTGCTCCTTTCCCAGGGCGTGCCCATGATCGCGCACGGCGACGAGATGGGACGCACGCAGCACGGCAACAACAACGCGTACGCGCAGGACAACGAGCTGGCCTGGGTGCACTGGGACCTGGGCGAGCGCGACCGCGAGATGCTGGAGTTCACCCGCCGGGTGGCGCGGCTGCGGCGCGAGCACCCCACCTTTCGCCGCCGCAAGTTCTTTCGCGGGCGCGAGATCCGCGGCAGCGACGTGCGCGACCTGGTGTGGCTTAGCCCGGACGGCACGGAGATGACGGACGAGGAGTGGAACAGCGGCTACGTGCGCTGCTTCGGGATGGCGATGGGCGGCGAGGCCATGGAGGAGTGGAGCGAGCAGGGCCAGCAGATCCGCGACGCCAACTTCCTTCTCCTCTTCAACGCCGACGGCGGCGCTATGGACTTTACGCTGCCGGACTTTGGCCGGTCGTGCGGGTGGTGCGTGATGCTGGACACGGCCAGGCCCGAGCAGCCGGAGCGGCACGTCTGCCTTCCCGATGGGCAGACGGTGACGCTGGAGGGGCGGTCGATGATGGTGCTGATCGAGGACCGCGAGGGCGTGTCCGGGAACCGTGGAGGGGCGGGGGCGTGAGGGGGACGAATGGATGGCGCCTGCCGTTTGGCGCCAACGTCGTGGACGACGGAGTGCGGTTCCGCGTGTGGGCGCCGGCCAGCCGCGCGGTGGACGTGGTGGTGTACGGCCCCGACGCCGAGCGGGTGCACCCGCTGGCGGCGGAGGAGGACGGCTGGTTCTGCGCCACGGTGCCCGGGCTGGGCGCCGGCGCGCGCTACAAGTACCGGCTGGACGAGGGCGACGCCTTTCCCGACCCCGCCTCGCGCAGCCAGCCGGATGGCGTGCACGATCCGTCGGAAGTGGCCGATCCCTCGTTCCCGTGGACGGACGACGGATGGCGCGGCGTTCCGGCGGATGACCTGGTCATCTACGAGCTGCACGTGGGGACGGCGACGGATGAGGGGACGTTCGACGCGCTGATCGGGCGGCTGGACGAGATTGCCGCACTGGGCGCCACGGCGGTGGAGCCGATGCCGATCGCGGAGTTTCCCGGGGCGCGCAACTGGGGCTACGACGGCGTGTTTCTCTACGCCGCGGAATCCTCGTACGGCGGCGCGGATGCGTTCCGGCGCTTTGTGGACGCGGCGCACGCGCGGGGGCTGGCGGTAATCCTGGACGTGGTCTACAACCACCTGGGCCCGGAAGGGAACTACCTGCACGCCATGACCGGCGGCCGGTACTTCACCGACAGGCACTGCACGCCCTGGGGCGACGCAATCGACTACGCGCGCAAGCCGGTGCGCGAGTTCGCCATCCAGAACGCGCTGTACTGGGCGCACGAGTACCACGTGGACGGCCTGCGGATGGACGCCACGCACGCCATCCTGGACGACTCGGAGATCCACCTTCTGCGGGAGCTGGGGAGCCGCGTCCGCGAGTCACTGCCTGCGGACCGGCACTTTGTGCTGATCGCGGAGGACGAGCGCAACGAGCGGCGGGTGCTGCTACCGCCGCCGGAAGGGTGCGGGCTGGACGGCCTGTGGGCGGACGATCTCCATCACCAGCTGCGCCGCCACACGGCGGGGGACCACGAGGCGTACTTCAGCGACTACACCGGGTCGGCGGAAGACATCGTGCGCACGCTGCGGCAGGGGTGGTTCTACGAGGGCCAGGTTTCCGAGAACCACGGCAAGCCGCGCGGCACCCCGGCGGAAGGGCTGCCGCCCCGCGCCTTTGTGCACTGCATCCAGAACCATGACCAGGTGGGCAACCGCGCGTTTGGCGACCGGCTGACGGAGGACATTGGCTTGGACGTCTACCGCGCCGCGAGCGCGCTGCTGCTGCTGTCTCCGTACACGCCGCTGCTGTGGATGGGGCAGGAGTGGGCGGCCACCACACCGTTCCAGTACTTTACCGACCACCCGGAGGAGCTGGGAAGGCTGGTGACGGAGGGGCGGCGCAAGGAGTTCGGCAAGTTCAGCGCGTTCGCCGACCCCGCCGTCCGCGAGCGCATCCCCGATCCGCAGGCCGCGTCGACGTTCGAGCGTTCGCGCATCCGCTGGCACGAGGCGGAGCGGATGCCGCACGCCGGCGTCCTCGCGCTCTACCGCGAGCTGCTGCGCCTGCGCCGCACGCACCCCGCGCTGCGCCGCCGCGACCGCGAGGGGTTTGCCGTGGCGGCGCTGGGCGAGCATGGCATCGCGCTCCGCCGCACCGGTGCTGACGGCGGCGCGATCCTGCTGGTCGTCTCGCTGCGGGGGCCGCTTTCGGTGGATCTGCGCGCGATGGAGGAAACCCGCGCGCCGGCGGACCGCTGGGAGCTGCTGCTCTCCAGCGAGGAGGCACGCTTCGGCGGCGAGGCGAAGGGCGAGCTGGTGCGGCTGTCGCCGGACGGGCGGTTGGAGATGGACGGGGCCGGGGCGGTGGTGCTGGAGGGGGCGGGGCGGGTGCTGGTGTAGGGACGGATCGCGGGCGCCGGAACGTTGGGGCGAGGCGCCGCGGTTGTGTTGTGGGCCGCAGGGCATCCTCCATCGTGCGTCGCGCGCCGCCGGTTCCCCGCGCTAAAGCCCGGGGCTATGAAGTCCATAAGCCCCGCCCTGTGCTCGCGGAGCTCGCCCGGCGGGGCTTCACCTGCTCGTGTCTTCGACGTCCATCGCGCGTGGGGAGTCAGGCGTGGGATTACCATCCATGCGCAGTGAACCTTGCCTGACAACCGACCCCTCCCCCGAAGTTGGGGAGGGGTCGACCGCCGTTGCGAGGAACGAGCAAAAGGCCGGTCGGGGGAGAGGGTCCCCGGGGGTCGCGCTCTACTCCGCACAGGAAACAACCCGCGCCGGCACGGAAGCGCGTCGCGGGTATTCGCGACGTTTATACCCTCTCCCGCTTGCGGGAGAGGGTGCGAGCCTAAGCGAGCGGGTGAGGGTCCCACCCGTCGCGGCTAAACTCCGCTGCGCCGTACAGAATGCAGGCTTGGCCGCCCATGAGCAGCGCCTGCACGCCGTGCACCTGCATCGTAGAAAGGACTTTGGGAATCGGACTCAGGCTCAAGCCGGCCTCCCAGCAGTCGGAAGGTGCTCCAGAGGCGCATGCTTTCCGTCCAGCGCTCCTGCGGGCTCATCCGATACCATTCCAGAACCTCTGGGTCTACGCAGGACTCGATCGCGGGAGACCGCATGGGCCGATCCGCGGAAACGGGCGTGGCTTTCATCCAGACTCCTCCGCTGGTAATCCCCATCAACATAATGCGCGGACACGGCGGATGAAAACCGCGGCTCTGTCGGGCCGCCGTGCAGCCGTGGAATGAGCCTCCTATCCTGAACAAACCTTTGATGCGGGGCTGCCGGTTGCGTGGGACTGGAACCTGCATGGGCGCGGGCCCCGCACAGGGCTGTTCAGGACACGGACTTCAGACGGCAGAGCGATCGCATGGACCAGCAGCAGACCAAGACCCGCGGCGTGGCCGACATCGTCTTTCTGATCGACGTGTCGGGAAGCATGGAACCCGCCATCGACGCCCTCAAGGCCAACATCGGCACCTTTGTGGACTCGCTGAACAAGGGCGAGGGCAACAACATCTCGCCCGTGCGCGACTGGCGCGCCAAGGCGGTGGGCTTTCGCGACTTTGACCACGACGCCGAGCCCTTCATCGACAACCCGTTCGTCAACGACACCGAGGCCCTGCGCGCCCAGCTGGCCGGGCTGCGCGCCGAGGGGGGCGAGGACGAGCCGGAGTCGCTGCTGGACGCGCTGTTCAAGGTGGCCAACATGGGGCAGACGGAGAAGGGCGCGACGGCCCACGATCCCGGCAGGTGGCGCTACCGCAGCGACGCGGCGCGGGTGGTGGTGGTGTTCACCGACGCCTCGTTCAAGCCCGCGATGAGCATTCCCGAGGCCAAGGGCGGCGGCGTGGCCGACGTGACCAACGCCATCATCAACAACCGCATCATCCTCAGCCTGTTCGCGCCCGACATGCCGGGCTACGACGAGCTTAGCCAGATCGACAAGAGCGAGTGGGAGGCCATCTCCTACCCGGGTCTCAACCCGCAGGAGGCGCTGGTCAAGTTCACCGGCGACCAGGCCAACTTCAAGAACACCCTGCGGCAGCTTGCCGCCAGCGTTTCCAAGAGCGCGGAGACGGTGGCGCTGTAGCGCGCGCACCCCACGGACGGCGGATCATCGCGAATGGCGAAAAAGCTCAAGGCGGGCGACGAGATCAACGGCTACACCATCACGGACGTGTTTGGACCGGGCGCCATGGCCATCAGCTACGAGGCCCGGAGCCCGTCCGGACAGCGGGTGTTCTTCAAGCAGTACAAGTCGCCGGCGGTGACGGTGGACTGGTACAGCGGGTTCGTGCGCTACCAGCGGGAGCTGAACCGGCGCATCGCGGACAGCCCCGCGCGCAACTACTGCGTGCGGGCCATCCACGCGTTCGAAGCCATCTGGGGCGGCCGCAGCTACTTCCAGGCGATCGAGCTCGTGGAGAACGGGGCCGACCTGGGCGGCATCTTCGAGGACGAGGCGGCGGCCAACGGCGGACGCGCGCCGCAGCCCCCGTTCGACGCGAAGATGTGGGACCGGCACGTGATCTGGGCCAAAGTGCTGATGTCGGGGATCAACACGCTGCACAACGCAAAGATCGCCCACGCGGACCTCAAGCCCGACAACGCGTTCCTCATCGAGGATCCGTCCATCGCGGCCGGCTACCAGCTCAAGCTGATCGACGTGGACTTTTCGGTGCTCACGGACGAGCAGGCGCCCTGGCACGGGCACATGGGCTACGTGGGCAGCGACAACTACCGCTCGCCGGAGCACTTTACGGCGGGCGCCACGCCGGGTGCGGCGTCGGACGTGTTCACCTGCGGGCTGATGCTGTACCAGCTGCTGGCGGGGCAGCACCCGTACTGGTCCGACGACCAGGGCGAGTACGCCCAAAAGGTGCTGGCGTACAGCGCCACGCCGCCGGTGCTGGGGGGGACGATGCCGGCGCCCGCCAGCAACGAGGCGGTGTCGGCGATCCTGTACGCCTGCCTGAACCCGCGTCCCGAGCTGCGGCCCACGGCGGCGCAGGTGCGCGACGTGCTGACCGGCCGCGGCGCTTCGGCGCCCGCGGTGGTGACGAGCGCCGCTCCGGCGGCACCCGCACCGCCGGCCGCCGCCGCGCCTCCGCGTCCCCCGTCGCCTGCGCCCGCGGCCCCGGCTGCGCCGCCGGTGTCCGAGGCGCCCGCTGCTCCGCCGCCGCCGCCGCCGGCTCCAGTCGAGCCCACGCCGGTGGAGGCCGCGCCGGTTGAAGTAGCCTCGGCTCCGGCCGCGCCGGCGGAGGGTGGGCCGCTGGTTACGGATCGCATCCAGCTGGTGGGCGAGTCGGGCCACGTGCTGACGCTGGGCGTGCGGACGCCGCTGGGCAAAAACCTCGTCCGGCAGTTTGGCGAGGACGCGAACGTGTGGGATTCGGAGCAGCTGGTGATGGAGCGCGGCGCGGACGGGGCGTGGCAGGTGGTGCCGGGCGCGGCCACGACCAACGAGACGCTGCTGAACGGCGCGGCCATCACCACGCCGCAGGTGGTCAGCGCCGGCGACGTGATTGCCGTGGGCCGCGCGGCAAAGGGGATCGCAAAGCTTCCGCTTACCGTGCGTCCTGGCTGACGGCGCGCGGGAGCGGAATTTCGGTTTTGAGGGGCGGTCCGGTGCGGGCCGCCGTTGAAGGAGGGCGCGATGATCCACACCGCGCCGACAGGGCCGGGACCGTGGGTGGAGGATGAACCGTGACGGAAAGCCAGAACGAATCCGGAGCCGGCACGCCGCAAAAGCCGGAGGAAACCGAGGCGGATAGCGCCGGGCTGCCCCCCGGGCCGCCGTCGTCCACGCCGGGCGGCGAGACGGGTACGCCGGGCGCCGTTCCCGCGCCCGAGGCCGCCCCGCTCGCCGACCCGTCCAGCCCCGCGCGCCAGGCCGGCGCCGGTGACGGCGTGCGCACCGGCGGCGGCCCGGACTCCTCGTCCGGCGTAGCAGAGGTGGCGGGAGGCGGTGATGCATCCGGCGCCGGTGGATCGACGGGCACGGCTGACGCTTCGGGCGCCGGTGAATCGAGTGGATCATCCGACGCGTCCAGCACGGGCGGAGCGGCCGATGCGGCCCCGAGCGGCGGGTCGGAAGCCTCCGCGCAGCCGGACGCGGCGGACGGTGGGGCGAGCGGCGCCACCGGCGTGGGCGGATCGGGGGATACGTCCACGGCCTCCGGATACGGCGGATCGACCGGCGGCGCGGACGTTTCCGGTGCGGGCGGATCGACCGGCATATCCGACGCTTCCGGCGCGGGCGGATCCACCGGCACGTCCGACGCTTCCAGCGAGAGCGGAGCGTCAGGTACGACGGCGGCCTCTGGATACGGCGGCTCTACCGGCGACGCGGACGTTTCCGGTGAGGGTGCATCAACCGGCACGTCCGACGCTTCCGGCGCGGTCGGAGCGTCGGATACGACGGCGGCCTCCGGATACGGGGGATCGACGGGCGGCGCGGACGTTTCCGGTGAGGGCGGATCCACCGGCACGTCCGACGCTTCCGGCGCGGGCGGAGCGTCGGATACGACGGCGGCCTCTGGATACGGCGGCTCGACCGGCGGCGCGGACGTTTCCGGTGAGGGCGGATCCACCGGCACGTCCGACGCTTCCGGGACGGGCGGAGCGTCGGATACGACGGCGGCCTCCAGATACGGTGGTTCGACGGGTGGCGGCGACACGTCCGGGGCGGGTGGCGCGTCGGACACGAGCGCGGCCTCCGGATACGGTGGATCGACGGGCGGCGCGGATCCTTCCGCAACCGGCGGCACTTCCAGCACCGACGCGTCCGGCGCTGGCGGTTCGGCCGGCCCGACCGACGGTTCCGGGACGGGCGGATCGACGGGGAGCGACGCCGCGGCTGCTGGAGCCGCCACGCCGGATGCAGGGGCGGCTTCGGGAGGATCGGATCCGTCGATGGCGTCGGATGAGCGGGCGGGCGGATACGGCGGATCGATGCCGGTGAATGAGAGCACCGCGCCGGCGGATACGAGCGCGACGGCCAGCGGGACGGACGCAGCCACGTCGTCCGATGCTGACGCGGCGAGCGGCCCGAGCGGCGCGTCCGCATCCACCGATGCTGGCGCGGCGAGCGGGACGGATGCGTCCGCATCGACCGATGCCGGAGCGACGGCGGATGCGGGCACGGGCACCGGCGAGACGCCCGCGACGGTCGATGCCGACACGGGTGCGGATGCGACGCTCGAATCCCCGCCGTCGGCCGGTGCTGCGCCGGATGCCGGCGCGGCGTCGGCGGATGCTGGCGCGGCTTCGGCGGATGCGGGGGCTTCGGCGGGGGCTGTCGCGGATACGGCGATCGCGATGGACGCCGGCGGCAGCACTCCGCCTGCTGATTCCGCTTCGGTGACGGAGACGGCGTCGGCGGGGACGACGGAGTCCACCGCGGCGGGAGCGGCGGCGGCAGGTCCGGCGGATGCGGGAGCGGCGGCGCCCACGGCGGGCGGGCCGCTGACCTCGGATCGCATTCAGCTGGTGGGCGAATCCGGGCAGACGCTGAGCCTGGGGGTGCGCACGCCGCTGGGCAAGCACATCGTCCGCCAGTTTGGCGACGACGCGAACGTGTGGGACACGGAGCAGCTCGTCATCGAGCGCGGGGCGGACGGCGGCTGGCAGATTGTGCCGGGTGCGGGCACCACGAATGAGACGCTGCTGAACGGCGCACCCGTGACCGGGCCCCAGCCGCTGCACGAGGGCGACGTGATCGCCGTGGGACGCGCCGAAAAGGGGATCTCGCGCCTGCCGCTGACCGTGCGCGGGGCCTGAGCGCGCGCATGGGGTGGAAGTGCCCGCAGTGCGGCGTGGTGCAGCAGAGCGACGCCGTGAACGTGTGCGAGGCGTGCGGCTTCGTTCGCTCGGCGGGCACGCTGGTGCTGGTGGCGGAGCAGACGGCGGGACGGCTGCAGGTGGGGGTGGATACCGCCATCGGCAAGGAGCTGCTGGAGACGTTCGCGGGCACGGACCACGTGTACGCGGCGGATCCGCAGTTTCTGCTGGCCCGCGACCCGGTGCTGGGCGGATGGAGCATCGCCCCGGCGCCGGGCACAAAGAATCCCACATTTCTCAACGGCGCGGCGCTGGCTGATGCACCCGCGCCGCTGCCACCAGGCGCGGTGATCACCATCGGGCCCGACAAGCTGCGCCTGCGTGTGGAGAACGAGCCTTGAAGGACCGCCGTAAGAAATCGAAGTCCGCCCCGTCCAGGCCCGTCGAGCGCCCCGACGAAAAGGCGCCGCCCAGCCTGGACTGGGGCGCGCCCGCCGAAGCCTCGTCCGGCCCCGCTTCGCCGCCCGTGGACTCGGGCGCGCCGCCCGCGGAACCGACTGGCGCCGCCGCGATCATCGACAGTCTGGTGCCGCCTGATCATGTCGGTGCGTCCGCTGACGCACCGTCGTCGGACGCGGACGCATCCGTCGAAGGTCTCCCATCGGCCCAGTCCGCTGCGGTGACTCAGCCGGAGTTTGGCGCGGGTGTCGATCCATCGTCATCGACCCACATCCCCGCCGATGCCGACGGATCCGCATCCACCGAAACCGCTGACGTGGTTGATGGATCGGCATCCACCGAAACCGGTGCCGGAGTCGATGGATCCGCATCCACCGAAGCGGATGCGGGTGTGGATGCATCGGCATCGATCGAAACCGATGAGGGTGTCGATCGATCTGCATCGACCGAAGCGGCTGCAGGGCCGGGCGAGCCGCCGCCGCTGGATGAGCGGGGGGACGATGGATTGACTTCCACGCGATCTGAGGTTCCGCTGGAAGGAGCACCGGAGGCGGGGAAGGCGGCGCGCGACGGGCTTCCGCCGGAGCCGGAGCCTTCGGAGCCGCCGGGAACGGAGGGCGGCGTGCAGGTGGGCGCCGCGGCACCGGAAGGCGAGCCCGCGCCCGAGGAGGCGGCCGCCGCGCCCGCCGAGCCAGCGGCGGAGGTGTCGTCGGGATCGGCGGAGGTGCCGTACCTGAACGTGCTGGAGGTGCGGGGGATGGACTGGCGGGCGGTGCGCGAGGCCGTCGCCAACCCGCCCAGCGGTGACCGCGCGGAGGGGATCATCGCGCGGATGGAGGAGCGGCTGGCCGGCGGCGGGCCGCTGGGGCTGGCGTTCGAGGAGTACGCGGCGGGCCCGGACGACCGCGCCATCGCCATCGGTGACCGCTGGCCGCTGAGCGAAGTGTGGTTCGTGGGCGACCTGCACGGCGACCTGCTGGCGCTGGAGGCGGCGCTGCAGCACATCGACCGCAGCGGCGGCGGGGCGGACGCGCGCATCGTGTTTCTGGGCGACCTGTTTGACGATGGCGTGCACGCGGCGGAGGTGGTGCTGCGCGTGTTCGAGCTGGCCTTGGATGGGCGCATGCGCATCACGGTGGTCACCGGCAACCACGACGAGGCGCTGGCGTTCGCGGACGGGCGCTTTCAATCCACCGTGCTTCCCTCGGACTTTACCGACTGGCTGAACGCCAACCCGGAGCACCCGTGGGCGGCGCGGCTGGGAAAGCTCATCATCCGCTTCTTTCAGCGCGCGCCGCGCGCGCTGTTCTTTCCCGACGGGCTGCTGGTGGCGCACGGCGGCATTCCGCACACGGACCTGCATCCGGACCTGGCGAAGACCGGCAACTTCAACGATCCGCGGGTGCTGCAGGACTTTGTCTGGCTGCGGGCCCACCCGCGCGCACGCAAGCGCATCCCCAACCGCACCACGCGCGGCAGCGAGTTTGGGCGGGAGGATTTCGCCGCGTTCTGCGCGCTGGCCACACAGCTGGGGCGGCCCGTGGAGCGGATGATCCGCGGCCATGACCACGTGGAAGAGCGGTTCGCCATCTATCCCGCGTGGGAGCGGCACCCGGCGCTCACCATCAACACCCTGTCGCACCGGCTGCCGCGCGAGGTGTTTGGCGACTACGAGCGGGTGCCGGTGGTGGCGCGCTGGGTGCGCGGCGAACTGCCCGAGGTGCGGCGGCTGTTCGTCCCCGCGGAGCTCATCCGCGAGGTGTATCCCGAGCCGGTGGCGGCGGAGGAGGGGGCGGGATGAAGCGCGTCATCGAGCGGTGCCCCAACTGCGGCGTGGAGCACGACGATCCCAAGGGTGGCGCGTGCGAGGTGTGCGGCACCACGCTGCGCTTCTGGTGCCGGGTGCACAGCAAGGACATCGGCTGGCTGGATTCGGCCACGTGCCCCCGTTGCGCCGCCGAGGCCGCGCGCCCCACGCCGCCGCCCCGCGCCCCCGCCGCGCCGCCGCCGCCGCGTCCGGCTCCGCCGCCACCGCGGCCCGCACCGGCACCGCCGGCGCGTCCGACGCCCGCGCCGCCGCTGCCGCCACGTCCGCGGCGCCCGGAGCCAGAGCCTCCGCCCGCGCACGCGGAGGATGAGGGGATCGTGTGGATCGAGGTGCCCCCAACGCGTCCGCCGCGCAGGACGCGGGCGCCGCCGCCGTGGGGCGGGCGCGATCCCGGCGCGGTGCTCCGCGAAGGCGCGGAGGACCTGGCGCCGTACGCGGAGGTGGGCGCCACCATGGCGGTGCGCATGGTGAGCGCGGTTTTCGCGCTGGTGAAGTCGGTGATCCTCTGGGGGCTGCTGGGGGCGCTGGCGGGGTTCTTTTTCCCGCAGTTCGCGGGCGAGATCGGCGCAAACCAGGATCCCATCTGGACCGCGATGGCGGGTGCGATGGTGGGCGGCGGGTTGGGCCTGTTCATCGGCACCATCCGCGCGACGCGCATCCTGTTCGCCCAGCGCCGCCCACCCGGCGGCTGATCGCCGGCGCCACGGCACGTCCGGCCGCGGCAAACGCGAGCGGCGTCTTCCCCCGGGAAGGCGCCGCTCGCGCATTTGAACCCCCCGGCGCGCGGCTGCGTAGTGCCGAGCGAGGGTCACTACGGTGCAATCTCCTCAACGGATCGCCAGTCATCCTGAGGGAGCGCCGCGCGAAACCGTAACCCACGACACCGTCTGCGCGCGACCGAAGGACCTTCTCTCCGCCACCGTGAGGCCAGATGCGGGGCATGAAACCAGCCCCACGCTTCTGCCGGCAAGGTCCTTCGGTCGGCGCCATGGATCCTGCAAACGGCAGTGCATCGCGCGGCGGCTCCCTCATAGGTGTTGAGAAACCTCAATTCTTCGTACAAAGCGCACAGTCATCCTGAGGGAGCGCCACGCGGAATCGTCAGGAACACAGAAGCTTGCGCGCGACCGAAGGACTTTCTCTCCGCCACCGTGAGGCCAGATGCGGGGCATGAAACCAGCCCCACGCTTCTGTCGGCAAGATCCTTCGGTCGGCGCCATGGATCCTACAAACGGCAGTGCATAGCGCGGCGGCTCCCTCATAGGTGTGAGAAAGCTCAATTCTTCGCACAACGCGCACAGTCATCCTGAGGGAGCGCCACGCGGAATCGTCAGGAACACAGAAGCTTGCGCGCGACCGAAGGACCTTCTCTCCGCCACCGTGAGGCCAGATGCGGGGCATGAAACCAGCCCCACGCTTCTGCCGGCAAGGTCCTTCGGTCGGCGCCAGAGTATCGTGTACGAGCAGGTTTTGGAGCGGCGCCTTCCCTCAGGATGACTGGCACGATTCGAGGATCCTCTACAACCTCTCAGGCTCAGGATGACTGGCTCGGGGTGGCGGGATCATGCAACATCCCGTGCGGCGACCGCCGAACGCCGCCCGCGAGCCGGTGAACGGACGCCGGCCCCGCGAAACACTGGTTTGGCGCGGCATCATTCCATTAAGATCACGTCCATGGGAGCATCCGAATCGAATAGAGCGCCGGCCGGCCTGACCGTGCGGTCGGTGCGGCGCGGAGAATCGTCCGCATGACCCGCATCGTGGAGCGGTGCCCAAGCTGCGGTGTGGAGCACGACCATCGCGTGGACGAATGCGAGGCGTGCGGCCACGGCGTGCGCCATTGGTGCCGCACGCACAGCCGTGAGATCGGCTGGCTGATGACCGACTGGTGCATCCGCTGCGAGGAAGAGGAAGCCCGCCGCGAGGGGCGGCCGGTCCGTCCGCCACCAGCGCCCCCGCCGCCCCCGCCCCCGCCGCCTCCACCGCCTCCGGAGCCGGAGCCGATTCCTTCGGGTGTGCCCGGACCGTCGGAGGCGGCCCGCGAGCGCGCGGCGGCGCTGCTGCGGGAGCGGCTGCGTGTGGCGGCTGAGAGGGCGCGCGAGACGGCGGACGTGGTGCTCGAACCGGTGGCGGTCGCGCCGGCGGAGGTGGCCCCTGCGCCGTTGGAGATACCGGCCGCGGTTGAGCCGGTGACGGAGCGGAGAGCCGCGGCACCCCGGCCGAAGCTGCTCGTCCGCCTGTTCGACGGGCTGCTGACCGTGATGCAGACCGGCATCGTGGGCGTGCTGATCGGCGTGGTGATCGGCGGCATCCGCGCGTACCGGATCGGCGCGGAGGTGCCGCTGGAGGCGGCGGGGGGCGGAGCGCTGGGCGGCATGGCGGGGCTCGCGCTGGGCGTGCTGATCGCCATCGTGCGCTTCCTGCTTCCGCCTCGTCAAAAGCCGGACGGATGACGAGGCCGGGCGCCGAACTGGTGGCGGATGAGACCCGGAAAAGAGGAAGGGTACAGAGGAGCAGGCAAAAGCCGGAGGAACAGAGGAATCCATCGTCCTCTGTTCCTCTGGCGGTTCTCTGCCCCTCTGTACCCCTCCTCTTTTTGACGCCGCGCATTTCGGGGCAGATGTAGCACATCCTTGCACCTCATCCCGCGTGCCACCTACATTGGGCCGGCCTGCCTCCCGTTCCGCCGTACTCGATCCCATGCCGGACCCCGCGGTGCTCGCTCCCGACTTTCACGCACAGCTCGCCACCCACTTCGGCGCGCTCGAAGCCGACCTGGCGGACGCGCTGGCGGCGGCCATGCGCCCCGTGCGGCTGTCCGCCGGCGAGACGCTGTTCCGTACGGGGAGCGCCGAGCCCGCGCTGTACCTGCTGCTTGCCGGGGCGGTGCACGTGGTCGAGCGCCTGCCGGACGGCGGGGAGACGGTGCTGCGGACGATGGAGCCCGGCGAGGCGGTGGACGAGCTGCAGGTACTGGCCGGCAGCCGCGGAACCGTGGAGGTACGCGCCGCCACGGACGTGGAGCTGGCCCGCGTGGCGGACGCCGACCGCGACGCGCTGGCGGGCCGCTTTCCCCAGCTGCGCCGCGTGTGGGAGCGTATTCACCGCCAGCAGCTGCTCTGCCGGCTGCACGCCGTCTTTGGCGTGATGGACCGCGCGCTGCTGGACGACCTGGGGCGCATGGCGGAGTGGGTGCACCGCCGCCGCGGCGAGCTGCTGTTCGAACAGAACCAAACGGGCGGGGCGCTCTACCTGGTCATCAGCGGCCGCCTGCGCACGGTGCGGGTGGAAAAGGGCGGCGCCCGCGTGCTGGGCGAGTCGGCGCGCGGCGAGATCGTGGGCGAGCTTTCCTTTTTTGGCTGCGAGCCACGCGGCGAGCGGGTAGAGGCGGTGCGCGACTCCGTCCTGGTGGCGCTGGAGGCCGCGGAGTTCGAGGCGCTGGTCGCCCGTCGTCCGCAGACGCTGCGGCACGTCACCCGGCTGGTCATCGACCGAATGAACCGCGGCGACGCGGAAGGCACGGTGGCACGGGTCACCAACGTGGCCGTCGTCGCCGCCAGCCCCGGCGCGCCGGTGGCCGCCTTCTGCGAGCGGCTGACGGCGGCGCTGGCGGAGCACGGCCCCACGCTGCACCTGACGGCGGCGGAAACCGAGCGGCGGATGGCGGAAGCCGGCATCGCCCAGGCCTGGGGCGACGCGCCCGACACGGCGCGGCTGCTCGCCTGGCTGGAGGCGCGCGAGGTGGACCACCGCTTCGTCCTCTACCAGGCGGAAGAGGGCGCCACCGCGTGGACCCGCCGCTGCATGCGCCAGGCAGACCGCGTGATCCTGGTCGCCCGCGCGGACGAAGATCCGGGGCCGGGGCCGGTGGAGACGGCGCTGGCCCAGACGGAGGACCGCGCCACCGAGGCGCACGAGGTGCTGGTCATCGTCCACGCAGACGGTTCGAAGCGGCCCAGCGGGACGCGGCGCTGGCTGGCGGGGCGTCAGGCGCGCGAGCACGTGCACCTGCGCTGGGACGGCGCGGCGGACTTCGCGCGGCTGGGGCGGATGCTGGCCGGGCGCGCCGTCGGCGTGGTGCTGGGCGGCGGCGGGGCGCGCGGCTTCGCGCACATCGGCGTGCTGCGCGCGCTGTCGGAGGCCGGTGTCCCCATCGACTACATCGGCGGCACCAGCATGGGCGCGGGGGTGGCGGCGCAGTACGCGCTGGGCATTGCCCCCGACGACCTGCTTGCGTGGAACCGCCGCATCTACCTGGAATGGCGCCCGCAGAAGCAGCTCACCCTTCCCCTGGTGTCCCTGGTCGACAACCGCCTGGCCGGCGTGTGCGGCGAGCGGGTGTACGGCGACACGGAGATCGAGGACCTGTGGACGCCGTACTTTGCCGTCACCAGCAACCTGACCACGGCGGAGATGATGGTGCATCGCACGGGGCTGCTGCGAAAGTACGTCCTGGCGAGCGCATCCATCCCCGTCTTTGCCCCGCCAGTGCTGGAAGGCAACCACCTGCTGGTGGACGGTGCGCTGCTGAACAACCTGCCCGCGGACGTGATGCGCGAGCAGGGCGTGGGCGTCGTCATCGCGTCGGAGGTGTCGCTGGAGGAGGATGCCAGCTTTACCGCGGAGCACGTGCCCACCGCGTGGGAGGTGCTGCGCGGCCGGTTCAGCCGCCGCCGTTCGGGCGTACGGCCGTTTCCGGGGATCATGGAGATGGCGATGCGCTCGTCGCTGCTGCACAGCAGCTGGCGCGAGCGTGAGGCGCTGGCCAGGGCGGATTTCTGCCTGCGCCCGCCGATTGAGGGGTTCGCGTTGATGGGGTTCGAGGAGATGCAGGAAATTTCAGAGGTGGGATACGCGTACGCGGTCGAGGCGGTGGCTGCGTGGGCAGAGCGGCCGGGCGGGGAGGCGAGGGAATAGGGAATAGGGAATAGGGGGATGGTAACGTGGGAACAGCGGGAGAAGGGAGGCAGTGACTCGTCACAACGGGCGCAGGCGGCCCTGAACGTCAGCGGTGGAGGAGAGCGATGCAGGGGTTTGACCGGCTGGTGCGGATGGTCCAGAAGGGGTACGAGGGGGTGGGCAAGCACGGCGCGCCGTCGTTCGCGCTGCAGCTGCCGGGCGCGGACCCGGCGGTGTTCGGCCGCGGCGACCCGGCGGCCACGGTGGTGGTGAACGACCGGCGCGGCGCGGCCGCCCTGGCCACGATGGACGCGCTCTCCGTCTGCGAGGCGTACCTGAACGGCGCCCTGGACGTGGTGGGCGAGATCAAGCCGCTGCTGGCGCTGCGCGACATGTTCAGCGACCGGCACCCGCTGCGCTCGGCGATGCGCTTCATCCGCCCGCTGCTGGCGGGGCAGGTGTCCAGCGACCGCGCCTTTATCGCCGAGCACTACGACCGCGAGCCCGAGTTCTACCTCCTCTTTCTGGACGCGCGCCACCGCTGCTACTCGCAGGGCGTTTTTGCCCACGCGGACGAGCCGCTGGAAGACGCCATCACCCGCAAGCTGGACTTCGCGCTGGAGTCCATCGGCGCCAAGCCGGGAGACCGCGTGCTGGACGTGGGCGGCGGATGGGGCGCGTTCACGCAGTACGCGGGGCAAAAGGGCGTCCGCGTCACCAGCCTTACCATCTCGCGCGAGTCGGAGTCGTTCATCAACGCCCTCATCCGCGGCGAGCAGCTGCCGTGCGAGGTGCGCCGCGAGCACCTGTGGGAGCACCAGCCGGCGCAGCGCTACGATGGCATCGTCAACCTGGGCGTGACGGAGCACCTGCCGGACTACGCGGAAACGCTCAAGCACTACGCGCGGCTGCTCAAGCCGGGCGGCCGCATTTGCCTGGACGCCAGCGCCACGCGCCAGAAGTACGACGTGAGCACCTTCTTTGAGCGCTACGTCTTTCGCGGCAACGGCACGCCGCTGTGCCTGCACGATTACCTGGGCGCCGTGGCCCGCAGCCCGTTCGAAATCGAAACGGTGCTGAACGACCGTGAGAACTACGGCCTTACCACGCTGCACTGGGCCCGCAACCTGGACCAGCACCGCGAGCAGATCGAGGCGCGCTGGGGCAAGCCGGCGTACCGCGTGTTCCAGCTGTACCTGTGGGGGTGCGTGGACGGCTTCGAGCGCGACCAGATCCAGGCGTACCGCTGGGTGATGCGCCTCAACGGGTAGGCGCTGCGGAAGGCGCGGCGCAGGCCCCCTCCGGGCCGGCACCACCGGCCCACCTCCCCCGAAACTGCCGGGGGAGGTTGATGTGGGCAGGCGATGGTGTGTTTCGAAAGATCGCGAGCGGGATGGTGGGCGCCCCCTCCCCGTCCCTCCCCCGCAAACAGCGCGGGGGAGGGAGGTGCGACGCACCTTCCGGAGTGGGATCAAAGTTCTCCCCTCTCCCCCCTGCAGTTCGTGGGGGAGAGGCCGGGAGAGGGGGGGCGCCGGCGGACGTAGTTCGATGCCGTTCGATCCACCATCGAAGTTCTCCCCTCTCCGTGAGGAACGAACGGGGAGGGGCCGGGGGAGGGGCACCGCGTCCGACGCAGTTCGATGCTGTTCGCAGACGTACAGATCTGGCGGCTCCCGCCGTGTCCCCCCACCTGCTAAAATCTTCCCTGTGATCTCTGGCGACCGGACGGACGCCTGCCTATTGTATCCAATCGACCCATAGCCGCAGTCAGGCACTCGCCGGGAACCCGCTCCCGGGGAGAGCCCGAGGTTTCAGCCCGTGGCGGGTCGTACCTGCCGTTGTTCCCGCTATTCCCTATTCCCTGTTCCCTATTCCCTGACATGAGACGTACCCTGTCCGCGGCGCTCGTGGCCGCGGCGACCGCCCTGCCGCTTACCGCGCAGGAGCAGCCGCACGCGTTCCGGGGCGCCACCATCCTTCCCATCGCTGGGCAGCCGATCACCAACGGCGTGCTGGTGGTGCAGGGAGGCAAGATCACGGCGGTGGGCGGGCCGCAGACGGCCATCCCCGCCGGCGCGGTGGTGCACGACGCCGCGGGCAAGACCATCATGCCCGGGCTGGTAGACACGCACTCGCACATCGGCGGCGGCGACGGCGGCGACCGCAGCAATCCCATGCACCCGTCCGTCCGCATTCTGGACGCCATCGACGCGCGCGACGAGGGGATCCAGAAGGCGCAGGCCGGCGGCATCACCACCGTGAACGTGATGCCCGGCAGCGGCCTGCTGATGAGCGGCCAGACGGCGTACCTCAAGCTGCGCGACGGCACCGACATCTACGACCTGCTCTTTTGCCGCGACGTGCTGCGCGAGGTGTGCGGCGGGATGAAGATGGCCAACGGCACCAACCCCCGCGGTGACGCGCCGCACCCGGGCACGCGCGGCCGCGCCGCCTCCATCGTGCGCGAGCGCTTTGTGCGCGCGCAGGAGTACCGGGAAAAGATCCGCACCGCCGGCGGCGCCGACCGCGTGACGCCGCGCGACCTGGAGCTTGAGGCGCTGGCCGAGGTGCTGGACGGCCGACGCGTGGTGCACTTTCACACCCACCGCGCCGACGACATCCTCACGGCGCTGCGGCTTTCGCGCGAGTTCGGCTTTCGCATCGTCCTGCAGCACGTGAGCGAGGCGTACCGCGTGGCCGACGAGATCGCGGCGTCCGGCGCGCCGGCCAGCATCATCGTCCTGGACTCGCCCGGCGGAAAGCTCGAAGCGCTGAACTTCAGCAACGTCAACGGCGCGGCGCTGGAGCGGGCGGGCGTGCTCACCGCCTTTCACACCGACGACGGCATCACCGACAGCCGCTTCTTCCTTCGCTCCGCCGGCTTTGGCGTGCGGGCGGGGATGTCGCGCGAGCGGGCGCTGGAGGCCATGACCATCGCCGGCGCGCGGATGATGGGGCTGGAGGCGCGCGTGGGTACGCTGGAGCCCGGGAAGGACGCGGACTTCATCGTCCTGTCCGGCGACCCGCTGAGCGTCTACACGCACGTGGAGCAGACCTGGGTGGAGGGGAGCAAGGTGTTCGACCTGGCGGATCCGATCGACCGGATGTTCGCCATCGGCGGGCCGGACGTGTTCAGCGACGGCGCCGCGCACACGCACGACGGCGAGGAGGGCCACTGATGCGGCGGATACACGGATTCGCGCTGGCGTCGGCGGCGCTGGCGCTGGCCGCACCGGCGGACGCGCAGGTGGCCGTGCGCGGCGAGACGGTCTACACCATGTCCGGCGCGCCCATTCGCGACGGCGTGGTGCTGGTGGGCGCGGACGGCAAGATCCAGCGCGTGGGCACCGCGGCGGAAGTGCAGATCCCCGCCGGCTACCGCACGCTGACGGGCCGCGTGGTAACGCCGGGGCTGGTGGATGCGCACAGCGTGGTGGGGCTGGCCGGCGCCATGGGGCAGGCCCACGACCAGGACCAGCTGGACCGCGTGGAGGCGATCGCCCCCGAGCTGCGCGCCATCGACGCCTACAACGCCCGCGAGCAGCTGGTGGAGTGGCTGAGCGGATACGGCGTCACCACGGTGCACACGGGCCACGGCCCCGGCGCGCTGGTGAGCGGGCAGACGATGATCGTCAAGACGCGCGGCGACGACGTGGGCGAGGCGCTGGTGGATACGACGACGATGCTCGCCTTTACGCTGGGGCCGTCCGTGACGCAAACCTTCCGCAACGCGGGAACGCGCTCGCGCGGCATCGCGCTGCTGCGCGCGGAGTTCCAGAAGGCGCGCGAGTACGATCGCCGGCGCGGCGGCACGGGCGGCGGCGGCGGTGGAAACCGCGGCGGCAGCGGCGGAAGCGGTGAGGGCGCGGGGATGCGCGACGGCGATCGCGCCACCGCCGCGGCCAACCCGCGGACGGCGGATCGCGCGACGAACGCTCCTCGCGCAAGCGGCGGCGGCAACGCGAACCGCGGCGGCGGTGGCGGCAGCGAGGGCGGCGCGGGCGCACGTGACCTGGGGCTGGAGATGCTGGCGCGGGTGCTGAACCGCGAGATCCCCGCGCTCATCACCGCGCAGAAGGTCCCCGAGATCCTGGCGGCGCTGCGGCTGCGGGAGGAGTTCGGATTCGACATGGTGCTGGATGGCGCCGCGGAAAGCTACCTGGTGATCGACGAGATCCGCCGCGCGGGGGTCCCCGTCATCATCCACCCCTCCATGGTGCGCCTGGGCGGCGAGACGGCGGGCGCCACGCTGGAGACGGCCAGCAAGCTGCGCCAGGCCGGCATCACCGTGGCCCTGCAGAGCGGCTTTGAGGGCTACGTTCCCAAGACGCGCGTGGTGCTGTTCGAGGCGGCCGTCGCCGCGGCCAACGGGCTGTCGATGGAAGACGCGCTGCGGACCATCACCATCGACGCCGCCCGCGTCATTGGCCAGGAGCGCCGCGTGGGCTCGCTGGAGGCCGGTAAGGACGGCGACTTTGTCGTCTTTGACGGCGACCCGTTCGAGTACACCTCGCACGTCTGCGCGGTGGTCATCGACGGGCGCGTGGTGAGCGAGGAGTGCCGGTAGGGGAGGGAAGTGCGTGAGTGCGGAAGTGCGTCAGTGCGTGAGTAGGAGATGGCGCGCCGCAGCATGATGCAGAAAGGCCGGGACCGCGGGTGCGGTCCCGGCTTTTTCTATCACCCCGAAGCCAGTCATTCTGAGGAAGGCGCCGCGGCGTACCTTACCCTCGCGCGAACCCCTGCGCGCCGACCGAAGAACCTTCTCTCCTCCTGCTCGAACCTGGTCGCGGTAGCTCCACGCTTGCCGTGCCCACTGGCCGTAGATCGCCCTCTGTCACTCATGCAGGGCGGCCTGTCAAACCGGGAAAATCCTTGTCGATTTGACCGATCGGGAGCGGTATGCCGGTTGCTTTTTCCCCGGGCAGCCGGCGCGGGATGAGACGGTGCATCCCCCGCCTTCATCACCCAACACCGTCGAGACTTTCGGAGCACACAACCGGAGGAAGCGACCATGGCACTCTACCCGACCACCACCCGCTACGCCGAGCCGTTCGACCAGCTGTTCGACACGTTCTTCGGCAACGCCGGCCGCGCCGCCAACGGCAACAGCCTGATGCGCGCGCCCGAGACGGACGTCATCGAAACCGAGCGCGAGATCCGCGTGGTGACTGAGATGCCCGGCCTGAAGCGGGAGAACATCGACATCGACATCGAGAACAACGTCCTCACCATCCGTGGCGAAAAGCGCGAGCAGCGCACCGAGGGCGAGCAGGGCCGCTGGCACCTGGCCGAGCGCCGCTACGGCACCTTCACCCGCAGCTTCGTGCTGCCGCGCGACGTGGACGCGGACAACATCCAGGCCGCCTTCCAGGACGGCGTGCTGACCGTGACCGTCCCCAAGAGCGAAAAGGCGCGCCGCCGCCGCATCGAGATCGGCGGCGAGGTGAGCCAGCAGCAGCTGGGCACCGAGTCCGAGCAGACGCAGGGCTGATCGGCGTCTCGGTAGCTGAAAAACGGGCCGGCGGAGCGATCCGCCGGCCCGTTTTTGCGTTGGGTTCATCATGCTTGTGGATGTGCGGTTTCGGGACTAAAGATGATCCGCTGGTTTCATCCATCTCTCTTTCACTTCAGCACCGTGCGAGGGAATCATGAGCGTCGCGGATCTGGCGGGTACGCAGGAGGATGGCCTGTTCGACGCAGTGGTGCAGCATTGGGCCAAGGCGCGTATCGACAATCCCCTGCAGGTGGCAAGTCGGCTGGATGACTCAGCGCGGCAGCTGATCGCGGTGGGTGGAATCCTCGAAGGCCTTCTGATCGCGGTATTTACCTTCGGAAAGGCGATCGACAATCCACCCTCCGACTATGTGATCGCCGCGTTCCTGTCGCTGCTGGTGATGTCTGCGTGCGCCGCCATCACCATCTACACGCAGACAAAGGATCTCGGGGCGTTTCCTATCTACCAGATGCTGCGGCAACCTGGGCCCACGCGACTGAAGTCGCTGGACCGGGAGGTAAAGGATTGGTGCGACACGCTCGGCAAAGTGGTAGCTCTCAAGCGTGGCTGGCTCACAGCCGCATTCACCGCCTTCATCGTCAGCCTTGCGGCGATCTGTGCGTGCACGCTGAGAATGCTGCATTGAGCGGGCAAGGTTCGATTGGATGAGGCTGGCGGAGCGATCCGCCGGCCCTTGCCTGTCGCGCGGTGAGCCGCACAGTATTTGCGACAAAACCTGCGCACTGGGCTACGGCCTTCATCCTCCTCTGGTCGACCGTACCATGCCTCTGTGCCGGCACAAGCGCATCTTCGCCGCGCGGGACATCGGCTTTGCGCTCCTGATCACGCTGGCAGCTACCGGGTGCGCGGGCGCGCAGGACGCCACTGCGCTTCCTGACGCCCGCACGCGTCAGGAAACCGCCTTCGCCGTGCGCGAAGCCGGACGCAGCCGCGTGGATTCCCTGTTCACGCAGGTCACCGGCATCGACGTGGATTCGCGTGGACGAATCTATGCCGGCGACTGGTTCACGGCGCGCGTCGTGGTGCTGGACTCCACGGGCGCCGTGGTGCGCACCGTGGGCCGCAGGGGGTTGGGCCCCGGCGAGTTCCGCAGCGTTCGCGGAGTGCAGGTGCTCCCCGGCGACAGCCTGCTGGTGTACGATCCCGGCGCGGCACGGCTGAGCGTGTTCGCGCCCGATTCCACCCGGGCCGCGTACGTGACCAACCTTGCGGCCACGCTGGCCGGCCCCGAGCCGCATCTGATCCGGCGTACCCCCGCCAACGACGCACACATCGCCCTCATCCGTCCCCCCTTTACGAGTGGGGACACCGCCCGGCACGACCTGTTGCGGCTGCTAAGCCTGGACGGCAGCGTCCGGGGGGAGCCCATGCGGCGCTTCCCGTCGCGCTCATTTCTTCGCGTGCAGCAGCAGGGCGGATTTTCCGTGATGCCCAACCCGTTTGGCCACGAGGGCCTGTTCGCGCTGGGTCCGGACGGTACGCTCCACTACGCGTGGAACGGCACCCTGGGCGTGGAGAGCACGGACCTGGAGGGTACCCGGGTGGGAGGCTTTGCTCTTGCGTACGAGCCTCCGCCCGTGACCTCGGCGGACGCCAAATCCGCGTTCGCGGGGATGCCCGAGCAGGCGGTGTCGATGTTCCGCGACGCCTTGCGGGACTCGCTTCCCGAGCGCTGGCCCGCGCTGCTGGCGCTGCTGGTGGACGAGCGCGGGCGTCTCTGGGTCGGGTTGCACGGCGCCGCGGACGAGCCGCGGGAGTGGGCGCTGTTCGAGCCCGGCGGCCGCTACCTGGGGTCGGCCTTCCTTCCCCGGGAGGCGGAGGTGCACGCCGTGCGCGGGGACCGCTTCTACACCGCCGAAAACGGTGACGACGGAGTCACCGCGGTCGTCGTCTACCACGTCGTACCTCGGCCCGAGGGCGGGAACGGCTGAGGGCCGGAGAGAGCCCCCGGTAATTACTCCCGCTGGTCAATTTTCACAAAAGGCAGGGCACATGAACCGATGGCCTGGCACCCTCGCCCGCTGCATCCTTCCGTCCCTTCTTCTGGCGCTCCCCGCGGCGGCCCAGCGAGTGGATCCCACGCGCGTGGTGGACGTCACGGTGCAGCTGCCCACGCAGGTAATGTCGGCCACCATCCGCGAGGGCGGCACGTTCAAGCTCACCTTTCAGGGCACACGCGACGAGTACGAGCTCATCCCCATCATGCGGAGCGGCGATGCCCGTGCCGTGACGATGACCGTGTACCGAACCACGGCCGGCGAAACCAGCACGCGGCAGGTCGTGGAGCGCGTCAGCCTCTCCACCGGCGTTCCCGCCACGCTGCGCAGCAATTCGCAGATCACTCTGGTGGTGGACCGCATCCGCAATGCGGCCCGGCCGACCCAGGCCGCCGTACAGCCGGCCACCTACTCGCTGACCGCCGCGGCGTCGTGGCGCCGGGCGGTGCAAGACGACCGCTGCTGCGTCTGCTGCTCGGGTGTGTGTGCATGCGCGTGCGCCGTAAAGATGAGCTGCGGCAGCTGCTCGACTCCCGGGTGCCAGATCCAGGAAACCTCGACGCCCGGCCGGCAGGATGACGGCTCCGCGCGCATGGCGGCGTTCCTGGGCGTAAGCGCCTGCGCCCGCCCGTTCCCCGAGAGCGTGGCTCCGGCCCGGCAGATCGCCTCGCGCTGACCGCTGAGCCGAGGACCAGTGCCCGGCGCTGTCCGGTCCGGCACGGCGGATTAAGTGGCAGGCAGGGCCGGCGGAGCGCTCCGCCGGCCCTGCCTGCATCCACCCCACAATGTTTGCTTGCGTGGCGGGACGGGCGGATGCATCGTGCATTCACGGCCCCATCGCGCGTGGCCCGCTCCGCCGGCCCGACCGGACTACCGGTCCCGCGACGTTCATTCCGCGGCGCCCTGGCAAAGCCCACCGGCCCGCGCGGTGGGGCCGCACACCTGCCCCCGTGATCGCATCCAGCGGTCACGGGGGTCTTGTCGTGTGGAGAGATTCGCCCCTGGGACCGGTTCTGTGACAACCCCGGTTACAAATCACGATCCTTTCCGGCCTTCATCTTGCATCATCCTTTCCCGCTGCAAAAAATCGGGGAGCACGGTACCGTCCGGGTATCCTGCCCCGGGCATCCCGTGCGGAAACCGCTCTTCGGCCGAGGCCATCAGGGCCCGACTGGCGTAAGCGTGTGAGACTGCCGCGTTATGCGTGGAATGGAGCCATGAATCCCATCAGCTGTCCCACGACCTGTTTCGGCCTTCGCGTGATCCTGTGCGTGAAGGCTGGTTGTCGTGGGCTGGCCGGGATGATTCATCCATAAAGTACGGACGGCCGCGCTCCCATGGGGGCGCGGCCGTTTGCGTCGGCCCCGCGGACGCGAGGGCCGGAATTCCATCCCTGCACGTGGAGGGAGCCATGCGCACCAAGCTCACGCTCAACCTGGAGCAGCTGACCGTCGACTCGTTCGACACCTCCGCCGCCTCTGGCAAGCGCGGCACCGTGTTCGGCGAGCAGTGCACCTGCTACACGCAGTGCACGTGTCCGGGCTGCCCCACCTGCGCGAACTACAACACCTGCGATGCCACGTGCGGGGCCACCTGCGCCAACACCTGCGACGATTACACCTGTGCGGCCAGCTGCAACGGCACGTGCGGAGCGACCTGCAACTGCAGCGGCTACACGGAGTGCGACTGCCCCGCCAGCTGCATGCAGACGGCCTGCGGCCCGTACTTCTGCTGCGCCTAACGCATGATCAGCACGGGGTGCCGCGCCCGGCGACCCGTCTGTACCGGGCGGCAGCCCTGAAGCCGTGCCGCCCGGCGCCGTCCGCGATTGCGGGCCGGCGAACTACCCCTTCCCCTGGAGGACACCATGCGCGCCAAGCTTTCCCTCAAGCTGGAAGATCTGGCGGTGGACAGCTTTGACACCACCGTGGCGCAGAAGGCAAAGGGGACCGTATTCGGCGAGCAGTGCACGTGCTACACGCAGTGCACGTGTCCCGGCTGCCCCACCTGCGATGCGTCGTGTAACGGCACCTGCGCGGCCTCGTGCAACGGCACCTGCGACGTCAGCTGCAACGGCACCTGCAACTGCCAGAGCCGCAACACCTGCGACTGGTCGTGCGAGGCGACTGCGTGCAACTGGGGCTACACCTGCGGCAACTGCACGGCGCTCCAGACCAACTGCAACGAAATCTGCCTCTGATGCACCACGGGCGGGAGCGCCGCTGCTCCCGCCCGCACAACCCGGCGGCGGTGTTTCCAAACCGCCCTCGCGCCGCTCGCGATCGCGGGCCGGCGAACCCACCCCACCCCTGGAGGACACCATGCGTGGAAAGCTCGCCCTCAAGCTGGAGGACCTGACGGTGGACAGCTTCGACACCACCGCCACGCACAAGGCCAAGGGCACCGTCTTTGGCGAGCAGTGCACGTGCTACACGCAGTGCACGTGTCCCGGCTGCCCCACCTGCGACGCGTCGTGCAACGGCACGTGTGGCGACACCTGTGCGGGCACCTGCTACAACACGTGCGACGACTATACCTGCGCCAACACGTGCGCCGGATGCGGCGCGTACAGCGACATGTGCAACAGCCAGCAGCCCTGCCCCACGGCGCTGTACTCGGCCTGCAACGGCAGGCACTGCCTGTAACGCACGATGGGCGGAGGCGCCGCGCCGGCGCCCCCGCCCGCTACCCCGGAAGGTCGCTTTTGCCCGGGGCGAACCGCCCCTCCTTCACGCATCGCCGGCTTGCAGTCACCGAACGCCGGCGATGTTACCCCTCGCTTCCTGGAGACATTCCCATGCGCAAGCTTTCCCTCAAGCTGGAAGACCTGACGGTAGACAGCTTCGACACCACCGTCACCCACAAAGCCAAGGGCACCGTTTTTGGCGAGCAGTGCACCTGCTACACCCAGTGCACCTGCCCGGGCTGCCCCACCTGCGACCATACGTGCGCGTACACCTGCGACGATCAGACCTGTCCGGCGTGTCCCACCTGCGCGGCCAGCTGCAACGGCACCTGCAACTGCCCCACGGACAACACCTGCGGCTGGACGTGCGACTACAGCTGCGCGTGCGACAGCAACTATCCGTGCCCCTCTGCGCAGTACTCGCATTGCGGCAACCTGATCTGCTATTGACGCACCACCACGAGCCGGCCTCCGCGCGCGCGGGGGCCGGCCGTTCGCGCGAACTGCCGGATGTGCGGCGTCGGGTAGCGGGTCCTGGCGCCCGTCTCCGCCCGCCGGCTCCCATCCCACCCTCTTCCCGGAACGAGCCTCATGCAGACCAAGCTCAAGCTGAACCTGGGTGACTTGGCCGTTGATTCGTTCGATACGATCCGGCCCGCGCCAAAGGAAGGCACCGTATTCGGCGAGCAGTGCACGTGCTACACCCAGTGCACCTGCCCTGGCTGTCCCACCTGCGCGAACTACAACACCTGCGATGGCACCTGTGGCGGCACGTGGGGCGAGAACACCTGCGCGCAGACCTGCGAAGACACCTGCGGTAATGACAATACTTGCAACCTCTGCGCTTACCCGCCTACATGCCAGCAGACCAACTGCGGATACCAGCTCTGCTGTGAGATCACCGGCGGCGGTGGCTGCTGAAGCTGAACGGGATTACCGCTCTGCGTCGGTCCCGTGCGGCCGGCGTTGCACCCCACCCATGGAGGACGTCCATGCAGACCAAGCTCAAGCTGAACCTGGATGACCTGGCCGTCGACTCGTTCGATACGGTTCGGCCTGCGCCCACGGACGGCACCGTCTTTGGCGAGCAGTGCACGTGCTACACGCAGTGCACCTGTCCCGGCTGCCCCACCTGCGCGAACTACGCCAGTTGCGATGCATCGTGCAACGGCACCTGTCGCGGCACGTGCGGCGAGAACACCTGTGCGGCCAGCTGCTACGGTACCTGCGGCGCGACCTGCTACTCGTGCAACTACACCGACTGCGATTGCCTCCCGCCCACATGCCAGCAGACCAACTGCGGCATGGATGTGTGCTGTGGGATCCAGTAACCCGTTCGGCCGGTCCCGCGGACGCGGGGCCGGCGATCCACCTCACATGCCGGGAGGTCGACATGCAAGCCAAGCTGAAGCTGAACCTGGAGGACCTGGCCGTCGATTCGTTCGATACGATGCGGCCCGCGCCAAAGAAAGGCACCGTCTTTGGTGAGCAGTGCACGTGCTACACCCAGTGCACGTGTCCCGGCTGCCCCACCTGCGACGCCAGCTGCAACGGCACGTGCGGGGGCACGTGTGAAGCCAGTTGCAACGGCACCTGCGGCGGCACGTGCGAAGCCAGTTGCAACGGCACCTGCGCCGGCGCCAGTTGCGGCGCAAGCTGCTTCGGCACCTGCGAATACGAGTCCTGCAACTTCAGGGACTGCTACGGGAATACGGATGCGTACTATACCGGCTGCACCCCGTACGCTTGCATCTGATGAAGAGCCAGGGCCGGATCGCCCACGCGGTCCGGCCGCCGCCGAGCCGTGATCAACCGGGCCGGCGTCCCACACCCACGACGGAGGACCCCATGCGAGGCAAGCTTACGCTCAAGCTCGAAGATCTATCGGTGCACAGCTTCGACACCACCACCACGTACAAGGCCAAGGGCACCGTCTTCGGTGAGCAGTGCACGTGCTACACGCAGTGCACCTGCCCGGGCTGCCCCACCTGCGATGCATCGTGCAACGGCACCTGCAGGGGCACCTGCGGGGAGAACACCTGCGCGGCCAGCTGCAACGGAACGTGCAACCAGGCCACCTGCGACTACAGCTGCGGTGGCGACTGCAATTTCAGCATCTACTGCGACACCAACCAGCCCTGCCCCACCAACGCCTACTCGAACTGTGCCGGGAATCCGTGCTGGTAATTACCGAATCGCGCTGTTCGTTGTGCACCCGATCCCGGATCGTGGAAAAGACTCGTCTCACACGGGGTCAACGGCTTTGATCTTTACCGTTGACCCCGTGTGAGATCTCCGGTGCTGAAGGTGCAGTTGGTGTTCGCCCGGATCCGCCGAATGCACAACGAACCGTGAGAAACGGTATAAGCGGGGAAAGATTTCCAGGGACAGGGTGACGAACGCCCGGCGGAATCGGTATCCGCCGGGCGTTGGTCGCCTACGCAGTCGGCGCGTCGCCCGTTTCGCGCGCCAGCAGGGTGTGGAAATGGTGCGTGCCCACTTCGCGGCGCGGGGAGTAGCGGCCGCGGTGGTACAGGCGCGAGCGGACGCCTTTCTGCACGGCTTCCACCACTTCTTCATCCTCCATCTCCACGCGGTGCAGGTCCGCGCCCGCGCCGCCGGACCGCTTTGTCTCATCCCACACGTAGGAGAGAAAGGAGACGCGCGTGCGGTCGTGCGCCAGCGGCTGCACCAGGTTTACCGACAGCCCCCACGGATAGAAGTTCAGCATCAGGTTGGGGAACAGCCACCAGTAGTACGCCGCCACCAGCGTTCCCGCGTCCGGATGCCCGGCGGGTAGGTCGAACGCCTCGTCGCGGTTCTTCGTCGTGCCCAGCTGCAGGTTGCACCAGTCGAAAGTCTCGGTGCGGTAGGTGGCGTAGTCCAGCGTGTCGGCCAGGCCGGCGTGGATGTAGGGGATGTGGAACTCCTCCAGGTAGTTGTCCACGTACAGCGCCCAGTTTGCGCGGATCAGGTAGTCGCGCGAAGTGTGCGGATCGAAGTGGAACTCGTCCAGCGGAAGAAAGCCTACCCGCTCGCGCACCGGGCCGATCCATGAGTCGAAGCCGCACGCGGGATCGATGGAGGTGAACGCCAGCGGCCCCCAGCGCTGCAGCGGCAGCCGGGGCAGGTCGTCCGCCGCGGAGGGAAAGTTCTCCACGCCGTCGAACTCCGGCATGTGCGTCATCGTGCCGTCCAGCGCGAAGCGGCGGCCGTGGTAGCGGCAGCGCAGGTGCTTTGCGTGCGTCTCGCCCTCGCACACCACCGTGCCGCGGTGCGTGCACACGTTGGAGAGGCAGCGCAGCACGCCGTCGTCGCCCGCGGAGAGCACCAGCGGCTCGTCCAGCGTGCCCTCCAGCAGGGTGAACGGCATCAGGTGCCCGGGCGCCTTGACCCGCTCCGCGCCGCGCACCATCTGCCAGCTGCGCGCGAACACCCGCTCCTTGTGCACCGCGAACCACTCCGGCGAGGCGTACACCTCCGCCGGCAGCGTCTGCGCGCGGTGGATGGCGGGATCGATGGTGAAGGGCTGCATCGGCGGACGAAGTGCGTGAGTGCGAAAGTACGAAAGTACGGAGTACGAGAGTACGGAGTACGAGAGTACGGACGCGGCCGCACCGGCGGCAAGGTGGATGGCGCGGCGTCATTCGATTCCGTGGGATCGAGCTGCGAATGGCGGCGTCTGTCTCATCCGCTCGAATGCCTCTGCTGTGGCGGCATCACCGGGTGCGGACGCGCCGGTGCATGGGATGCCCGATGCCGCCGGGCCGCCGAGTCCACGCAGGTGGACTTTGTGTAGTTGTTGCTGCGAATTGATTCGCCCTTCCCGGGGCCCGCGGAATCACACCGCCGTGAGCTCACGGTGTCGATCCACCCACCCGGCTCCAAAGCTGGCGCGGCGAGCGGATGCGCGGCTAGCTTCCGCATCAGCATCCGATCCGCCATCCTGAAGCGCATCCACGGCTGGTCGCGCCTGCCGCGCTCCTCGCGAACATCGCCGCGCCGCATCGCCCGTCCCCCGCATCCCAGCTCCTCATGTCCCTCGCCATCCCCGCCGATCCGGCCGCATCCGCATCGCCCGTCCCCCGGCGCGGGCTGCTGCGCGTGCTGGGCGTCACGTTCGGGCTGGCGGTGATCGTGGGGAACACCATCGGCGCGGGGATCTTGCGGACGCCGGGGCAGGTGGCGGCGCAGCTTCCCACGACGGGGCTGTACCTGGCGGTGTGGATCGCGGGCGGGCTGTACGCGCTGCTGGGCGCGGTGTCGCTGGCGGAGCTGGGAACCATGCTGCCGCGCTCCGGTGGGCTGTACGTGTTCGCGCGGCACGCCCTGGGGCGCTACGCCGGCTTTCTGGTGGGATGGAACGACTGGGCCGCCACCTGCGGCAGCGCCGCCGCCGTCGCCGTGGTGCTGGCGGAGTACGTCGGCGCGCTGGTGCCGGGGCTGGCGGGAAAGACGGTGCCCGTGGCGATGGCGGTGACGCTCGGGTTTGGCGCGCTGCAGTGGCGCGGGGTCAGGGTGGCCGGCGCGGCGCAGACGCTCACCAGCGCGGCCAAGGCGCTGGTGCTGCTGGCGCTGGTCGCCGCCTGCTTTCTGCTTCCATCCACCGCTCCCGCGCCGGTGGCCGCCGCCGCCGTCCCCGTGGGCGGCGCGCTGATCGCCGCGATCATCGTGGCGCTGCAGGGGGTAATCTACACGTACGACGGATGGACGGGCGTCGTCTACTTTTCCGGCGAGCTGGAAGACCCCGGCCGCGACGTGCCGCGCGCCATGATCGGCGGCGTGCTGGCGGTAACCGCCATCTACCTGCTGCTGAACCTGGCCTTTCTTTACGTGGTCCCCGTCGCCGCGCTGGCGGGGGAGCCGCTGGCCGCCGCCGCCGCCGCGCGCACCGTGCTGGGGCCCGCCGCCGACACGGTCATCCGCGTGATCCTGGTCGTCGGCCTGCTGAGCGCGGTGAACGCGCTGGTGCTGATGGGCTCGCGGGTGGCGTACGCCATGAGCGACGACGGGCTGTTTCCCCGCGCTGGCGCCCGCGTGAACACCGGCGGCACGCCGACGGTCGCGCTCGCCGCCAGCGTGGGGGTGGCGCTGGCGTTCATCGCCACGGGGACCATCGACGCCATCATCGCCGTCCTGGCCTTTTTCTTCGTGGCCAACTACATCCTGGCCTTCGCCTCCGTGTTCGTGCTGCGCCGCCGCGAGCCTGAGACTCCGCGGCCCTACCGTGCGTGGGGGTATCCGTGGACCACGGGGCTGGCCATCGCCGGGTCCATCGCCTTTCTGGCCGGCGCCGTGGCCAGCGACACCCGCAACAGCGTCTACGCCCTGGCGCTGCTGGCCGCCAGCTACCCCGCGTATCGAGTCGCATCGCGATGGATCGACCGGAACCCGACCTGACCCCCATCCACGTCCCCGCCGACCGTAACGCGGACGCCGAGTTCGTCGCGGATGTCCCGTCCACCCCGCACGCGGATCCCGCCGGGCGCGCGATGTCGGTGAAATCTACCGAAGTCATCCAGCCCGCCGGGGACGCCGAACCGGTTGCGGAGGTCCCGTCCGCCTCGCTCGCTGAGCCCGCTGGTTCCGTGGAATCTGCCGCGCCCGTCGAACCTTTTGCGCCCGTCGAGTCCGCGACGCCGCGCGAGGCACCCGTGCAGCGGCTGGATCCGCGCGTCATCAACCTGTGGCGGGTGAGCAGCGCGCTGTGGGCGCTGGCCTGGACGGGTGCGGTGGGGGGCGCGGCGGTGCTGCTGGAGTGGCCGCTGCTGCTGATGGTCCCCATGGCCGTGCTGGGGATTGCGTGGACCGTCTGGGTGCCGTCCGCCGCGTACCGCCACTACGCGTACCAGGTGGGCCAGGTGGACGTGCGGGTGATGCACGGCTGGTGGACGCGCAGCGTGGCCGTGGTGCTGCACTCGCGCATTCAGCACGTGGACACACGCCAGGGTCCGGTCGAGCGGATGATGGGGCTGGCGACGGTCGTCGTCTTTACCGCGGGGAGCGTGGGGGCGATGGTCGCGATCCCCGGCATCGCCGCGGGCGAGGCGGAGGCGCTGCGCGACCTGCTGGCGCGGCTGAGCGGGGCGGATGATGCCGTCTGACGCGGCCGCCGCCCGCTCGCTGGACGACGGGCGGCGCCTGCATCCCCTTACGCTGGTCTTTTCCGCCGTCGGCATTGCGCGGGGGATGGTGTGGCCCGCGCTGGCCGGCGGCTTCGGCTTTGGCGACGGGGAGCTGGCGCGCGCCATTCCCATCGTCGTGGCCGTCCTGGCGATCCCCGCGCTGATCGGCGCGGCGGCCAAGTACGCGCTCTACCGCTGGCGGGTACAGCCGGACGAGCTGCTGCTGCGCTCCGGCGTGCTCAATCGACAGAATCGCGTGATCCCGCTGGCCCGCGTGCAGAACGTGGAGGTGCGGCAGAGCCTGGCCCAGCGCGTGTTGGGCGTCGCGGAACTGCGCGTGGAGACGGCGGGGACGGGGCAGCAGGCGGAGGCGGTGCTTTCCGTGCTGGGCGTGGCGGAGGCGCAGTCCGTCCGCACGGAGCTCCTGGCCCGCCGCCGCGCGCAGGCCGTCGTCGGGGTGGATGCGGACGAGGCGGAAGCCGTCGACCGCGCCGCCGCGCCGCCGCTGGCGCGCCTCACCACCTGGGACCTGCTGCTGGCGGGCGCGACGGCCAACGAGGCGGGCGTAATCGCGGCGGCGGCGGCCGGCGCGCTGCAGTTTGCGGACGAGCTGCCGGGCGGCTTTTTCGCCAACGCGGTCGAGGACGCCATCGAGCGGGTGCAGGGCGCCGTGGCGCTGGTGGCGGTCGTGGCGATCGTGCTGCTGTTGCTGGTGGGGTGGATGATCTCCATCGCCGGCGCGGTGGTGCGCTTTCACGGCTTTACGCTTTCCGTGGACGGCGGCGAGATGCGCAAGCGCTACGGCCTGCTCACCGTGCACGAGGCCAGCGTGCCGCTGCAGCGCGTGCAGGCCATCCGCGTGGAGGAAACGTTCCTGCGCCGGTGGCTGGGCCTGGCGTCGCTGATGATCGAGACGGCGGGCGGCTCCCCCGGCGAGCGCGGTGGCGCCGAGGCGTTCGTCCCCATCGCGCGGACCAGGGACGTGGGCCGGCTGGTGCGCGGCATCTTTGGCGACGTGCAGGTGGACGGCGCCGACTACCAGCGCGTGCACCCCAAGGCCGAGCGGCGGATGCGGCGCCGCTACCTGCTGATCTTTCTGGTCTTTGTGTGGGCGCCGTTCTGGGCGATGCGCTGGTTCGACATTCAGCCTGGCGGGGCGCTGGCGCCGTACGTCGCCGTGCTGCTGCCGCTGCCGTGGCTGGTGGCGCGCTGGGAGTACAACAACCGCGGCTGGGCGCTGCCCCCCGGCTACGTGTTCGCGCGCAGCGGCGTGCTGAACCGCATCACCTGGATCGTCCCCGACCGCAAGCTGCAGACGCTGCACGTGCTCGACACTCCGTTCCAGCGGCGCCTGGGCCTCGCCACGCTGGTCGTCGACACCGCCGCCGGTGGAAAGCAGGCGGCCGTCATCGACCTTCCCCACTCCACCGCCCGCCGTCTGCTGGAGGAGCTGGCCGACCGCGCCCGCATCGCCGCGCAACGGCCCGTGGCGGTGGCGGTGGCGGAGGCTTCGCGGGAGGTGGGGACGGATGTCGACGAGGTGGTGACGGTGGATTCGCCGCGGCAGATGGATGCAGAGCCCAACGCGGAGTCGGATCCGGCAGTCGAGAACGAAACGGTCGTGGCGCGGCGCGAGAGCGAGTAAACTCGCCGCAACAAAAGCGGAAAGCCCCGCAAACGGCGCGGGGCTTCAACAGCGTGGAACCAGGAGGCCAGTCATCCTGAAGGAGCGCCGCACCAGGTCCCTCGTATCCACCGAACCTGGCGCGCGACTGAAGGACCTTGCCTCCGACAGCGCGAAGCCGCTCCCGCGCGATGATCTTTCGGCTGCGAGTCCGCGCATGCGGACTTTGCGCCTTTCAACAGCGGATTGTGCCGATTGTGGATCTAATCCGGTGATCTCCCGGTTGCGGACGCGCCGGTGCATGGAACGCCGCACACGGTCGGGCCGCCGAGTCCACGAAGGTGGACTTTGTGCAGTTGTAGCGGCGAATTGATTCGCTCCTGCAGGCGGAGGGCACGTTCCCGGTTCAGATTCTCAATCGGCATCATTCGCTCCCGATCCACAACCTGCATCTGCATGTGGATCATTCGCTCACGCGGCGTACGGCGCGTCACCGGTTCCGATCGCTACGCTCGATCGCGGGGGGCTGAATCATGGGCCGGACCTTCACCGGCGCGACGTAGCGCCGCCCACTCTCAATCGACCGGGTCCGAACGCGGCGGGACGGGCGGTGGCGGCGGCTCCGCGGCGGGCTTCACGAACGGATCGTCCTTCACCATCTCCTCGACGATCGTGTCGTTGATCGCCGCTTCCTCCGCCGCGGGGTGCTGCGCCCTGGCGTGGTCTGGCGGCATGGGAACGGTGGAGTTGGTGACCGGCTGCGGCGTGCCGATGTCGGGCGCATCAGCGGGGCCAAACGCCAGGTCGCGGATCAGCACCGTCAGCGGCACCGCCAGGATCGCCCCCGTGGCCCCCAGCACCCACGCCCAGAAGATCACGGAGAGAAAGCTCAGCAGCGCCGAGATCTTCATCTCCCGCCCCACGAACTTGGGGCCGATCACGTTGTCGATCACGTTGTTGATCACCTGGTACCCAACCAGGACGATCAGTGCTTCGGGCCACCCCTTTTCCACCAGCGCCAGCAGCGTGGGCGGGATGAGCGACAGGGTAAAGCCGATGTTGGGGACAAAGCTCAGCAGGAACGACAGCACGCCCCACAGCAGCGCGTAATCGACCCCCATCGCTTCGAGCAGGATGTAATCGAGCACCGCCGCGATCAGGCCGAGGACCGCGCGCACCCCCATGTAGCCGCGGATGGTTTCCGAGAACGCCAGGAACCGCGCCGCCAGCGGGCTGTGGTCGCGCGAGCGGGTGGATGCGCGGCGCTCCAGCTCCCACATCCCGCCCAGCATGAACGCGAAGATGAAGAACGTCAGCGCCAGGTTGCTCAGCCCGCTGGCGATGGAGCCGGAGGCGTTCAGCACAAAGCGCCCGATCTCCGGCCCCCGCAGCGCGCCTTCCAGGTAGGCCCCCGCGTCGATCCCTTCCTGGGCCAGCCGCGCCGACACCTGCCCCACCAGCCCGCTCAGCCGGTCGCCGTACTGCGGCATCTGCAGCGCCAGCTGCCGCAGCGACACGCCCACGAACGCCACCAGCAGCAGCCCGGCGAGCACGACCGCGAGCACCACCAGCCCCACCGCCACCCCGCCTGCCACCCCCCAGCGCCGCAGCTTGCGGGTGAGCGGCTGAAAGAGTAGCGCCAGGAACCCGGCCATCAGCATCGGGTTCAGGATCCCCGACGCCGCGCGCAGCCCCGACACCACGATCACCACGCACGCCATACCCAGCAGCCAGGGCAGGGGACCGCGCTTCGCGAGACTCATGGATGACGTTCCTGGTCGTGGGTGGGTGTTCACGCCTGATCCGGCGGGAGAGGGGCGAGATTCGGGTACCTGGTCCGCAGCCATGGCTCCGCATGCACGAACAGTCGATCGGCCACGGTGCGGATCTCCACTACGTGCTGCTCTTCCAGCTGGGTTTCCCAGTCGTAGATGGCGCCATGGCGCCTGCGGCGGATCACGTTCAGCTCGCGTGCGGCATCCGAAGCTTCGCCAAGCTCCAGGGCGGCGACCGCAGCGAAGGTGTCGTGGTGATGCGCCTCGCCTCGCGCGCGAAAGCCCGCCGCGCGGACCACGGCTGCGGCGGCCTGCAGCGCAGCTTGGTACGTTAGCGTGAATCGCGAGTTCGGATCGAGCCCATCGACGGTGGAGCTCGCCCGCGTCTGGACTGCCTTCCTCCACAGACCTTCCACCTCGCCCTCGGCGGCAGTGCTCTCCTCAATCTGCCGACTGTCGAGCATGATCTGGATACGGGGGGTCACGCCGCCTCCAGCAGATTGGTGAGATCCAGACTCCCCCGCACCCATTCCTGGGGTTCGGAGAGCACGCGATGGATGAACCCGTTGTTCGAGCGGATTCGCGCGGCGAGCTGCTCGGTGTCGTACCCAACAACATCGACCTCACGGCCAATCAGGAACTCGGCCTCACCAAGCCGGAGGCCGGCTTCCGCCTGCGCCTCGCGACTCCCGATCAAGAAAACGTCGACATCGCTGTTCGGTCCTGTGTCCCCGCGCGCGGTGGAGCCAAAGACGAATGCGCCTTGCAGGCCGCGCGCATCCACCAGCGCCTCGCGCAACACGTCCGTGGGTCGCGCGCTGGCGCGCAGCAGAACCATCCAGGCGTACCACGAACGGTGCGACTCGTCGGCGCGGTAGAGCGCGCGTCCTCGTTCGTCCTCACGCACCAGTGCACCGATCTGGGCCATCCGCTTCAGTTCGTGCTGCAGCGACGCACTGGATAGTCCGGTCAGCCGGCTCAGCTCGCGCACATGATAACGCGCGCCCGGATGAACCGCGAAGAAAATCACCAGCCGCGCCATCGCCATCGACGGAAACAGCGCGGCGAGTGAGGATTTCGTAGCTGGTTTGCGCAGTTCTGCCATCGCTATTCTCCCGCTGTGCCAAAAAATAGTACAGCGCGGTTGGATGAGCAACGATAACGTGTGAGATCCACACCGGCGCACAGTCCAGATGCGCGAGTGGAAAGATGGGTGGCACACATCCGCTCCGTAGACAATGAACGCACGTTGCGCTCGCAATGCGCCACATGGGAATCCAAGTGGTCACGCGAATTTACGCCTTGAAAGTGATCGATGAGAACGGTTGACGGCGGACGCTCCTGACGGTTATGCTTGGCGTGAAGATGACGCTCACAGAGGATGCCGTGGAGGAGCGATGCTGCAGAACGTGGAGGAAGCACGAAAGCTCGGCCCGACCGCCGATTCGCCGGAGAACCTGAACGAGATCCTGATCCGTGCCGGCGTGTCGATCCCGACGCTGCAGAACGTAGCTCCGTTCTGTCCCGTGCGCCTTCGGCCGCGCTGGCTGGCGTTTCTGATTCGTCTCTTCGCGCCGCGCTCGTAACGACGGCGCGTGTACTTCATCGATTCGAGCGCGCTGGTCAAAGCGTACGTTACTGAAGTCGGGACGCCGACCGTTGTGGGCGCACTCGATCGCCTGAGCGGTACCGTCTACGTATCAAGCGTCGTCGTTCTCGAAACGGCTGCCGCGCTCGCGCGGTGGCGGCGAACCTATCAGGTGCGGCAGAAACTATATGCAAAGGCTCGCGATACGTTTTTGGCGCACTGCCAGACCCGCTTTCATGTGGTTCATCCGCCTGCGGGCGTGGTAAGCACGGCACTGCGCATGATCGACAAGTACCACGAACGCGGTGCGGGTGGGCTCGATCTGCTGCACATCGCGACTGCCGAGCACATTCGATCGCTCCTGCCGGGCGGCAAGATCTCCTTCATGTGCAGCGACCAGAGTTTACGGAGCGTGGCCGAAGAGCGGGGATTCACCGTGTTCGATCCTGAGCGCGATTCGCTTACCGCGTTGTGAGCGCGAGCCCTGCGGATCTCAAGATGATGTAGAGACAACGAGTGAGCCCGGCGATCGGTTGCGATCGCCGGGCTCGGTGCATCTTTCGCCGGGTGTGTCAGCCGACCCGTTCTACCTCGCGCGGCGGCCGCGGGATCCATTCAGCCGCATCGGCGACGGGGTGGACGGAAGGCGTGGCCGCGTAGTGCAAGCCGGAGACGAAGCTCGCGATCGAGGCCGCGGACAGGGAATCCGCCGCCCGGTCCCAGGCCGCGCACGATCCCCAGCTCGCCGAAGCCGCCGCCGCCGACCACCGCCCGCCGGGACGCGTGGTGAACCGGGCGGCGGAGGCGGCCGGGTTGTCGGCCGTGCTCATCGCCGGGTTTCCCAGAGGCGGAGGGCGAAGTCCTGAATGGTCATGCTGTCGATGTCGCCCGTCACCGAAAGCGCGCTGCGGGCCCCCGCCGGCCAGCGACTGAGGCGGACGAGCGGACCGGTCGACGCCTCGACGATGGCGAGCACCTGCTTCTCGTTCGCCGCGGCGTCCACGTCTACCCACGCGCCAAACCGCGCCGGATCCTCACCGCGCTCCGCGGGAAAGCCTTCCTCCGCCAGAAACCCGAGCACCGCCGACGGCGTGCGCGCCGAGACGCCCACCACCGGCTTGCGGTTCACGGCCACCTCGAACTCCGCCGCGCGCGCCACGCCGTCGGCGCCGTACCAGGGCTCCGCGTCCACGCCGGGAAGGCCGCGCACCAGCAGCGTGGCCGCGGGATCGCCCTCCATCCGCACCCGGTAGCGCCCATCTTCCAGCGGCATCACCTCCAGCAGGGTGCGCGCGCGCCGGCGCCACCACTCCGCGATGCGCTCCAGCGTGGCGATCCACACCGCCGGCCGCCGCGCCCGGGCCTCGCCCAGCGTGGCGGCCAGGGCGGCGGCGCACTCGTCCATGCGCTCCGGGTGCAGCTGCACGGTGAACAGCTCGCCGCGCCGCCAGGTGGCGTCCAGCGTCGCCAGCCATACGGCCGTCTGCCGCGCCTGGTCCAGCCGCAGCCGGTCCACCATGATCTCGTCGTCCGGCAGCGCGACGGGAATGTGGATGACCCCCGCGCGCAGCGCGGGCCGCACCGCGACCGTGTCCGCGTCCATCGCGCCGCTGTACAGGTGGCGCAGCGTGCGGCGGAACGCTTCTTCCGCGCGCGCCCCCAGCGCCGGCGCGGTGTTGAACACCACCGGCTGGGTGCTGTGGTAAAGCATCCCCAGGTCGCGCACCACCTGGTCGGTGGCCTGGTTGCCGCGCAGAAAGGGACAGCGAAAGCCGCGGTACGGCACCCCCGCCGCGCGAAACACCTCCGCCGCGCGGGCAATGCTGGCGCGCTGCTCGTCCAGCGAGCGCAGGCTGTGGTCGTCGTGCACCAGGCCGTGGATGGCGAAGTCTACTCCGCGCTCGGCAAAGCGCTGCATCGCGCGGCGGTTGCGGTCCAGTATGCAGGCGGTGACGGCCCAGGACGGCCGCACGCCAAACTCCGCCGTAAGCTCGTCAAAGCGCCGCAGCCGCTCTTCCATGGGGCTGGCCGTTACGCCAAATCGGGCGACGATGGACCGCGCGCGCGCGGCCGCTCCGCCGGCTCCGCGATCATGCATGGAGAAGAAAAGGCCCATGGAGCGATGCTCCAGTATTCGAGGGTCGGTTGGGTGGGACGATGCAGCCGGTTGATCTGGCCGCCGCGCCGGGTGAGGATGGGCGCTTGGATGGCGATACCCGGCACCCGCAAGACGCAACGGGTGTTCCAGCGTCTGGCGAATCCGTAACTGACTGGGATCGTTCGGTTTGGATGGACTCCGGCGGTTCGTTGCGTCCGGATTGGCTGCATCGGTCCATTGCACGATGTAACATCGTGTGGTGAGCTCAGGTCACCTTCTTCCTCGCTGTTTTGGTGCTGTCTGGTGAGGAGAGAGAGAGCGGGGGAAGGCGGTGGCGGCGGACCCAGAACGAACTCCGCCGAACCACGCCGGGCTCAGCCCCGTAACCACCCTCCCCCTCCGGCAGTTTCGGGGAAGGTGGGCGGATTGGTGCTCGCCCGGAGAGGGCCTGCGCGGAGCTTGCCGAAGCGCTCCAGGTCGTGACCGGCGCGCCGTCATCCGCTACATTTCCGGCTCGCCGCCGGTGTGCGGCAGACGTCCATCAACCGCACTGGTGTGATGATCCGAATCCGGCATAGACTTGTGCTCCTGCTGGTGGCGGGGCTGGCGGCGTCCGCCTGCTCGCCCACGTACGTGCTGCGCGCGGCGTGGGAAGAGGGCAAGATCCTCAACCGCCGCAAGCCCATCGCGCGCATCGTCCAGGACACCGCGACCGATTGGGAAACGCGCGACAAGCTGCTGCTGGTGCTGCAGGCCCGGCAGTTTGCCGCGGACTCGCTGCGGCTGAGCGCGGGCGACAGCTACACGCTCTTTTCGCGCGTGGAGAGCGACACGCTGGTGATGGTGCTCTCCGCGGCGTACAAGGACCGTTTTCAGCCGTACACGTGGTGGTTCCCCATCGTGGGCCGTGTGCCGTACAAGGGGTTCTTCGAGCTGGATGATGCGCTGGCGGCGCAGCGCAAGCTCGAGGCGCAGGGCTACGACACCTACCTGCGCCCCTCCGCCGCGTTCAGCACGCTGGGCTGGTTCAACGACCCGCTGCTCAGCACCCTGCTGCGGTACGACCACGTGTCGCTGGCCAACACCGTCATCCACGAGATCTTCCACAACACCTTCTACGCCCCCGGACAGGCCGTCTTCAACGAAAGCCTGGCCAACTTTGTGGGCGGCCGCGGCGCCATCGAGTTCTTCTGCCGGCGCGACGGCCCGGCCTCGCGGACGTGCGAGACGGCCAGGGCAGCGTGGCAGGATGACCTGCTGTTCGGCGCGTTTCTGGAGCAGTTGGTGGTGGATCTCAAGGCGCTCTACGCCCGCGCCGAGCTTTCCGCGGACGACAAGGTGCGCGAGCGCGACCGCCTGCTGGCCGATGCCCAGAGGCGCTTTGCCCAAGAGGTGCGGCCGCGGCTGCGCGTGGACACCTTCGGCAGCTTTACGCGTGACCCGCTGAACAATGCCACGCTCATCTCGCGGCACATCTACTACGACCGACTGGGGCTGTTCGAAGAGGTGTATCGCTCCCGCGACGGCGACTTTATCCGGGCGATGGACGACATCGTGGCCGCCGCGCGCGGCAACAAGGCCGATCCGTACGCCGCCGTGCAGGCCCTGGTCACCCCCGCGGGAGGTGGATGATGATACCGCGCACGTGCGTCGTCCTCGCGTTTCTGCTTGCCGCCTGCGCGGACGGCGCGGACCCGGCCGATGCTCCGCGCCCGGCAGATTCAGCGACACCTGCCACACCCGTGCAGACGATGGATTCTGCCGCCGCCGCCATCGTGGCGAGCGCGCCGGACTCTGCTCCTGCGCGCGACACGATGCTTACTGAGTGGACCGCGCTGCAGATGCCCAGCGAGCCGTGGGTTCAGGAGGCGGCCAGCCCCGAGGCGCTGCTGCGGCAGGTGCGCGACGTCGCCGCCGCGCAGATGGAGGAGCCGGACGCCGGCGTGCTGCCCACCCGCATGCTCTCCCAGGATGCGGACAGCGCCGTGGGGCATCTGATGCACCGCGACCTAGCCGACGACTCCATCCAGGACGTGGAGTTCCGCCTGCACATGCGCCGCGACGGCTCCGTGTGGCGCGTCACTGCCGTGGATCGCCGCGAGCGCTGCCGCCGCAGGGTCGCCGACGGCGGCCGGTGCGCGTAACGCGTCGCGACGCCGAGGACGGGATCCGAGGACGGGGTCCGGGGACGGCGTCGAGTAGCAGGCCAGCCAACTTCAGACATCAGATTTCAGGAATTTTCGCGCGGCGTCGGAAAGCATGTGCGCACGGCTGTCTGGTTCGGAGCGCTCCATCTTTGCAGCATTTTTTAGGCTTGCGTAGGAGGTCCGTAGTGTACATCTTGGGGAGAGAATCAGGCGGAATCAGCCGCCTGACGGGGTAGCCGCACGCGGAATGCGGCGTCCCGTACAGCAGAGAGCCGCCGGCGCACCCGCGCCGGCGGCTCTCGCGCGCTCTGGACCCGTCCGCACACGTCGGAGGCACCCTGAGATGGGTAACATTCCAGGCCCCCAAAAGGAGCGGTTCTACGAAAAGAAGTACGTCGTGGAACTGATCGCCATTCTGCCGCCGCTCGTCACCGCCGCCGTCGGTGCACTGGTGAACCTGGGTGATCCGGCCAAACGCACGCTCGGGTGGTGGCTTGTGGGCGCGACGGCGTGGCTGGCGCTGGCGAGCGGCGTCAAAGTGCTTCATGCCGCTACGCAGGACCGTGATCGGAAGCGGATCAAGGAGTACGATGGACTTCGGGGTTCACTTTGGGTACTTTACGAGGCGGTCCGTGGTGCCACAGACCTGGGTATCCTGACGGAGGGAGCGTTGCGGATCACGATCCACCGGGTTGCGGATCCCAATCGGAAGGGTGTGGAACCCGGTCAGCTGGAGCAGTTGTTGCCCTACATTGGAGGTCTGGGTGGACCGCCGCGCCGTGTGTTCTCCATCCGAACCGGCGTCATTGGCCTTGCCGTGCGGGAGAAAGACGCGGTGGCCGTAAACCGCAAGAGTGATGGGCACGCCGGGTTCGTCCGTGAGTTGATCAAGGAGTGGGGGTATGTGGAGGACGAGGCGCGCGCAGTCAGCCCTGATCGGCAGGCGTGGATGGCAATTCCGATGCTGAATGCGAGGAACGTTCCCGTGGCCGTGGTGTCGCTTGACTCCAGCATCCCTGATTTTTTCTCGCCGGAGATCCAGAAGGTCATTCTCGGCTGTTGCCGCGGAGTGGGGGCCTACATCCAGGAGGCGTACTGACATGACGGATCAAGCGACCCATGGTAATGGCACGGAATCGTCGGGCGAGCCCCTGAGGCGCATCGTGCTCTCCCGTCCGGATTCGGCGTTTGAGACGGTGATCATTCCTCTGGAAGGCGAGCTCCGGAAGGCGCTGACCGTGACGCCGTCGCCGCCACGGCCTCGCAGGCCCGACTCGATGTTCAACGAGAACGGCTACCTCAAGGCGCCGAGGCTGCCGCGGCCCGCGAACCTGCGATGGTGGGAACGCTTGGCGTATGCGTGGCGGGGGTTGTAAATCCGCTCCACAGAATACAGTTTTAACTGCAGAGCCGTCGGCCGCGACACGCGCCCGGCGGCTCGCGTGTCACTGTCCGTGATCCGTCCCGTTTATCCGACAGATTGGCGTTCCCGATGAGCACGACCGACGCGACCCACGTCACCGCCAGCTACCACCCCGCCGAAGTGGAGCGGAAGTGGCAGCAGCGCTGGGAAGAGCAGGGCATCAACCGCTGGACCGCCGAGGAGCTGCGGTCCGCGGAAAAGCCCTTCTACAACCTGATGATGTTCCCGTACCCGTCGGCCGAGGGGCTGCACGTGGGGAACATCTACGCCTTTACCGGCGCCGACATCTACGGCCGCTTCAAGCGGCTGCAGGGGCACCAGGTCTTTCAGCCCATCGGCTTCGACGCGTTCGGCATCCACTCGGAGAACTTCGCGCTCAAGCAGGGCATCAACCCCATGGAGCTCATCCCCCGCAACGTGGAGCGCTTTACCAAGCAGCTGCGCCGCGGGGGGTTGATGTACGACTGGTCGCACACCGTCGACACCACGCATCCCGCGTACTACAAGTGGACGCAGTGGGTCTTTCTGCAGCTGTACAAGGCGGGCCTGGCGGAAAAGAAGGAGGCGCCCGTCAACTGGTGCCCCAGCTGCAACACCGTGCTGGCCAACGAGCAGGTGGTCGGCGGGCTGTGCGAGCGCTGCGACACGCCCGTGGAGATGCGCTTCCTTTCGCAGTGGTTCTTCAAGATCACCAACTACGCCGGACGGCTGCTGGAGAACCTGAAGACGCTGGACTGGTCCGACACCACGCGCAAGGCGCAGGAGAACTGGATCGGCCGCAGCGAGGGCGCCGAGCTGCAGTTCCCCATCGCCCGACCGAAGGTGGCGGACGACCGGCACGCGTCCGCCGAGATCCAGGCGGAAAAGCCGGTGATCCGCGTGTTCACCACGCGGCCCGACACCGTGTTCGGCGCCACGTATATGGTGCTGGCGCCCGAGCACCCGCTGGTGGCGCAGATCACCACGGACGAGCAGCGTGCGTCGGTCGACGAGTACCGCCGCCAGGCGTCGGCGCAGGATTTGGTGACGCGTAAAAAGACGGACAAGACCAAGACCGGCGTGTGGACGGGTGGGTACGCCGTCAATCCGGCCACCAGGCAGGAGATCCCCGTCTGGATCGCCGATTACGTGCTGATGGAGTACGGCACCGGCGCCATCATGGCGGTCCCCGGCCACGACGAGCGCGACTTCGAGTTCGCGCAGGCGTTCGGGCTGCCCATCGTCCGCGTGGTGGCGGGTGAGGGCGAGGATGCGGACGCGCCGCTGGCGGAGGCGTACACCGGCGCCGGGCGGCTGGTGAACAGCGGCGAGTTCGACGGGATGGAGGTCGCGGAGTCCAAGCGCGTGGTCACCGAGTGGCTGGCGGGGATGGGGCTGGGCGAGCAGCGCATCAACTACCGCCTGCACGACTGGACCATCAGCCGGCAGCGGTACTGGGGCCCGCCCATCCCCATCCTGTACTGCGACGCGTGCGGCATCGTCCCCGTGCCCGAGGACCAGCTGCCGGTGGAGCTGCCGTTCATCGCCGACTACAAGCCCGATGCATCCGGCATCTCGCCGCTGGCGCGGCACGAGGAGTGGTACCGCACCACCTGCCCCTCGTGCGGCGGGCAGGCGCGGCGCGAGACGGACGTGAGCGACACCTTCCTGGACAGCGCCTGGTACTTTCTGCGCTACCCGTCCACGGACCACGACGCGCTGCCGTTCGATCCGCAGATCACGAAGAAGTGGCTGCCCGTCGACAGCTACATCGGCGGCAACGAGCACGCGGTGATGCACCTGCTGTACGCGCGCTTCGTCACCATGGCGCTGCACGACATGGGGCACATCCACTTCGAGGAGCCATTCACCCGCTTTCGGGCGCACGGGCTGATCGTCAAGGAAGGCTCCAAGATGTCCAAGTCGCGCGGCAACGTGGTGGTGCCCGACGAGTACATCGCGGACTGGGGCGCGGACACCATCCGCACCTACCTGATGTTCCTGGGCCCGTACCAGGAGGGCGGCGACTTTCGCGACAGCGGCATCAGCGGTCCGTACAACTTCCTGTCGCGTGTGTGGGATTCCGTGCTGTCGTCGGTGGACCGACCCCTGGAGGCGGCGGTCGAGCAGAAGATGCACGCGACGATCAAGAAGGTGACGGAGGACCTGGAGGTTCTGAGCTACAACACCGCCATCGCGGCGATGATGGAGTACCTGAACGTGGTGCGCGCCGGCGGACGCACGCCGGAGCGGGCCGCGGTGGAGCCGCTGGTGCGGCTGGTGGCTCCGTTCGCGCCGCACCTGGCCGAGGAGCTGTGGGAGCGGCTGGGCCACGCCGAATCCATCTTTGTGGAGGCCCGCTGGCCCACGTTCGACGCCGAAAAGGCCGTGGCCGACACGGTGGAGTTCGTGGTGCAGGTGAACGGCAAGGTGCGCGCGCGGATGGAGATGGCCCGCGGCATCGCCGAGGCCGAGGCGCGCGACGCGGCGCTGGCGGACGAGCACGTGCAGCGTTGGATTGAGGGCAAGCAGGTGCGCAAGACGATCTTTGTCCCCGACCGCCTGCTCAACCTGGTCGTCGGCTGAGTGCGGCCGTACGACGGTGGATGACGACGAGCCCCGATCCGGATCCGTCCGGGTCGGGGCTCGTTTCGTTGCGGGCGGATTCATAGTGAGGGCGGATTATCGACAGGTAAATCTGCGGAGACCCGTCCCATCAGGCGTCCTGGCGCCCGTACCCCAGCACCCCGTCCCGCCCGCCGGCGGCTAAAGCCGCAGGCTGTAAATGCCATAAGCCCCGCCCTGGGCTCGCGGAGCTCGCCCGGCGGGGCTTCACCTGCTCGTGGCCGCCGGGTCCGAGCATGACGGCGGCTCCGGCGCATCCAACGCGCCCCATGGTGTCATTCTTAAGGAGTGCCGTGCAGAACCGTCTTCGTCCAGATCCCGGCGCGACTGAGGAATCTACCGTCTGATGCTCGTGGCTCTTCGCACCGTCGCCAACCCGCGGCTACAGTCCGCGGAGGCGGACTTTGCGATTTTCCAGCGGCGAATTCATTCGCTCCTGGCGGGGGTGCGCGCCGATCCCGTCGCAGATCGCTCGTCGCCATCATAAGCTGTGACGTGCATCATCGTCGGTGCATCCGGGGGGCTGGAGCGCGGCGTGCGGGACATGTATTTTGCAGGGAAGCGCGATGCACGCGGAGGGACGATGAACGCGACCACCGAGGCCCCGCCGGTACAGATGGTCCTGACCGCCTACCCGCCCGCTCCGGCGCGGGTAGGCCTGGTGTACCAGCCGGTCCCGGGGCGCGCGTTCAAGGCCATTCTTTCCATCGCCCTCTTCTGGGGCATCGCGCCTTTCAGCTTCATCATCCCCCCGCACTATCCGTTTCCCGTGCTGTGCCTGTGCGCGGGCGGCTACCTGGCGCACCTGTTCTGGACGGGGCGCTACCGCGTGCGCTGGTTCGTAGGCCAGTGCCCGCGCTGCGGGGGGCATTTGCGGATGTCACTGGGGGAGCGCATCAGCCTGCCGCACACGGTGCCCTGCCTGGCCTGCCACTTTGAGCCCACGCTGGAGGTGCAGGAGCCGGCCCAGGCCCCCGCGGCCGAACCGCCGCGCCACGTCCGCGCCGACTGCACGGGCGTGTGGGCGGAGGAGTGGATGTGGGATGAGCGATTCCTGGCCTGCGACACGTGCGGCGCCCGCCGCCCCGCCACCCCCGAGACGCGCCGCCTGGCCTTCGCCGAGAACGAGCGCGGCGCCCTGCTCCGCCAGCTGACGGAAGAAGGCCGCTTTCTGAACTGAGCGGTCAGCGATGGATGCGGACGCGGACGGAGCCGTACGGGTGCGGCTTCGTTTGCGTCTCGTACTCGCGGCCGCGCAGGACGAATCGATACTCCAGCTCCGTCCGGCGGTAGCGGATGCCGAACGCCGCCTCGCCCTGCGCCACCCACGTCCGCCGGTTCAGCCCGGAATCACGCGCCGCGAAGGTGTTTCCGTCGATGAACAGGTCGCGCAGCACCGCCTCCTGCCGCGCGCCCGCCTCCACCCAGCCGCTGACGCCCCGCGCCGCACCCGCGCCCGTCCACGCGTCCCCCGCGCCCCAGCCCAGGCGGGCCCGCACGCCGGCCTCCGCCCCCGTACGCACGTTCCCCGCGCGCACCGCCCAGGACGGCAGCACCTCCACCCGCGCCGCGCCCCCGCCGCCGATCGCGAGCACCCGGCTTTCGCGTCCGTAGGAGACGATGATGCCGGGCTCGAAGCCAAGCTGGTGCTTCCAGCCGAGCTGCGCCTGGTAGCCGGCGAGGCGGTGAAAGGCGTTCTGCACCGGCTCCGCCAGCGACGGCGGCCCGGTGACGCCGGCCTCCACCCGCAGCCGCGCCCGCGACCGCGCGGACGTCGTCATCCGCTCCCACGCGCCGTAGAGCCAGCCGGCGTACGGCCGCTCGCCGGGAATGGGCTCCGCGGCGTCGCGGCGGGGCGTGTAGATGCGCTGGCCCACCTCCCACCGCACGCCGCGGCTGGCGTCAATCTCCGAGCGCGCTGCATCCCACGATACGGAGAGGCCGTGCGTGTACTCGTAGTCCGGCGGCGGATCGTCCGCGCCGCGCAGCCCCAGCAGGTCGTTGTCGATCGCGATCTCCACCTGCGCGTGGCCGGCGCCGGGGAGAACGAGCGCCGCGAAGACGAGGGCGAGACGCACGAGGGCGCCACGCAGGGTGGATGGGGACGATGCGGAGCGCGTCATCCTCCGCGTCACCGGGTCCAGGCCATGGCCACGGCGCCGACCATCGCGCCCCAGAGAATGATCAGCGACATCGTCCCGCCGACGGCGACGAGCCAGCCCTCGCGACGCTCCCACGGCCCATCGCGCAGCAGCAGCCAGCCAATCCCAGCGCCGGCCAGCAGCCCGCCCAGGTGCGCCCAGTTGTCGATGAACTCGAACCCCAGCACCCCCAGCAGCGCCGTGGCGCCGATGGCGTAGTTCATCCGCCCGCCAAAGTCGTCCGGAAGCTGGCGGGGGCGCAGACGGGCCATCATCCACAGGAACCCGATCAGCCGCATCACCCCGCCCGACGCGCCCACCGAGGTGCGTGGGCTCAGCAGCACGCTCAGCGCACTCCCGCCGACTACGGGGCAGAGAAAGACGGCGGCGAGGTGAAATCGCGTGGTGTGTGCTTCCACCATCCGCCCCAGCACCAGCAGCGCGGCAACGTTCATCCACACGTGGTACAGGCCCCCGTGCAGCATGGGCCCGGTGAGCATCCGCCACGCCTCGCCGTCCCACACCGCCGGCTTGACCAGCGCCGCCCGCGGGATGGCCTCGTCCATCATGGTGAAGAGGTAGACGATGCACAGCGGCACGGCCAGCGCCCATGTAAAGTACCCGGGCTGGTCCCTGGCCCACTCCCAGTGCCGCCGCGCCTGCCGGGCGTGGATGAACACGTCCGCCCGCACCCGCGCCGCCGCGCGAACGCCGTGCAGGGCCAACCCCAGGTACGCCAGGCTGAACGCGGCCATCAGCCCCGGCAGACTGCGCACGCCCGTGTTCCAGCGCGCCATCGCCCACTCCAGCACGCCCACGCCGGCCGCCGCGAACAGGCCGGTCCACAGGGCGCTGCGCCGTGCGACGCGAACCGACTCGCGGCGGTACTCGTCCAGCAGCCCGGGAACGTTCTCCGGGCGCGACAAACCCACGGTGCCGGGGACGTACACGCCTTCCGTCGCCGGGTACTTCGCCAGGCGCGACACCAGCTCGGCGCGTTCGCACGTCTCCACGCGCCCCTCCGCCAGGTAGCCGTGCCGGGTGGAGGCGAAGGTGCAATGCGGGTGCAGCGGCTCGTCGGCGCGCCACGGCTGCGCGTCCGTGGACGCGCGCAGCGGGACGTACGGCGGCGAGGGATCCTGCATGGGGTGAGGGGAGGGGATGGACGATACACGCGTGGCGCCCGGCACGGAGGATAGCCCTGGGCGCGGCGCGGCGGCAACGGCGCAGCCCTGTAACGGGATTGGAAATTTGTGTCAAGGGCTTGAAAGAATGGAAGATCCGGATATCTTAGTGCGCTCGCCACGGTGGATGCGCGTGGCGGGGGCGGTTCCGGGGGGCGCGAAGCAAGCTGCGCGCAGGGGTTGACGGATGGAACCGACCCGATTACATTCAGCGTCCTTGTCGCGGGGTGGAGCAGCCTGGTAGCTCGTCGGGCTCATAACCCGAAGGTCGCGGGTTCGAATCCCGCCCCCGCTATGCTCGTCCCCCCGCCGCCTGAGCCGGGCGGCTTTTTGTTGGGGGAGCCGGAGTTGGGGCCAGGTAGCTCAGTTGGTAGAGCACACGACTGAAAATCGTGGTGTCGGGGGTTCGATTCCCTCCCTGGCCACCTTGTGAAGTGTAGGTCAGTAGCTCAATTGGTAGAGCACCGGTCTCCAAAACCGGCGGTTGGGGGTTCGATTCCCTCCTGGCCTGCTCCGAATGACGCGGCTCGCGTCGGGCGGAACTTTGAAAGACGGGATCGCCGGAAAGATTGAGGCGGTGCTCGCGTAGCTCAGCCGGCAGAGCACTTCCTTGGTAAGGAAGAGGTCATGGGTTCGAGTCCCATCGCGAGCTTGATGAGGAAGCTCCCATCGTCTATCGGTTAGGACGCTACCCTTTCAAGGTGGAGAGCGGGGTTCGATTCCCCGTGGGAGCGTTCGGTGCAGGGCTGGACAGTGTGACGCGGGCATAGCTCAGTTGGTAGAGCGCAACCTTGCCAAGGTTGAGGTCGCCGGTTCGAGCCCGGTTGCCCGCTCTGTGTGCCGCAGGCGCGACTGCGGGGTACAAGTGAAGTGCGCACCAAGGGGCCGTAGCTCAGTCGGTTAGAGTGCCGGACTGTCACTCCGGAGGTCGCGGGTTCGAGTCCCGTCGGCCCCGCTTGCGAAGATGATTCGCGGCAGGTTTTGAAAATTCGGGTGGTGATGGCCGCGGAAACGCGGCGTCTGGGGCCGTAGCTCAGTTGGGAGAGCGCTTGAATGGCATTCAAGAGGTCAGGGGTTCGATTCCCCTCGGCTCCACTGTTGGTGGGGTACCAGAGCGGCCAAATGGAGCAGACTGTAAATCTGCCGGCGTAATGCCTACGTAGGTTCGAATCCTACCCCCACCACTCGCGACATGGGCGGTTAGCTCAGTTGGTTAGAGCGCCACGTTGACATCGTGGAGGTCACAAGTTCGAGTCTTGTACCGCTCACTGCGTAAGGTCCTGGGGACGTAGCTCAGTTGGGAGAGCGCTGCAATCGCACTGCAGAGGTCAGGGGTTCGATTCCCCTCGTCTCCACTTTCACAAGCCGTGACGCCACCGTAGCTCAGGGGTAGAGCACTCGATTCGTAATCGAGCGGTCGTCGGTTCAAATCCGACCGGTGGCTCTGGTCAAACGGCGGCGGTCGCGTTAGATTTGCCGGTCCGGAGCGCGGGAGTAGCTCAGTTGGCAGAGCATCAGCTTCCCAAGCTGAGGGTCGCGGGTTCGAACCCCGTCTCCCGCTCTAGAGTTTTTGAAAATTCGGGTTGGTGCCCTCTGGTGTAATTGGCAACACGCCTGACTCTGACTCAGGAAAGTCCAGGTTCGATCCCTGGGGGGGCAATGGAAGGGGCGTACGCGGTGGGCTGCCGCGTGCGATCCGGTTTGGAGAGGTGGGTGAGTGGCTAAAACCAACGGTTTGCTAAACCGTCCTGCCCAAAAGGCAGACGCGGGTTCGAATCCCGCCCTCTCCGCTCCGTCTTGGACCGGTGTCCGAGCGGCTTAAGGAGCACGATTGGAAATCGTGTGGGGTCAAAAGCCCTCGTGGGTTCGAATCCCACCCGGTCCGCTCCATGTTGGGTAGTACCTCGGGACGTGGCTCAGCCCGGTAGAGCACTCGCTTCGGGAGCGAGGGGTCGCCGGTTCAAATCCGGCCGTCCCGACCTGTGTGTCGGAAAGATCGTTGGAGGCGTAGTCTAACTGGTAAGGCACCGCACTCGAAATGCGGCGGGCGCAAGCCTTTGGGGGTTCGAGTCCCTCCGCCTCCGTTGTGCGATGTATCATGATGAAAAAGCCCCGGCTTCTCTTCGCGAGAAGCCGGGGCTTTTTCGTGTCCGCAGGTTCCCCTCACGCTCCCCTGCTGTCCGGTGCCGGCGCTTGCGCCGCGAACACATCCGGCTGACCTTGCGGATGCGGCGCATCTGGCGAGCCTGTTCGACGGTCCGGCAGCCGCCCGCATCCTCATTCGTCCGGCACTCCCCATCCTGCAATGACCACTACCCACTACCGCACCTGCACGCTCTGCGAAGCCATGTGCGGCCTGGTCCTGGAGACGGACGGCGGGCGGGTGGTTTCCACGCGTGGGGACGCGGACGACCCGTTCAGCCGCGGGCACATCTGCCCCAAGGGCGTGGCGCTGGGCGACGTGCACGCGGATCCCGACCGCCTGCGCCAGCCGATGCGGCGCACGGCGGAGGGCTGGCAGCCGGTCGGGTGGGACGAGGCGCTGGACGAGGTGGCGGAGTGGCTGCGGGCGGTGCAGCGCGCGCACGGCCGCGACGCCGTGGCGGTGTACCAGGGCAATCCCACGGTGCACAACTACGGCAGCCTGCTGTACGCCCCCGGCTTCATCCGCGCGCTGGGGACGCGGAACCGGTTCTCGGCCACGTCGGTGGACCAGCTGCCGCACCACCTGGCGGCGTACTCCATGTTCGGCCACCAGCTGCTCATTCCCATTCCCGACCTGGACCGCACCGACTTCTTCCTGGTGCTGGGCGCCAACCCGGCGGTCAGCAACGGCAGCCTGATGTCGGCGCCGGACGCGGCGGGACGCATCAAGGCCATCCGCCGGCGCGGCGGCACCGTGGTCGTCATCGATCCGCGGCGGACGGAGACGGCGGCGCTGGCGGACCGGCATCACTTCATTCGCCCCGGCACCGACGCGCTGCTCCTGCTGGCGTTGCTGCACGTGATCTTCGCGGAGGGGCTGGAGAAGCCGGGGCGGCTGGCGGCGTTTACGGAGGAACTGGATGCGGCGCGTGCCGTTGCCGCGGACTTCCCGCCGGAGCGCGCGGCGGGGGTGACGGGGATCGCGGCGGAGGAGATCCGGACCCTGGCGCGCGCCTTTGCGGCGGCGCCCAGCGCGGTGTGCTACGGGCGCTGCGGGGTGAGCACGCAGGAGTTCGGCGGGCTGGCGCACTGGCTGATCAACCTGCTGAACCTGGTCACCGACAACCTGGACCGGCCGGGCGGCGCGATGTTCACGCTCCCCGCGGTGGACGTGCTGAAGCGGACGGGGCGCGGCAGCCACGGGCGGTTCCGCAGCCGGGTGCGCGGGCTGCCGGAGTTTGGCGGAGAGCTGCCGGTGGCCACATTGGCGGAGGAGATCCTGACGCCCGGCAAGGGTCAGGTGCGCGCGCTGGTGACGTCGGCCGGCAACCCGGTGCTTTCCACGCCCAACGGCGCGCAGCTGGATCGCGCGCTGGCCGGGCTGGAGTTCATGGTTTCGGTGGATTTCTACCTGAACGAGACCACCCGCCACGCGCACCTCATCCTGCCGCCCACCGGGCCGCTGGAGCACGATCACTACGACCTGGTGTTCTACCTGCTCTCGGTGCGCAACGTCGCCCGTTTTTCGCCTGCGGTGTTCACCGCCGCGCCGGGCGCGCTGCAGGACTGGGAGATCTTTCTGGGCTTGCAGCAGCGGCTGGAGCGCGGGGCAAAGGCCCGGCTGAAGCACGCGGCGCTCAGCCGGCTGCGGCCGCACGGGATGCTGGACCTGGGGCTGCGCACCGGCCCGTACGGCTCAGGATTCAAGCCGTTTGGGCGCGGGCTTTCGCTGCGCCGGCTGCGGAAGCATCCGCACGGCATCGACCTGGGCCCGCTGAAGCCGATGCTCCCCGCGCGCCTTTTTACCAAGGACGGAAAGATCCACGCGGCCCCCGCGCCCCTGCTGGCCGACGTCGCCCGCCTGCGCGCGCGGCTGCTGGATGCGGAGACGCAGGCGCGGACGGCGGCGGAGGGCGCGTTTGACCTGCTGTTGATCGGGAGGCGGCAGCTGCGCAGCAACAACTCGTGGATGCACAACTATCCGCGGCTGATGAAGGGCCGCGACCGCTGCACCCTGCTGCTGCACCCCGCCGACGCGGCGGCGCGAGGGGTCGCGGAAGGCGCGTCCGTGCGCCTCAGCTCATCCGTCGGAAGCGTGGTGGTTCCCGCGGCGCTGAGTGATGAGGTAATGCCTGGCGTAGTGAGCCTACCCCACGGATTCGGCCACGGCCGCGCGGGCATCGGCACGACCGTCGCCGCCGCCCACCCCGGCGCCAGCGCCAACGACGTGACCGACGACCGGTTTCTAGACGCCCTCACCGGCAACGCGGCGTTGAACGGGGTGCGGGTGCGGGTGGAACTGGTCGCGAAGGTGGATGCGGCGCCGCTGGCCCACGAGGGTTGGTCGGCGCATGTTTGAGCGAGCGTCACACGGCAACGTGCTCGCTCACCCTCACGCCTGATCAGTGGAGTGGTCGACCTGATTGACGAATGCCCGCAACTCGGCTTGCATCTGCCGCTGCCACTTAGTTAAGGCTGCCGGATTTCGGTCCAGAAGCCAGTACAAGTCTTCGCGAGCCAGACCATCGGCTGAACCCGAATCTTCCGTGGCGATATAAGTCTCCAACAACCGCCAACCGGCAAGCGTCGTCTGCGGATCCTCTCGGCCGAACCGTCTCCGCATCACTTCCAGCACACGCTCCTGTAGCTCCTGCGCTCTCGCATGATCTCCACGGGTGCTCAGCGTGGAAGCTAGGTTGCTCATTGCAATCATCGTATCCGGGTGCTCCTCCCCGAGGATGCGCCGCCTCGCTTCCAGCACACGCTCCTGTAGCTCCTGCGCTCTCGCATGATCCCCACGGGCACTCACCGTGAGAGCCAGGTTATTCATCGCGATCATCGTATCCGGGTGCTCCTCCCCGAGGATCCGCCGTATCGTCGCCACCCCTTGCTCTTGTAGCTCCTGCGCTCCGGCATGATCCCCACGCTCGCTTAGTGTGAGAGCTAAGTTGTTCATCGCGCTCATTGTAGTCGGGTGCTCCTCCCCGAGGATGCGCCGCATCGCCTCCAGCACCCGCTCCTGTAGCTCCTGCGCTCCCGCATGATCCCCACGCTCTCTCCACGTCGAGGCCAGGTTATTCATCGAGGCTAGCGTTGCCGGGTGCTCCTTCCCGAGGATGCGCAGGCTCACTTCCAGCACGCGCTCTTGTAGCTCTTGCGCTCCCGCATGATCCCCACAGCTGCTCCGCGTAGCCGCCAGGTTGCTCATCGCAGTCAGCGTAGCCGGGTGCTCCTCTCCGACGATGCGCCGCCTCACCTCCAGCACCCGCTCCTGTAGCTCCTGCGCTCTTGTATAATCCCCGCGGATTCGCCGCGTGGCAGCCAGGTTGCTCATCGCGATCAGCGTAGCCGGATGCTCCTCCCCAAAGATGCGCCGGCTCGCCTCCAGCCCTTGCTCTTGTAGCTTCTGCGCTCCTGCATGATCCCCACGGTAGCTCCGCGTGAGAGCCAGATTGCCCATCGCAGTCAGCGTATGTGGGTGCTCCTGTCCGAGGAGGCGACGCATCGCCTCCAGCACCCGCTCCTCTAGATCCTGCGCTCCGGCACGGTCCCCACGGTCGCTTCGCGTGGAAGCCAAGTTGCCCATTGCGGTCAGCGTATCCGGGTGCTCCTCCCCGAGGATGCGCCACCTCGCGCCCAGCACCCGCTCCTGTAGCTCCTGCGCTCCGGCAAGATCCCCACGAGCTCTCCGCGTGGAAGCTAGGTTACTCATTGCGGTTAGCGTATTCGGGTGCTCCTCTCCGAGAATGCGCTGCCTCGCTTCCAGCACCCGCTCCTTTAGCTCTTGCGCTCCCGCATGATCCCCATGGGCATCCCGCGTTATAGCCAGATTGTTCATCGCTGTCAGCGTATGCGGATGCTCCTCCCCAAGCCGTACTGTGGACGCGAAAGCCACTGATGCGAAGATGTCACGTGCGAGAACCGGATGGCCGTATTGCCACAGAATGGTGCCCGCATGGTTGGCGAAAACCCGTGCTTGGGAGAAGCCATCTCCATCGGTGAGCTCCGCAGCCCAATTGGCAAAAACGGCTGAAGCGAGTGGACCACATTCGCGAACCACGGCCGAGCCCTCTCCGCCCTGTCCTTGCGCGGCTTCCATGAGCCCCGTCAAAAGCGCTGGGATGACCTCAACCTCCTCTGCTGGCGCTATGGATTGTGCGCGGGTGAAATCTCCCAAGACGCGGTGCATCGCTCCATAGTACACAGCGGAGCCGTCACGCACCTCCGCCACGAAGGAGCGATTGAGGAGTTTGGCGCGAATCCCCGGAGCGAAGATCTCAGGTCCGAGGGCACCGATTACGAACGTGGGGACCGGCGCAGGCGCCATCCAGGCGATCAGGCGCGCAGCGTACTGCTCTTCCGGCGTCAGCAGGTTGTAGGACGTGGAGAACGCTTCGGTGATGCCGCGCAGAGCACCTGCCGGTACGACGTGGCGAATAGACTCCATCGCTGCATCGACGGCGGCGCTCGGCCGCTGCTTATGGCTAAGCTCAAGGAGCGCGGCGGGCGTTATCTCGCCAGAGCGAAGAACGCGATTCAGGACCTCAAGCGCCAGCGGAAGGTGGCCGACCCATTCGGCGATGTGCTGCCAGTCGGCGTCTTCAAGTGCATCTCGCCGAACTTCCGTCGTAAGCAACTCGACCGCGGAGGCGGGGTCCAGGGTGTCGACGGGGAGCGCGACGACGCTGCCGCCGCCGAGAGCGACGCGGGTGCGCGAGGTCGTCAGCACCGGAACGTCGCTGAGGACGGGGCACCACGTGTCGAGCGGCTTCGGAGGCTCGCCGGGCTGAGGCTCCGGGACGTTGTCGATGATGAACAGCGGCGTGGGGGCGTCGTCCGGGCGAGAGCGGATGGCGCGGGCGACGGCGGCCGGGACGCCGCCGGGTACCTGACGGATTTGCTCGATCGCGGGGGCGCTCGGGTTCAGCGCCTGGAGGACATCGTAGAGCTGAAGCTCGGGGTCGCTTTCGGCATTGATCCAGAAGAGGCCGCCGCGGAAGTGGCGGGGGCCGAAGCGGTACAGGTACTCCAGCGCCAGGCGCGTCTTCCCGAACCCGCCGATCGCCTCGATGGAGCCAGGGAGGCCGGCGGCGGTGGCGGGGTCGCCGCGCTCGGTCCAGAGCAGATCGTGGATGCGCCACAGGTCGTCGGCGCGGCCGACGAAGGCGTCGCCGATGGTCGGGGCGAGGCCAACCTGCGGGACGAAGGGCAGGTTGCCGATCCGCATCGGCGGGGGGAGGCGTGTGGCTTCGAGCAGGAACGAGCGCGCGGCGTCCGCATCGGCAACGGAGGCGTAGCGCTCGCGGAGGGTGGGCGGGTTCGCAGCCAACTCGGCTTCCACGAGCGCGGCGATGGCATCGATGTCTTCCACCGCAGGCCAGTTGCGGGCGCGCACCAGCGGCGGGAAGCGCTCCATCATCGGGTCCACGCCGCGCGGGGGCATGGCGACCACCAGGCCGCGGAGCGCGTCGGCCTTTTCCTGCGGCGTGGCGCCAGGGCGCTCCGCGGCGCGCAGGAAGGGGGTGCGGGCGATGCGGAACTCCAGCAGGCAGTACCAGCGCGTGAAGTACTGTGGCTCGGCGAAGATCACGACGACGCGCGCAGAGAACAGCGCGTCCACCAGCGCCTCGGGAAAGCGCTCGCCCGGCGCGATGTCCGCCGTGTCGAGGAACGCCGTACGTCCGCCGAGCGCGTGGTGGAGCGCCTGGGCCTTGTCGCGGCTGGCGTCGCGGGCGTAGGAGATAAAGACGGGCTGGCTCATCACGCTTGTGGTTGCAGATCGAACGCGCGCATCCTCATCGACATGAATGGCCTGTCAGGCGCGTAAACGCAACGCGGGACAGCCGGCGGGCGATCCCCGGTTTCTCTCGAACGGCAGAGCGGGCCGCGAAGGGAGAAAGCTTGACGAAGTTTGCAGGTGCTAGTACACTAGCATCTGCTGGCAATTTAGCAGTGCGTGCGGAGCTATCTCCCCTTCTGGCTCGACACATTCGCGGGCGCAGATGTGCCTGTCCCGCCGGCATCCGTGCCCGTCACGTCCACGCGACAAACCTTTTGGGCGTTCCGTGCATCTCATGCACGTCCCCACCTCAAACCGCCGGCTTTCACCCGCCTTTCAGCCGTACCTCCTCATGAAGCGTATCGCCGTATCCCTTCTCCTGGCGTGTACCGCCGCCCCCGCCGCCGCGCAGCAGACCGCGGCCGCCCCCCGCACGGCGACCCCCGAGCCGCCCCAGGCCGCCGCCACGCGCACCACGCAGCCCATCCGCATCGACGGCGTGCTGGACGACGCGGCGTGGCAGGCGGCTACGCCCATCACCGAGTTCCGGCAGCTGGACCCGCAGGAGGGGCAGCCCGCCACCGAGCGCACCGACGTCCGCATTCTGTACGACGACGGCGCGCTGTACATCGGCGCGCGGCTGTACGACCGGCAGCCGGTGCGGTCGCGGCTGGGGCGGCGCGACATGAGCATGTCGGCGTCGGACTGGCTTACGGTCATTCTGGACAGCAACCACGACCACCGCACGGCCGTGGGCTTCGAGGTGAACCCGGCGGGTGTGCGGCGCGACCAGACGCGCGACGGCGACGGCGGCGAGGACGACTCGTGGGACCCGGTGTGGGAGGCGGAAACGTCGGTGAGCGACAGCGGCTGGGTGGCGGAGATCCGCATCCCCTTCAGCCAGCTGCGGTTCAGCGCGGCGCCGGTGCAGACGTGGGGAATGCAGGTGGAGCGGCAGATCGCCCGCAACCAGGAGTTCTCGGTCTGGTCGTTCACCCCGCGCGACCAGCCGGGCGGCATCCCCCGCTTTGGCCACCTGGCCGGGCTGGAGCGCATTCCGACCGGCAAGCGGCTGGAGGTGCTGCCGTACGCGGTGAGCCGGGCGGAGAACGTGGAGCGCGGCGCCAACCCGTTTCGCGAAGACCGCGAGTACGGGATGGACGTGGGGGTGGACCTCAAGTACCGCCTGAGCAGCAACATGACGCTGGACGCCACCGTGAACCCGGACTTTGGCCAGGTGGAGGTGGACCCGGCGGTGGTGAACCTTACGGCGTTTGAAACGCAGTACGACGAGCGCCGCCCTTTCTTTGTGGAGGGCGCGGAGATCTTCCGCTTTGGCGGCGACGGGACCAACCTGGCATTTTACTCGCGCCGCATTGGCCGCACGCCCACGATCGTGCCCGCCGCCGACGCGTATGACGTGTCCAGCACCACGCGCATCCTGGGGGCGATGAAGCTGTCCGGGCGCACGCAGGGCGGCTGGTCCATCGGCGTGCTGGACGCGGTGACGCGGCGCGAGGAGGCGCGCTTTCGCCTGCCCGGAGAGACGGAGAACCAGACGCTGACGGCCGAGCCGCTGACCAACTTTTTCGTGGGCCGCGCGCGGCGCGAGACGCGCGCGGGGCAGACGGCGATCGGCGGCTTTGTGGGCGCGGTGAACCGCAACCTGGACACCGACGCACTGCAATCGTCGCTGCGCTCGGCCGCCTACACGGGCGGCGTGGACATCTCGCACCAGTGGGACGAGCGCAACTGGACGCTGACCGGCTTTCTGGCCGGCAGCCACGTGCGCGGCGACCGTGCGTCCATCCTGAGCACGCAGAGTCTGCCGTACCACTACTTTGGGCGGCCCGACGCGGACCACCTGCAGCTGGACTCGGCGCTGTCGTCGCTTTCCGGCTTTGCGGGGGCGGTGCAGGTGAACCGGCGCATGGGGCGGCTGTGGAGCGCGTACGGCCGGCTGAACACCATCAGCCCCGGGTACGAGGTGAGCGACCTGGGCTTTCAGCGCCGCGCGGACCGCATCGACGCCGAGATCGGTGGCAGCTACAACGAGACGCGCCCCGGCAAGGTGCTGCGCCGCTACAACCTGTACGCCTCGGGGCTGGTGGAGCACAACTACGGCTGGCAGAACATCTCCAACCGCGTGTTCACCGGCGTGAACGCGCAGCTGCTCAACTACTGGAGCGTGTACTTCAACCTCAACACGTCGCTTCCCGGCACGGTGGACGACCGACTTACGCGCGGCGGCCCCGCGGCGCACCGGGTGGGCTTTTCGTCCGTCAACGCCGGCGTGTCGACGGACCCGCGCAAGAAGGTGATCGGCGACCTGGGCACCTATTACCAGCGCGACGGGGCGGGCGGCTACTCGGGCGAGCTGTTCGCGGGGGTGACGGTGCGTCCCCAGCCGCACTGGGAGGTGTCGGTGGGGCCCTCCATCAGCCGCTCGCACGCGGTGGCGCAGTACCTGATGCGGGTGGCTGACCCGCTCAAGACGGAGACGTTTGGCGCGCGCTACGTGTTCGCTCCGCTGGACCAGACGTCGGTGGCGCTGGAGACGCGGCTCAACTACACCTTTACGCCGGCGCTTTCGCTGCAGGTGTACGCGCAGCCGTTCATTGCCACGGGCGACTTTGGCGCGCCCAGGGAGTTGGCGCGGGCGGGGACGTTCGAGTTCCTGGAGTACGGCAGCGACGTGGGCGTGATCGTGGACGGGCAGATCTATCCCAACGGCCAGGGCCCCAACGCGGTCTCGTTCCCGGTGGTGGAGCCGGACTTCAACCTGCGCAGCCTGCGCGGCAACGCGGTGCTGCGGTGGGAGTGGCGGCCGGGGAGCACCCTGTACCTGGCCTGGCAGCAGAACCGCAGCGACTCCCAGGCCTTTGGCGACTTTGACCTGCGCCGCGACGCCGACGGCCTGTTCGGCTCCGCGCCCGACGACGTGTTCCTGATCAAGGTCAGCTACTGGCTGAACCCCTGATCCCGAACTTCGGGAAAACTGCAGGTGTCACGCGGAGACGCGGAGGGCGCGGAGGCGCGGAGAACCGCGTCCTGAATCTCCCATTTCGCACGACGTGATCGATTCAGGTGGATGAAAAAAAGTCCCGGCTTCTCGCGAGAGAGGCCGGGGTTTTTTGTAACTCGGATGATGGTGACGAGGCGACATCGCGCAGCATCTGTCATTCCGAACGTCCAGCGGAAGGTGTCATTCTGAGTCTGAGCCTGAGGCGCGCGCTCTGAGGCTGAGAGGGTGCTGAGAAACCTCAGTTCTTCGTACGAAGCGCTCAGTCATCCTGAGGGAGCGTCACGCGGAACCTTCAGGAAAACAAGAGCTTACGCGCGACCGAAGGACCTTCTCTCCGCCACCGTGGGGCTTGATGCGGGGGCATGAAGCCAGCCTTCACGCTTCTGCCGGCAAGGTCCTTCAGTCGGCGCCAAGGTAGTGTGTATGAGCAGTTTATGGAGCGGCGCCTCCCTCAGGATGACTGGCACGATCCGAGGTCTCTCAACACCCGCTGAGCGAGGCGCACGCACGGTTCTGTCGGGTTTGCGCAATTGCCTGTGCGCCGATCGGCGCACGATCCCGTCGGCTACGTCTGGCTTCGAGGCGGGGCCCCGCCCGTTTCCGACGGAGATTCTTTGGCCGGCGCCATGGCCCTGGAGCGTGAAGACGGTTGTGCGCGGCGCCGACCTCAGAATGACAGTGATCTTCTGGACGCAGTCTTTCAGGGATTCACCCGTTCACCCGTCCACCCGTTCACCCGTTCACGGCCGGGGGCGCGGCGTGACGCGGACGTCGCCGCCGGGCGGGCGGCGGGGCGGGATGGCGCCGGGGCGCGGCGTCTCGTACACGCCCACGGCAAAGTGGCAGGGCGACTGCGCGCACTGGGCCATGATCGTCTCCACCGTAAGCCGCACGTCACGTGCGGGAGCAAGCTCCACGACGGCGGTTTCGTCCGTCGACCGGTCTTCGCCAAGCAGGTAGCCGCCGTCCAGCACCCGCAGGTCCAGGTCGGTGCAGTCCTGGTCGCACACGGCCACCAGCGTGTAGCGCGTTCCGCCGGTCAGCGTCACGGTAGTGCCCGTGATGACGCCGTGCGCGGCCTTGGAAAGCCACGGGTGGTGCGTGGGCATCACCAGCCGCCGCCACGCCGCCATCTCCCCCAGCCGCTGAAACACGGTGCGGTCGTATGCATCCATCACCAGGATCTCGTCGTCCGCCGCCGCGGGCTGCGCGGCCGGCGGCTCACCCACGCGCTGCCAGGTGGCCGAGTTGCCGTTGCTGCTGTAGTAGTTTGGGCATTCGCTGCGGGACGTCTGCCGGGTGACCACGTATCCCGGCAAGGTGGGGCTGAGCGTGGTGCAGACGCTGACGGTGTCGCCGGGAACACGGATGGTAAAGCTGTTGGGGCCGGACGAGTAATAGCCGGGACACTCGGTTCTGCTGCTGGTCGCGGTGACCACGTAGCCGGTGGGGATCGGCTGGTTGCTGCACATCTGCACAGGCTGGGCGGCCGCGCCCCGGGGATGGGCGACAACCGCGGCAAGCAGGAGCACGGCACGCAGGAGCAGGCGATGGAGGGGCATCAAGGGTTCCGGGGCCGGAAGATGGAAGAGGTGTGCGGCGGCCGCGGGCAGGTCGCGAGCCGGGCGCGGGGAAGATACTGTTGATGCGTCGCGCCGGGCGAGAACGCCGTGTTTACGGTCCGTCCGGCGCGACGAGGTCCCATCTAGTCGTGGAGCTTCACCGATGTTCCGTAAAGAGATTCCCTTCGTTCGCGCGCTGCGGCTGCGGCGGGAGCGGGTTCCCTCGTTCAGCCGCTATCCGTTCTCGCTGCCGGCCGTGCGCGGGCTGCACGAGCTGGGGCTGGTGGAGGAGGGCGTAACCTTTTTCGCCGGCGAAAACGGGACGGGGAAGAGCACCGTGCTGGAGGCGATCGCCGTGCGCCTGGGCTTCAACCCCGAAGGCGGATCCGACGACCTGCGCTTTTCAACCGTGGACCAGTCGCACTCCGGGCTCAGCGAGCACGTGGAGCTTCTGCCGGGGAGCGGCGTCGCGGGGGACGGCTTCTTTGTCCGCACCGAAGGGCTGTTCAACCTGGCGACGGAGATCGACCGGCAGGACGAGGAGATGGAGGCGATTGCGCGCGAGGTAAAGAAGCGCAGCGGGGTGGTGATGACGGGGTACCGCCCGCTGAACGCGCGCTACGGCGGCGGCCGCAGCCTGCACGCGCAGTCGCACGGCGAGGCCATGCTGGCGCTGCTGAACCACCGGCTGCGCGGCGGCGGCATCTACCTGATGGACGAACCCGAGACGGCGCTCTCGCCCCTGCGCCAGCTCGCGCTGCTTTCCGTGATGCACCGGCTGGTGCGGGGTGGCTCGCAGCTGGTGATCGCCACCCACTCGCCGATCCTGCTGGCGTACCCCGGCGCCCGCATCTACCGCTTTGGCGACGAGGGGATTGCGGAGGTGGAGTACGAGGAAACGGAGGCATATCGCGTAACCCACGACTTTCTGAACCACCGCGAGCGCTCCCTGCGCACCCTCTTCAGCGACGACGACGGCGACAAGGATGACTGATTCCGCCCGCATCACGCCGTCGTGCCTCTGCCTGTCTCCTCAAAATGGTGAGTTGGTTCACCAAAACGTGGAGTGGTTCTGCACAATAAAAGTGAATGGGGATGCCGATTCCCTTCTTTGCTGCACGGCTTCCGGTCTCCGCGCGTCGAGCGGATCGTTCTGAATCGTCACGCACCACGGGGCTGCTGAACTTCCGGCGGACCGGGTAATCGCATCTCATCCAACTTCATCCTCCCCAAACCGTTAACCGCGGCGGCCGATTAAACGGAATGGGCCGCCGCGGTGCCTGGCGGGGTTGCGGTCAGTTGGCGGTTTTGCGGGTGGGG
>NZ_JBMDXM010000165.1:0-19371 GCF_048594345.1 Longimicrobium sp.
GGGCCGGCGCCGGTGCGGGCGGGGGGCCCCCCGACCGCGCGGCCGCGCGCGGCGAGGCCATGCGCAGCGCGCGCCGCGCTTCCTTCTCGATGGAGTCACACGAGGCGATGCCCGCGACGATCGCGCAGGCAAGGAACGGGGCGAGCGTACGGCGTCCCACGGACAGCATGATGAACCCACTAAGGCTGAGAGACTGCGACTGCGGGCGAGGGGCCGGGAGAGGCCCTTCGCGGGGTGAACACGGCTGAGCAGGAGACCTTTGGGTCGGCCGGAAAGGCGGCCGCGGATGCGGGCCCGGCGGGCGGACGGACGTTCCTTTTCGCCGCCAAACCGGCGACGCAGAAACGGTGCCGCCGCGAACGCTTCCGGACACTCCGATCGCCACCGGGAAGGTCCGGCGCGCGGGCCGCCGGAGCGGGCGCGGCGGGAGGCCCGGCCGGCATCCACACGAAGAAAACAGCAATCGCGCGCGGGGTCAACGGGGTCAGGCCGAAAAGGGGCTCGACGGGAGAAGAATCGTCCTCCGCCACGGCCTCCGCGCGGCGGAAATCGCCGCCTCCGCGGCCGCGCATCTTCCCGCGTGCGGCGCGCGCGCGTACATTGCCGCGCTTCTGACCACCCCCTGGACGGAGCGCGGCAGGCAGTGGATCCCAATCGCATTCTCATCATCGACTACGGCTCGCAGTTCACGCAGCTCATCGCGCGGCGCATCCGCGAAGAGCGCGTCTACTGCGAGATTCAGCCGCCCACGCGCTCGCTGGAGTGGATCCGCGAGTGGCAGCCCAAGGGCATCATCCTTTCCGGCGGTCCCTCCAGCGTCTACGGCGAGGACGTGCCCACCGCGGAGCCGGAGCTGCTGCGGATGGGCATCCCCATCCTGGGCGTGTGCTACGGCATGCAGCTCATCACCCACCTGGAGGGTGGGGTGGTGGAACGCGGTACGCGGGAGTACGGCCGCGCGCAGGTGACGGTAAAGGAGGCGACGGGGCTGTTCGATGGATTTACTCCCGGCGAGCAGACGCAGGTGTGGATGAGCCACGGCGACCACGTGGTGCAGCCGCCTCCGGGCTACCACCTGCTGGCGACCACCGAGGGGCTGCCCTGGGCGGCGTTCGCGGCGGACGACCGGCCCATCTACGGCGTGCAGTTTCACCTGGAGGTGGCGCACACCGTCCGCGGCGCCGACATCATCGGCAACTTCCTTTTCCGCATCTGCGGCTGCGAGCCCACCTGGACGGCGGGGTCGTACATCGATACGGAGATCGAGAAGATCCGCGCGCTCGTCGGCACCGACCGCGTGATCTGCGGCCTGTCGGGGGGCGTGGACTCGTCGGTGGCGGCGTCGCTGGTCCATCGCGCCATCGGCGACCAGCTTACCTGCATCTTCGTGGATACGGGGCTGCTGCGGCAGGGCGAGCGCGAAGCGGTGGAGCGCACCTTTCGCGCGCACCTGGGCATCCGGCTGGAGGTGGAGGACGCCTCCGCGCTGTTCCTGGAGCGGCTGAAGGGCGTCGAGGATCCCGAAAAGAAGCGCAAGATCATCGGCAACACCTTCATCGACGTGTTCGAGGAGGCATCGGACCGCATCGGGGGCGACGCGAAGTTCCTGGTGCAGGGGACGCTGTACCCGGACGTGATCGAGTCGCTATCGGTCAAGGGGCCGTCCGCCACCATCAAGACGCACCACAACGTGGGCGGGTTGAAGGAGAACATGCGGTTCGCGCTGATCGAGCCGCTGCGCGAGCTGTTCAAGGACGAGGTGCGGCAGGTGGGGCGCGAGCTGGGGCTGCCGGAGGAGATGGTGGGGCGGCACCCGTTTCCCGGCCCCGGCCTGGCCATCCGCGTCCTGGGCGCCGTGGACGAGCGGGAGCTGGCCATCCTGCGCCAGGCAGACCTCATCTACCTGGACGAGATTCGCTCCGCTGGCCTGTACGACCAGATCTGGCAGGCCTTTGCCGTCCTGCTCCCCGTCCGCAGCGTGGGGGTGATGGGCGACGAGCGGACGTACGAGAACGTGTGTGCCCTGCGCGCCGTCACCAGCCGCGACGGGATGACGGCGGACTGGTTCCCGTTCCCCCACGACGTGCTGGCGCGCATCTCCACGCGCATCATCAACGAGGTAACCGGCATCAACCGCGTGTGCTACGACATCTCGTCCAAGCCGCCGGCGACGATCGAGTGGGAGTGAGGGGGTACGAGGGTACGAGGGTACGAGGGTACGGAGGTACGAAAGTACGAGAGTACGAGAGTACGAGAGTACGAGAGTACGAGAGTACGAGAGTACGAGAGTACGGGGGTGCTTCGGACGGTCTGCGCCTGAGCGGCTGAAGCCGCCGCAACGAAAGCGGAAAGCCCCGCAAGACGACGCGGGGCTTCAACGGCGCGGCGAGGCCTCGGCTACAGCCCGCGCATGCGGACTTCGTGAAGTTCCAGCCGCGGTTTCAACCGCCCGAGGCCAGGGCCCGCCGAAACGACGAGGACGCAGGGGCAAAACCCTCCGCGTCCTCGTCTTTTCATCTCGGCGGCTCCGCTTTTCATCTCCGCGGCTCCGCGCCAGGTGGCGACCAGGCGGTGCAGCCGCGCGGCCAGGCCGTTCAGAACCTCGTCCGACGCGTCACTGGAGACGGCAGGCGGAGAGGATGCGACAAAGATTGTATTCCCAATCCGCCTCCTCCGCCGCTCCGCCCGGACCGCCGTTGCGGCACCGCGGGTGGATGCGTACGCTTACCCCGTCGTTCGCAGCCCACCCATCGCCCCACTCCCGACCCTCCTGGTTCGCCATGCGCACGCGACTGATCCCCATCCTGGCCCTTCTCGCCGCCGTGCCCGCGGCGGCCCAGCAGACCGCTTCCGAGCGTCTGCGGCAGCTGTTCGCGGACGACTGGGAGGTGACCCTGCGCGAGAATCCCACCTTCGCCACCAGCCTGGGCGACCGGCGCTTCAACCACCTGCTGGACGCCGCGGGGCCGGAAGACGTGGCGCGGCGCACGGAGGAGAACCGCCGCTTTCTGGCGCGGCTGCAGGCCATTCCCCGCGACTCGCTGACGCCGTCGGAGCGCATTCACTACGACATCTACGCCCGGCAGGCGCGGCTGGGGATCGAGGAGGTGGAGCTGGGGCTGCACCTGATCCCCATCACCAACCGCGAGGGGTTCCACACCTACTTTCCGGAGCTGGGCCAGCAGGTTCCGCTGAACAACACCGAAGACTACGAGAACTACATCGCCCGGCTGCGCGCCTTTCGCCCGTGGGTGGGGCAGCACGTGGCGCTGATGCGCGAGGGGATCCGCACGGGGATGGTGCTTCCCGCCGTGTCGCTGAACGGGATCGAGGAGACCATTCAGCCCCACATCGTCACAGATCCCACGCAGAGCCTGCTGTGGAGGCCGTTCACGCAGTTTCCCGCGGGGGTGCCGGAGGCGGATCGCGCGCGGCTGGCGGCGGCGGGGCGCGAGGCCATCGAGCAGGGCGTGGTGGCGGGGTACCGCGACTTTCTGGAGTTCATCCAGCGCGAGTACGTTCCCGCCGGGCGACGGGGGATCGGCGCGTCGGAGCTGCCCAACGGGCGCGCCATCTACGCGCAGCGGGTGCGCAGCTACACCACGCTGGACGTAACGCCCGACCAGGTGCACGAGACGGGGCTGCGCGAGGTGGCCCGCATCCGCACGCAGATGGACTCGCTGATGCGCGCCACCGGCTTTACGGGCAGCTTCGCGGAGTTCATCCAGTTTCTGCGCACCGACCCGCGCTTCTACGTAAGCACCCCCGAGGCGCTGATGGAGCGCACGTCGCTGGTGCTCAAGCGGATGGACGGCGAGCTGCCGAAGCTGTTCACCCGGCTGCCGCGGATGCCGTACGGCATCAAGGGGATCCCCGACTACATCGCGCCGCGCACCACCACCGCGTACTACTCGCGCCCGGCGGGCGACGGCACGCGGTCGGGCACGTACTGGGTGAACACGTACGACCTGCGCAGCCGCCCCACGTACGAGATCGAGGCGCTGTCGTTTCACGAAGCGGTGCCCGGACACCACATGCAGATCGCGCTGCAGCAGGAGCTGGAGGATCTGCCCACGTTCCGGCGCTTCAGCAGCTTTACGGCGTTCGTGGAGGGATGGGCGCTGTACGCGGAGCAGCTGGGATACGACGTGGGCTTCTACACCGACCCCTACAGCCGCTTTGGCCAGCTGACGTACGAGATGTGGCGCGCGTGCCGGCTGGTGGTGGACACGGGGATGCACTGGAAGGGGTGGACGCGCCAGCAGGCCATCGACTACATGGCCGAGAACAGCGCGCTCACGGTGCTCAACATCACCAACGAGGTGGACCGCTACATCGCGTGGCCCGGCCAGGCGCTGGCGTACAAGACGGGGCAGATGAAGATCAGCGAGCTGCGCGCCGAAGCCACGCGCGCGCTGGGCCCCCGCTTCGACATCCGCCGCTTTCACGACGTGGTGCTGGGGAGCGGCGCCGTGCCGCTGACGGTGCTGGAGGATAACGTGCGGGCGTGGATCGCGGCGGAGCAGGCGGGGCGGTGAACGGGTGAACGGGTGAACGGGTGAACGGGTGAACGGGGGGCGCGACCCTCGGGACCTCTCCCCCGCCAGGCCTTTCGCTCGTTCCTCGCGACGGCTGGCGACCCCTCCCCCAACTTCGGGGGAGGGGTGGTGTAGCCGCGGAGGTAGGCGCGTTGCGGCGGCAGATCGTCCGGCAAGGAGCCGGCGGCGCGGGTGTCCGCGAAGGCGGACAGCGTGAGGTCGTTGCCGCGATTTCGATCGCTCTTCCGGAGCCTGCGGCGCGCGGGACGCACCAGAATGCCTCTACGCGCACGACCCCGTGAACTATCGCTCGCCCGCCAATCCGCGCGGGCGGATTTCGTGTAGTTGTTGCCGCGGGGCCGCGGATTGATCCAGCCTTCCCCGGCCTCGCTCCCGCGCTTTCTTGCGTTCGTGTTCGTCCGGCACAATCGTGTCTTCGCGTTTCATCCTTGATCCACCTTCCCGCTCCGATCATGAACTCATCTCTCCAGAAGTGGCTGCGCGCCGCGTCAATGGGCATCGCGCTGGCGGTGCTGGGCGCGTGCAGCACAGGTGTCGGCAATCCGCCGGTCACCGGGCCCGCGCCGGCGTCCGCGGCCGACGCGTATGCACACTCGCTGTATCAGTCGGCGATGTACGAGGCCAGGCACGTACTGCCCCTGCTGCCGGCCGTGGCGGACGCGGAGGGGATGGTGAACGTGGTGTCGCTCAAGTCCGCCCCATGGACGGTGGGCGACACCACGCTCACGGCCGACGTCTGGGTGACGGTGACCCCCGAGGTGCGGGACTCGTGCGACGACTGGGTACAGGCGGAGCAGGAGATGCGTCTGCGCCAGCTGCTTGGGCTGCAGCCCACGCAGCCGGTGGCGTACTTCATGGAGATGCGCGTCCCCGCCGACAGCATGTTCCGCCCCACGGCCAACCCCGCCATTGGTACCCCGACACTGTGCGACACCACGGTGAACCCGGATTGCGCGATCCAGTTTTCCCCGAACGTAAACCCCAGGCACGTGCAGTGGATGGCGCAGCAGATGTTAGCCTCGTGGAAGATGCCCAACGGCTATCCCGCCTCTGGCGACGGGGAGTGGCAGCGGCTGGGATATCCATGGACGCGGCTGGGGTACACGTACAACTGGCATCCAGGGTCACCCCGCTACGGCGCGTCGGAGTACGTGGTGCGCCCGGGAACGCGGGTCGCGGTGACAAAGGTCTCCACCATCGCCGAGTACTGCCGCCGCGGCTGATTCCTCCTCTCCGGGCGCGGCCTGCCGCCGCGCCCGCCTTTCCCGTTCCGCCGCACCATCCGTGACCAGCCCGCTGACTCGCACCCTGCGCGCCTACGCCGCCGACGCGCGCGCCGCTTTTTCGGCCGCGCCGGTGGAGGTGGCGCTGGGCGTGCTGCTGGCCGTCGCGCTTTCCACGCAGGTGCGCAGCAAGGGCTTCACGGAGCAGGAGTTCGGCCGGCTGGCTGCGTCGGTGGCGCTGGCGCTTCCGCTGGTGTTCGCGCTGAGCGTGCTGCGGGTGCGCGGCGTGCTCTCCGCCGCCGCACGGTGGGGCGGGACGGCCGCCGTCCTCATCGCCTGCGCGACGTTCGGGGCGACGGCGCTGCACCACGACCGGCAGGCGGAGGTGTGGCGGTGGCTGCTGCTGGCGGCCGCGGCGGTGATGCTGCTGTTGCTGACGCCCACGCTCCCCCGCGAGTCGCACGACCGGCGGCGGGTGTGGGCGTTCGCGTGGCGGGTCGTGGTGCGGCTGGTGGGGATCGGGCTGTACTCCGTGGCGCTCTTCGGATTGCTGGCGGGTGCCGTGGCGGCGGTGGTCTCGCTCTTCGACCTCTCGAAACCCGACCACCTGTACACGGACCTGGCGGGGGCGGTGTTCTTTGCCTTTGCGACGTGGATCTTCGTGGGCGGCATCCATCGGCTCGCCGCGCCCGCGGAGGCCGGCGTCCCGGAGCCCGTCAGCCGGCTGGGGCGCTGGCTGTACGCGCCCGTCCTCATCATCTACCTGCTGATCCTGTACGCGTACGCCACCCGCGTGCTGATCACCGGCGAGCTGCCGCGCAACCTGCTGTCGCCGCTGGTGATCGCGGCGGGGCTCATCGGCATGGTGGGTGCCGTGCTGCTGGAGCCGGTGCACGCGGACGACGAGCACCGCGGGCTGTCGATGCTGGTGCGTGCCGTTCCCGCGCTCCTGCTGCCGCTGGTTCCCCTGGCCGCGTGGGCGCTGCTGGCGCGGCTGGGGGAGTACGGGTGGACGGAGTTTCGCTACGTGCGGGTGGCGGCGGTGTTCGCCATCGGCGTGCTGGCGGTGCTGGGGACGGTTCGACTGGTCCGCCGCCGTCCGCCGCTGCTGGCCACCGTCCCCACGACCTTCGCGGCCGTGCTTCTGCTCAGCGCCGTGGGCCCGTGGAGCGCGCCCACCGTTGCCCGCCGCGACCAGACGGCCCGGCTGCGCGCCGCATTCCGCGAGGCGCGCGTGGACCCCCGCCGCCTCCCCGCCGACACGGTGACGGTGGACAGCGCGCTCTACGCCCGCATCAACTCCGGCGCGGCGTACCTTGTGGAGGCGCACGGCGCCGGCGCGCTGCGGGCGGTGGTCCCCTCGCTGCCGGACTCGGTGAGCGCCGCGTGGCGCATCAGTGAGCGCTTGGGAATCCGCGGCGGGGGGTGCAGGCCCGCCGGGCACACGTTCGCCACGCTGCGGTGGGAGGGCGGCGTGGCCGGGATGTCGGGAGGGACGCTACAGGAGATGACGCTGCACGGTGCGGACACGGTGACGGTGCGGATGGGGGATGCAACGCTGCGGCTGTGGCTGGCGGGCAACGGCGTGGCGGTGGATGCCGGGGGATGGCGCGCGTCCGCCGACCTGGCACCGCTGCGGCGGACGCTGGAGGCGGATACGGAGTGCAATCCGGAGGGCCGCGGCACCTTCTCCGCGACCGACGCGCTGCTCCCCGTGCGCGACGGATCCGGCGTTCAGCGCGCGCAGCTGCTGGTGACGGGGATGGGTCTGGTTCCGGAGCCCGGCTCTCCCGCGCCCGCGGTGCCCGGCGGCGTCGGCAGCGTGAACGCGCTGCTCGTGCTGCCGGGCTGAGTCCGGCTTCGGCAAACGAAGGGGGGCTCACACGGAGTCAACGGAGTGAACGGAGTTTACGTGGCGTTTCCGCTGCGTTCATCGCGTGCGACACAGGGATTGGGCTCACGCAGAGTTACCAGAGTCAGCAGAGTCTTACGTAGCGTTTCCTCTGATCTGTCGGTGCGGGATTCCCACGTGTCGGGTGCAGATGTGGGATGTCGGCGAGGCAGGATCTTTTGTGAGGGCGTCGGGAACGGGAAGCGGATGGAATGCGGCAGGGAGCCATCCGCATTTTTTTGAAAGGGAATGCGGATCGTCGGGTAGCCTCCGAAAGCGCACGCGAGCACGTCGATCGCACCACCCGATGCGCGATCCGGAGAACCGTCCGCCCACTCCACGATCGAGGAACCGCGTGCTGAACGCCGAAGGTCGTGCCGTGACGCGGATGGTACTCCATGAACCCGGTCCAAACGACGGAGCGGCGGGCGCAACCCGCCCGCCGCCCCGTCCGCACAGCCACGGTTACCGTACCCGCACGGGCATCCCGCCGCTGGTCCTGTTCCCCTTGCCCAGCTGGCCGTATCAGTCGTTCACCCGGAAGACGGTGCGGCCCAGGAAGAAGAGCAGCTGGCCGTCCACGAAGCGCGGCAGGATCTGCCGCCCGAAGTCGTGCGCGATCTGCACCGGCGCGGTGTTGTAGGGGGCACGGATGACGTACATCCAACCACCCTGGGAGTAGACCACCGTGCCGTCGGGACCCAGCGCGCGCAGTTCCTTGCTCAGCCCGAAGGCGGTGACCACGCGCTCCGTGCCGTCCGGCGCGCGCGTGTAGACCTGTTGTGGCAAGCCTGCCCCGTCCGGCCGGATCCAGGCGGCCCACCCCCCGTTCACGTCGTAGTGAATGCGCGGAACCGTGTTGGCCCGCTCCTCGGTCAGCACGGTTTCCGTGCCGTCGCGCCACAGCGTCACGAACTCCCCCAATCGCCGCGAGTCCCGCTTCACGAAGATGACGTTCGTTCCGTCGGTGAGGGGGTACAGGTTCCAGAACGCCCCGTCCGCGTCCGACGTAATCGCCGTGGTGCCGGACCCGTCGTAGCGAAAGATCTCGTACGAGCTCTCCGGCGTGGCCGCCGCGCCGGTGCCGAACACCACCACGCCGCCGGCCGTGACGTCGTTGCGGTTGTTGATGGTGTTGCCGTGCACGGTCACGCTGGACGCCGCGTCCAGGTTGCGGCGGTACAGGGTGGGGCCGTCGTTCCAGATGGCCCAGGCGCCGTCCACCTCCAGGTCCGCGTTCAGCGTCCCCAGGTCGTGCAGGGTGCCGCGGTTCCAGTCGTACACGCGCGTGCCGCCAAAGAAGGCGCCCCACGGATGCAGCCGTGCCTCCCGGGGAGCCACCCCCGCGGCCAGCAGCGTTTCCGTGGCGCCGGCGCGCATCCACACCGATCCCGCGGCGTCGGCGTAGAGCACGCGTCCGCCGTCCGCGTCGGCGTCGAGCACGTCGGCCCCCGCCGACGCGATCTCCGTAAGCCGCGTGGAGGATTCCACGTAGACGGTGTCGTTCAGCACCCGCGTCTGCCCGCGCGAGTCGGTGCCCGTGTACTGCAGCACCACCAGGCGCCCGTCGTACGCGGCCAGCGACACGGTGCCGTGCACGCCCGTGCCGCCCGAGGCGACCTCCTGTCCCGCCCCCGCCCCCCCAAAGGCGCGAACCGAGACGGAGGTGCACGGCCCCGCGTCGTCCGTGCAGTCCAGGTCCAGCCGCAGCGAGGGACGCGCGACGGTGTTCCGCAGCGGCGCCGCCACCGAGAGCGCGGGCGGCGCGTCGTGGATGAAGGGGACGGAAACCACGGCCGTGTCGCCGTTCACCGTCTCCGCCCGCACCCGCAACTCCGTGGGCCCCGCGGGCGTCCCGGCCAGCCGCAGCGTCCCCGTGACCTGTCCGGGCGTGGCGCCGGGCGCCAGCGTTACCGCGCGCCCCGACGCCGACGCCACCACCGCGGCGACGGACGCGCTGGCCGAGTCGATGGCCACCACCACCAGCACGCTGTCGCCAAGCACCGAGCCGGGCGTGGGCTGCAGGACGCGCATGTACACGGGGCTGGCTTCGGACGTCGCGGTGAACGACACCGGCTGCACCCCCGCCGCCGACACCTGCACCGTCGCGGCGCCGCTGGCGGAGGGCAGGGTGTACGCCGTGGCGGCCCTGCCGTCCGCACCGGTCACGGCCGTCGCCGGGCTCACGGAGCCCGCCCCCGCGCTCCAGGTAACCTGGACGCCCGACAGCGCGTTGCCGTATACGTCCATCGCCCGCACCGCCAGCGAGTCCGCCAGCACGGACCCCGCCCGCCCCCGCTGTCCGTCGCCCGACAGCTTCTGCAGCGACGCCAGCGGGCCCGGCCGCGAGCTGCCGGTAAAGGTCACGCTCGCTCCGGTGGGGATGCTCGCCGTCACCTGCATTGCGAACGGGTGCTGCGGCAGCGTCCACCGCGCCGACACGCGTCCGTCGGCGTCGGTCACGCCCGTCGCCGGGCTGATGCTTCCGTAGAGCGGGGGAAGGGTGAAGGTGACGGGGATCCCCGCGATGGGGCTGCCGTCCGCGCGCTGCACCCGCACCACCAGCGGCTGGTCCAGCACGTGGCCCACCGTCCCCGTCTGTGCGTCGCCGGAAACCCTGACGAGGGTGGCGTCGGCGGGGAGCTGCGCGTTGGCCGTGAACTGGGTGGAGAGCGTGAGCCCCACCGCCGCCTCCAGCACCTGCGCGCCCTCGTACTGCGGCCCCAGCGTCCACCGGGTGCGCGCCACGCCGTTCGCTCCGGTCACGGAGGACGCGGGCGAAACGCTTCCGCCCCCCTGCTTGACCGTCCACGCCACCGTCTGCCCCGGCACCCCGTTGCCGTACGCGTCGCGCACGAACACGGCGACCGAGTCCGCCAGCGGCAGCGACGGGAGCCCGGTGAGCGACGAGCCGCCCACCGCCGCCACCGCCGCGGGCACGTCCGGCGTGCCCACCGCGCGGAACACCGCGAAAACCAGGGCCTCGCCCGTGGCCGGGTCCACCGCGCGGGCCTCCACCCGCTGCGTGTCGCCCGCCACCGTGCCCAGCGTCCACCGCTCGCGCGCCTCGCCCTGTGCGTTGGTGTTCGCGGACCCCGCGAACACCGACCCGCCGCCGGCGGTGACGACAAAGTTCACCAGCTGGTCCTTCACCGGCCGGTTGCGCTCGTCCACCACGCGGACCACAAGGGGCTGCGGCACTTCCTTGCCCACTGTGGCGGTCTGCAGATCGCCCGCGACCACCAGCACGGCCGCGGGGCGCTGGCCGCCCCCCACCACTTCGCCGTTGCATCCCGCGGCGAACCATCCCAGGAGCAGCGCCGCCGCGCTCGCCATCATCCTCATGCCGTCCGCCCCTGTTCGTTGTCGTTCACCGCGGCGCCCATGCGCCCCGGCTCCTGCGCCACCTCGTCCGCCTGCGTCCGCGCGCCCCGCCTGGAGCCTGCCGTAGTGCCGCTGCGTCGTGGCCACTTCATCTTCATACCGGATCCGCAAAAAAATTGGGCACGCAGAGGAAGCGGAGAACTGCCTGAGAGTGTGTTCAAGAATCTGATCCTCAGACAACCCAACGTTTGATTCCCTGAGGGAGCGCGCCTCCTCAACGTGAATCCACTCAACCGCTTACGCGCGACCGAAGGATCTCGTCTCGGCGATCGCGAGGCAGGCCCGGCGGCACAGGTCCAGCCCCCGGGTGCTGCCAGCGAGATCCTTCGGTCGGCGCCAGGTGTCTTTGTGGCAGCCGGTTCGGAGCGGCGCCTCCCTCAGGAAATGAAGTCCCTGGTCGATTCTTGAACACACTCTGAGCCTGAGAGATCTCCGCGTTTCTCTGCTGCCTCGCGCCGCCGCGCTCCGCGGTGGCGGCGCCGGTGTCGCGGGGACGATCCTCCGAACCTGTTTCCGACGTCCGACGCATCCAATCTCCGTGGTTTCGGGCAGGCTACGGCCGGGGCACCAGCACGTAGCCGCGCACGGTGCCGCCCCACCACCCCTGCGCCGTGATCACGGCCACCCCGGGCCCCACGGCCGTCACGTTGCCGGTTGCGCTCACCGTGGCGACCGACGGGTTGGACGAGCTCCACGTCACCTGCTGCGCCGTCCGGACTTCGGTGAACCAGGTGAAGAACACCCGTGCCTGTGCCGTCCCGCCCACGTTCAGCACGTGCGGCATCGTGCCCTGGTTGCCGATCAGCATCCCGGGCTCCGGGGGAAGCTCGCGGACGTGCACCGTCACGGTGTCGGCGATGCCGCTCGACTTGTGCGTTACCTCGATGCGGTCCGATCCGTACGCCCGCGTCGCGTATCCGTACGATCGCAGGTTGTTGCCGTGGATCCCCAGCACGATGGCGCCCGTGTTGTCCAGCAGCCGGGCCGTGACGTATCCCATCGTTTCCCAGTACTGCAGCGGCAGTGCGTTGCCCGCGGCGTCGTAGATCACCATGGGGAGCGAGAACCCGGGATGCCCCTGTCCAAAGAGCACGTGGACCAGCGAGTCCGCCCCGATGCGAACGCCGTTGGCGGGCCCCGGCACTCCGGTGACCGTGAACGCCAGGTTCGTCATCCCAGGAGTATGGGCGGTGAACGTCTGGGGGGCGGGCGTGGTGCCGGCCTTTGCCAGGTAGTAGTAGCTGTATCCGTCGATGTCGGTGGTGCCGGTGACCTGGATTTGCCCCGCGGGGGTGATCCACTGCACCGGGGCGTTGTAGATGCCGTTCCCGTTCGCGTCCGTCAGGCGCACGGCCAGCCGCTTGTCCACGTATGCGTCGAACGGTGCCGTCTGGCCGTCGCCGCTTACCCGGGTGAACGAGGCCGCGGGGCGTGAGTTGACCAGGTTCCAGTGGTAGAGCACCGGGTCCAGCCCGGCGACGGACGCCGTGACCGCCTGGTCGCCGTCGTGGGAACCCAGCTGCCAGATCGCCGCGGCCACGCCGTCGGGGCCCGTGGCGGACTGCGCGGTCACGGTGCCGCCCCCGTTCACCACCGTCCAGGTAACCGTGGTGTTGGCGGCTACGTTGCCCTGCGCGTCGCGGACCCGGACAAAGAGCGTGTCGACCCCGGCGTACCCCGGATTGGCGTCGGCGGGGGGCGCGACCCGCTCCAGGCTGGCGGGCGCGCCCGCCGTGGCCTGCGCGGAGAAGAACACCACGCTGGCGCCGCCCTGCACCTGGGCCGACAGCGTCTGCGTCCCCACGCCGGTCCCCAGCGTCCACGCGGTGCTGGCCCGTCCCTGCGCGTCCGTGATGGAGGTCGCCGGGCTGGCGGATCCCATCCCCGGCGCCGGAGCCCACACCACCTGCGCCCCCGCGACCGGCACGCCGTTCTGCCGCAGCTCCACCACCAGCGGCTGCGCCAGCGGCGCTCCCACCACTCCGGTCTGGGCGTCGCCCGACACCCGGGTGAGCGCGGCGGCGCCACCCAGTCCGGCGTTGGCCGTGACGGTGGTGGTGATGTTCACCCCCGCGGCCGCCTGCAGCGTTTGCGGCGACAGGCTGCCCCCCAGCGTCCACTGCGCCCTGGCGATGCCCTGCGCGTTGGTCGCCGACGTGGCGGGCGACACGGAGCCGCCGCCGCCGGTGACCGTCCAGGCCACCTGCGCGCCGGCAACAGGGTTGCCGTACCCGTCGCGTACCACGGCGGCCACCGAGTCCGCCACCGGCAGCCCCGCCAGCCCGTTCACCTGCGCCGCCACCGGGGTGATGGTGCTGGGGGCGCCCGCCTGCGCGACGGCGCGAAAGACGGCGAAGACCAGCGCCTCGCCCGTGGTGGCGTCCACCGCGCGCGCTTCCACGCGCTGCGTGTCGCCCGCCACGGTGCCCAGCCGCCACCGCTCGCGCGCCTCGCCGTTCTCGTTGGTCAGCGCCGCGCCCGCGAACACGGCCCCGCCGCCGGCGGTGACGACAAAGTTCACCAGCTGGCTCCTGACCGGCTCGTTGCTGTCGTCCAGCACGCGGACCACCAGCGGCTGCGGCAGCTCCTCGCCCACGGTGGCGGTCTGCAGGTCGCCCGAAACCACCACCATCCGCGCGGGGCGCTGGCCACCGCCCACCACGTCGCCGTTGCATCCCGCGGCCAGCAATCCCACCAGGAGCGCCGCCGCGCTCGCCATCATCCTCATACCGTCCGCCCCTGTTCGTCGTCGTTCACCGCGGCGCCCATGCGCCCCAGCTCCTGCGCAACCTCGTCCGCCTCCGTCCGCGCGCCCAGCGCGGTATACAGCCGGTGCGCCTCGCGCAGCCGCGCGTCCGCCGCCTCCCGCTCGCCCCGCCGTGCCTCCAGCTTTCCATACTGATGCTGTGTCGCGGCCGTCTCGTACACGGGCAGCCCGTGGTCGCGGCACACGTCCAGCGCCTTTTCGTAGAAAAGGTACGCCTCGGCTCCGCCGCGCTCCGCGGTGGCGGCGCCCAGCGCCCGGTACACGTCCGGCAGCCTGGGCACCGCGCGGCAGTGGATGGCCAGCACCTCGGCGTCGCGGGCCACCGCCAGCGCTTCGCGGGTGCGGCCCTGGCGCAGCAGGGGCTCGGAAAGCCCCGCCATGAACGCCACGCGCGTCGCCGGGTCCACCTCCCGCCCCAGCGCGCGGCGAATGGCGGATTCGGCGTCCCGCGCCTCGCCTCGCGCCAGGTGCAGGCGCCCCCAGCCGTGGTCCACGTACGCCATCAGGCCGTCGCTCAGCCCCGCGGCGCCCGCTTCCCCGCGCGCCAGCCACTCCGCCGCGGCGTCCAGGGCGCCCAGGCGGCGTTCCACCACCGAAAGCCCCACGCACAGGTGCACGTATTCCGCACTCGTCGGGTGTGCCGGGCAGCGCTCCACCCCGCGAAGGTACCACGCCCGGGCCTCGCTCCAGCGGCTCTGGTCCACGTGCACGTTGCCCAGCCCCTGGCACGCCACCACCGCGCCCACGTCGTCGCGCTGGGCGACCGACACTTCGAAGCTTTCGTGGTAGCGCCGGGTCGCGAGCTCCCACTGGCCCATGGCGCGGGCCACGCGGCCCAGCCGGCGAAGCGCCAGGCCCTCGCCCTGGCGGTCGCGCGGCTTGCGGCCGATCTCCAGCGCCCGCTCGTAGAACTCCCGCGCCTGGTCCAGCCGCCGCTCGCCCTCCTCCGCCTCGCCCGCGGCCACCAGGTGCCGCGCCGCCTCGGCCGCCTCTCCCCGCTCCAGCGCGGCCAGGGCGCGCACGGTGTGGCGCATCACCCCCTCCACGCGCCGGCGAACCCGCTCCGCGAGCGCCTGCACCTGGCTTTCCAGCGCCGCCGGGTCCGCCAGGCGCGTGTTGAGCGCGGGGTAGTCCTCGGCCGAGCCCCAGGCCAGCCCGCCGTCCGCGCGCGACGCCGACAGCAGCGCCTCGCGCAGATACGCCAGGTCATCCGTTTCGGGGATGGCCTTGAGCGCGGCGTCGATCTTCAGGGCTCGCTGGGTCACGCGGGGTCGATGGGTGGGCGGTCGGCACCGTTCATCGGCGGATGGGAAGGCACGTGCCGTTCCGTAGCCGCGATCGGCGAAAGGCTTTGTCGTTGCTCGTTTTTTCCCTATTCCGGGGACGCCGGGCGACGGGCCGGCTGCCGGTTTTTGTGACAACGCGCTGCAGGAAACGGCAGGCAGGCGAAGAGGATGCGGACGCGCTCCGGGTCACCCGGGAAGTACGCCGTACTCCAGGGCTTTGCGCGAAACGGTGTTGCGGTGCATGTCCAGGATCTCCGCGGCGCGTCCGAAGTGCCCGTTCACCCGGCTCAGCACCTGCCCGATGTGAAGCGCCTCCACCTGCGCCATCGTCATGTCCGCCGAGTAGCCGGGCAGCGATCCGGCCCCGCCCGCCGCCGTCACCGGCGCTGCCGGTCCCAACTGGAGGTGATCCACCTGCAGCACGTCGCCGGGGGCCAGCAGCACCGCACGCTCCAGCACGTTGCGCAGCTCGCGGACGTTGCCCGGCCACGCGTGCGCTTCCAGGCTGCGCATGGCTTCGCCGGCGATGCCGCGCAGCGCGCGCCCGTGCTCCGCAGCGAAGCGCGCCGCGTAGTGCAGCGCCAGGGCGCGCACGTCGCCGGGGCGCTCGCGCAGGGGCGGCAGGTGCAGCCTCACGACGGCGAGGCGATAGAACAGGTCTTCGCGAAAGTCGCCCGAGGCGATCAGCGACGGCAGCTCGCGGTGGGTAGCCGCCACCACGCGCACGTCCAGGCGAATGCGCTCCTCGCCTCCCAGCCGTTCGATCTCCCGCTCCTGCAGGGCCCGGAGGATCTTGGCCTGCAGCACCAGGCTCATGTCCCCGATCTCGTCCAGGAACAGCGTGCCGCCGTTTGCCCGCTCAAACCGGCCCACCTTGCGCGCGATGGCGCCCGTGAACGCGCCGCGCTCGTGCCCGAACAGCTCGCTCTCCAGCAGGTCCTCGGGGATCGCGGCGCAGTTGACGGCCACGAACGCGCCCCCCGCCCGCCCGCTCGCGGAGTGCAGCGCGCGGGCGACCAGCTCCTTTCCCGTTCCCGACTCGCCGGTCACCAGCACCGTGGCATCGCTTTCCGCCACCCTGCCAACGGTTTTGAACGCATCGATCAGCGCGGGGCTGCTCCCCACCAGCTCGTTCCCTGGCTGGGCCGTCAGCCCGGGAAGCGGCACGACGGCGCCGGCGGGCGGGGCGGGGGAAAGCAGGGCGGCCAGCCTGCCGACGTCCAGCGGAACGGCCAGCAGTTCGGCCGCGCCCAGGCGCGGGGCGTCGATGGCCAGGCGCAGCGACGGCGCGCGAGCCACCAGCACCAGCGTCCCCGCGTTGGGCGCCGCGGCAATGCGGCGGATGATCGCCGCATCCTCGTCCACCGCCGACGCCAGCAGCACCGTCGCGTCATGGGGAGCGGCGGAGAGCGCGCGCAGCCCGTCGCCGAGCGTCGCCGCGACGCTCAACGCCGTGCCCGCACGCTCGCAGGCGGCGCGCACCCCGTCACGAACCTCCGCGTCGTCTCCGATGAGCAGGATCAGGCGATCCGCCATCCATCCTCGATTTGAAAATTGTGACACGCACCCCAGAGAAGGATGTCACAAAATCCAGCAGAAGGGAAGGTTCTGCACGCTCTTCTCGGCAGAAGACCAGCGATTCACCTTTGCTGGGACTCCCATCCCCAACAACGCCCTCGTGATTTCCTGAGCCCGAGAGGTGTGTTCAAGAATCTAACAAGGCTTGGTTGCTGAGGAGGCGCCGCTCCGAAGCTGCTGCTACAGAGGGACTCTGGCGCCGACCGAAGGACCTTGCCTGCACGGCGAAGGGGCGTGAACAGCTTCCGGAGGCCTGGTCCGTCGCGACCCGACAAAGATCCTTCGGTCGCGCGCAAGCTCTTGTGGTCATGACAGTTCAGGCGTGCGCTCCCTCAGGATGACAGTGTGCTTCTGGAGGAACAACTGAGGTTTCTCAACATCCCTCCGACGTTCAGGAATCGGCCTTGGTTTCCAGACGCCGCACTCACGCACTCACGCACTCACGCACTCACGCACTCCCTTTCGAACGGCCGTTCGCTCGCTTGACAGAAGGAAGGCGCGGCGGGCACTTTCACCCGATGATCTCGCAAACGAATGCCGCTCCCCCGGATGAGCTGCTGGAGCGGTTCCGCGCGGGCCAGCGTACCGCCCTGGCGCGCGCCATCTCCATCGTCGAGGACGGGCGCGCCGGCTTCGAGCGCATCCTGCACCAGCTGCACACCGACCTGGGACGCGCCCATCGCATCGGCGTCACGGGACCGCCGGGCGCGGGCAAGTCCACGCTGACCTCCAAGCTGGCGCTGGAGTTCCGCAAGGCGGAGGAGAAGGTCGGCATCGTGGCCGTCGATCCTTCGTCGCCCTTTACCGGCGGGGCGCTGCTGGGCGATCGCATCCGGATGAACAACATCTCCACCGACCCGGGGATCTTCATCCGCTCCATGGCCAGCCGCGGCCACCTGGGCGGCCTGGCGACGACCACCAAGGAGGTCGCCGATCTGCTGGATGCGTACGGGTACGACCGCGTGGTCCTGGAAACCGTCGGCGTGGGGCAGTCGGAGCTGGAGATCGCGGGGACGGCGGATACGTCCGTCGTGGTCCTGGTGCCGGAATCGGGCGATTCCATTCAGGCCATGAAGGCGGGGCTGATGGAGGTGGCCGACATCTTCGTCATCAACAAGGCCGACCGTCCCGGCGCCGACCGGCTGGCGCAGGAGCTGGAACTGATGCTGCACATGCGCCTGGGCGAGGCGCCGTCCAACGCCGGGCACCACGGCGTAAGCCTGAAGTCCGTGCAGAAGGCCGCGCGCGAGGGATTGCGGTCCCGGGCGGACGAAAGCGGCGGCTGGGCGATCCCCGTGCTCAAGACGGTGGCCCAGAGCGGCGAAGGGCTGCAGGAGCTGGCCCGAACGCTCGACCTGCATCGGGTGTATCTGCAGGGCTCGGGCGAATTGAGCCGCCGGCGGCAGGCGCGGCTGGCGGAGCGGGTGCGGGCGGTGGTGGAGCGCCGGTTGCAGCGGCTGGCCTGGCGGATGGGGCCGGGCGAGCAGATCCTGGCGGATTCGCTGCAGTCGCTGGAGTCGGGCGAGGTGTCGCCGTACGCGGTGGCGGACCGGATCGTGACGGAACTCGGGGTCGAACCCCGTTAAACTGGGACAACTACGATGAGCGTCGTCGAGCGCAACGTGCCCCCCGCGGACCTGCTGGAGCGCATCCGCGAAAAGGAAAAGGAGCTGGAGACCCTGCGCGCCGGCCTGGCCGCGTGGGAGGGCGCCGCCGAACGCATCGGCCAGCGCGACATCGGCTTTACCACCATCTCCGGCGTTGAGGTGGAGCCGCTGTACACGCCGCTCGACCGCCCCGCCCCCTCGGGCGACGAGGCCGCGTACTACAACGAGCGCATCGGCATGCCGGGCGAGTACCCGTTCACGCGGGGACCGTACGGCACCATGTACCGCACGCGGCTGTGGACCATGCGCCAGTTCGCCGGCTTTGGCACGGCGGAGGAGACCAACGAGCGCTACCACTTCCTTCTGGGCCGCGGCCAGACCGGCCTGTCCGTCGCCTTTGACTTTCCCACGCTGATGGGATACGACAGCGACCATCCGCGGTCGCTGGGCGAGGTGGGCAAGTGCGGCGTGGCCATCTCGTCCCTGGACGACATGGAGACCCTGTTCGACGGCATTCCGCTCGACCAGGTTTCGGTGAGCATGACCATCAACGGCCCCGCGATCATCCTGTTCTGCTTCTACATGATCGCGGCCGAAAAGCAGGGCGTGCCGTTCAGCAAGCTGCGCGGCACCGTGCAGAACGACATCCTCAAGGAGTACCAGGCGCAGCACGCCTGGGTGTATCCGCCGGAGCCCGCGTTGCGGCTGATCGAGGACATGTTCGAGTGGGCGTCCAGGGAAGCGCCCAAGTACAACCCCATCTCCATCAGCGGCTACCACATCCGCGAGGCGGGGAGCACCGCCGTGCAGGAGCTGGCGTACACGCTCAAGAACGGGTTGGAGTACGTGCGCCGCGGGGTGGAGCGGGGGCTGGACGTGGACGAGTTTGCGCCGCGCCTTTCCTTTTTCTGGGACGTCCACAACGACTTCTTCGAAGAGATCGCCAAGTTCCGCGCCGCCCGCCGCATCTGGGCGCGCCACCTTCGCGAGGACTTCGGGTCGAAGAACCCCGAGAGCTGGCGGCTGCGCACGCACGCGCAGACGGCGGGGGTGACGCTCACGGCGCAGCAGCCGGA
>NZ_JBMDXM010000166.1:0-11832 GCF_048594345.1 Longimicrobium sp.
CTGGCCTCACGGCGGCGGAGAGAAGGTCCTTCGGTCGCGCGTAAGCTATTGTGTTCCTGAAGGTTCCGCGCGGCACTCCCTCAGGATGACCGTACGCTGCCGTACGAAGAACCGAGGTTTCTCGACACCCTCTCAGGCGCGCAGGGTGCCGTCGTGCGGAAGCGGCAGCGCGGCGTGCTGCGCCTGGGGAGCCGCCGCGCCGGGGTTCAGCAGCGTGTCCATCTCCGCGGCGTTCATTCGCGGAGCGTGCATCAGCTCGCGAAACTCGTAGACGATCACGCCCTGGTCCGTTACGCTGGACGCCACGCGCAGGCCGTCTTCCAGCGAGTTGAGCACCTTTTCGGCGCGCGGCATGGGCCAGCTGAGAGCCGCCGCCACGTCCGTCACCGTCAGCACGCCGTTGCGCTGCGAGGCCAGTCGCAGCACCGGCTGCTGCAGCGCCACCAGCAGCTGTTCGCGGCGCTCCTCGCGGGCGGTGTTCGCTTTCTTCCACAGCAGCGCCCCGCCCATGGCGGCGAAGGCCCCGACGAAGAACGCCCCAGGCTCCCCGTCGCCGATCCCCACCAGCATGAGCAGGGCGGCAAAGGCAAAGATGAGGTACGAGCCCCAGCGCAGCAGGCGGGAATCCTCGCGCATCTCCGGCTCGTGCGCGGTGGTGTGCGCGGGCGCGGCCTCGTTCAGCGCCAGCCCGGCGGAAAGAACGCGCGCGTGCTCGCTGCGCTTGCCCCACGAGCTGCCGCAGCGCGGGCAGGCGCGGTAGTCGTGGCGCATCAGGTAGTACACCAGCCCGCCCGCGCCCATGAAGGGAAGCGTGAGCAGCGCCAGAATCAGCGCGCCCATGATGGGGCCGCCCTGCGAAAAATACGAAACGCCCTCGCCCTGGAACCCGCAGCGGGGGCAGGTGAGGTGGGCGCCCTGGCTGGGGAACGCCTGCCCGGCCTGCCCTACGTTGTTGTTGATGGTGATCTGCGCCGGAACGCCGTAGCCGGACGGGCGCGACACGGCCGCCCCGCAGGTGTCGCAGCGGCTGTGCCCATCCGGAACCCGGGCCCCACAGGTGGAACAATACATTCCCTTGATTCCCTCCACGCCGCCCCGCGGGGTGCGGCGGACTGGTCCAAATCGCGCGGAACTTCGCCGGTCTGGGGCGATGTACGCGGACCGGGCCGCGAAAGATTCACTCGCGCGCGCAGGCTTTTTGCCGAATGACGAAAACCCGTGCTACCGGAGTGTAGCGCAAGACGATACGACCTTCAACCCGGGCACCCCATGCAGAAACACCGGGCGCGGCGCGCAGCCGCGCTGCTGGCCCTTGTCCCCGCCCTGGCGAGCTGTGCGCCGTCGGCCATCTCACCCTACGCGCCGGAGCGGGCGGCGGCGCCCACACGGCACGTGGTGGTCATCTCCATCGACGGGCTGCGGGCCGACGCCATCGAGGCCGCCGGCGCCACCAACCTGCAGCGGATGATGCGCGAAGGCGCGTGGTCGCTGGACGCGCGCACCATCATGCCCAGCCGCACCCTGCCCTCGCACACGTCCATGATCACCGGTGTGTCGCCCGAGGTGCACGGCATCACCTGGAACGACGAGCAGGTGGATGCGCAGGGCCGCGTACGCGTGCCGACCATGTTCGACATGGCCGACAGCGCGCACCTGCAGACGGCGGCGTTCTTCGCCAAGGCCAAGTTCCGCCACCTGATCCACCCCGACGCGCCGGACGAGGTAGAGGCGCCGCGGGGCCTGGAGATCGTCCTGGCGCCGCAGATGACCCAGAACGTGATCCACTACCTGCGCTTCGCCGAGCCGGACCTGCTGTTCATCCACATCCCCGATCCCGACATCGCCGGCCACTCCACGGGGTGGATGGGGACGCCGTACCGCTGGGCCGTGCGCCGCGCCGACGCCGCGGTGGAGCAGATTCGCCGCGCGGCCGTCGCCCGCTTCAACGGCGACGTGGTGATCATCGTGACGGCGGACCACGGCGGCCACGGCCGCGACCACGGCACCGACGCGCTGGAGGACGTCCGCATTCCCTGGATTGCCTGGGGCCGCGCCGTGCAGCCCGGCCAGCTTCCAACCGGCATCCGCACGATGGATACGGCCGCCTCGGCGCTCTGGCTGCTGGGCGTCCCCGTTCCCCCGGCCTGGGAAGGCCGCCCCGTGGCCCAGGCGTTCCGGCCGGTCGCGCCGCCGGCCGGGAACTGATCCGGCGGTTCGTCGCGAAATCAGCGAACTGCGCGTCGGTCCGGCGGCCGAATCGGCGGCCGGACCCGCCGCGCCGAAGATACGGCCCGGCACATCGCGTCGGGCCGTCATCGGATCGGCGGTTGAAACCGCGGCTGGAACGTCACCAAATCCGCCTTCGCGGATTGCGAGCCGCCAGCTTCTCGCCGCAATCGCACACCCACGGCGCCTCCCTCGGAAGACGAGCCGGGGGCCGGTTTCGCATCCCCGCGACAAGACCTACGCGACGGCGGCGGGCTCCGGCGCCGGAACCAGCGCCTTGGCCATGCAGGCAGCGCTCGCGGGGCAGATGCTCCGGAACTCGGGCGTCGCGGCGATGGCCTCAGGGACGGTGCCGCGCTCCACACGCGCGTAGCCGCGGCGGGCGAAGAAGGCTTCGGCCGTAGTCGTCAGCAGGTAGAGCGTGCGGATGCCGGCGGAGCGGGCGTAGGCCTCGAGGGCATCCACCAGCCGCGAGGCCAGCCCCCCGCCCCGCCGCGCTTCCGGAACGGCCAGCGAGCGCAGCAGTCCGGCATCATCCGCCACTTCCATCCCCACCACGCCGGCAATCCCGTCCGCGTCCCGCATCACCAGAAAGTGCCGCAGGTGCTCCGGCGCGAGGTCGTCGTGCGGGAGTGCGGCGTCCGCGAGCAGGCGGATGACCGCGGAAAAGTCGGAGTCGTGGGCGGGTTCGGGGCTCATCGTAAGGGCGGGGTATGTACCGCGGTGCACGCGTTCAAACCGCGCGCGGTGCCGACACTGCTGGAAGGTGCCGCACTCGGCCGCTCCGCACAAGCTGTATGACAACGGAAGGAGCCGGCCTCTCGCCTCGAAGCCGGCCCCACCATCACACCATCACACCATCACACCGCCCGTCCTACCACCGCGCCGGATTGCCGCGAACGTCGATGTGGATGAACGGCCCGTGCGCCCCGTTGTCGGTGTAGATGCCGGCGCCGCCGGTGAGCTCCGGGTAGCGGCGCTCGATGCGGTCCACGGCGCGCAGGATGACGCGGGCGTCTTCGGTGTCGCGGCGGCCGTCGCCGTTCAGGTCGTCCATGTAGCCGTCGCGGTCGTTGTCGATCCACACGTCGCTGGCGTCGCCGTAGGTGTGGCGGCTGAGCAGCGCGCGACCGCCCTCGCCCACGCCCTGGTTGTTGTAGGCCGGGGTGCGAAAGCCGCTCATCACCGCCACGTGCTCGGCGCGAATCCCCATCAGGTTCAGCTCCTGGATCACCAGCTCAAGCTTGTCGATCAGGCGAAGGTCCAGGGCCAGGTACTTGGGCCACACGCTGAACTGGTCCTTCGTAAGGAAGTTGCGCAGGCGAAAGTGCTGGCTGACGGCCAGGTCCTGGTTTTCCGGGGTGACTTCGATAAAGCCGGCGGGGGGGGCGTAGCGGTCGTAGCGGCCGGAGCTTTCCGTCGAGTAGTTGCCGATCCGGTAGCCGTTCAGGTACCCGTTGCGCTTTTCGCTGAAGGGGACGCGGGTGATGACGGAAAGGTCCTGCACCTCCTGCGTAAAGCCGGGGGCCTGCAGCCGCAGCCGCCAGATCCCCGCCTGGGCCGGCGCGCGCAGGCCGTGCATCAGCTGCCCCTCGCCCAGCAGCGAGCGGGTGAGCGTCCCCGCCAGCGGCTCCCACCGGTACGCCACGTCCGTCAGGTTGGGGTTCGCGTCCGCCCACTCCAGCGGCAGCTCCAGCGGCCGGTTGGGGTCGGTGACCACCGTGCGCAGCATCCCGCTTTTGCCGAACGCGCTGCTGGCCAGCCGCACCGCTGCGTCGCTGCGCTCCATGACCCCGCTCACGGCCACCGTGGACGACCAGGTGAGGGGCGGCAGGGCGTGGCTAGGAAGCCAGGCCCCCAGCGAGGCACCCGCGAGGGCGAGCGTGGCGGCGACGGCGGTGGCGCGGCGGACAGCGGGCATGGGGACTCCTGTGCTGTGACTGCGGATCGTGCAGAAACTGCGGAAAACCGGGTGCGCAAGGCGCCCGGGACGGTGTCGGGTTCGTTCTGGGATTGGTTCAGCGGACCGGCGCCGGCGTACAGCCGGTGCGTCGTGCAGACGCGGGTCCGGCAGGGCTGCGCGGCGCGTTGGCCGTGCGGCGGTTGTGGCGGCGAAGTGGGTGCTGCGCCAAACGCGTGCGGCGCCGGGGTGGCGAAACACTCCGGGCGCGCTCTACTTTTCTCGTGCGTTCAACGGGTTGTGGCGCAAGATAGGCACGCGGCCGCGACCTTGTCAATGCAGTCATCTTCTTCCAGAACTGCAACATGCCTGATGCGACGCACCCCCGCGTCTGCCTGCTCATCCTGGACGGCTGGGGCCTGCGCCCCGCCGCGCCCGACAACGCCGTCACCGAAGCGAACGCGCCCACCTGGAAGCACCTGTGGGAAGAAGGCGATTATCCACGCGCCAGGCTTGTGACGCACGGGCCCGCGGTAGGGTTGCCGGAGGGGCAGATGGGCAACTCCGAGGTGGGCCACATGAACCTGGGCGCCGGGCGCGTGGTCATGCAGTCGCTGCAGCGCATCGCCACCTCCATTGCGTCTGGCGAGTTCGCGCAAAACCCCGTCTTTCTGGACCTGCTCAACGGCGTCAAGGCCAACGGCGGCACCTTGCACCTGATGGGGCTCATCGGCCCCGGCGGGGTGCACGCGGTGGACGAGCACCTGCTGGCGCTGTCGGAGCTGGCGGCCACGCACCGCGTGCCCCGCGTGCGCCTGCACCTGTTTCTGGACGGGCGTGACACGCCGCCGCAGTCCGCCCACGGCTACCTTACGGAGCTGCTGGCGCGCTGCGCGGGGGGCAAGGGGTGCGAGGTGGCCACGGTCATGGGCCGCTACTGGGCCATGGACCGCGACGGGCGCTGGGACCGCACCGAAAAGGCGTACCGCGCCATCGTCCGCGGCGAGGGGCAGCCGGTGGCCGACGCCATGGAGGCCGTAACCGACGCGTACGCCATGGGCGAGCGCGACGAGTTCGTGGAGCCGCGGGTGATGGTGGACGAGGACGGAACGCCGCGGGGGAGCGTGCGGGACGGGGATGCCATCATCTTCTTCAACTTTCGCTCCGACCGCGCCCGCCAGCTGTCCCGTGCGCTGGCGGTGGAGGACTTTGACGGGTTTGACCGGGGCACGGACCGGCCGCGCGTCCGCATGGCCACCATGACGCAATACGACGAGGACCTTCCCCTCCCCGTCGCCTTTCCCCCGCAGCCGCTGAACGACAAGCTGGCCGACGTGCTGGCCGCGCGCGGGCTGCACAGCTTTCGCACGGCGGAAACGGAAAAGTATCCGCACGTCACCTACTTCTTCAACGGTGGCGTGGAAGATCCGCCCGCGGGCGAGGACCGCCGCCTGGTCCCCTCGCCGCGCGTGCCCACGTACGACCGGCAGCCGGAGATGAGCGCCCCGGACGTCACGAAGGGCCTGGTCGACGCGATCCGCGGGGAGACGTACGACATGCTGGTGTGCAACTACGCCAACCCCGACATGGTGGGGCACACGGGGGTGATGGAGGCCGCGGTGGCGGCGGTCGAGGCGGTGGACGCGGGCGTGGGCCAGGTGCTGCAGGCGTGCCGCGACACGGGGACCACGCTCATCGTCACGGCGGACCACGGCAACTGCGAGCAGATGTGGGATCCCACCACCAGCGGCCCCCACACCGCCCACACCACCAACCCCGTCGGCATCATCCTGGTGGAGCCGGAGGCGCGGCGCACGGCCACGGGGCTGGCGGACGGCGCCCTGTGCGACGTGGCGCCGACCATCCTGGGCCTGCTGGGCGTGCCCCAGCCCGACGCGATGACGGGGAAGGACCTGCGCGAGCGGTAGGTTCGAAGCCCGTCCGGAGGCACCCGCTTTCCCCTTTCCCGTCCCAGGTGAGACAACCGCGCCTCACGTTCGGCGCTGGATTCGGTCGAACGGAGGGCGCAAGGGGATCGATCCACGGCTCTCACGCGCACCGGAGGAAGGGTGCGGGAGCGGCGGCGCCGGGCGGATCTCCCCCGCCGAACACGGCGCCGATGCTGGAGATTTGCAGCCCCGCAGTGGATCGCCGGAAGGAGGATTCCGGCTGCTGCACACCTTCGCCGCGGTCGCGCGGCGAAAATCATTGCCCGAACGGAGCGGATTGCATATCCTCTCCCCACGCACCAAACCAGCGTGCCGACGCCAGCCTGCCGAATGCTTTCCCGCACGGTTTTTCCCGGCACCCGCGTGCCGGCCGGCGCCCGTCCCGGCGCCACCTTCACACCCGCCGGCGGACCGCACCAGACCGCCGCGGGCGCAGCTGTCGCTCCCCCGTTCATTCCCCCAAGAGGATCCGTCATCATGCGAACGCCCCGCGGTTTTCTGCGCTACGCCTTACTCCTGCTGGCCGGTGCCGCGCTGGCGGCCTGCGACCAGCGCACCCCCGACCTTCCCACCGGCGCACACGGCCTTCCCGGCGGCCCGGGGGTAGCCCCGCTGCTGGCGGCGGGCGCCGACGCCATCCCCGGCCGCTACGTGGTGGTGATGCACGACGGCCAGGCCGGCAGCGCCGGCGCGGCCGCGGCGGCCGACGTGGCGGCGGACTTCGGCGCCAGGGTACACCACACCTACACCGTCTCGCTCAACGGCTTCGCGGCGACGCTCACGCCCCAGGCGGTGGAGGCGCTGCGCCGCGACCCGCGGGTGAAGTACGTGGCGCCGGACGCCATGGCCCATCCCTACGAGACGCAGACCGGGGCCACCTGGGGGCTGGACCGCGTCGACCAGCGCGGCCTTCCGCTCAACGGCACCTACGTCTACAACGCCACCGGCGCCGGCGTGCGGGTGTACGTGATGGACACGGGCATCCGCACCAGCCACACGGAGTTCGGCGGGCGGGCCAGCGTGGGCACCGACCTGGTGGGCGACGGGCAGAACGGGCAGGACTGCAACGGGCACGGCACGCACGTAGCCGGCACCATCGCCGGGACCACCTACGGCGTGGCCAAGGCCGCCCAGGTGATCTCGGTGCGCGTGTTCGGCTGCACCGGCGGCGCGCCGTGGTCCACCATCATCGCCGCGGTGGACTGGGTAACGGCCAACGCGGTCAAACCCGCCGTGGTCAACATGTCGCTGGGCGGCAGCTTCTACGAGCCGATGAACACCGCGGTGGCCAACTCCATCGCCTCGGGCGTGGTGTACGCGCTGGCCGCCGGCAACGACAGCTACGACGCCTGCCAGTACTCGCCCGCCAGCACCCCGGCGGCCATCACGGTGGCCTCCACCGCCAGCAACGACGCGCGCTCCTGGTTCTCCAACTGGGGCAGCTGCGTGGACCTGTTCGCGCCGGGAAGCGACATCACCAGCGCGTGGTGGAACAGCAACACGGCGGTCAACACCATCAGCGGCACCTCCATGGCCACGCCGCACGTGGCGGGCGTGGCCGCGCTGTACCTGCAGGGCAGCCCCGCGGCCACCCCGGCCGCCGTGGCCTCGGCGGTGGTGGGGTCCACCTCCACCGGGCGGGTGGCGGACGCGGGCACGGGCTCGCCCAACAAGCTGCTCTTTTCCCCGCTCACGCTCGAGGAGCCGGCCGGCGCCCTCGCGCTGAACCCCGGCAGCCTGACCTTCACCTTCGTGCGCACCGTAGGCGGGACCGCGGCGCGGCCGGGCGGCACGGAGGCCGCGGTGCGCCAGACGTTCAGCGCCACGGGCGAGGGCACGCGCAGGACGGCGCCCGCGGACGCGGGGGCCGGGCAGGCAGCCACCGCCACCTCGATGGTGCTTTCCAGCCCCGTGAACCTTTCCAACACGGGAACGGCGGCGCTGGCCTGGAGCGCGGCCAGCAGCCACCCGTGGCTCACGGCCGACCCTGCCCAGGGGTCGCTGATGCCTTCCCAGACCACGGTCGTAAACGCCACCGTCGACGCCACGGGGCTCACGGCGGGCACCCACACGGCCACGATGAGCGTGACCGCCCCCGGCGCCACCAACTCGGCGAACCTGTACGTGGGCGTGCTGGTGACGGACGCGCTGGAGCTGCGGGTGGGCACCCCCCGCACGGCCCTGTCGGGCCCCTACTCCAGCATGGCGTACTACGCGGTCAACGTGCCCGCGGGCTCCACCAGCCTGACCATCGGCATCTCGGAGGGATCGGGCGACGCGGACCTGTACGTGCGCTACGGCGACGTTCCCACCCTGTACCAGTACGACTGCCGGCCCTTCTGGGGCGGCAACGTGGAGAGCTGCACGATAGCCAACCCCCTGCCCGGCACCTACTACGTGATGCTGCACGGGTGGACCAGCTACGAAGGCGTCACGCTCTACGCCAACAGCGAAGGGCCGTCGGCGCCGGCCGCGCCCGGCAACCTGGTTTCGGCCGTCGCCTCGCCCAGCAGCATTCAGCTCACCTGGGCCGACAGCAGCGTGAACGAGAGCGGCTTTGAAGTGCAGCGCCGGGCGATGCTCGCCACCGGGCTGACGGCGTGGGCGACGGTGGTCACGACCGCGGCCAACGCCACCAGCTTTACCGACACGGGGCTGACCGCGGGGATCAAGTACCAGTACCGCCTGCGCGCCTGCAACGTGGCCGGGTGCTCGGTGTGGGTCATCGGCACCAGCCTGACCATTCCCACGGGGTCGCCGGCGCCGCCCACCGGTCTGCTGGCCACGGCCACCTCGGGAACGGCGGCGCGGATCACCTGGACGGACGGCAGCAGCAACGAAACGGGCTTTACGCTCACCCGTGCGCTGCGCAACACGGACGGCACCTGGGGGCCGTACGCCACCATCCGCTCGCCCGCCGCCGACTCCACCTGGTACGTCAACACCGGTCTGCTGGCGGGACGGCAGTACCGCTACCAGCTGCGCGCCTGCAACGCGGCCGGGTGCTCGCCCTGGGCCACCAGCAACGTCCTGGCGCTGCCCACGGTTCCCGCCGCGCCCACGGCGATCTCCGGGACCACGCTGTCCGTGAGCAGCCTGCGCGTGCAGTGGACGGACGCCAGCCGCAACGAAAGCTCGTTCGCGCTGCAGCGCGCGCCGGTGACCCCCACGGGCAGCGTGGGGGCGTACGCGCCGGTGGCCACGCTGGCGCCCGACCAGGTGCAGTTCACCAACACCGGGATGGCGGTGGGCACGTACCGGTACCGGGTCCGCGTCTGCAACCTGGCGGGGTGCTCGGCGTGGACTACCAGCGGCAACCTGGTGATCCCGCCGGTCCCCGCGGCCCCGGCCGGTTTGGCGGCGGCGGCGCAGTCGGGCACCACCATCCGGCTTACGTGGACGGACGGGCCGGTGGAAACCTCGTACCAGGTGTACCGCGCGCTGCGCAACCTGGACTCCACCTGGGGGCCGTACGCCAGCGTGGGCAACCTGCCCGCCAACACGGCGCAGTACGATGACGGCGCGGTGATGTCCGGCCGCACGTACCGCTACCAAGTGCGCGCCTGCAATCCCTCGGGCTGCTCGCCGTGGGCCACCAGCGCCGCCACCACCACGCCGTAGCCTGACGCCGCCCGCCGGACTCTCGACTCGGCGGGACGTACCTCACAACGAACGCGGAGGCGCGGGGAGAAATACTTCCCGCGCCTCCGTTTCCTCTTATCGCCGATCGCGCTCCGCCGACATCCGCCAAGCGTGCCGCGAACCCTCGGCCGTGGAGGTGGCGGATGGTTTTCCAGATCGCGCATCAGGTGGTGCGATCGACACTCTCCCGTGCGTTTGCGCAGACCATCCACCGATCCGCATCCCCTTCAAAAAAATTCACATGGCCCCCTGCCGCATTCCATCTCCATCCCGTTCCCGACACCCTCACAAAAGATCCTGCCTCGCCGACCGCCCCACCTGTACCCGACACCTGGGAATCCCGGCTCCGCGCCATGGCATCCGAGGATACGGCACGCAAAACTCTGTTGACTCTGGTAACTCTGTGTGAGGCCTTTTCTTTTGTCGACCCGGTCCGACCCCGGAGGAAACGGCACGAGAAAACTCCGTTGACTCCGTTGACTCCGTGTGAGCCCATCTCGTTTTGCGAGCCGGGGATGTGGCACTCCGCACGATGGACACGGAGCCGCGGATCCGCCGCGATTCGCACGCGCCTTGCGCTTGGCGGAACAAACCGTAGCTTCGGGCGGCTATAAGCGGCGGTCCTGGGCGGGGAGGCTTCCGTCCGGGACCGCACCGTTCTCCCCGGCGAGGGCCCCGCGCCCCGCCGCGCAGTCTTTCAATCGGCACAGCCAGACCATCGCCCTCATGATGCGACTTTCGCGGACCGTCCTGCTGCTTGCTCTTGCCCTCACGGCGGGCGCCCGCGCCGCGGCGGCGCAGACCATTCCCTCGCCCTACCGGCACATCGAGCCGGCGCAGTCCGCCGGCGTGTTCGTGGGCTACCTGTTCACGGACCCCGACGTGGGCCTTCCCGACAGCACCACGCTCCCCCTGGGGCCCCAGTCCGGCCCGGTGGTGGGGGTCCGCTACCAGCTGCGCGCGGCCGGCCCGCTCAACATCGACGCCAGCGTGGGCGCCATGCTCACCGACCGCCGCCTGTTCGACGCCGAGATCGACGAGGACTCGGTGTTCGTGGGCCCGGTAGACCTGGAAACCACGGTCCCCGCCACGGTGGTGATGGCGGACGTGGGGCTGCGCTTCTTTGTGACGGGGGCGCGCACCTGGAACGGGCTGGCGCCGTTCGTGGTGGGCACCGGCGGCGTGGTGGGCGACGTCCGCGGCAGCTTCGCCGAGGAAGAAGAGGTCGACCGCGGGGCGCTGTTCCGGTTCGGCCCCTCGTTTGCGGTGGGGGCCGGGCTCGGGACCGACTGGTTCCCCGTCCCCAACGCTTCGCTGCGCGTCGAGGCCATGGGCCGGCTGTGGCGGCAGAGCACGCCCAGCGCGTTCCTGGAGCTGCGCACCGACGAGCGAAGCGAGTGGAACCCGGTGCTGGGCATCACGGTGGGCGGGGCGATCCACTTCTAGCCAACGCCGTTTAGGGAGGGCCGCATGGCCGGCAGGTACACGGGTGACATCTTCGACTTTTCGGGGATGACGGACGACGAGCTGTACGATCTGGTCGTGCAGCATCTGCAGGAGCATCCCGAGGTCGACTCGGAGTGGGTGGAGGTGCGCGTAAAGGACGGGCACGTCACCCTGTCCGGCCGGGTGGGAAGCGACGGCGAGGTCTCCGTGGCCGAGCAGGTGATCACCGAGATCCTGGGGCTGCAGGAGTTCACCAACGAGCTGATGGTGGACGAACTGCACCGCGGCGAGATGCCCGAGGCCGCCGACGACGCGGTGATGCAGGACCTGGAGGTCGACGCGCAGTACGGCGAGGGGAACCAGAACCAGTCCGACACCGCCGCGCACCTGGTCGAAGACCTGGGCGCCCAGACCTACGGCACCCACAGCCTGTCCGACGCGGTGAACGACGGCGCCGCCTACAACCCGCCTGACCGCCCCACGGGCGAGGGATACGGGTCGCGGGAGAGCCACTGAGGAGAAGTACGAAAGTACGAGAGTGCGAAAGTACGGAGCACCTCGATGATAGAAGCGGGGGCCCGCCAAAACCCGGGCCCCCATCTTGGGGTGAATATCCCGCCCCCAAACCGGTGCGGGCGCGGCGTTGGCGGGGGGGGCCCCAGGCCCCCG
>NZ_JBMDXM010000167.1:0-12696 GCF_048594345.1 Longimicrobium sp.
ATGGCTGAATCAGTATCGCCGGTTGAGCAAGGATTATGAGGAACTAACCTCCTCAAGCGAGGGGATGATCTACCTCGCGATGATCCAAGTGATGGTCCGCAGAATCGGATGATATCAGATTCTTAAACACGCTCTCAGGAAATCAACGTGGGGTTCGGCCATCCCACTCCCCGACTACCGTACCTTCGCACTCCCGCACTCACGCACTCTTCACCAGCCCGAACCTCCGCTCCCGCCCCGCGAACCACTCCACCGCCTCGCCCAGCGCCGCGGTGCCGAACTCCGGCCACATGCGGGGTGTGAAGTACAGCTCCGCATAGGCGCACTCCCAGAGGAGAAAGTCGCTCAGGCGCTGCTCGCCGCCGGTGCGGACGAGCAGGTCCACGTCCGGAGCGGGCTCCGGCTCGCCGATGGCCTGGCCCAGGAGCCTGGCGAACTCGTCGCGGGAGGGCTCGCGGCCGGCGGCCAGGGCGGCGGCGCGCGCCAGGGCGTCGCGGGCGGAGTAGTCGATGGCGATGCGCAGCGTGAGCCGCCCGCCGTCCGCCGTGGCCGTCTCGGCCGCCTCGATCTGGCGGCGCAGCGCGTCGCCCAGCCGGTCGCGGCGGCCGATGACGCGCAGGCGCACGCCGTTTTCCACGCAGCGCGCCGTCTCCGATGCCAGGTAGCTGCGGAACAGGCGCATCAGCGCGCTCACCTCGCGCGGCGGGCGGCCCCAGTTGTCGGACGAAAAGGCGTACAGCGTGAGCGTGCGGATCCCCAGCGAGGGCGCCGATTCCACCACGCGCCGCACCGCCTGCGCGCCCTCGCGGTGCCCGGCCACCCGCGGCAGCCCGCGCATGGACGCCCAGCGGCCGTTTCCGTCCATGATCAGGGCGACGTGCAGTCCGCCAGGGCGGATGCCGATGTTGAAAGTTCTTTGCATCGTAAAGTCACCGGGTAAAAAAAGGGACGGGTCAGCGGTCGCGCACGGCCTGGATGAGCGCTTCCATGTGGTTAAGGTACGCCTCAAGCGACGCGCGGCCGCTGTCGGTGAGCACAAAGTCGGTGCGGGGTGTGCGCCCCTCGAAGCTCTTGGTGCACTCCACGTAGCCCGCCTCTTCGAGCTTGCGGGCGTGCACGCTCAGGTTGCCGTCGGTAAGCCCCAGCATGGTCTTGAGCTCGTTGAACGACAGCGAGCGGTTCACGGCCAGCGCGCTCACGATCCCCAGGCGCACGCGCTCGTGGATCAGGCGGTCCAGCTCGGGCGCGCCCTCCTGCGCCGCACCCGCGACGCTGCGCAGGACGTTCGACGGAAGATCCGCATCCGCCCGCTTTGCCTCACCCACCGTGCCTCCTTGCGATGTAGAATCCAAAGATGACGTGCAGCCCGCCAAAGCCCGCCGCCATCCACGCGTCGCCCCACGACGCCGGCGACATGAGCGCGCCCGCGCCAAAGACCATGAAGCACAGCCCCATCACCGGCACCGCGCTTACCGAAAACGCGCCCGCGGTGATGATGCCGGCGCCATACAGCAGCATCCACATCCCCGGCAGCAGCGACGGCAGCCCCGCGCGGAACAGAAAGATGGTCAGCAGCGCGCCCGCCACCAGCGGCGGCGCCAGGCTGAGCATGAACTTGCGGCCGGCGCCGGAGAGCATGGGCATTCGCGCCGCCCGCGCCTTCATGGCCGTCGTAAGCACGCCGATGAGCACCGAGACCACGGCCGCGCTGGACCACGTGGCCAGCCAGTTTTCCGGCGACACCTGCCGCGCGGCCACCCACGCGCCCAGCAGACCCGCCACGCCGATCACCACCTGTCCCCAGCCGCTGAGCGCCGTGAAGCTTCCCGCGCGCTCCATGGTGTCGCGGATGAAGCGCAGGTTGTCCATCGCCCGCTCGTGCAGGTCGAACGAGGGCTCCTGGTCCTCCACGGGGGGCGTTGGCCGGATGGGATGGATCTTCGCCATGGTACTACGATGCGAGGGCGGAAGGCGCTTGTCAAGTGCTTTGCGATGTAAAGCAACTCGCGTGCCGTGCGGAGGGGGAGGATGGGGGGCGTTTCAAGCGTGGATCGAACTGCGTGCGCGGGGTGCCCCTCCCCCGACCCCGCCCCGTTCGTTCCTCACGGAGAGGGGAGAACTTCGATCCCGCTTCGACAAGGTGCGTCGCACCTCCCTCCCCCGCGCAGTTTGCGGGGGAGGGCCGGGGAGGGGGGCGGCCCACCCTCTCGCTCCACCCCCATCCCAAGCTCACCGCCGCCAGCTTCACACTCCACCTCCCCCGGCAGTTTCGGGGGAGGTGGGCAGGTGGTGCCGGCCCGGAGGGGGCGCGGCGCGGAGCCCTCCGAAGCACTCCACATCCTACGCCCCTCGATCCCCCATCCCCTGCCAGAAACTTGACACCGGCCACGGGCCGCGGGTACACTCCCGCCCCTCATGCGCCATGAAGCCTCTCCCCCATCACACGAGTTCGAGGTCGTTCGCGACCCGCTCTGGAACACCATCCGCCTGGACCCGGCGGCGGTCCGCATCATCGACACCGCCGAGTTCCAGCGGCTGCGGTACATCCGCCAGCTGGGGCTGGCATACCTCGTTTATCCCGGCGCCACGCATACCCGCTTTGACCACGCGCTGGGCGTGTACCACCTGGCGCGCTGGGCGCTGGGCCTGCTGGGTGACCGCGGCGAGCTGGACCGCGTGGACCCCGTCGACTGCAAGCTGGTGCCCTACGCCGCGCTGCTGCACGACGTGGGGCACTACCCGTTCTCCCACGCGCTGGAGGAGCTGGGCGAGGAGCTGATCCCGTCCGACCACGAGCAGCTGGCGGAGCGCTTCCTTCTCTCCGACGGCATCCGCGGCGCGCTGGAGGAGCTGGCGCCCGACGCCCCCGCGCGCATCGGCGAGATGATTCGCGGGGCGTCGGGGTCGCCGCTGCAGGGGCTGGTTTCGGGAAGCCTGGACCTGGACAAGATCGAATACCTGCGCCGCGACGCGCGCTTCTGCGGCGTTCCCTACGGCGAGGTGGACGTTGACCGGCTGCTGCACGCCATCACCCTCCTCGCCGATCCCGAAACGGGGCGCGCGGAGGTGGGGATCCATGAAAAAGGGCTCAGCGCGCTGGAATCGCTCCTGTTCTCCAAGTACCAGATGTTCCGCAACGTGTACTGGCACCACGCCGTGCGCGCCGCCACCGTGCTTTACAAGCGGCTGGTGCAGGACGCCCTGCGCGCCAATGTGATCAGCGCCGAGGAGCTGGTGGGGCAGTCGGACGAGCGGCTGCTGACCATCCTGGAGTTGCGCGCGGAGGAGCGGGACAATCCCGCGGCGCGGCGGGTGGCGGAGCGCTGGATTCCCGCGGTGCGCCGCCGCCGGCTGCCCAAGCGCGCGCTGGAGGTGCCGGGCGAGGCGCTGCGTGAGCTGCCGGCGGACGTGTGGATCGGGCAGGACACGGCGCTGCGCGAGGCGCTGGAGGCGCGGCTGGCGGCGGAGCTGGGGCTGGAGGAGGGGTGCGTGCTGGTGGACTACCCCGAAAAGCCGCGGATGCTGGGGCTGGACCTGCTGATGCTGCGCCGCTCCGGCGCGGTGCAGCGGCTTACGGAAACGGGGCGCGCGGGATTGATCGACCTGCCGCGCGTCTCCGGCGAGCTGTACCACACGGCGCGCGCCTTTCGCATCTTCACCATGGAGCGGCGGGAGCTGGACGCGGACCGCGTGCTCTCCATCCTGGCCCTGGAGCCGGACGCCGCCCGCGCGCGCCTGGCCGCGCCGGAGCCACTGCTGTGAGCGAAGCGCGCCCCGGCTCCGGCGAGCACGTGCTGATCGCCGAGGACGATCCGTCCGCGGCGCGCGTGCTGCGCCTGCTGCTGGAGCAGGCCGGCTACCGCGTCACCATTGCCCCCGACGGCGAGACGGCCCTGCGCATTCTGGACGAGCAGGGTGCGCCGGACCTGCTGCTGCTGGACTGGATGCTCCCCGGGGTGTCGGGGCTGGAGATCTGCCACCTGGCCCGCCAGCGCTGGGACGCGCTCACGCTGCCCATCCTGATGGTGACGGCCAAGACGGACCCGGAAAGCGTGTACGCTGCCTTCGACGCCGGGGCCAGCGACTACGTGGGCAAGCCGTTTCGCGGCGCGGAGCTGCGGGCGCGCATCGACGCGCACCTGCGCACGCGGCGCCTGGTGGAGGAGCGCGCGCGGATGGAGGGGCACCTGCGCGAGCGCGACAAGCTGTTCACCCTGGGCCTCCTCGCCGGCGGCGTGGCGCACGACCTGAACAACCCGCTGGCCGTCATCAGCGCCCACGCGCAGCTCCTTCTTCGCAGCGCGGCGGACGAAGAAAGCGCCGGGCAGCTGCGCGAGATCATCGGCGGGGTGGAGCGCTGCTCGCGCATCGTGGGCGACATGCTGAACTTTGCCCGGCGCCATCCCACGGAGCGCGGCCCGGTGGACGCGGCTGACGTGGCCCGCGCCACGCTGCGGATGCGCGAGCGCACGCTAGCCGGCTCCGGCGTGGAGGTGCAGACGGAGCTGCCGGCCGAGCTGCCGCTGGCGGCGGGCGACTGGCACCAGCTGCAGCAGGTGGTGCTGAACGTGATCGTGAACGCGGAACAGGCCCTGCACGGCCGGGGCGGCACGCTGCGCGTCACGATGAGCGAGGCGGCGGAGCCGGCGCACTGCGTGGTCGTGGAGATCTGGAACGATGGGCCGCCGATCCCGCCGGACGTCCTGCCCCACATCTTCGACCCCCTGTTTACCACCAAGGCGGGGGACGAGGGGACGGGGCTGGGGCTGTTCATCTGCCGCCGCATCGTCCGCGAGCACGGGGGATGGATGGACGTGCGCAGCGACGCGGACGGTACGGCGTTCGTCATCCGCCTCCCCGTCTACCCGGAACCAAGCCGAACCTGAACACCCGGAGTACCCCGATGCGCACCTTCGTCCGATCGCTGGCCCTGCTGGTGCTTCCCGCCGCGCTGGCCTGCGGCCCCTCGCGCGCGCCCGGCGCCTCCGGCGCGGACTCCGTCTCCGCCGCGCAGAGCTCGATCCCCGCGGGCGCGGCGGACGCGGAGGCGCGGCTGGCGGCCTCGCCCCGCCACGGCGAGTGGGCCATGGTGAGCGTGGACGGCCGCGCCGACAGCGTGCGTGCCTGGGTGGTCTACCCCGAGCGGCGCGGCCGCGCGCCCGTCGTCATCGTGGTGCACGAGATCTTCGGGCTGACCCACTGGGTGCGCGGGGTGGCGGACCAGCTGGCGGCGGACGGATTCATCGCCATCGCCCCCGACTTCCTTACCGGCCGCGGCGTGCCGATGGGCCCCAACGGTGAGCCGGTGCGCGACAGCGCCACGGCCTCCATCCGCGGCGTGGACCCGGGGCAGGTACAGCGGCGCATCGACGCGGTGGCGCGCTACGGGATGGCGCTGCCGGCGGCGGCGCAGCGGTACGGAATCGTGGGCTACTGCTGGGGCGGATCGGTGTCGTTCAACCACGCGCTGCATTCGCCCGGCCTGGGCGCGGCGGCGGTCTACTACGGCACCTCGCCCGCGTCCGAGCGGCTGGGCAGCGTGCGCGCCCCCGTGCTGGGGCTGTACGGGGAGAACGACGCGCGGGTGAACGCGACGGTCCCTCCGGCCGACTCCGCCATGCGCGCGCTGGGCAAGACGTTCCAGCATGAGACGTACGCCGGCGCCGGCCACGGCTTCCTTCGCCAGCAGGACGGGCAGAACGGCGCCAACCTGGCCGCCGCGCAGGCCGCGTGGCCACGCACCATTGCCTTCTTTCGCGAGCACCTGGGGCGGTAGCGCTCCGAAAGGCTCCGCGCCGGCCCCCTCCGGGCCGGTACCACCGGCCAACTCCCCCGAAACTGCCGGGGGAGTTGGGTGTGGGGCAGCCTCGGACTGCTTCGGATGGGGTGGTGCTGGGCCGCGCCCCCTCCGCTCGCTTGGGCTCGCACCTCCCCCAAAAAACCCTGGGGGAGGTTGGGGTAAGGCAACCTCGGAGGTGCGACGCACCTTCCGGAGCAGGATCGAATTTCTCCCCTCTCCGTGAGGAACGAACGGGGAGGGGCCGGGGGAGGGGCACCCCACGGACGCAGTTGGATGTCCGTTGAGATCTGGAACTTCCCCTGGAAAACCAAGAGAGGCCCCGTCCGCGCGCCGCGGACGGGGCCTCTTTCATCCATCAGCCGACCCGTCAGTAGATGTACACGGGTGTGCCGACGGGGGCGTTCTCAAAGACGAACTCGATGTCGTCGTCGAACAGGCGCACGCAGCCGTGCGTGCCCCAGAATCCCACGGCCAGCGGATCGTTGGTGCCGTGGATCAGGATGCCGTCGCCGGTGTCGAGCTTGTACTTGCCCAGCACGTCGGGGATCTCGCGGTTCACGGTGCCAAAGGGCGGGATGTACATCACGCCCCCGAACACCAGCGGCCGCTCGGCCGGGATGGTGTCCACCACCTGCCCGCCGTTCACCGTCACCAGGTGCCGGCCGCGGCGCACGATGCGCCCGCCCTCCTCCAGCGCGATTCCGGCGGCGGGAAACTGGCGCAGCGGTCCGTCGTGCAGCCCCTCGTAGTGCCAGTCGGGCGGAATCCACATGGGGTCGGGCTGCTTGCCCAGCACCGTGCGGCGCCCGCGCGGCGTGCTGAAGTCGCGCATCCCGATCCCCAGCGGCCCGCGCACCACGCCCATCCCCACGCCCGCCGCCGCCTCGATCAGTGTGTCGCGGCCGTCGATGAGCCACAGCTTGCGGTCGTAGATGGAAACGACGATCCGCTTGCCGGTGGCCGAATTGGCGGCGCGGCGCCAGCGCACCCACTCCAGGCTGTCGGCGCGGTTGCGGGGCGCGGTGGGCGCGGGATCGGGGTTGTCCACGCCGATGCGGCGCAGACGGTCCGCCATCAGCTCCTCGCGCGTTACCAGGCCGCGGGGACGCTCGTCCTCCGTGACGGGTACGGTGTCGCGGGGCGCCTGCGCGAACGCGGGGGCGGCCATGCACAGCGCGGACAGGACGGCCAGCCCCGTCGCGCGGAAACGGTAAACCTGCGGGAACATCTGCGTGACTCCTGCGACGGTGTACGGCGTTCTCAACCCCATGAGTCTGGCGAAAACATCCGCCGCGTCAATAGGGATGATGATCGGCACTCCCCTTGGCCCCTGGATCGGCCGGTACGTGCCAGCGACCGGGAGGGGGAGGAACGGCGGGAGGGAGGATGCGGATTCCGGGCCATCCGCCTCGCCCCGCGCGCGTCAGCCTGGCTCCCCGCGCCCGCGCGAGGTCACGGATACCGCCGCCGCTGCCCATGGGTTCCGTGCGCCCGCGCAGAGGACGTTGCCCAACCTCTTCAGCTGATCCAGTGATCCTGAGAGCGCCAACCCATAACTTGCACTCACACGATGGTTTGTGCGCGACCGAAGGACCTTGTCTGCCGGACCGAGGGACTCGAACGGCTCCCGATCGGCTGGGTCTCGCGCGACCCGACAAAGATCCTTCGGTCGCGCGCAAGTTTCAGTCGTCGTGAGAGTTACGGGCGTGCGCTCCCTCAGGATGACAGTGGGGGCCAACGGGCGGGCTAACGGATTGGCAACACCCTCTCGGCCTCAGCCTCAGCCTCAGCCTAAGCCTCAGCCTAAGCCTCAGCCTAAGCCTCAGCCTAAGCCTCAGCCGCCGATGCGGATGCGGGCGATGTCGAACACGGCGGGCTCGGTGAGCACGGGGCCGGAAATCCAGGTGGGCCACCAGGTGTTCGCCATCACGAACATCGCGTTGCGGGGGACGCCGCGCCGGAACTCCTGCATCAACACGCCGTCCACGACGAAGCGGACGGACCTGGCCGCCCACTCGATGCGGTAGTCGTGGTACGCCTCGGCGGGATCGAACGGGAGCGTGTGCGTGACGTTGTTGGTCTCCCTGCCCGCCACCCAGGTGGTGAACATGATGCGCCGCGTGCCGTCGTTGAAGATCTCGATGTCGATCTCGTCCGACGTGGCGCCGCCCTGATACAGGAAGAACGCGGAAACCGAACCCGGCGCGTGCGGCGTGCGCATGCGCGCCTCGTACGTGCCGGTGCCGTAGCGCTCGGAGGTCAGGATCTCGGCGCCGTCGTAGGCGCCGGGGGCCAGCGACAGCGCGGCGCGCCCGCCGCCCAGCGCCACCTGCTCCGCGCGCACGGAGCCGCGCCCCAGCGGGTGCGTGTCCGCGTACCACCCGCCGAACGAAGGTCCGTCGAACTCCTCGACGGCCGGGGGGACGGGCTGGGGGGCGCGTGCCTGCGGCGCCGTGAGGTCGGAATCGGTGGTCATGTCGGAGCATGCGGCGGCCAGCGCCAGCCCGGCAAGGGCCGCGGCGCGCACGGTGCGGCGGAGGCCCCGGGCGGGCCGCCGCGCGCGGAAATCCGGCGATGTCATGGGTCTGGTGCTTCCTCGTAGGCAGCCCGACTGGCGTGGCGGACCCACAGGTCCACGGTAGCCTCGCGGCTTTGCGTCCCCGCCTTTCGACGGGTTTGCCGTTTCTGGAGGTGTCCGGAGAGCCCGGACGTGAAGGGTTGCTGAAGTATCGGTGCGGAGCGGGCGCCGGTAAAGGGGGGGACCCGCGCCGCGCATCCACGCGAAATCATCTCATGCCCGGCCTTGAACTTGGGCCGACAGGGGACGAGTCCAGTCGCGGACCCTGCTCCGTGCGCGTCGCCGAGGCACCGCATCGCGCACGATGCTGCCGCAGAATGCACGGCGGCGGATCGCCCACCGATGTTGGCCGCACATCTGCCGACACGGGTGATTCATCGTCAAAACCTTTCCGCTGTCCAGCAACGGCGCGACGGATGCCCCAACCCGTCGCTTTCTGCTACCAAATTTGACAGCAGAAGGCAACGGCGGTATACTGGATGCATCCACTTCCCGGCGATTTCCACAGCAACACACTTGGACGCGTGCGTGAACGTGCCCCGAGTGCACCTCGCGCGCGCCCCGCGGAGTAGTCTTTTCGCGACAGGTTAGGACCAGTACGCCGCCGCAGACCCCATCGGCGCAACCCCCTCGCAGCACTGCAGACCCGTCCCCCCATCCCGGAGCCCACGTTGCACCCGAAGTTTCTGGCCGGGCGCCTGCCGGGCGCGGCGGCGCTCGTCTTTCTCCTTGCCGCATGCGGCGCGGGGGGCGGCGAGGTCGCCATCGGCACGGCCGGCCCCTTTGAAGAGGGCTACGCCCGCATGGTCCGCCGCGCGGTGGAGATGGCGGTGGAGGAGATCAACAACGAGGGCGGCGTGCGCGGCACCCGCCTTACGGTCGTCGCGCAGGACGACGGCGGCGACGGCGTGAAGGCCGCGCAGATCGCCGAGCAGTTTCTGGCCGACGCCAAGGTGCGCGCCGTGGTGGGGCACGCCAACTCCGGCGCCATGGTGGGCGCCGCCCGCGTGTACGACCGCGGCCTGGTGTCCGTCATCCCCAGCGCCACCTCGCCGGAGCTGACCGGCGTGTCGCCCTGGGTGTACCGCGTGACCACCAACGACTCCACCAACGGCGCCAACCTGGCCCGCTTTGCCGCGGGACTGCGCGCGAAGCGCGTGGCGGTGCTGTACGAGAACAACACCTACGGCCGGGGGCTGGCCGCCGCCTTTCGCGCCGCGTACCCCGGTGAGCTGGTGGGCGTCGATCCCATCGCGGGCGACGGCAGCCTGGTGGAGCCGTTCATCTCCTACTACAAGCAGGTGGCGCCGGACCTGGTCTTTGTCGCCGGGACGGAGCTGAGCGGGCAGGCGCTGCTGCGCGAGGCGCGGCGGCAGAGCTTTGCCACGCGCTGGGTGGCCGGCGACGGCTGGTCGGGCGTGGTGACCGACACCGCCGCGTCCGAGGGCGTGTACGTGGCCGTCCCCTTCAGCATCCGCGACACGCGCGCCGAGGCGGTGCGCTTTGTGGAGGCGTTTCGAACCAAGTACGGCGTGGAGCCCGACGCCAACGCCGCCATGGCGTACGACGCGACCCGGCTGCTGGCCAGGGCCATGACGGAGGTGGGCTTCGAGCGCGATGCCATCCGCGGCTACCTGGCCACCGTGCGCGGCGAGCGCTCGTACGCGGGCGTCACCGGCGCGCTGCGGTTTCGCGCCGACCGGGATCCCGACCGCAGCGGCTTTGTGATGACGCAGGCGCGCGGCGGCACCCTTGTCCCCCTGGAGGCCCAATGACCCGCCGACTCTGGTCCGGCATCCGCAGCCGGCTGGTCCTGGGCTTCGGCATCGTGCTGGTGCTGCTGGCCATCGCCGGCGGGGTGGGATGGAGGTCGATGACGCTGCTGGCCGGCGCCATCCGCCACTCCATGCAGGGAGTGGAGCAGGACGCCCGCCTGTCCGTGATGCTGTCGACGGACGTGGCGCGCGAGATCGCGGTCGCCGCGCGCTACATCGAGCACGGCGACGTGGCCGCGGTGGAGTTCGATTCGCTGCGCTGGCAGACGCACCGCACGCAGCGCCAGCTTTTGCGCCGCGAGGGGCAAACGCAGGAAGAGGTGGAGCTGGTGGTGGGCATCGACCAGCGGCTGTCCGAGGCGGAGGTGCGCTACGTGGCCGCCCGCCGCCTGGCCGTGCTGCAGCGCGCGGACGAGGCGGCCGCCCAGGCCGACACCGCGCGGGCCATCGAGGCCGCCATGCTGACGGACCTGTCCAAGCTGGCGCAGGTAAAGGGCGCGCGGGTGGGCGCTGCGGAGCGGGCGCTGGAGGGCGACGCGTCGGCGTGGCGGCTGATCCTGGCCGGGCTGCTGCTGACGGCGCTGGTGATCGGCTGCGCCGTGGTGTGGGCGGTGCTGCGGTCCATCACCGGGCCGCTGGACCAGCTGGCCGCGCACGCCGGCCGACTGTCCGAGGGCGACCTTACGGCGCGCACGGAGAACCGGCTGCCGGACGAGCTGCACATCCTGGCGACGGCGATGAACCGCACCAGCGACTCGCTTTCGCGCATCGGCGCGGGGGCGGCGCAGGCGGCGGACGGCATCTCGTCCTCCGCCGACGACCTGACGGCCATCAGCACCCAGCTGGCGGCCGCGGTGGGCGAGGTGACGATGTCCATCGAGCAGGTGTCGGAGGGCGCCACGGGGCAGGTGGCGCAGCTGCGGCGGGTGGATACGGCGCTGCGGGCCATGCTCGACACGGCGCAGCGGATGGTGGCGGACGTGCGCGAGGTGGCCGGGCTGGCCGCCAGCATCGAGCACGAGGCGCAGGCCCGCCGCGCCGAGACGGAGCGCACCATCGGCACGCTGTTCAAGATCAAGACGACGGTCGAGGCCGCGGCGGAAGAGACGGTGGCGCTGAACGCCGCTGTCGCTGACGTGAGCAGCTTTGTCCGCACGGTCAACGACATCGCCGAGCAGACGAATCTTCTCGGCCTGAACGCGGCCATCGAGGCGGCGCGCGCCGGCGAGGAAGGGCGCGGCTTTGCCGTCGTGGCCGACCAGGTGCGCAAGCTGGCCATGCAGGCGCGCGAGGGGGCGGAGAACGTGGCCACCATCACCCGCACCATCACCCAGCGCGTGAACAGCACCGCGGCGGCCATGCAGGCGGGCGCCACGCACGTGGAAGAGATCGAGCGCGTGGCCCACGCGGTGGAGGGCGCGCTGACCACCATCGTGCACGCGGCGGAGCGAACGCGCGTGGCGGCGGACCGGGTGACGGGCCTGGCGGAGGGGAACGCCAGCGCCGCCGTGGAAGCAGCCACCGGCATCGCGGCGGTGGCGGACACGGCCGTCGTCCACGCCGAAGCGGCGGAGGGCGTGCGCGCCGCCACCGCGCAGCAGGAAAGCGCCTGCCGCATGGTGGCCGAGGCCACGGAGCGCCTGACCGGCAGCGCCGGCGAGCTCCGCAGCCTGGTCGGCGGCCTGCGCGTGGCGCCGGCGGAGGCCGAGCCCGCGCCCTCCGGCTCCGCCGGCCGCTCCGGCCCCTGGCTGCCTTCCCCCACCATCTTCTCCGTGCCCGAGGAGATCCAGGACGAACTCGCCCCCAAACGCCGCCGCCGCAAAACCGCCGCCGTGTAGGCAAGACGGTGCCGTTTGCTGTTGAAGCCCGGTCCCTGAGACGCGTCAGCGTCTCAGGGACCGGGCTTATCGCTTTTCCAGCAGCGGGTTTACCCGCTCATCTCCCCCGTCACCTCTGAATCCGTCTCCGTCACCTCTATGATAGAGTGGACCGACAGTTCTCCAGATCGCGCATCAGGTGGTGCGATCGACGGGGTTCCGCTGCGCTGCGGACATCATCCACCGATCCACATCCCCCTGATGGTGAGCATCGAGCGGATCATTCACCTCCACTCTTGATGCGCATCTCTTTTCCGATCCTTTCAGCCCGGGGGTAGGCGCAGATGGCGGGAATAGTGTTCCTCCAAAAAATGCGGATGGCCCCCTGCCGCATTCCATCTACTCCCCGTTCCCGACACCTCTACAAAAGCTCAAGCCTCGTCGACCGCCTCCACCCGCGCCTGACACTTGGGAATCCGGAGTCAGCGTGGGGAACGGCACGTAAAACTCCGTTGACTCCGTTAACTCCGTGTGAGGCACCGCTGTTCTGTAGATACGGGGATGAACGCGGAGGAATCGCCTCGTAAAACTCTGAGTCCAGTCTAAAAAGCCTCTTGGGTTTCTGCAGATTCTTCTTGGATATTGCCTAAGTCAATGATATATTGTGATTTAGACATCGTTCCCCCTCTCCCCGCCGCCCCTGCACCTACCGTGTTTCGTCCGAAC
>NZ_JBMDXM010000168.1:0-1659 GCF_048594345.1 Longimicrobium sp.
TGGGCGATACGCGCGGGCTGGACGAGCGCGACTGGGAGGCGCTGCGCGCCACCGGGCTGACGCACCTGATCGCGATCTCCGGCTTTCATGTCGGGCTGGTGGCGGGCTTTTTCGCGTTGCTGGCCGCAGGCGTCTGGCGGCTGTGGCCGCCGCTCGGGCGCTGGCTGCCGCGGCCGCAGGCGGCGGCGGTGGTGGCGTTCGCCGGGGCGCTGTTCTACGCCGCGGTGGCGGGGTGGGAACTGCCGACGGTGCGCACGGTGTTGATGATCGGCGTGGCGATGGCGGCACGTCTGGGGCGGCGTCCGCTGGACGTGGGCGGCGCACTCGGGCTGGCCGCGATCGCGGTGGTGCTGGTAGATCCGCTGTCGCTGCTCACGGCGGGGTTCTGGCTGAGTTTCGCCGGTGTGGCCTGGCTGGTGTGGTGCCTGCCGGACGCGCGCGAGGTCGGCCTGGTCGGCGGGTTCCTGCGTGCGCAGTGGGTGGCGACGCTGGGGCTGCTGCCGTTGACGGTGGTGCTGTTCGGGCAGGCGTCGCTGGCCGGGCCGTTGGCGAACCTGGTCGCGATCCCGTGGTGGAGCCTGGTGGTGGTGCCGCTGGCGCTGATCGGCACCGGCCTGGAGGCGGCGCACCCGGGATGGGGCGATCCGGCCTGGCGTCTGGCGGCGTGGTGTTTCGACCTGAGCTGGCCGCTGTTCGGGCGCCTGGCCGACAGCCCGCTGGCCTTGTGGTGGTTGCCGGAATCGCGGTGGTTCGCGCTGCCGCTGGCGGTGACGGCGGCGGTCTGGTGTCTGCTGCCGCGCGGGTTGCCCGGCAAGCCGTTGGCCCTCCTGCTGTGGTTGCCGCTGCTGTGGCCGGACCGGCAGTTGCCCGGTGAGGGCGAGGCGGAACTGGTGATGCTGGACGTGGGGCAGGGCCTGTCGGTGCTCGTGCGCACCCGGACGCATGCGGTGCTGTACGACATGGGGCCGGCCGTGCCCGACGGCTACGACGCGGGCGAGCGGGTGGTGGTGCCGGCGCTGCACGCGCTGGGCGTGCGGCAGCTGGACGCGATGGTGGTCAGCCACGCCGATCTCGACCACGCCGGCGGTTTCCCGGCGCTGCAGCGGCGGTTTCCCGGTGTGCCGGTGTTCGCGCCGGAGCATGCGGGGCTCGAGGGCGCCTCGCCGTGTCTGGCCGGCGATGCCTGGCAGATCGATGGCGTCGCGTTCGAGTTCCTGCATCCGGCGGCGCATTTTCCGGATTTCCGCAACGACGCCAGCTGCGTGCTGCGCGTCGCGGGGCCGCACGGCGCCGCGTTGCTGACCGGGGACATCGGGGCCGTGGTCGAGCGGGAGCTGGCGCGCGCGCATCCGCAGGGCGTGCGGGCCGAGGTGGTGGTCGCGGCGCACCACGGCAGCGGGTCGTCGTCGGACCCGGTCTTCGTCGCGGCCACGGGGGCCGCGCATGCACTGGTGTCGGCCGGATACGGCAACCGGTTCCAGCATCCGCAGCCGGCCGTGGTGGCGCGCTGGGAGGGCACCGGCGCGCGGGTGCACGGCACCGCGGCCGGCGGCGCGGTGCGGGTGCGGCTGGGGGGCGAGGGCGTGCAGGTGACCGGGCGGCGGGAGACCCATCCGAGGATCTGGGATGCCGCGCGGCGCCGGGTGGCGGCGGCCTCAG
>NZ_JBMDXM010000169.1:0-8249 GCF_048594345.1 Longimicrobium sp.
TTTGCATGGCTGAATCAGTATCGCCGGTTGAGCAAGGATTATGAGGAACTAACCTCCTCAAGCGAGGGGATGATCTACCTCGCGATGATCCAAGTGATGGTCCGCAGAATCGGATGATATCAGATTCTTAAACACGCTCTCAGAATGACAGTCGATCCTCCGAACGCTGTCTTTGCGGATTCGCGTGTCGGGCCGATGCGTCGCGCGCCGACACTACGCAGGCGAGTGTGTCGTGGCCGACAGTAACTGCCGCGTACAAAAAGATTCTTCGGTCGGCGCGGCTGAGTCCAGTGCGTGCCGCGGCTGCGGCGCGGCGCCTTGCTCAGGATGGCAGCGAGCCGCTGGGAGGGCAAACAAACGAACGCCCGCCGGAGTACCGGCGGGCGTCCGCGTTCCACGGAAATACCGTGCTTACAGCTCCGAACCGCAGATCTCGCAGTACCAGGAATGCGGCTCGTTGATGGCGCCGCACTCCTTGCACAGCAGCGGCTCCGCGCGCGAGGCGGCGCCAGCACCGGCGGCGGCCGGCGTGGCGGGCTGCGCCGGCGGCGGCGTCTTGCCGCGCCCCGTGGAGGCCGGGCCGCTGCCGATGGCGCGGTCCAGTTCCTCCAGAAACGCCAGGTCGTCCGCGCCCAGGTCCGCCGAAGCGGGCGGCTCGGTGGGACGGGTGGACGCCTCGATCTCCCGCAGGAAATCCAGCCCCTCGTCGGCCCCGGCCGGCGGCGGCGTCCATCCGCCCGACGCGCCCGTCGCCGCCTGGTCGATGCCCTCCAGCCAGGGCAGATCCTCTTCCGCGTCCGCGGTCCTGGCCTCGGTGCTGAACTCGTTGCCAAACGGGTCCCACTCGTCCGCCGACACCGCGTCCGCCGCCGCGCGCACGTCCGCCGGGGGCGGCGCCTCGACCGTCTCCGCCGCAGCCGGCGCGGCCACGTCGCCCATCCCCGGCACATCTTCGTCCGGCAGCCGCGGCTCGAAGTCCGCGGTCGCCTCGCGATCGAAGGGGGCCGGCGTATCCGCCGCGAGACTGGATTCGCTCACCGCGGGTGCGGAGTCGAACAGGGCCGGCTCGGCCTCGGCGGCCGCGACGACCGGCTCCGGCTCCGCCGCGGCAGTCGGCACGGCAGTCTGGGCCGGGGAGGCAGCGGCGGCGTTCTCGGCGCTGGAGATGTCGGCGGCCAGCGTTTCCAGCCGCTCCACCTCGGCGCGCGCCTGCTCCACCTGGTCCTCGGCCTCGCGCACGCGGGCCTCCAGGTCCGGGCGCGCCGCGTTCCAGGCGGACTCGTCCAGCTCGCCGATCAGATGGCGCAGGCTGACCTCGTCCATCTCGTCCGCCGCGGCCAGGCGGTGCGCCTCGGCCTGCTCCAGCGAGCCGCGAAAGCGCTGCAGGTCGGCCTCGATCTCGCCGCGGTGCGACGAAAGGCTCTCGTTCACGCGGCGCAGGCGCTCGGCGTAGTCGGCGCGAATGCGCTCGGCCGCGCGGGTGCTGGCCTGCCCGCCCACCTCGTCCAGCCGCGCGATCCAGCCGGTGAGCTGCTCGCGCTGGCGGATCAGGTCGTGGACGGTGGCGCCGGGGATCAGTTCGCTCATGGCGTATCCGTAAGGGGGCTGCGTTCAGCCGCGAAACATGTCGATCAGCACTTCCACCACCTCCTGCGCGGGCACGGCCTCTACCGGCGCGTCGGGGGGAAGCTGCGGCGGGCGGTAGAGCGCGCGGTCCAGGTGGCGGTCAAAGCCGGACCACGCCCCCGGCTGCAGACCCAGCACGGTCCGCATCCCCGGGTTCATCTTGGCGTCCAGGTCGTCCGCCATGTGCAGGATCAGCGCCTCGAGCGTCATGGGCACCTTGGGGCTGGCCCATTCCAGCCGCCCCTGGTGGCTGGCGATCAGGTGCTGCAGGTGCAGCAGCCGGTCCGGGCGCAGTCCGGGAATCTGCTCGGCCTCCCTGGTCACCATCTGCAGGCCGATCAGAATGTGCCCCAGCAGCTGCCCCTCGTCGGTATACACGAACGAGCGGCGCGCCGCCAGCTCGCGCACCTTGCCGATGTCGTGCAGCAGCGCGGCCGCCACCAGCAGGTCGCGGTCCAGCTCGGCACCCTGCTCGCGGTAGTGCGCGCACAGACGGTCCGCCGCCTTCGCGACCGAAAGCGAGTGCTCCAGCAGCCCGCCCAGGTACGCGTGGTGATTGCGCTTGGCCGCCGGGTGCAGGCGAAACTGCTTGCCCATCTGCGTCGATTTGCCCACGCAGCGGATGAGCAGCGTGCGCAGCGGCAGGTCCGTCACCGTAGCCACCAGCGCGTCCAGCTCGCGGCACATCTGCCCCCGGTCGCGCGGCGACGAGGGAAGGAACACCTCCAGGTCGTCGTCGCCCACCTCCACCGGCTGCATGACGGTGATGGTGAGCTGCAGCTTGTCGTTGTACGAGCCCACGCGGGCGCGGATGCCCACCACGTCCTCCAGCGCCACCGCCGCGTCCAGCCGCTCCGCGTCGTCCCACACCTTGGCCTCAATGGTCCCGGTGCGGTCGCCCAGCGTAAGCGTAAGGAACGGCTTGCCGGCCTTGGTGTCGCGCTTCTGCTTGTCGAGAACCAGATAGCACGCCACCACCTCGCGCCCATCGTCGCGCAGGTCGGCCACCAGCGGCCAGGTGGCCGCGCCGCAGAACGCGCGCGGATCCGTCCGCGGCGCCATCGATCTCAACGGAACCAGCTCCCTCACACTGCTCCTTCCATTCATCACTACCCCGCTGGTCAGGCCGACCACACGGTGCGCCCGCCCACGATCGTCCGCACCGCGCGGCAGCGCAGGTCGCGGCCGTGGAACGGCGTGTTGCGGCTCATCGACAGGAACGTGGCGCGGTCCACCGTCCACTCGATCCGGGTATCGATCAGCGTCACGTCCGCCTGGAATCCCACGGCCAGCGATCCCAGCTTCATCCCCGTGTCCAGGCGCATGGAGCGGGCGGGGGCGCAGCTCATCCGGTCGATCAGCTGCGACAGGTCCAGGATCCCCGTCCCCACCAGCTCCGTGTAGCTAAGGCCCAGCGACGTTTCCAGCCCCACGATGCCGTTGGGTGCGTCCTCGAACGCCTGCTCCTTTTCGTCGTAGTGGTGCGGCGCGTGGTCGGTGGCGATCACGTCCAGCGTGCCGTCGCGCACCCCCTCGCGCACCGCCTGCCGGTCGGCCTCCGAGCGCAGCGGCGGGTTCATCTTGGCGTCGGTGCGGTACGCCGCCACCGCCGCGTCCGTCAGCGTAAAGTGGTGCGGCGTCGCCTCGGCCGTCACCCGGATGCCGCGCGCCTTGGCCGCGCGGATCAGCTCCACGCCGCGGCGGGTGCTGACGTGCTGCACGTGCAGCCGTCCGCCGGTGAGCTCCGCCAGCATCAGGTCGCGGGCGATCATCACGTCCTCGGCCTCGTTGGGGATCCCCGTAAGGCCCAGGCGCGTGGCGATGATCCCCTCGTTCATCGACCCACCGCGGGAGAGCGTAAGCTCCTCCTCGTGCACGGCGACGGGAAGGTCGAAGGCCAGCGCGTACTCCAGCGCCATCCGCATCATGCTGGCGCTGCTGACGGGGCGCCCGTCGTCCGTCACCGCCACCGCGCCCGCCTCGATCAGCTCGCCGAACTCCGTAAGCTGCTCGCCGTTCTGGCCCACGGTAATGCAGCCGGTGGGATACACCCGCGCCCCGCCCGCCCGCAGCCCCTCCGCCAGCACGAAGCCGACGTTCGCGGGGTTGTCGATCGGCGGATCGGTGTTGGGCATCGCCACGATCGCCGTAAACCCGCCCGCCGCCGCCGCCCGCGCGCCGCTCTCGATCGTCTCCTTGTGCTCCTGCCCCGGCTCGCGCAGGTGCACGTGCACATCGATCAGCCCCGGGGCCACCACGAGGCCGGCCGCATCGATCGTCTCCGCCCCCTCCGGCGCATCCAGGTTCTCCCCGATTCGCGCGACGAGCCCTTCCGCCAGCAGGACATCGACGACGGCGTCCAGCTTCTGCGACGGATCGACCACGCGGCCGCCGCGAATCAGCATCGGCTTCATGCCGGCCCTCCCTTGGCCGCTTCGGCCTGCTCCGGCGCGCCGCCGGCAAGCAGGTAGAGCACGGCCATGCGCACCGCCACGCCGTTGGTCACCTGTTCCAGGATCACGGAATGCGGCCCGTCGGCCACGTCGCTGTCGATCTCCACGCCGCGGTTCATGGGGCCGGGATGCAGGATGAGCAGGTCGCGCGGCGCCGCCTCGACGCGTTTGCGCGTGATGCCAAAGACGCGGTTGTACTCGCGCAGGCTGGGGATAAAGCCGCCCTTCATCCGCTCCAGCTGCAGGCGCAGGACGTTCAGCACGTCCGCCCAGGCGATGGCGTCCTCGATGCGGTGGAAGACGGTGACGCCCAGCTCTTCCACGCACGGCGGCAGCAGCGTGCGCGGCCCGCAGACGCCGACCTCCGCGCCCAGCGTCTTGAGGCCGTGGATGTTGCTGCGCGCCACCCGCGAATGCAGCACGTCTCCGCAGATGCACACCTTCAGCCCCTGCAGCGGGCCGCGGTGCTGGCGGATGGTCATCAGGTCCAGCAGCCCCTGCGTGGGGTGCTCGTGCTTGCCGTCGCCCGCGTTGATCACGCCGCTGGCGATGCGCTCGGCCAGGAACTGCGCGCTTCCCGACGCGTGGTGGCGAATCACCACCATGTCGATGCGCATGGCCTCCAGGTTGCGCGCCGTGTCCACCAGCGTCTCGCCCTTGGCCACGGACGAGCCGGCGGTGGAGATGTTCACCGTGTCGGCGCTCAGCCGCTTTTCCGCGAACTCGAAGCTCACCCGGGTGCGGGTGCTGTTCTCGAAAAAGGCGTTGACGATGGTCTTGGTGCGCAGCACCGGCACCTTCTTTACCGGCCGCTCCGAGATCTCCTTGAACGTCTCGGCCGTGTCCAGGATCTGCGTGATCTGCTCGCGCGTCATCCCTTCCAGCGCCAACAGGTCCTTGCCCAGCGAGGGCACCGTCTGAGGCACCATCAGGCGGCGGCCTCCGGCCACATCAGGTCCACGCCCCAGTCGCCGCCGTCGATCTCCGGCACCTTTACCTCCACCACCGCCCCCTGCGGCACGTCGACCCTGGAGCCGACCACGTCCGCCTGGATCGGCAGTTCGCGCCCGCCGCGGTCTACCAGCACGGCCAGGAGGATGCGCGCCGGCCGCCCGAAATCCGCCAGCTCGTCCAGCGCCGCCCTCACGGTGCGTCCCGTGTACAGCACGTCGTCCACGATCACCAGGTGCCGCCCGTCGATGCCGCCCGTGGGCAGGCGTGTCTGGCCCACGACGGGGCGCGGGCCCACCGTCATCAGGTCGTCGCGGTACAGGGTGATGTCGAGCGAGCCGGTGAGCGGCGCCTCGCCGCCGGCGCCGGCGATGGCTTCGGCGATGCGCTGGGCCAACTGCACCCCGCGCCGCTCGATCCCCACCAGCACCACGCCGGCCGAGCCGCCCGTAAGCGCTACGATCTCCTCCGCCATGCGCGCGAGCGCCCGATCCACCTCGGGCGGGTCCATGAGGGAGCGTCGCTGGGGTTCGGCCATGCAGGTCGCCAGGTCGGTGTTGGGGATGGGGATGGTTCTGGGCTGCGCAAACTTACCCGGTGCGCGGGGCGGGTGTCAACGAACGGCGCCCGGCGGATGCGGACGGGTCTCCCGATGCCGCACGCGCGGTGGCGGATGCGTGGCGCACTCTGGATTCGTGAAGCATAATCGTGAAATAATGACGTGCCGCGCGATCCGATGGTCATGCCCACGCGTCTGCGCCCCGCCGTGCTGTGTCCCCTGATCGACAATCCGCATGCGCTCCTCCTTTTGGACCCGCTTCCCCGCCCGCCCGCTGCTGGCCGCCGGATTCCTCTGCCTCTCCGCGTGCGGCGGCGGCGGTGAGCCGGACGCCCCCCGCGGCGCCTGGACGCCGGGCCAGGCGTGGCGGCTGGTTCCGCAGGCGACGATCGGCGCGGCGGACGGGGAGGGGCCGGAGGTGTTCGCGCAGATCGTGGACGTGGAGTTCGATGCCATGGGCCGCGTGTGGATCGCGGACGGAAAGCAGCACCAGGTGCGCGTCTTTGATTCCGCCGGCGTGCGCGTGCGGACGATCGGCCGCAAGGGTGGCGGGCCGGAAGAGTTCAACGGGATCGCGGGGATGGACTGGGCGGCGGACGGCACGCTGTGGGTGCTGGACGGCGGCAATGCGCGCTTCGCCGTCTACGACACCGCCGGCCGCTTGATCACCACCCGCCGGCGGGACGTTAACGTCACCGTAACGCCCTGGCCGCTGGGCTTCGACTCGCGCGGCAACCTGTACGACCGCGCCTCCGTCACGGGCTTCGAGGACAAGGAGGAGCGCGTGGTGCGCTTCACGCCCGATCTTCAGCCGCGCGACACCTTCCGCATCCCGCCGTTCGAGGCGCCGATGTTCGAGATGGTTCGGGAGCAGGGCGGCGGCCGCCGGAGCATCAACCGCGTGAACGTGCCGTTCTCGGCGATGCAGCAGTGGCGGATCGATCCGGAGGGATTCGTGTGGATTGCGGTCACCGACCAGTACCGGCTCACGCGCTACCGGTTCGATGGGACGGTGGACCGCATCGTGGAGCGTCCAATCCGAGGTCAGCCCGTGACCGCCGAGCAGCGGCAGAAGATCCTGGACAACTACCGGGGCTTTCAGCAGAGCGGCGGACGGATCGACGAGTCGCGCATCCCCAAAACGCACCCCGTCATCATGCACTTCTTCGTTGCCGACGACGGGCACCTGTGGGTGGTTCCTTTTCGCGGACGGGGCCCGGTGGTCGACGTGTTCGGCCCGGACAGCCGCTACCTGGGCGAGGTTGCGCTCCCCGGCGTGCTTCAGCCCTCGCCCGCACCCGCCATCCGCGGCGACCAGATGGCGAGCGTGGTGCGCAACGCGGACGGCGTGGAGTCCGTGCAGCTGCTGCGCATCGAAAAGCCCGGCCTCTGACGATTTTTGTTGCCTCCACCCCGTCCCCTGCGCATCATCTTCTGCAGCAGGAAGATGGTGGATGATACACTCATCAGCCGGAGGGGACGATGCCCAGCACCCTCGCCAGGATCCGCCGCGCGCTGCTCGCCTCGGGATGCGGGGCGGCCGCCGTCGCGATGCTCGCCTCGTGCGGCGGCGGTCACGTGCCGCTGCCGGCGCTCTCCGCGTCCATCGTCGGCGACACGGCGGGGCTGGTACAGCGCGGGGAGTACATCGTGCGGAACGTGGCGGTGTGCGGGCACTGCCACGCGGCTGACCCGCGCAACGCGGACGGCCCGCTGAGCGGCGGAGTGGCGTTCCGCAACTGGCGGCTGGGCACCATCCGGGCGTCCAACCTTACGCCGGACGTGGAGACGGGGCTGGGCGCCTGGAGCGAGGCGGAGATCGTGCGCGCCATTCGCTCCGGAGAGGACCGCGAGGGGCACACGCTGGCGCCGGTGATGCCGTACGCGTGGTTCCGGGGGATGTCGGAGCGCGACGCACTGGCCATCGCACGCTACCTCAAGAGCCTGCCGCCCGTCCGCAACGAGGTGCGCAACCGTCCCAGCCTGGTGTACCGCGCCGCGCGCGTCTTTGCGCTGGGCCCCGCCCGCCCCACGGCGGCCGTGGCGCCACGCCCCGCGGCGGACGCGGAGTACGGCCGCTACCTGGCCAACCACGTCTCGCTCTGCGGCGACTGCCACACGCCGCGCGGCGGGCTGCAGCAGAAGGCGGATCTGGACCGCCCCTTCGCCGGCGACGCATCGTCGTCCTTGCCCGCGAACCCGTCCAACCTTACGCCCGACGAGGAAACGGGGATCGGCCGCTGGACGGAGGACGACTTTCTGCGCGCGCTGCGCACGGGCGTAAACCCGCGGGGCGACAGCATCCACCCGTTCATGCCCTGGCGCGAGCTGCGCCGCATGCGCGACGACGACCTGCGCGCCATCCATCGCTACCTGCGCACCCTCCCCGCCATCCGCAACCCGGTCCCGGAAAAGCAGGCGCCCCCGCCACCATCGTGAGAGGGGCGGATGGATTCGCCGCTTCCGCATCCGGCGTCGCCCCGGCTATTCTGTTGACGCCAGCGACCGTATCAACCTGTAGATTTTTTGCGCGCCTGTGGCGCATCCGTTGCGGTCAAGCGCAGGCCACTTGCGTGTTTACGCGGAGCAACCTTACACTCGAACCAACCCGGTTCGAGAGGAGAGCATGGCTACGGCTGCCCTGACCTATTACACCCCGG
>NZ_JBMDXM010000017.1:0-1177 GCF_048594345.1 Longimicrobium sp.
CACCGGGAGGTGGCCGGACGTGGCATCCGCACCACCGCCCGTCACAACTGCAGTCCGACCAGGTCGTCACCGTCCATGTCCGCGTCGCTGAGCGTCTGCCGGATCTGGGCCTGGTGCGCCTGCTCGCTCCAGAGTTCGAACTTGTCCCCCATGCCCACCAGCACCGCCTTGCGCTCAATGCCGACGGTCGTGCGTTGGCTGGCGGGGATGCCGATGCGGCCGTTGCCGTCGGGCTCGACGACCATCGCCGCGCCGACCAGCTTGAGCTGGAGGGTGCGGTTGGTGGAGCGGGTGCGCGGCAACGCGTTGATCTTGTCGCGGACGCCTTCCCACACCTTGTACGGGTAGAGGTAGAGGCTGCCGGCGTCGAAGGGGTTGTAGGTCAGCACCAGGCGGTTGTCGCACTCACGCGCGACGACATCCCGATAGGCGGTGGGAATCGCCAGTCGGCCCTTGTCGTCGATGGTGATGGCGGTTTCGCCTTGGAACACGTCCGTCCTACCTCGTGGCGCCCGTCTTAGGCGGGCTTGTGCGCCGGAAAACCACGAAACCCCAGGTTTCCCCACGTGTCGCCACCTTAGGAGTGCGTCTACGGGTTGTCAACAGCTTTGTACGGCGCTTTTCACCTGTCCGGTCAATGACTTGCGTCACTCTTCAGAGACTTGTTCAAGCTTTATCCACAACCATCTGTTTCGTCTCAAATTTTGAGAATGCGTCACTTTTGGACCTGAACGGCACCGTCACGCGGCCTTTACGGAATCGTCATGTTGCAACGCAGCAGATGCAGGCCGATCACCGAGGTGCGACGGGTTGACGCGCAGAAATGTCGCGTTTGTCTCACCTAAGCGACGAGAGCCCCGCCCCCAACCCCGCCCCCCACCGCGCGCTGCGCGCTCGACCTCCCCCTCGGTGCGGGGGAGGTGATCGGCACGCGGCGCTGCAGAGAGACCTCGCATGCATGCGGACCCGCAATGCGCCCTCCCCCGCCATACGGTGGAGGACTGTCGCGTTTGCCTCAACCTAAGCGACGAGAGCCCCGCCCCCACCCGCGCGCTGCGCGCGCGACCTCCCCCGCATGCGGGGGAGGTGATCTGGGCGCACGGCGCGCGATTCCATTCCCGCGACGCGGAGATGACTGAAGCATGCGGCGCCGTGGGGAAACGATCGCGGGGGCCGC
>NZ_JBMDXM010000170.1:0-37336 GCF_048594345.1 Longimicrobium sp.
GAAAAGCATCACGCGGAGGCGCGGAGGAACGGATGAGGCGCGGAGGCGTTTTGGGCGTTCCCTCCGCGCCTCTTCTGTTTTCTCCGCGCCTCCGCGTGAAAATCGTTCCCCTCACTGCACATCGAAATCCGGGAGATGGTAGAATATAAGCCACTCTGTTGACCCTGCTGACCCTGCGTGGATACCGGATCCGCAAAAACATTGGGCACGCAGAGGAAGCGGAGGAAGCAGAGAACTGCTGTAGAAACCTCTGCTTCCTCTGCTCCCTCTGCGTGAGAACCTGCAGTTGGGGATTCCGGAGTGTAGTTGCGGATCACGTATGAGGATGAGGCCTCGTTCTTTTTGCGGATCGAGATGAAAACGAAGAAGCGCCCGGCGGCTGGCCGGGCGCTTCGTCGTTCATCCGCCGGTCCGGGCAACTACCGGCTGCGGAAGACGCGCACGCCGTAGTGGCACTCATCGGAGGAGCAGGTCGCCATCTGCACCGAGAGCACGAAGCTGCCGCTCTGTCCCTCGATGGCCAGCATGGGAACGTCGTCCATCTCGCGGTCGGCCTCGACCTCCTGGCCGCTGCTGTTGGTGAGCACCAGGTCCATGTCGGAGCAACCACCGTCACACACGCCCACCACGAAGTACTGGTTGCCGGCTTCCAGGTCCAGCTCGAACTCTTCGTCCTCGCCTTCGCCCAGCGTGCCCAGCACGGCTTCGTCGGCGGGGACAAAGTTGTTGCCGCCCATCAGCACCACGGCCGAGTCCAGCTGCGTGGTCACGATCCCCGGCTGCGCCTGCGCGGGGGTGGAAAGCAGCGCGGCGGCGATGGCGGCGAGCGCGATGTACGGAAGCTTCATTGGACGGCTCCAGGTCGTGCGTTTCAAGGGGAGATGGATCCGGGCGGGGAACCCGGACATGGGCCGTTGCAGCGGAAGCGGCGGCGACGGAAGGCGTTTGCTGCCACCAGAGTAGCAGCAAACCCGGCAAGGAGCAAGCACTCGCGGCCGGGCCTGCGCCGCCTTCCCTCTCCGTTGCCGGGCGCCTTCTACCGGCGCGGGTCACCCGGTGTTCCGTGTCGCTTCGCTACGGCCCGGATGCAGCGTGGCGTCGCGGTTCAACCCCAGCCTCTGCTGCACGTCCGGCGACGAGCCCTGGGGCGGCATCCCCAGCCGCATCCGCGTGTCGCGCCACTTGAGGCGAACGTCCGCCATCTTGTGCGGCGGCGGCGTGTAGCCGTACGCCCGCCAGCGCCCCGGCGGCACCTTTCCCTTGGCCTGCACGTGCTGCGCAAAGGTGTCTGTCCACGCGTCGAACGCGGCCATCACGTCGCGCTCGCGCACCATGTCCTCGGCCTGGTTGTCGGCGTAGGGGATGCCGGCGCCGCTTTCCGCGTACGTCCACAGCGCGTCGGGCACCTCTACGCCGCTGTACCGGCACTGCCACACCAGCGGCGCGTAGGCGTTGCGGTCTTCCTGGAACGGTTCCTCGTCCACCGGGAACCACGCCTTGTGGCGCAGCTTCTTCGGGCGCCCGTCGTCATCCACCTCGTTGGCGCCGGCGTCGCCGTAGCAGAAGAAGGCGGCGGTGCGGCCCTCCAGGTGGTTCATGGAAAGATCGCTCCACTCGGGCGAGTGCTCCAGCCGCATCGCCATCTCGGGGTCCTTGTGGCCGATGAGCGCCTCATCCGGGTTGCCGCCGTTGGCGCACACCAGCCGGTCGAACATCAGCTTGAGGTTGCTGCTGGGACCGTACCAGTTCACCGGCCCGATGACGGCCCATGCGTCGGCCAGGTCAAGGCGCGCGTACAGGTCCAGGTCCCACATCAGGTCCGGCTCGGCGTCGTCGCCTTTCGTGTAGCAGTTGCACGGCCAGCAGCAGAGCGCCATGGAGGTGCTGACGCAGGCGTTGCAGCTCTGGATGCGGGCGCGGGCGTACACGTTGCCCAGGTCTTCCACGTCGATCTCCCACTCCGCCGGAAGCCGGTCGGCCATCCGCAGCATGAGCATGCGGCTCTTGCTGTCCACGCCCGGGCAGTTGTACTGACGCCGCTGGGATCCACTGATCACCAGCACGCGGAACGGGCGCTGGTCGGTGGGCAGGCGGCCGTTGTCGTCGTCGGGCTTCATGGCTCGGAATGCACGGCGTGGAAGGGAGTGATCGCGCACGAGCGGGGGCGAGGATCGTGCCGGATCCCTCGCCCCCGCTCGTCAGCGTTCGGCCTTTCCCATCACCATCGGCACTACCTCAGGCACCGCGCGCGTTCAAAGCGCGAGAAGCCTGATTCTCAGCAGCCGCAGGTGCGGCTCGCCGGCTGGGGAAGGCAGTACTCGCCCGGGTTCAGCGAAGTACAGTGCGTAAGGGAGATGGCCTGCACCCCATGAGACGTGCCGGTGCCGACCTCGAACGCCTCGACCTTCAGGTTCTCCACGCACAGCTTGAGCTTGGGCATCGTTCCTCCATCGTGTGGACGGTGAGCAGACAATCGACAGGCACTATGTATCGTCCCGAAACATCAGTATTCTGACCAGGGCGGGAAGCAGGAGAATGGATGTGCTTCGGAGTGCGCCGGAGTGGAATGCGTCACGCGGGATGGGCCCGAAGGGGAACCCGGCGGACGCACGCCCCTGTCCTGATCCGTCCGTGCATCCGTATCCCGGCCGCTTGCGTGCGTTTGCGTTCGGCGAGTGTATATTGCGGGTCATTCCCCGGTTCACCAGCAAGCGAAGAGTGCCTTGAGCGCGTCCCCATCATCTATCGACCCCGCCGTTGCGCGCGACCTGCTGGCCCGCGCCCGCGAGGTCCGCGCGAACGCCTACGCGCCCTACAGCCGCTTTCAGGTAGGCGCCGCGCTGCTGGCGGCGGACGGGCGCGTGTTCACCGGCTGCAACGTGGAAAACGCGTCGTACGGCCTGGCCAACTGCGCCGAGCGTGTGGCCATCGGCAAGGCGGTCAGCGAGGGGGCGCGCGAGTTCGCCGCCATCGCCGTCACCGGGCCGCGGGACGCCGTGCCCACCGCCCCGTGTGGCGCCTGCCGGCAGGTGCTGTACGAGTTTGGGCCGGATATGCCGCTCGTCATCCCCTCCGACAACGCGGACGGCTACGAGGTGACTTCCGTGGCCGCGCTGCTCCCCGGCGCCTTTGGGCCGGCGGCGCTGGTGGCCGGGCAGGGGGTTCGATGATCAGCGCGGTGCCGCTGATCGAGCGGAAAAAGCGCGGCGAGGCGCTCGCGGCCGACGAGCTGCGCGGGCTGCTGGGCGGCTTTGTGGCCAGGGAGGTGCCCGACTACCAGATGGCCGCGTGGCTGATGGCCGTGTGCCTGCGGGGGATGACGGACGCGGAGACGCTGGCGCTTACCGAGGCGATGGTGGAGAGCGGCGCCACGCTGGCGTGGCCCGGCCTGGACCGGCCCACGGTGGACAAGCACCGCGCCGGCGGCGTGGGCGACACGACCGCCATCGTCCTGGTGCCGCTGATGGCCGCCGCGGGCGCGGCGTTCGTCAAGATGTCGGGGCGCGGGCTGGGACACACCGGCGGCACGCTGGACAAGCTGGAGTCCATCCCCGGCTTCGTGTGCGAGCTGCCGCTGGAGGAGATGCGGGCACAGGTGCGCCGCATCGGCTGCGCGCTGGTGGGGCAGAGCCCGGAGCTGGTGCCCGCGGACAAGATGACGTACGCCCTGCGCGACGTGACGGGGACGGTGGACAGCATCCCCCTCATCGCGGCCAGCATCATGTCCAAAAAGCTGGCGGCCGGCGCGCGCAGCATCGTGCTGGACGTAAAGTGGGGATCCGGCGCCTTCATGCAGACGCTGGACGAGGCGCGCGAGCTGGCGGCGGTGCTGGTGCGCATCGGCGCGGGGGCGGGGCGGGGGACGCGCGCGGTGCTCAGCGGGATGCGGCAGCCGCTGGGCGCGGCGGTGGGCAACGCGCTGGAGGTGCGCGAGGCCATCGACACGCTCACCGGAAGCGGGCCCGCGGACCTGTGGGCGCTCACGCTGGAGCTGGGATCGCACCTGCTGGAGATGTCGGGCCTGGCTCCAGACGCGGCGGAAGGCCGTGCGATGCTCGTCCGGCTGCGCGACAGCGGGGCGGGCGCGGAGATGCTGGAGCGCTTGATCGAGGCGCAGCACGGCGATCCGCGGGTGGTGCGCGCGCCGGAGCTGCTTCCCGCCGCGCCCGTGGTCCGCCCGCTCACGGTGGATGCGGACGGGCCGCGCTGGGTGAAGGCGGCGGACGCGCGCGGCATCGGCGACGCGGCGCTGGAGCTGGGCGCCGGGCGCAAGACCAAGGCGGACGCGGTGGACCCCGCCGTGGGCATCGTGCTGCGCGCGCGCATCGGCGACCGCGTGGAGCCCGGCCAGCCGCTGGCCGACGTCCACGCCCGCGGCGACGAAGCCGCCGAGCAGGCCTTTGCCGCCCTGCGCGCCGCGTTCCGCCTTTCCGACACCCCCGTCCCCGCCGCGGACGACGCATACGAGACGGTAGGGTAGGCCCTCACCCGGCTCGTTCCTCGCCTGCCCTCTCCCACAAACCGCGTGGGAGAGGGGATAAACGGCACAAGCCGCGAAGCGCTTCGGTTGGCTTCGAGAAGGCCCCCTCCGGGCCGGCACCACCGGCCCACCTCCCCCGAAACTGCCGGGGGAGGTTGGGTGTGGGCAGGGATCGCGGCGGTTCGGAGAGGATGGCGCGAGATGGTGGGCCGCCCCCTCCCCGGCCCTCCCCCGCAAACGGCGCGGGGGAGGGAGGTGCGACGCACCTTGTCGAAGCGGGATCGACGTTCTCCCCTCTCCGTGAGGAACGAACGGGGAGGGGCCGGGGGAGGGGCACACCCTGGCGGACGCAGTTCGATGCCTGTCGCCGAGCCTCTGTCCCATCGGCAACATCAACGTTCCAACCTCCCCCGGCGGTTTCGAGGGGTAGGCGAGGTTTACGAGCCCGGTGGGGGCCTGCGCGCAGCTTCCGAAGCGGTCCGATACCTCTCGCCGATCGCAATCCATCTTCGATTCCTGAATCCCGGCGCCCGCTTGAGGCGTACGCACCCCCGCGCGGCCTTTACGCTGAGGGCCGCCGTGTCTTCCCAAACCCGATCCGATCCCATGAACGCGACCCAACGCCGGCTGTTTGCCGGAACGATGGTGCTGACGGCTTTCGCGGCGCCCGCGCACGCGCAGGACGCGCGCGCCGACTCGCTGGCCCGCCAGGTGACCGCCCTGGCCGACGAGGTGATGCAGACGGCGCTCGTCCGCTCGCCCGAGCTGGCCACCTACATCGGCCTTCCCGGCATGCGCCACGAGGGCCTGAGCGACAACTCGCTCGAGGCCATGGCCCGCTACCAGGTCCTGGACGACGACTTTGCCGCGCGCGTGCTGGCCATTGACCCCGAGCCGCTGGTGGGCCGGCCGGAGTACGTGACGCTGGGCTTTCTGCGCGAGGCCGCGCAGAGCGGCGCGCAGGGGCGCGTGTGCCGCAACGAGCTGTGGGCCGGCGTGAACCAGATGTTCGGCTGGCAGGTGAGCCTGCCGCGCCTGGCCGCGGTGCAGCCCGTGGGCACCGACGAGCTGCGCGCGCAAACGCTCACGCGCTGGCGCGGCCTGGCAAAGGTGATCGACACCGAGACCGTGAACCTGCGCGAGGGCCTGCGCCTGGGCTACACGGCGCCGCGGGTGAACGTGCAGCGGGTGATTCAGCAGATGGAAGAGCTGGTGGCCATGCCGCCGGCGGAGTCGCCGTTCGCCGGGCCCATGCAGCGCGACAGCACCCCCGCGTTCCGGCGCGAGTTCGAGGCGGTGATGACGAACGAGATCTACCCCGCCATGCGCCGCTACCGCGACTTTCTGGTGAACGAGTACCTGCCGGCCTCGCGCGAGGCGGTGGGGATCGTGGGCAACCCGGCCGGGCAGGACTGCTACCGAGCGGCCGTGCGCTCGTTCACCACGCTGGACGTGCCGGCGCAGGAGATCCACCAGATCGGCCTGCGTGAGATGGACAAGATCCAGGCGGAGATGCGCACCATCGCGCAGCGCAGCTTCAACACCACCGACGTGCCGGCGCTGCTGGAGAGCTTCCGGACGGATCCGAAGTACCTGTTCCGTACGCGCGAGGAGATCGTGGCGTACGCGCAGGCGGCCATCGAGCGCGGGCGCGCGGCCATGCCCCGGTGGTTCGGCCGGCTGCCCAAGAGCGACGTGGTGATCGAGCCCTACCCGGAGTTCGAGGAAAAGTCGGCACCCGGCGGCGCCTACGAGACGCCGTCCGAAGACGGCACCCGCCCCGGCAAGTACCGCATCAACACCTACAAGCCCGAAGAGCAGACCAAAGTGGGCGTGGAGTCCACCGCGTTCCACGAAAGCATTCCGGGGCACCACCTGCAGCTGGCGCTGGCGCAGGAGCGGCAGGGTGCGCACATCATCACGCGCTTCATGGGCAACTCGGGCTACAGCGAGGGGTGGGGGCTGTACTCGGAGCGCCTGGCGGACGAGATGGGGCTGTTCTCGTCGGACATGGACCGCATGGGGCTGCTGAGCAACGAGGCGCTGCGCGCGGCCCGCATGGTGGTTGATCCGGGGCTGCACGTGCTGGGCTGGTCGCGCGAGCAGGCCATTGAGTACATGCTGGCGCACACCGCCGAAAACCGGCAGGCGGTGGAGAACGAGGTGGACCGCTACATCGGCTGGCCGGGTCAGGCGACCGCGTACATGCTGGGCAACCTGGAGATCCGCCGCCTGCGCGAGATGGCGGAGCGCGAGCTGGGCAGCCGCTTCGACATCCGCGCCTTTCACGACCGGGTGCTGGAGAACGGCTCGGTGCCGCTGCCCTTTCTGCGCGAGAACATCGAGCGCTGGATCGCGGCGGAGAAGGCGAGGAGCTAGGGGCGAGGGAATAGGGAACAGGGAATAGGGAATAGCCTGCTCCCGCTCACGTGAATCGCCCCGGCTTCTGCTCGAGAAGCCGGGGCGATTCCGTAGACGGGAGTGGCGGCGCAAGGGGAGGTAATAGCGGTGCTCACGGTTCGTTGTGCATTGGGCGAATCCGAGTGAATACCGATTACATCTCCTGAACCGGACATCACACACGGGGTCAACGGTGAAGATCAAAAACCGTTGACTCCGTTGACCCCGTGTGAGACGAGTCTTTTCCATGATCCGGGATCGGATGCACAATGAGCAGCGGAATCTGGTATAAGTACTTGTAGCAACTCAGGATATGAGTTATTTTCCACGACTCTTCCCGATGCCGGTCCGTCTTGTCGCACCCTTCCGCTCCACCATCACATGCCGAATCAGAGCCTGCTTCGCGCCGCGGCAATCGCGGCCGTTTCCGTGATGTCCGCCGCCTGCGCGGACAGCATTTCCGCGCCCGTCACGCCCGGTGACGCGCCGCCGCTCGCATCCACCCTGGTGGGACCGATCGAAGACCTGGGCCCGGGCGGGCAGCTGCTGGGAATCAACGCAAGCGGGGCCGTGGTGGGCTACGTGCCGGTGGACGGCGGAAACGCCGCCATCGTGTGGACCCCCGCCGCCGGGCGTGACACGCTGCAGGACCTGGCGTATTCCTCGTCGCCGCAGACGGTGGCGTACGCCATTGGCGACGCGGGGCAGATCGTGGGCACGTCGGAGGCGGGCGACGGCACGCCGCGGGCGGTGCTGTGGAGCTCGTCCTCGGCGGCGCCGCAGGACCTGCAGCCAGGGGTGACCATCCCGTCGCGCGCCAATGACATCAACCGCCACGGAATGGTGGTGGGCACGAGAACGCGTAGTACGGGAGACTGGAGCCGGGCGTTCGCCTGGACCGCGGAGGGCGGAGCGCGTGAGCTGCCGACGCTGGGCGCCATGGCGTCGGCGAACGCGGTGAACGATTCCGGCGTGGTTGTGGGCTTCAGCACCGGGCCAAACGCGGGCAACCCCGAGCGCGCGGTGCGCTGGACGGCGGCGGGGCAGATCGAGTTGCTCCCCGTTCCCGGACCCCGCAGCTTTGCCCAGGACGTGAACCTGCGCGGCGAGATCGTCGGCAGCTGGCACGACGCGTCGGGGCAGCAGCGCGCGTTCTTCTGGTCCCCGCAGACGGGGTTCATGGACCTCGGAAACGGCGGCGGCATCGCGGCGAATGCCCTGAGCATCAGCCAGAGCGGCATGGTGGTGGGGCTGGCCGTCACCAACGAGGGCTACCGTGCGTGGGCGTGGACGCCGCGCAGCGGCATGCGGCGGCTGCAGGGGCTGAGCGGATCCAGCGCGTCGGCGTACGCCGTCAACCGCAACGGCCAGGTGGCGGGTAACGCGGTGGACTCGGCCAGCACCGGCCGCCTGGTGCGCTGGCGGCTGTCGGAGTACAACTCGGGACCCACGGTGACCCTGGCCCCCGGCGCTCGCTCGCTGGAGGAGACGGATTCCATCGCCCTCACCGCCATCGGACAGGACCCCGAGGGCGATCCGCTGCGCTACGCGTGGACGTTCGGCAACGGGGCCACGCACAACGATCCGGCGACCACCGGCAGCTCCACCGTCCGCCGCCGCTACGGCGACAACGGATCGTACCCGCTGGAGGTGATCGTCAGCGATCCCTCCGGCGCGCGCGACACGGTGACGGACACCATCACCGTGGTGAACGTGGCGCCCCGGGCCGTGTTCGCCGCGCCCGCCGCCGTGTCGGAGGGCGCCACCTTCCCGGCGAGCATCTCTGCCCTGGTGGACGGGGCCGCGGACCTGCGCGCCGGCATTCAGGTGTCGTTTGACTGCGGCACGGGCACCTTCGGCACGGCCTCGACCGCGCTGAACACCACGTGCCCCGCCTGGCCCGACGACGACACGCTGACGATACGGGTGAAGCTGCTCGACAAGGACGGCGCGTCCACGGTGTACACGCGCAGCGTGGCGGTACAGAATGCGGCGCCGGTGGCCAGGGCAAGCGCGGGCTCGGCGACCACCATCCCCCGGCGCGGCACCTTTACCATGCAGGGCACCTTTACCGACGGGGGCGCCTCGGACGGCCCGTGGAAGTACCGCTTTACCTGGGGCGACGGCACCTACACGGAAGGCTTCGTGAACGCGCAGGGCGCCGTGCCCGCGACGCAGCACATGTACCGCGGTGCCGGAACCTACCGCCCGTATCTGCGGGTCACGGACAAGAACGGGGTTTCCGGCACGTCCGCCCGGCTCACCGTCATCGTGAATCCCTGATCCGCGGCGACGACGGCTGAGGCTGGTGATCTGCCGCGGATGAACGACAAGAGGACGTGGATGAGAGCTCTCATCCACGTCCTCTTACTTTCAGCCGCCGGTGTCATTCTGAGGGAGGCGCACCCTACATACTGTCCAGATGCACGAGAGCACGGTGCGCCGACCGAAGAATCTGCCAGATGGGCGCACGATTCCGTCGGCTACTCTGGTTTTGGCGCGAGGCCCCGCCCGTTTTCGATAGAGATTCTTCGGTTGGCGCACATGTTCCGGTGCGAGACGACGGTTCGGTGCGGCGCCTCACTCAGAGGATGTTGACAAGCCTCAACCCTCCCAGTCATCCTGAGGGAGGCGCCGCTCCGGAATCTGCTGATCCACAACGCTTTGGCGCTGACCGAAGGACCTTGCCTGCAGAACCAGGAGCCTTGAACGGCTCCCCAGGGCTGGCCCCGTCGCGACCCGACAAAGATCCTTCGGTCGCGCGCAAGTTCTTGTGAACACGACGGTTCGGGGCTGCGCTCCCTCAGGATGACAGTGTGCGTCTGGGCGAACAACTGAGGTTTCTCAACACGCTCTGACCCTGACGCTCAGAATGACAGCGGTCGGCCCTTATCCAGCTTTTTGCAAGTTGGTTGAAGGCGATTCTTTCCGGTATCACTCGTCCACGTACGTCTCAAAGAAGCCGCGCAGCCTGCCGACGGTGCGGCCGCGCTCCTGGATCGTCGCGACGCCGCGCATCTGCACGAACCAGCGGCGGGTGGGGCGGTTCATGTCCGTCACGTGCACGGCGGCCACGTCGACGGTGACGCGCAGCCCCTGGCGCGGGTCCTGGAAGGCAAAGCGGCGGGGGACGCGGATCTGCCGGCCGGCGGCGGGTGCCGTCTGCATCTCCAGGAACTGGATGGCGCCGGGGCGATACACGCCGCGCACACCGTCCTCGTCCACCAGGTACGCGAACAATCCCTCCGCCGCGGCCTCTCCGCCGCGGACCACGCCATAGAGAAGCGACAGGCGCTCGTCCGACGCGGAGCCCCACTCCCACGAGACGTCGCGCCACACGCCCCAGTTGTGGTCGTGGTACGCCTGCGCGCCGCGTACGGGCTCGCACGCGGGAAGGCAGACGGTGCCGTCGGCGCGGGCGTACAGCGCGGGGGTCACGTAGCCGGACACCAGCTCCGAGCCGCCCAGGTCGGTGGGCGGAAAGTAGCGGCGCGGCGCGGGCTGCACGCGCAGGTCCACCCGCACGCCCCCCGCGTCGGCCGCCACGCGATACGCATCCCCCTCCAGCCGCACGTGCGCCCGCTCGCCAAAGCGCAGGTCCGGCGACGCGGTGTCGAAGCGCGCCTGCTCGCCGGGCAGATCGCGCGTGAGCGAGCGGTGCGTGCCGTCGGCCTCGCGCACGGTAAGCAGAATGCGTCCGCCCCAGCGGCCGGGGACGCCCACTTCGCCCGCCACCATCAGCGTGGCGTACACCCACCGCCCCTCGTCCAGCACCACGTTGAAGTAGTGCCATTCCGCCCAGGTGCTGTCGCGCACGGGAGGAACGTGAAAGCGGTCGATCTCCCGAAGCAGCGCGGACTGCGGCGGCGCCGTCCACTGGCGGTCCGCGTCCGAATCCATCCACCGCCCCGACAGCAGGTTGGGCGATGCGCCAGCCGCCTGTGACCGCGACGGGATCTCGCCCGTGGCGATGACGCTCAGCCGCCGGCCGCCGGCGAACAGTTCCAGCGGCTTGCCGTCCAGGATGGGGCTCGAAGACCGGATGCCGTGCTCGCGGCGGCCGCGCGGCGACTCCAGCAGGTTGCGCTGCAGAAAGCGCGCGTGATCGATGCCCAGAAACAGGGATGACACGCCGCCCGCCTTCAGCATCTCGGCGCTGATGCCGGCGGGGACCACCACCACGTCGCCGCCGCCCACCAGCTCGCGGTCGCGCGCCTGCTCCAGCATGGCCTCGCCCACGGCGAGGAGGACGACCATCACCGCCACGCCCAGCGCGTAGCCGGCCAGCAGGAACAGTGCGCGCGCCGGCCGGTTGCGCAGCTCCGCGAGGGCAAGGCGGACGATCATCAGCTCCCCGGTCCCCAGCGAAAGTCGCTGACCACGGGAAGGTGGTCCGTGGCGCGCGACGTATCGTCCGCCACCCCGTGCGCCGCCTGCCACCGCGCCGACAGGTCGGCGGAGCGAAAGACGAATCCGCCCACCCACCCCAGCGTGGCCTGGCTGTACAGCACGTAGTCCAGCCGGCTGGGAGTGAACCGGTCGCCCGCCCACTCCCAGGTGGCCTCCGACACGCCGTCCAGCCGCCTGGGCTGCGCCGCCCACAGCCAGCGGTCGTCCACGTCCATCTCGCGCATCAGGACGGTGCGCGGCTCCTCGCTCCCCACCAGGTTCAGGTCGCCCGTGATCAGCAGGCCGTCCACGCCGCCGGCCCGCAGCGCGGCCTCCGTCGCCTGGCGAACGGCCAGTGCCTCAATCCGCCGCAGCCGGTCCGACGGCGTGCCGGCGCCGCCGCAGCACTCCAGGTCCACGGTTACCGCCAGCAGCCGCTTCCCCGCGATCTGGACGATGGCGCCCAGCACCGGCACGCCATCCGCCATCCGCCGCTCCATCGCCTCCCGCGCGCGAGGCGAGGCGTCCGCCGGAAGCAGGGCCAGGACGGAATCCGGGTACGGCACCGTCGTCGCGAAGGGCGCCGCGACCACGGGCAGGGTGCCCCGGGCGGCGATTACCCCGCGCTGCGTGCCGCCGGAGGTGCCATAGAGGGCGCGCCAGGGCACGTCGCCGGGAAGGATGCGGTTCAGCAGCGCCTCCACCTCTTCCGCGGAATGGCCGCCGGCCACCTCGTCCAGCAGCAGCACGTCGGGGGCAAGGGGGCGCAGGATGGCGCCGTACGCCTCCGGCTGCTGGAACATCGTCTCACGCCCCACGTTCCACGACACCACGCGGAACTCCACCGCCGGGTGCCGCGCCAGCGGGTCCGCTTCGCCCGCGCCGCGCGTCACGGGGCGCGGTGCGGGATCGGCCAGCTGTACCGTGAAGGCGGGGAGCGAATCCGCCACCGCGCCGTTTGCATCCAGCGACAGCAGCCGCGCCGTCATCCGCGCGCCGAAGGGTACGGGACCGCCGCGGCGGATGCGCATCTCGAAGAACGTGGACGCGTGCGACGGCGCCACGATCAGCCCGGCCTCGTTCGCGGGGACGAGGCTCGTGCTGTCCTGCCCCGGCGCCCGGATGCGCAGCCCGGCCCCGGCGCGCGCGCCGTCCGGCCACACGGGCGAAAACTCCAGCGCCGCGTCCACGCCGGGCATTCCGTGCGCCGCCCACCCGGACGCGGGATCGCCGTCCGCATCCATCAGCAGCACCAGCGTCCCCGGCATGCTCTGCAGCGAAACCTCGTGCTCCAGTCGCAGCAGCAGGTACACGGCGTCCGCGTCGTGCCGCACGCGCACGCTGTTGGGCATCGGCCAGGGTGGCGGGGGTTCGGGCTCGCGCGGAACGCCGCCGTGGTGGTGATGTCCGCCGCCCCGCCTGGCCAGGGCGGCGGAGGGCGTGGCGTCCCACTCCCAGGGAAAGCCGTCCAGCACTACCTCGCGCTCGTGGAACGGCCGGGTGTCGATGCTCGACGGCTGTGCCGCGGCGGGCGCCGGCGTGAACAGCGAGAGAGCGAGCGCGGCCGCGGCGGCGCGCCAGGGGATGCGGGTATAGAACGTCATGGGGATTGTGGAGGAGGAGGTGCGGCGTCCGCCGCCGCGCCGGCGTCGCGAACCACCAGGCCGTCCGCCATCTCCACCTGCCGCCGGGCGCGCTCGGCCACGTGCGGGTCGTGGGTGACGATGACCAGTGTGGTGCCGTCCGCGTTCAACCGCTCGAACAGGTCGATGATCTCGTGCCCCGTGCGCCGGTCCAGCTCGCCCGTGGGCTCGTCGGCAAAGACGATCTCGGGCTTGTTGGCCAGCGCCCGGGCAATGGCGACGCGCTGCTGCTCGCCCCCGGACAGGTGCGGCGGGCGGTGCGTGATGCGGTGCCCCAGCCCCACGTACTCCAGCAGCTCCCGCGCGCGCTGCCGCCGCTCCGCTTTCGGCACGCCGGCCTCCGCCATCGGCAGCTCCACGTTTTCCGCCGCGGTGAGGACTGCCAGGAGGTGAAAGCGCTGGAAGATGAACCCCACCCTGCGCAGCCGTAGCGCCGAACGCCGAGCCTCGTCCAGCGCATAGACCGGCTCGCCGAGCAGTTCGACCGTGCCGCTCGTCGGCGGCTCGATGCCGGCGAGGACGTTCAGTAGCGTGGATTTACCGCACCCCGACGGCCCCACCACCGCCACGTGCTCCCCGCGCCCCACGGCGAGGTCGACGCCGCGCAGCGCGTGCACGGCGTCGCCCTGGTAGGGAAATTCCTTGATGAGCCCGCGGGCGTGGATGATGTTCAACGGAAGTGCGTGAGTACGTGAGTACGAAAGTACGAAAGTACGAAAGTACGAAAGTGCGAAAGTGCGAAAGTGCGAAAGTGTCGGGCTGTCAGATGCTGATCTGGATGCTCGCTGCGTCCGCGGGGGCCCTCACCCGCTCGCTTAGGCTCGCACCCTCTCCCAACATCGGGAGAGGGTATAAACGTCACAAATGCGTCCGGCGCGTTTCCGCTGTTGCGGGGTTCTTCCCACGCGCTGGCTCATCCCGCTGCGCAGGCCCCTGCTGAATCGAGCAGGTGAAGCCCTGTTCGTGTCGCGCCTCGGCGCGAGACAGGGCTTATGGCCACTATAGCCCCGGGGTTTCAACCCGGGGTGCCGGTGAGCGGCGCCACACCATCCCGGCTTACAACCCTCCGTGGCCGGGATGGCCCTAACCCGGGTGGCTTCGACCCGACGTGGCTTTCGCCCGGGTGAGATCTAGCCCGGCCGCCCGTGTTGCCCCGAGCCCCCGCCCTTCACTCCGCCTCTTCGCGCAATGCCCGGCCCAGCGGCGTGCGCGTCGCGTTCCATCCAGGCAGCAGGCCGGCCAGCGCGCCGACGAGGATGACGATGCCGGTGGCCAGGAGCACGCGGCCGGGCTCCCAGGCAAAGAAGGTCATCTTTGCCGGGATGCCGGGAAAACCCAGGAGGATGCGGTCCAGCCGCCCCGCCATCCACAACCCCAGCGGCAGCCCCAGCAAGCATCCGATTCCTGCCAGCACCAGCCCCTCCACCACGATCGCCAGCAGCACCCGTCCGCGGCTCACCCCGATCGCCCGCAGCGTCGCGATCTCGCCGAACCGCTCACGCACGCCAATGGTGATGATGGTGGAGACCAGCAGCGCCGTCACCACCAGCGCAATGCTCCCCAGGATGGTCGCGAGTTGCTGGAAATAAAGCAGGCGGCGGTCCATCTCCGCCATCAGCTCGCGCGTGGAGTACGTCGACACTTCCGGCACCGCGGCGGTAATGCGGTCGGCCAGCGCATCGTCATCCACCCCCTCGTCCGTGGCCACGCCAAACAGCGAGACCTCGCCGGGGCGGCCGGTAAGGCGCTGCACCTCGCCGATGGGCATGGCGATGGAGCGCTGGTCCTCGTAGTCGTACAGAAAATCGGCCACGCCGCTCACGCGGTACGCCGTCGTTTGCCGCGCGCGGCCCAGCGACACGTCCAGGTCCGCCGCCAGCCGGATCGTATCGCCCACTGCCAGCCCCTGGTCGCGCGCCAGCGGCTCGCTCACGGCCACCTCTCCCGCGCCGGGCTGGCGGCCGTCCACCATGCGGTAGAGGAACTGCGACCGAGGGTCGATGCCGGAGGTGAACAGCGGCTCACCGGCGCTGTCGCCGCGGGCCAGGTAGAACTGCGCGCCCAGCACCGGCGCCACGGCGCGCACCCCCGGCACCGCCGCGATCCGCCGCCCCACCGCGCCGCCGTCCGCGATTCCCGCCTCGCTGTCGAACGGCAGGCTGCCGCGCGGCGTGACGCGCAGCGCGTACCCGCTTACCCCCAGCAGCTCGCCGAACGAGCCCGTCAGCCCGCTGGCCAGCATCGTCATGTCCAGCAGCAGCGCCGCGGACACGGCGATGCCAGACAGCGCCAGCGCCGTCCGTCCCCCGCGGCGAAAGAGCGAGCGCAGAAAGGCGGAGACGATCACCGTTCGCCCAGCTTCTGCGGCGCCACGCGGACGACGCGCCACGCCGCCAATCCGCCAGCCACCGCGCCCAGCGCCAGCCCCAGGACCGCGGCGAGGAAGACGATGCGCGGCGTGACCAGGGCGAACTTGAGCGTGCTGTCGTAGACGTTGGCGTAGTGGGCGTTGACGATCTTCGCCACCAGAATCCCCAGCCCCGCCCCCGCCGCCGAGCCCACCACCGCGATGCCGATGGCCTCCAGCACGATGGCGCGGAACACCGTGGAGCGGCTGACGCCGATGAGCCGCAGCACGCCCATGTCCCGCTTGCGCTCGTCCACGCGGATCACCATCACGCAGAGAAGGAAGATGGCGCTCGCCAGGATGGTGACGATGCCGATGGCGTCGTGAAAGCGCGAGACCACCGCGAAAGTGGCGCTGGTGCGCTCCGCCAGCGCCGCGCTGCCGTAGGCCCGCGTGCCGAACGCCACGGATTCGATCCAGCGCGCCGCGGAATCCGCGTCCGCGCCCGGCGCCAGCACGATGGCGAAGCGGTCCACGCGGTCGCGTGTGGGGAGCATGGCCTCCAGGTCCGGCAGGTGCAACCGCACCTCGTAGTCGTTGCGGGCGATGCGGTTGGGGTCCGCCTCCCGCTCGAACACGCCGGCCACCACGAACGGCCGCGCCTCGCCCGTGCCCGCCAGGGCCCGCGCGCGCACGGTGTCGCCCACGGCCAGCGGAACCTCCTCCGCCAGCCGCCGCTCGATCAAGATCTCCGGCACGTGCGGCGGCGCGGGCGGACCTCCCGCCTGCAGCACCACCGCCATCCACATCATCGCGATCAATCACCCTCCCTTTGCCGCGCGGGAAGGTAGCCTCTGCAAAGGTGATGCGGGAGGGAGGAAAGTGCGAGAGTGCGGAAGTGGGATACTCGTCGCGAACATCCGCGGTGTGTTTCCGCTGGATCCGCGCAGGCCCCCTCCGGGCGAGCACCACTCGCCCACCTCCCCCGAAACTGCCGGGGGAGGTTGGATGTTGGTTCGGCATCCATGCGAACGAACGGCTTCGGTTTGGAATCGCCACGCGGGCAGGCGCCGACGCAACGAGCAGGTGAAGCCCCGTTTTGCGAGGAACGAGCAAAGACGGGGCTTATGGCCGTTCGAGCCGCGGGTTTACCCGCCCCGGGGTGAGGTGGGCGGGTGACCCAACCCGGCGTGGCCGAAGGGGGCGCCCGATCCCCGACCGCGTCCCATCCGGCGCCATCAATCCATCCATCATCCATATAGGCACCCCGCCCCAAACGAACAACGGCCCTCCCCGCGCGGGGAGGGCCGTCGTCGTCCATCAACCGTCATCCATCCACCAACCCGTCACTCGTTCACCTGCCGCGCGTGGTCAGGGAGATGCGCACGGTGCGCGGGGCACCGGGGAGGATGTTGTTGTTGCCGTGCGACGTGGGATAGTACGTCTCGTCGAACAGGTTCTCCACGTTCACCTGCGCGCCCAGCAGCGGCGTGATGCGCACGAACACCGCGCCGTCCACCCGCGTAAAGCCGGGGAGCGTGACCGTGTTGTCGATGGCCGCGAACATCTTGCTCTGGTGCAGCACGCCCACGCCAACGCCCACCTGCGGCAGCACCTGCCAGCGGTTCCACACGGACACCGTGCGGCGCGGCACCAGCGGCACCTGCGCACCCGCCGGCGCGGCGCTGGTCTGCTCGACGATCCTGGCGCGCTGCTGCGAGAACCCGGCGGTCACCTGCCAGAAGTCCGCGATGCTGCCCTGCGCCCCCAGCTCCCACCCGGTGGTGCGCGCCTCGCCCGTCTGCACCGTGCGCGTGGGATCGTTCGGATCCGGCGCCGAGGTGTTGGTGCGGTCCAGCTGAAAGATGGCGGACGTAAGCGACAGGTTGGGAAGCACGTCCCACTTGGCGCCCACCTCGTAGTTGGTGAACTGCTCCGGCTCCAGCGTCTCCGTGGTCGCGTTCAGCGAGCTGAACTGGTCGCCCGAGCTGGGCAGGTACGACACGGTGTAGCTGCCGTACAGCGACACCGGCTCGGCGGGCTTGATGACGAGCCCCGCGCGCGGCGAAAGCAGGTCGTCGCTGCGGTCCAGCGACTCGTCGTTGCGGTTGTTGTGGAAGTCCACGTCAAAGCGGTCAAAGCGCAGCCCCACGATGGCCTGCAGGTAGCGCGAAAGCTCCAGCTGGTCCTGCAGGTACACGCCCGCCACCGTGGCCGTGGCCTGGTTGTCGGCGTCCGTGGCGCTCTGCCGGAAGGTGATCGGCGTGTTGACGGTGGGGCTGCCGAACGGCGCCTGCACCGAGGTGGTGGCGTCGTTGTAGTAGCCCGTCTCGCGGAAGTTCTCCGTCTCCTGCCGGCCGATCTCCACGCCCGCCAGCAGCGTGTGCCCCACGCCGGCCGTGCGCAGCCCCCAGGTAAGGTCCGTCTGGTTGAACAGGTTGGTGCGGTCCGTGGCGTTGCTGTAGGCGCTCAGCGTGACCGTGGAGCCGTCCGCGTTCACCGCGCCGGGAAAGCTGTTCTGGTAGAACTTGTCGTAGCTGGCCCAGCGGCTCCGGTTGCGGATGGTCAGCCCGCCGATGCCGTGTTCGACAAACGCATTCGCCGACTGCGTCTGGAACTCGGAGTAGCTCAGGTCCGGGTTGCCGAAGAAGGTTTCGATGTCGGCGCCGGACGGACGGCCCTGGAACGAAGGGATGCCGCGGTCGACCGTGCGATCGTCGCTGAAGTACTCGTAGCCCGCGCGCACCGTGGTGCGCGAGCCCAGCGCCACCGCCAGCGTGGGGTTAAGCCCGAAGCGGCGCAGGCCGAACTCGTCGCGGAAGCCGTGCGAATCCTCGAACACGCCGTTGAAGCGCGCCGCCACGTTGGGCCCCAGCCCCTGCCCCACGTCGATGGTGCCGCGGCGGTGCTCGTACGATCCCGTCTCCAGCGTAAAGGCGCGCGTGGGCGCCCACTGGGCCTCGCGGGTCACGCGGTTGATGACGCCGCCGCCGCCGCCACGGCCAAAGATCATGGCGTTGGCGCCCTTCAGGGCTTCCACCCGCTCCGCGTTGTACAGGTCGCGCAGGTACTGCGCGTCGTCGCGCACGCCGTCCACAAAGAAGTCGGCGGTGGAGCTGGTGCCGCGGATGGTGGGCGCGTCGCGGTGCCCCTCGCCCTGCCCCATGCTCACGCCGGGAACGTAGCGCACCACGTCGGCCATGGACTGCATGCTCTGGTCGGCGATCAGCTCGCCCGTGACCACGCTCACCGACTGCGGCGTGTCGCGCAGCGGCGTGTCCGTCTTGGTCGCGGTGGTGGTGCGGCGGGTGGCGTACCCCACGCTGCGCGAGCCCACCACGGTGAGCGGCGTGAGCGTGTAGGCGCCGCTGACGCCGGATCCGCCGCGCGCCACCATCGCCGTCTCGCCGTCCGCGAACTGCGCGGCCAGCCCGGTGCCGGCCAGCAGCTGCCGCAGCGCCTCGGGCGCCGTAAGCGCGCCGGACACCGCCTGCGACTGCACGCCCGCCGCGGCGCTCACGTCCAGCTGCACGCGCACCGCCGCCTGCCGGCTGAACGCCCGCAGCGCGTCGGCCAGCGGCTGCGCCGGAATGTTGAAGCGGATGGAGGACGTGGTGTCGCCCGGGACGGGCGCCAGGGCGGAGAGCAGCACGGAGCGCGGCGCCTGGGCCGCGGCCTGCGTGCCGCCGTAGAGAAGGCATCCGGCGCCGAGAAGTACAGTCAGTCGCATGAGCGAGCAGGATCAGCAGGTGTGTAGATGAGAACGATTCTCAACATCATACAGGCTCCTCCTCCTCCCCGCAAGCACCTCCAGTCGTCCTGATGACGTACCGGAGAGCGGCGAAAATGCGCAGTGCATCCCAACGCGTTGCGGCCCAACAGCTTGAAGCCCCGCCCGGCACAAGGCCGGGCGGGGCTCTGGATTGTTGTAGATGACGGGCGATGGCCGCGAACAGCCGGTGTGCAGCCGTACCCGCGGCGTGGAGCCGGTATTCCGCCGACCTCAGCTTCCGGGCACGGGCTCGGCGATGCCGACCGCCCAGCCGGCGTCGTGGGCGCGGCGGCCTTCGGGCTCGTAGCACGCCAGGCGAAAGCCGGCTTCGCGCATCTCGGCCTCGATCTCCGCCTCGTGAAAGCGGTGGACGTACACGGGGATCAGGTCGTCACCCAGCTCCGGCGGCTCGCGCCGCAGCATGCGGCGGATCCCCTTCGCTACCCGATACTCCATCCTGAGCCGGGTGAGCTGGTCGGGCTTGGTGAAAAAGGAAAGGAGCAGCGGCGCGCCGTCGGGGATCATCGCGCGCAGGCGGCGCAGCATCTCGATGCGCCGCGCCCGCCCCGCGATGAGCATGTACGAGCCCCATCCCATGATCACGCCGTCGTAGCCCGCGGCCGGCGGCGTGGTGTCGCGCGGGAGCAGGCGGACGGTGCCGGTGACCCCCTGGCGCGGCAGGAACCCGCCGGCGAACTCCACCAGGGTGGGATTGCACTCGAAGCCGTCCACCTGAAAGCCGCGGCGCTCCAGCGCCAGCACCTCGCGCCCGCCCCCCGCCGCCAGCACCAGCAGCCGCGTACGGTTTTCGAAGTACCCGCTGATGGCGGTTTCTTCCCAGTCCATCAGCCCGCGCAGGTTGTGCGCGTCGCCGTTGTAGGTGGCGCTGCCGTGGTAGTGCAGCTCGTCCACCGCCTCCAGCTGCGCGCGCGACAGCACCCCCAGCCACACCCCCGAATGCGCGCCGTCCAGCACGCGGACAAACGTCATCCACCGCCGCCCCAGCCACAGGTAGAAGCGTACGAGCGGCGAGCGGATGGTGGGCTTCATGGGGATGAACTGGAATCGTGGAGCGGGCGAGGACGCTGGACCGACGCGGAGTATCCGCCGCACGGGCGGCGCTGTCAACTCGGCTCCGTGTCCGCCTCCGCGGGAAGGCGCAGGGTGAAGGTGCTTCCTTCGCCCGGGGCGCTGCGCAGGGTGAGGCCGCCGCCCAGCAGGTGCGCGAACTCGCGGCTCAGCGCCAGCCCCAGCCCCACGCCTCCCTCGCGGCGCGTGGTGGAGGGATCCACCTGAAAGAAGGGCTCGAAGACGCGATCGTGCAGCTCCGCCGGAATGCCGGGGCCGTTGTCGGCCACGTCCAGGCACACGTCGGCCTCGGAGCGGTGCAGGTGCACGGTGATCCCGCCGCCCTCGCTGAACTTGACGGCGTTGCCGATCAGGTTGGTCAGGATCTGCCGCACCATGCCGGGGTCCGTCTGCACGCGCAGCTCCGCGGGCGTCCGCACCTCCAGCGGCAGGCCGCGCGCCTCGGCCGCGCCGCGCAGCGACTCGCACACGTCGCGCACCAGGGTGGCGAGCGCGACGGGCTCCGGCCGGGCGCGCTTGGTCCCAGCCTCGACCCGCGCCACGTCCAGCACCTGGTCGATCAGCGCCACCAGGTGCTCGCGGGCGCCGCGCATCCGCCCCAGCGCCTCCCGCTGCTTGGGGTTGATCTCGCCGTAGATCCCTTCCTCCAGCAGGCTGCTGAAGCCGGCCAGCCCGTTGAGCGGGGTGCGCAGCTCGTGGCTCATGATCGCCAGAAAGTCGCTCTTGGCCCGGCTGGCCGCCTGCGCCCGCTCGTACAACCGCGCGTTGCGCACGGCCACCGCGGCCTGCCCGCCCAGCAGCTCCAGCGTGGACAGTTCCTCGCGGGTAAACGGCGGGCTGTGCGGGCCGCGCACCAGTCCCAGCATCCCCAGCCGCTCATCCCCCGCGCGCAGCGGATAGACGGCGTAGTGCTCCACCCCCGTGCGCCGCATCCAGGCCATGGTGGGGTGCGTGGCGTCGTCCCCGGCGGAAAAAACGCTGGGCCCGCCACGGCGGAAGGCCTCGTCCGTCAGGCTGCCCGCGGAGGGCCCGCCCATCCCCCGCAGCGGCTCCAGCAGCCCGGACGCCACCCCGATCCGCAGCTCCTCGCCCCGCTCGCCCACCAGCAGCGTGAGCCCGGCGCCGTCCGCGCCCACCAGCTCGCCGGCCAGCGAGACCATCCGCTCCATGACCTCCGCCGGATCCAGCGTGGAGCTGAGCACCTCCGCCGCGCGCAGCAGGGCGCGGTTCACCTCCGCCCGCTCGCGCTCGCCGGCGTACAGGCGCGCGTTGTGGACGGCCATGGCCGCGGAGTCCGCGAACGCTTCCAGCAGCCGCGCGTCGTCCCGCCCAAATCCGCCGCCGCGGTCCACCACGCCCAGCACCCCCAGCGCCTCGCCGTACGCGCGCACGGGCACCAGCAGCAGGTTGCGGGCGCCCACGCGGTGCATCATCGGCAGCAGGGGGCTCGAGGCGGGAAGCAGCTCCAGCGCGTTGAACCGCTGCGTCCCCTCGCGCAGCACGATCTCCGCCGCGGAGCCGTGCAGCGGCGTGCGGATCCCCTCCATCTGCTCCATCAGCCCCAGCGCGGGCGAAACGCGGATCTCGCCGGATCCCGGCACCTGCGCGGCGAAAAAGCTGCCGCGCGCGCCCAGCAGCTCCATGGCGTTCTGCCCCGCCAGCCGCAGCACGTCCTCGGGCTCCAGCGACGACACCAGCGCGCGCCCCATCTCGCGCAGCGCCCGGCTTTCCTCCTCGCGCAGGGCGGCGTTGGCGGCGGCGTGCTCCGCCTCGCGCGTGCGGTCGATCAGGGCGCGCTCCAGCGTAAGCCGGTCGGTGATGTCGTAGAACGCCACCATCCCGCGCTCCATCCGCCCCGCCGCGTCGCGCAGCGGCACCCCCGAGGCCAGCACCGTGCGCTCGGAGCCGTCCGGCAGCCGCAGCACCAGCTCTACCTCGCGGGTGGCCTCGCCGGCCAGGGCGCGGGCCAGCGGTACCTCGCGCGGCGGAAAGGGCTCGCCGGTGGGGCGGAAGACCTGCCAGCGCGACGCGTACTCGCGCACGTCCAGGGCGGCGAGCGCGTCGGGCGTGCGGCCGGTCAGGGCCACGGCGGTGGGGTTGATGTAGGTGATGCGGCCGGACGGCGCCCCGGCCACCACCACGCCGATGGGAAGGGTGTTCAGCACGTCGTACAGCGCCCGCCGCTCCGCCTCCACGCGGTGGCGCCCCTGGACCAGGCCGGTGACCTCCACGGCCAGGATGAGCAGGTAGCGCACGCCCTCGCCGTCGCCGCCGGCGAGGGGCTTGATGGTCAGACGAAACCAGGCGGGGCCGCGGTCGAAGCCGTGGTATTCAAACTGGTCGCTTTCAAACGCGCGCCCCGTGTCGCGCACCCGCGCCAGCATGGGCCCCACCCCGCTTGCCTCGAACGCGGGAAGAAAATCGCTGATGGGGCGGCCCACGATGGCCTCGGGATGGATCCACGGCTCGTCCAGCAGCCGGCCGTACGCCTCGTTCGCCTCCACCACCACCAGGGTGTGCGCGTCCAGCAGCGCCAGCGCCACCGGCGCGCCCGAGACGATCTCCCCCAGCCGCCGCTCGCGCTCCGCCAGCGTGGTGTGCACCTCGCGCACGCGGCGCTCCAGCTCTTCCAGCTCCGCCTGCGCGGTCACGTTGCGCAGGCGCACGCGCAGGTCGCCGCTGTCCATGGGCTCGGCCGCCACCTCCCACACGTGCGGCACCTCCGGCCGCCGGTCAAAGCGGAAAACGATGGGCACGCGCGTATCCATGGCGCGCCGCACCTCGTCCGCCTCGGGCACCTGGCCCCAGCCGGGGATGGCGTCCCAGAAGGTCTCTACCCCCTGGCGTCCGCCCAGCAGGTCCAGGATCTCCAGCAGCGAGGCGTTTGCGTACAGAAACCGCCAGTCGGGCGAAAGCACGGCCACGCCGTCGCGGGCGCGGCCGAACTGCGCGTCATGGTCGCGGTTGCGTGCCTCGGAGGTCGGGCTCACGGGTGCGTGCCAGGGGGTGCGGGACGGCGTTTTCGAGGCGGATTGGGCCCGGCAAGTTCGCGGCCAGAGGGGGTGAACGGGTGAGCGGGTGAACGGGTGTGATGGTGTGAGGGTGTGAGGGTGTGAGGGTGTGAGGGTGTGAGGGAAGGTTTGGGGCGCGTCCGCTGGGGCCCTCACCCGCTCGCTCAGGCTCGCACCCTCTCCCGCAAGCGGGAGAGGGTATAAACGTCGCACACGCCCGCCGTGCGTCTCCGCTGTTGTGGATATTGTCGACGCAGCCCATCCACCACGCGCGCAGGCCCGCGCTGATACGAGCGGGTGAAGCCCCGCCGGGCGAGTTCCGCGAGCCCAGGGCGGGGCTTATGGCCTTTATAGCCCCGGGCTTTAGCCCGGGGTGGCCCGAGCGGGGCCAGCCAAATTACCCCAATGAAAAACCGCCCTCCCCAGCGCGGGAGGGCGGCGAGTCACGACTCGGTGGGTCGATGCGGATCAGTGCCGCAGCGTCAGGCCCACGTGCATGCCGCCGTCCGCCGCGGGGGCGACGGTGAGCGGCGCGGACCGCTGGCGCGAAGGGCCTGGGGCGGTGACCAGGCCGTAGATGGCGCCGGCGCCCGCGCCGACCATCGCACCCACAACTCCGTGGATGGCAACCTCTTCTTCCCAGCCCAGGATGCACCAGCTCTCGTCCGGCTGGCATCCATCCGTCGTGATCGCGCCGACCAGGAGCCCGGCACCCGCGCCCGCCAGCGTGCCGATCCCGGTGCTCACGAACATCCGGCGCATTGGAAAGCCCGCTGCTTCCTCGTCTTCAGCCGGCGGTGCGCCCGGCACAAGGGCGGCGGGGAGCGGCGTGACGGCGGATACGGCGGCGGTCTGCTGGGGAATTACATCAACCTGCGCGGCCGCGGGTGTCGCCTGGATGGTGGCGACGAGGAGGGCGGCAGTGGCGATCATGTATCGCATGGATCGATCGATCTCGTGTCTGGTTGTTCGTCGGGAGCTTCCGGAGGAATCGTGTACGTAAACCTCTCCCGACGGTTTCAGGGGAGGTGGGCGACGGTTACGAGCGCGGAGGGGGACCGGCGTGGAAGCCTGCCGCGGCGATCCGGAGTTCGCGGTGCTCCGCTTACGCCGCCACCGCCAGCAACTCGCTGACGGGAAAGAGGGTGTGCACGGCGTATCCGCGCGCTTCGATGGCCTCGCGTCCGCCACCTTCGCGGTCCACCAGCGCGATGACGCCCAGGACGATGCCGCCCTCCGCTTCCACGGCGTCGCACGCCTGCAGCGCGCTCTTGCCGCTGGTGATCACGTCCTCCACCACCACCACGCGCGAGCCGGACGCAAAGCATCCTTCCACCCGCTTGCCGGTGCCGTGCTCCTTGGGCTGCTTGCGCACCGAGAACGCGTGCACCGGTGCCCCCGCCAGCCACGACGCGTGCGCCATGGCGTACGCCACCGGGTCCGCACCCATCGTCAGCCCGCCGACGGCGTCCGGCGTGATCCCGGCGGTGCGGAGCAGCTCCAGCCCCAGCCGTCCCACCAGCGCCTGACCCTCGGCGTGCGTGGTGGTGGTGCGGCAGTCGATGTAGTACTGGCTTCGCGCGCCGGAGGCCAGCACAAAGTCGCCCGTGCGGAACGAGCGCTCCAGCAGCAGGGCGCGCAGACGGTCGCGGTCGCTCATTGCTCCAGCGCGGGCGGGGTGGGGAGCGCGACCCACTCTTCCAGGGTGCGCGGCGGCGGATACGGCTCGCCGAACTTCTCGTGCAGCGCCTGGATGGCGGCCACCACCGCCTCGTCGCTGCGCACGTCGCTGTCGGCGCCAAACTCCAGGAACTCCAAATACGTGTCGCGGTGGTCCGCCGACGCGAACGCCCACGCGTGCGCCCCGCGCGCCACGGCCGCGTGGTGCAGCGCCGCGTACAGTTCCGCGTACTCCGGAATGCGGTCGGCGGGTACGTGGCGGCGTATGCTCACCAGCCTGCGCGGCTTTGTCTCCATCGGAAAACCGACCATCGATCAGTAGTGGATTGGGATCGCCCGGGTATCATCCGGAGCCGGATCGGGAGGTGAACAACGAGCATCCGCTGTGCGCACCGCCCGCCTCCGCGCGTTCTCCGTTCGATCCCAACTTCTGCCGACGCCCCCACCCGCCGCAAGTATGCCCCAGCGCCGGGCCCGCCGAAGCGCGATCGAAGTTCTCCCCTCTCCGTGAGGAACGAACGGGGAGGGGCACCCCGGCGGATGCAGTCCGATGCTGTTCGTCGAGCCTAATTCTGTCGGTCACCCCAACCTCCCCCAGGGTTTTTGGGGAGAGGTGGGCCGGTGGTGCCGACCCGGAGGGGACGCGTCGACGCAGATCGATGCTGGCCGTGGATCACGGAAGTTCTCCCCTCTCCGTGAGGAACGAACGGGGAGGGGCCGGGGGCGGGGCACCCCCGGCGGATGCAGTCCGATGCCGTTCGAAGCACCGGGGGTGGGCTCCTCCGCCCCTATGTTGTGCGGATCTTTCGTACCGGGAGCAGGTATCCGGCCTTGCCGCGGTCGGGCGGCCGGTCTCTTGCCCTGCATCCGCCGCACCGCGGACTGACGCCGATCTGAAACGAAGGATTCCACCTCCTTTGCGTACTCTTGCATTTCGTCTGATTTCCACGCGCCGCCTGGCCCGGCTCGCGCTGGCGTGCGCCGCCCTCGCCTGCGCGCTCGTCCCCGGACGCGCGCATGCGCAGGAAACCGCGACCGTCACCGGCCGTGTGCTCAACCCGGCCGGCGAGCCCTTGGAGGGCGCCGCCGTTACCGCCACGCCCACCGCCGGCGGCCGCGCGCGCCGCGCCACCTCTGGCGCGGACGGCGCCTACCGCGTGACGGGGCTGGCGCCCGGCGCGTGGACGCTGCGCGCGACCCGCCTGGGCTTTGCCGCCGCCGTGGAGCAGGTGGCCGTGCGCGCGGGCGAGCAGCGCGTGGAGCTGCGCCTTTCCGACCAGGCGCTGGTGCTGGACGCCGTGGAAGTGCTCAGCCGCCGCGACAGCGAGCGGGAACGCACCCGCTTCGAGACGGAGGCCGGCGTCACCACGCGCGTCATCACCGGCGACGAGATCAAGATGCTGCCGGGGCTGGGCGAGGCCGACGTGCTGCGCGCCGTGGAAGTGCTCCCCGGCGTCGTCAGCACCTCCGACTTTTCCAGCGCCTTCAACGTGCGCGGTGGATCGTCGGACCAGAACCTCATCCTGCTGGACGGCTTTACCATCTTCAACCCGTTCCACCTGGGCGGCCTGTTCAGCGTCTTCAACTCCGACGTGATCGCGCGGGCTGAGCTGCTGTCCGGCGGCTTTGGCGCGGAGTACGGCGGCCGCGTGTCGTCCGTGTTGACGGTGGAGAGCGACGCGGGCGAGGAGCGCTTTGGAGCGGACGTGGGCGTGTCGGTGCTGGCCAGCCGCATCGCGCTGCACTCCGCGCTCCCCGACCCCATCGTCAACGGGCTGGGGGGCGAGCGGGGGAGCTGGTACCTCTCCGGCCGCCGCTCGTACTTCGATGCGCTGCTGCGGCCGGTGACGGACTTTCCGTATCACCTCACCGACCTGCAGGCGGGGGCGACGATGGAGACGGCCGGCGGCGGGCGGCTGCAGCTGACGGGCTACATCGGCGAAGACGTGCTGGATCTCTCGAATTTCGACCCGCCGGGCGAGGATGACGAGGGAAGCATCCTCAAGGTTCGGTGGAACTGGGGGAACGACGTGGCCGGCGTGCGCTGGACGCAGCCGCTGGGCTCGCGCTGGGTCAGCGAGACGCGGCTGGGCTTTTCGCGCTACGCCGAGACGCTGACCTTTCCTGACTTCGACGATACGCGCTTTGCCTCCAGCGTCACCGAGGCGGCGCTGCGGCAGGACTTTACGCGCCAGGTGAGCAGCGCCCTTACCGCCCAGGCCGGCGGCGAGGTGGTGCGGATGGACTACGAAAACCGCGCCGACGCCGGCGGAACGACGTTCTTCGCCAACGGGCGCGACGGGATCTTTGGCGCCGCGTACGGGCAGGTGAGCTGGAAGCCGACGCCCGCGTGGATCGTGGAGCCCGGGCTGCGGATGGACGTGTCTCGCGGCGGCGCCGGCGCCTGCGCGTCCGGCGACGCGGTGCCGGATGATGCCGACGGGCCGGCGGAGCGCACCTGTGTGCTGCTGTCGCCGCGGCTGGCCGTCAAGCGCTTTCTGGGTCTGCGGCGCGACGCGGCGGTCAAGCTGGCCGTCGGCCGCTACGTGCAGTTTCTGCACTCCATCCGCGACGAGGCGCTCCCCGTCAGCAACGACCGCTGGGTGCTCGCCGATCGCAACGTGCCCCCCGTCGTGAGCGACCAGGTGCAGCTGGGGCTGGAGAAGTACTGGGGCGACGCGTGGTACGCATCCGCCGAGGCCTACTACCGCACCTACGACGGCGTCACGGATTTCAACCTGGCCGACGACCCTAACCTGACCAGCGACGACCTGCTGCAGGGCGAGGGCGATTCGTACGGGGTGGACCTGCTGGTGCGCCGCAACACAGGCAGGCTGACGGGATGGACCACCATCAGCCTGCTGCGCGCGGAACGCACCTTTCCCGATCCGCTGGCGCGGGGGATCGACGGCGTGCCGCCGACGGTGACGTTCTCGCCCATCTTCGACCGGCGGGTGGACGTCGATCTGGTGCTTCAGTACAGGCTGCCAGGTGCGCTGGAGACGGGACTGCGGTGGAACTACGGCACCGGCACGCCGTTCACGCGCCCCGTGGCGCAGGTCGTGGGCTTCGAAACCGACGTGGCGGACGGTGGCTACCGCCTTCCGCGCCCCGAGGCCGACGATCCCGACGTGCCCTACTACGTGGTCCCCGGTGACCGCAACCGCGAGCGCTACCCCGCGTACCACCGCCTGGACCTGACCGTGCGCCGCCCGTACGTGCGCCGCTGGGGCACGCTCACGCCGTACCTGCAGGTGCTGAACGTCTACAACCAGCGCAACGTGCTGTTCTACTTCTTCAACTACGACAAAAGCCCGCCCACCCGCAGCGGCATCAGCATGTTCCCCGTGCTGCCGTCCATCGGCGTGGAAGCGAGCTTCTGATTACGAGCGAAATCTGCCAAAGGTCTTGAAAGAGCGATATGGGAGTTCGTCTGGTCGCAGAGGCTGAGTTCGAGCCCATCGTTTCGACAGGCTGACGCGTGGCGGTAGTCCAGCGCTGGGCAGAGTGGAGTGCGCGTGTAGAAGCGCGGCTCGCAAGCATCACAGGAACCGGACAAGGGCAGGGATGCGGTTGAGGAAGATGATCACGGCGGCCGCGGTGCTGGCACTCTCCGCCTGCACCATCGCGGACGTGACGGTGGCGCCGGGGGACGACCGGCTGGTGGTGGAAGGAGTGCTGCGGACGGACGCGCGATCGCAGTTCATCCTGCTGCACCGCGGCGTGCAGGGCGGCGTGGCCGGGGGCGTGCCGGGGGCCGATGTGGTGGTGACGCGCGGGGACGGACTGCGCATCCGCCTTGAAGAAACCCTGCTTTCGTGCTACTCCCTCGACCCTGGCTACCTGGATTCCGACACGCCGATCCAGATCCAGGGCACCTGCTACGCCTCGCCCAACGCGGCCGGGCGCTGGGTTGTCCCGGGCGCCACGTACGACCTAAGCGTCCGCACCGAACGTGGTGAAGAGGCGCGCGGGCGCACCGTGGTGCCGGACGAGTTTACGCTGAACGGCGTGCCCGAGTCGCGCTTCAACGACCAGCCGCCAGTGGCGTGCTCGCTGGAGCCGCAAACGCCGCTGCCGCTTACGTGGACGCAGTCGCGGGGCGCGTGGGGCTACATCGCGCCGCTTCAGATCAGCGGGCTGCGCTTGGTGCTGCCCGACAGCTTCAACGCGCCCGACCCGCTGGAGCTGATCGGCGTCTCCGTGTCGGCGGCGGACACGTCGCTGGTGCTGCCCGGCGAGTTTGGCGTGTTCGACCGCTTCAGCCTGAACCAGAATCTGCTGCGGCTGCTGCAGACGGGGCTGCCGGTGGGCACCACGGCGCGCGTGGTGGTGGCCGCCGCGGACCGCAACTACATCAACGGCGTGCGCGGCGGCGCGTTCAACCCGTCGGGCCCGGTGCGCGTGTCCAGCATCGTGGGCGACGGGGTGGGTGTGTTCGGCTCGCTGGTGCCGCTGCATGCGTCCGTCGTCGTCGGCTCGCCCTTCGAGCGCCCGCCCTGCGGCTGAAGACGCAAAAGCCTCACGTGGAGCCGCGGAGCCGCGGAGCCGCGGAGGACGCGGAGAACAGGGAGGTAAAAGAAACAGAGGCACGGAGGATCGGATTGAATCCCCCGCGCCTCTGTTTCTATCCCCTGCAGTTCTCCGCGCCTCCGCGCCTCCGCGCCTCCGCGCCTCCGCGACTCCGCGACTCCGCGACTCCGCGACTCCGCGACTCCGCGTGAGCCGCCGTTCCCTAGTTGGAGTTCGCGAACGAGTAGACAATCACCACGGTGGCGCGGACGGTCTGCTCACCGGGGTTGATGGGCGTGGGCGCGGACTGCGCGGCCATGTCGGCCATCCCTTCGCGCGCCATCATCATCACCGGCCCGCCGTAGCCTACCTCCACGGTGGACGCCTCGCGCACCATGCCCAGCTGCAGCCCCATCGCGCCCGCAAGCGCCTCGGCGTCGGCGCGGGCGCGGCGGGTGGCCTCGGCAATGGCCTGCGCGCGGAAGCGCTGCGGTTCGCGCAGCGAAAAGCGTACTCCGTGCACACGGTTGGCGCCGGCTCCCAGCGCCGCGTCGATCAGGCCGCCCACGCGGGTGATGTCGTGCGTGGTGGCGCTGACGGTGTTCATCACCCGGTAGCCGCGGATGCGCGGCTCGCCGCCCTGCTCCATGGGGCGCGGGTCGTAGTCGGGAAACACGTTGTAGTCGCGCGTCTCGATGCGCTCGCGGGGCACGCCGGCGCGCACCAGCGCCGCGATCACGCGGTCCATGGCCTGCGCGTTGGCCGCCGCGGCTTCCTGCGCGTTGCTGGCCGCGGTTTCCACCGCAAAGTCGGCCGTGGCCTGGTCGGGCGCGGCGCGCACCTCGCCCGTGCCCGACACGCGCAGCGAAGGCGGCGGCGCCGGGTGCGGCATCGGCGTCTGGGCGGCGGCCTCGGCCGCGAATGCAAGCACCGCGGCACCCGCGGCGATCGTCGTGCTGATCTTCATCTGAACTCCCCGTCGTGGTGTGACCTGCGTCCGCCCCGGTGGCGGCTCGCGTCTGCATACCCGCCGCCCCGCGCGCAGGTTGCGCGCCGGGGGAAAAGAGGAGGGCCCGGAGCGGGGAGGCTCCGGGCCCTTTCGGGGGGTGGACCAGCGTCGGACGGCGTGGAGGGCGGATGCTGCGGTCGAGAGGAAGGAGGGGTGGTGCGGATGCTCTGAAAGTGATCGGGCCACCGTGCGCTGACCCCCCAAGGTCAGGTGCCCAGGCATCGGGCGCTTGCGGCATCCCCAAGGGCAAGGCAGGGGCCATGGGGCCACTCGACCGAACGTTGTTGATATGCAATGACTTAGAAGATTTCAATCTCTGGCACGGCGGGTCTGGATGGGGAGATGATGACACGGTGTGAGACGTCCATGTCCCACCCCCAATTCAGATGTATACAGTATGCGACTGGACTTTTGATTTTTATGAGTCGAATTTTCGCTTTTCATCCCCCGATGTGGGTTCTGCAGGCGGGGCCGCCGACCGTCACGGGGTGCCGCACGGGGGCGGGGAGTGGTAACTTTGCGTACGGACGGCGGATGCGTCCGATCATCAGACCACGAGGATGTTGGATGGCGGCCAGGAAGTACGGGATCCGGGAGGTTTTCGCGACGCTGCAGGGCGAGGGCGCGCAGGCGGGCACGCCCGCGGTGTTCCTGCGCTTCGCGGGGTGCAACCTGGGCTACGACGTGTGCCCCTGGTGCGATACCGACTGGGTCAAAGCCGTGTACACGCTGGATCTGGACGACACGCTGGACCTGGTGCGGCGCACGGCGGAAGCGGGGTTCGGGGCCCAAAAACCGGGGCTGCTGTTGGTGGCGACGGGGGGCGAGCCCAGCCTGCAGTTTGACCGCCCGCTGTCTGACGCGCTGCGGGCGCGGGGCTACCGCATCACCATGGAAAGCAACGGCTCGCGCCCCGTGGACCGCTCGCTGGTGGACTGGCTCACGATCTCTCCCAAACAGGCGGAGTTCGCGCAGAAAGAAGGGGACGAGCTGAAGCTTCTCTTCACCGGATCGTCCGCCCCGGGGATCACGCCGGACGTCCGTTCCGTGCGCAGGATCGCCGAAGGCACGCGGTTCGGGCAGTATTTTCTGCAGCCGGTGGACGTTCCCATCCTCGGCGGGCCAAACTACGGGGAAACCATCGCGGCGGTGATGGAGCTGGGGCCGCCCTGGCGGATGTCGGTGCAGACGCACAAGGTAGCCGGGATTCCGTGACCCGCGCCGTGCTTCGGGGCTGAGCGGTGCGCGCGTTCTATAGCGACCGCTACGTCCTGCCGCTGCCGGTGGGACACCGTTTCCCGATGATAAAGTACGCCCGGCTGCGCGAGCGCTGCCTGGCGGAGGGCGTGCTGCGTCCGGAGGAGCTGGCGGAGCCCCCCAACGCCGCGTGGGATGAGCTGGCGCTGGTGCACGAGCCCGCGTACCTGGCCGCCGCCCGTGACGGCACGCTGACCGCGCTGGAGCAGCGGCGCATCGGCTTTCCGTGGAGCCTGGAGATGATCGAGCGCTCCCGCCGCTCCAGCGGCGCAACCCTCGCCGCCGCGCGCACGGCGCTGGACGAGGGGGCGGCGCGCGGGTGGGGGATCGCGGTGAACCTGGCGGGCGGCACGCACCACGCCTGCGCCGACCACGGCGAGGGCTTCTGCGTCTTCAACGACGCCGCCGTCGCCATCCGCGTGCTGCAGCGCGAGGGGCGCATCCGCCGCGCCGTCGTCCTGGATTGCGACGTGCACCAGGGCAACGGCACCGCCGCCGCCTTTCGCGCCGATCCCTCCGTCTTCACCTTTTCCATCCACGGCGAAAAGAACTTTCCATTCCGCAAAGAGCGCAGCTCGCTGGACGTAGAGCTTCCCGACGGCGCCGGTGATGACGTCTTCCTGGCCGCCCTGGAGCTGCACGTCCCGCAGATCCTGGACGACTTTCGTCCCGAGCTGGCCGTGTACCTGGCCGGCGCGGACCCGTGGCGCGAAGACCGCTTCGGACGTCTGGGGATGAGCAAGGAGGGGTTGCTGGAGCGCGACCGCCTGGTGCTGGGCGCCTGCCGCGACGCCGGCGTCCCCGTCGCCGTGGCGATGGCCGGCGGCTACGCCCGCGACACCGAAGACACCGTCGACATCCACGTCCGCACCATCGCCCTCTGCCGTGCGATGTGGGCGGAGGTTTCTGCGTCCCACTCGCCCTGATCCAAATCTCCAAAAGATGGTGGGGTTCAGAGGAACAGAGAAAGCCAGAGGAACAGAGGAAGACGGGGTGTCCTCTGTTCCTCTCTTTTCTTCTTTGTTCCTCTGTACCCCAACCTCTTTTTGCGAATCCGCTTAACGCGCGGCGTTGACGCGGCGGGCGATGCGTGCGGCTACGGCCGGCGGCAGCATCCGCCCGAACACCGTCGACACGCGGTTCGCGAAGCCGGGGGCCACGTGCGTTTTTCCCGCGTCCAGCGCCGCCAGCGCCGTATCCACCACCTCTTCCGCGCGCAGCACGCCCATCTGTCCCTCGCGCACGCGCGTTCCCGCGACGGCCTGGAACCCCGTGGGCGTGGGGCCGGGGGAGACGCAGAGGATGCGCACGCCGGAGCCGCGGTTTTCCTCCACCAGCGCCTGGGTGAGGGAGAGCACGAACGCCTTGGTGGCCGCGTACACCGCCTTCATGGGCACCGGCTGAAAGGCCGCCACGGAGCCGATGTTGACCACGGCGCCGGACCCGCGCGGCCGCATCTCGCCCAGCGCCAGGTGGGCCAGCTCCAGCAGCGCCGTGCAGTTGAGCGCCACCATCTCCGCCTGCCGGTCCGCCGCCAGCTCGTCGAAGCGGCCGTGCAGCCCAAAGCCGGCGTTGTTGATCAGCAGGTCGATCGTCCGGTCCCGCCCCGCCTCCGCCCACGCGCGGGCAGGCTCACCGGGCCGCGCAAGATCCGCCGCAACCACCGCGGCGCGCACGCCGTGCTCCGCCTCGATCTCCCGCGCCAGCGCCGCCAGCCGCTCCCCTGACCGCGCGCACAGCACTACGTTCATCCCCCGCGCCGCCAGCGCCCGCGCGAACGTCTCGCCCAGCCCCATCGACGCCCCCGTCACCAGCGCCCACCGCCCGCTGTACGCCCACCGTCCGCTCATCATCCACCTGCCGTTCGGGACCTGATCGTCATCCGTCCCAGGGAAGATGCCACGGTCAAGACGCGGAGGAAACGAGAAGAGGACGTGGATGATGGATTCATCCGCGTCCTCCGCGGGAAACCGCGCCCGTCCGTCCGACTGAATGCCTACCAGCTGGGATCGGTCGCGAACAGCGTTTCGATCTCCGCCGCGGCCACGGGGCGGCAGAAGAAGTAGCCCTGCCCGTACTCGCAGCGCAGCGTCCGCAGCTCGTCCAGCAGCTCCGCCGTCTCGATCCCCTCGCTCACCACCACCACGCCCAGCGCCTGCGCCATCGCCACGATGGTGCGTACGATCTGCAGGCTGCCCGCGTCGGCGCCGCTCACGAACGAGCGGTCGATCTTGAGCGCGTCCAGCGGCAGCCGGTGCAGGTAGCTGAGCGACGAGTAGCCGGTGCCAAAGTCGTCCACGTGCAGCTGCACCCCCAGCGCCTTGATGCGGCCCAGCGTGTCGATCACCCGCGACGAGTGCTGCAGAATCACGCTTTCCGTGATCTCCAGCTCCAGCGTTCCCGGACGGATCTGCGTCTTGACCAGGATCGCCTTGACCCGCTGCACCAGGTCCGGCTGCGAGAACTGGCGGGCGGACAGGTTCACCGCCATCCTCAGCGCCTCTCCTCCCGGCCGCTCCTGCCACCCCCGCAGCGTGCGGCACGCCTCCTCCAGCACCCAAAGGCCGATGGGAAGGATGAGCCCCGTCTCCTCGGCCATGGGAATGAAGTCGTCGGGCATGATGAGCCCGTGCTCCGGGTGCTGCCAGCGGGCCAGCGCCTCGAACCCCGCGATGCGCCCCGTCCGCAGGTGCACGATGGGCTGATAATGGACGCGCAGCTCGCCGCGCTCCAGCGCCCGCCGCAGGTCCGTCTCCAGCTGCAGCCGCGCCATGGCCTCGGCGTGCATGGCCGGGTCGAACACGTGGTACTGCCCGTGCGCCGCCGACCGCGCGCGGACCATGGCGATCGCCGCGTCGCGCAGCACCTCCTCGGCCTGCGTGTAGCCGGGCCCGCTCAGCACGATCCCCACGCTGGCGCCGCTGAACACCTCGCGCCCCGCCGCGCGCAGCGGCTGCGCCAGCATCTGGTGCACGCACGTGGCCACCCGCGTGGCGTCGCCCACCCCCGACACCCCGTCCAGCAGGACGGCGAACTGGTCGCCGCCCAGGTGCGCCACCATGGCGTCCGGCGGCGCGCACTCCCGCAGCCGCGACGCCGCGCCCACCAGCAGCTCGTCGCCGGCCGCGCGTCCCAGGCTGTCGTGCACCAGCTGAATGCGGTCCAGCTCGATGGCCAGCACCGCGAACCGGTGCCGCCCGCGGCGGGCGGCGTCGAGCGCCAGGTCCAGCCGGTGGTTCAGCAGCCCGCGGTTGGGAAGCCCGGTGACCGGGTCGTAGAAGGCGTTGCGCAGCAGCTCGCGCTCCAGCCGCTTGCGGTGCGTAAGGTCCTCGCAGCAGGTCACCAGCGCCACCGGCCGCCCGGCCGCGTCGCGCACCACGTCCGAGCGCAGCAGCACGGGAAAGACGGATCCGTCCTTGCGCACGTTGGTCGTTTCGCGGCTCCAGCTGGCCACGTCGTTCATCCGCCCCGCGTCCAGCGGCCGGGCGTGCTCCGCCGGGGCGAACACCCGCGCGTGCGCGCCCACCAGCTCCTCGGGCGAGTAGCCGTGCATCCGCGCGTCGGCGGGGTTGCTGTACAGGATGCGGCCGCGAGTGTCGGTGATGGTGACGCCCATCTGCATGGTTTCCACCGCCTTGCGCAGCATCCGCAGGCTCACGCTGCCGCTGGCGCTGCGCGCCGCCTGGGCCAGCGCCCGCTGCATGGCCGGGGTGCCGTCCTCCTGCGATACCAGCAGCGCGGCAAAGCGGGCCAGCGACGCCAGCAGGTCCACCTCCTCCGCCGTCCACTCGCGGGGCCGCGCGTCGGCCACGCACAGTGCGCCCGCCATGCGTCCGTCCGCGCCGCGAAACGGGATTCCCGCGTACCCCACCTCGCCCAGCCACACCGCCGGGTTGCGGCGCACCGCCGGGTGCTCGCGGGCGTCGTGCAGCACCAGCGGCTCGCCGCTGCTCACCGCCACGCCGCACAGCGAGCGGTCCAGCGGCGCCTCGCGCCGCAGGCGCCACGCGTCGCCGGACTCGCCCGCGCTGAACGGCCGGTCGGTGCCTACCAGGGAGATGACGGAAACGGGGGCGTGCAGCAGGCGCGCGGCAAACGACGCCAGGCGCTCGTAGCCGGCCCGGGGCGTGTCGTTGTCGGCCAGCAGGGTGCCGAGGTCGGCGCCGTGCGGCGCATGCAGCAGCATCACGAGAGTGCCTGGGAACCTGGGGGGACCCGGAATCTCACGGCATGCGCGTCAGGTACCGCACGCGTGGGCCGATGGGGGTGGCGTCGGATTGGAGGAGAGTGACGATGGAGTATAACGCGCCGTCACAACCGGCGGAATGGGAGAGGTAAACAAACTGGCCACCACGGCCCATCCGGACCTTGCACCGACCCTTTGTGCACTATTCCTCGCGAAATTCGTTGTTCTTTCGATGATCGGAACGGCTCCCGCGGAACGTTGCACCTAATGAATTGGCCCACCTCGCACGATCGATGCAAGTGCAAGGGTGTGTCCGGGCCTCATCCGGGACAACAATGCGCCGGCGAAATTCCGCAGTTCTTGGATCGTTCCCCCACTCGTCATGGATCATCATCATGAGCAATCCGGCCCCTTCAGATCCTCCGGACGTGCACCTGGTCACGCTGGGAACCCCGGCGCTGGTGCAGCACGGCGCGCCGATCCAGTTGCGCAAAAAGGATTTGGCCCTGCTCGTCTACCTTCGCCTGGAGGGAAAGCACGGCCATTCGCGCGGCGCGCTTGCGGGGCTGCTGTGGGCCAACAGCCGCGAAGAGAACGCCCGCCACTCGCTTACGCAGGCGATCGGACGGCTGCGCGCGCGGCTGGGGACCGGGGTGGTGCAGGTGGGACACGACAGGGTCGGATGCAGCGCCACACTGGAGTGCGACGCCGCCACGCTGCAGGCCGCCGCTGCATCCGACGCGGTCGACGAGAACATCCTTTCCCTCTGCGTGGGCGACTTTCTGTCCGGCTTTCAGGCCGGCCCCGGGGCGGAGGCGTTCGAGAGCTGGGCGGATGGACGACGGGCGCACCTGCGCACGGTCGCGGTGGCGGTACTGGAGCGCTTGGGGGCGGAAGCGGAGACGCGGGACGACTGGGACCAGGCGCTGGCCGCCGGGCAGCGCGCCGTAGAAGTGGATCCCGCGTCGGAGCCGGGGCATCGCCGGGTGATGCGCGCCTGGAACGCGCTGGGCCACCGCGTGCGCGCGCTGCAGCACTACGAGCGCCTGGCGGAGTGGCTGGCCGCCGAGTTCGAGACGGACCCGGAGCCGGAGACGGCAGAGCTGGCGGAGCAGCTGCGCAGCCGCGCGCCGCGCCCTCCACGCCCGGCCCCGGAGCCCGTCGCCGCGCGTCCGTTCTCCCCCGCCCCGCGCGAGACGGCCGCCTTTCCGCCCGCGGCCCCGGTCTCTCCCCCACCGCTCTCCTCCGTCGAACCTCCGGCGGAGACGGTCGAGCCGGCCGCGGCGGCGGTGGATGCAGCAGAGGCCGCGAACGTGGCGGATGTGACGGATTCGTCCGCGGACCCGCCGTTCCGCGCCCCGGCCGTGCATTGGGCGTGGGGCGGCGTGGCGGGGCTGGCGGTGCTGCTGGCGGTGCTCTGGACGACGGGAACGCTGGTGGGCGGCGGCTGGCGTCCCGAGGGAGATGGGACCAGCGGCCCGCCGGAGCCGCAGCCCCCGCTGGCCGCGCGGGGAACGCCGGTGGTGCGGCTGGAGGACTGGCTGCGCACGGACGGCCGCTG
>NZ_JBMDXM010000171.1:0-19927 GCF_048594345.1 Longimicrobium sp.
GTGTTGAAGAGCACCACCTTGTCGCCGGGATGGATGTGGCCGGATGCGACCAGGTGGGCGGCGGCGGTGGCCGTGGCGGCGCCTTCCGGCGCGCAGAAGATGCCGGTGTCGGCGCCCACCCGCGGTGTCCAGGCGCGCATCTCGTCGTCGTCCACGGCGATGGCGGCGCCGCCGGAGGCGCGGACGGCGTCCAGGATCAGAAAGTCGCCCACGGCGCGGGGGACGCGCAGGCCGCTGGCGTAGGTGTGGGCGCCTGCCCAGGGCTCCGCGTACTCCGTCCCCTGCTCCCACGCGCGGACGATGGGGGCGCAGCCGCTGGCCTGCACCGAAACCATTCGCGGCCGCGCGGAGCCGATCCACCCCAGCCGCTCCATCTCGTCGAACGCCTTCCACATCCCCACCAGCCCGGTGCCGCCGCCGGTGGGGTAGACGATCACGTCCGGAAGCCGCCACCCCAGCTGCTCGGCCACCTCGTACCCCATCGTCTTCTTCCCCTCCACGCGGTACGGCTCCTTGAGCGTGGACAGGTCGAACCAGCCGTGCTCCCGCGCGCCTTCGGCCACGCGGGCGGCGCAGTCGGTGATCAGGCCGTCGAACAGCTCCACGTCGGCGCCCAGCGCGCGCATCTCTTCCACGATGGGGTGGGGCGTGTCGCGCGGCACCACCACGTGCGCGCGCATCCCCGCGGCGGCGGCGTAGGCGGCGGTGGCGCTCCCCGCGTTGCCGGCGGAGGGGAGCGCGACCTCCGTGATCCCCAGCTCCTTCGCGCGGCTGATGGCCATGCACAGCCCGCGCGCCTTGAACGACGCGGTAGGATTCTGCCCCTCGTCCTTGACCCAGCACCGCGCCACGCCAATGCGCGCCGCCAGCCGCGGGGTGTCGATCATCGGCGTCCACCCCTCGCCCAGGCGCACGGCGTTGGCGGGGTCGCGCACGGGGAGCAGTTCCGCGTAGCGCCACAGGTCCGCCGGGCGCCCGGCCAGGTCGTCGCGCGACAGGCGCCGGCCAATGGCCTCCAGGTCGTATCGCGGATACAGCGGCTTTTCGCAGCACGGCGACAGGCGGTGCGGCTGCTCGCTTTCGTACCGTGCGCCGCAGCGCGTGCACTCCAGGTGCGTGGCTCCGCCGGCGGGAAGCGTGTCGGTCATCATGGTTCGGTAGAAGGTCGGGTCACCGCGCGCGGAAAGCGGTTCTCACGCGCGGTCATGCGGTGAAGGCGAAGCACCGTGGGGATGCAGCGAAGGACGAATCCACGATCGTCGCGGTAGTGGCCGCGCAGGCTCAGCAGCTCGTCCAGCACGTCGCCGCCACCCAGACGGGCCCTGAAGAACGCCACTTCGTGCTCCAGCGTCTCCGCGCGCATCTCGTACACAAAGAAGCAATTGTGCAGCGAGTGCTTGAGCGCCGCCATGGCGTGCCGCGTTGCGCCGGGAAGCAGGGCGTACGACGCGTTGATCAGCACCAGCTGGCCGTGCAGGCCCAAGAGCGCCTTGTACACGTCCAACCTGCGGATCGGCGGCACGGGGACGCGCGGCAGCAGGTCTTCGCCCCAGGCGGTCACGGCCGAGGCGATGATGCTGGCGAAGACGATGCGGTCCACCAGCAGCGCCTCGTGCGGCCGCAGCCCCAGCACCCGCGCCACGCTCCCGGACAGCAGGTCGCCCGCCGTGCAGACGAAGCAGGAGAGCGCGTTCCCGGCCGCGCGGTCGATGAACTTCTCCAGCGCGCTCTTGCGGCGGCCGTCGCGGGGGCGGAAGCCGTGAGCCTCCTCCAGCCGCGCCACCAGTCGGTGCACCTCGGCCCGCGCTTCGTCCGTGGCGCCGTCGGCCAGCACCACGATCAGGTCCACGTCCGACACCTGCTGCGAAAAGCCGCCCCGCGCGGCGCTGCCAAAGACAGCGACGCTCACCAGCGGGTGCCGCCCGGCGCGGCAGCCGGCCACCACCGCGTCCAGGTACGCCTGGACGCGCGCGGGAAAGCGCGGTGCGCTGGCGGGCGTCGTGGAGGATGTCGCGCGGGCCGTTTGCTGAAGGTGTGGCGTGGCGCCGCCGACGGGAGCGAAATCGGTCAACGTCGGTATCTCACGTCGATTCGATGGGTTGCGGCGCCATGCGGGCCAGGCCGCCCCACACGATCTCATGGAACTGCGCGTCCATCTCCCGCGCGCCAGGCTGTGCGCCGCGGTTCAGCCACCAGCGCATCATCTCTATCAGCGCCGCCCCGAACATGCGCGCGGTGGCGGCCGGCGGCAGCGAGGGGGTTCCGGCAGCCGGGGACAGCTCCGCCATCCGCCGCTCGATCAGCCGCGCCAGGAGCCCGGTCAGCAGGTCGTACACGGGCTCGCGCAGCGCCGACTGCTCCAGCGCGCGCGTAAACCGGTGGTAGTCCGCCACGTGGGCGAACAGCTCCGCGACCGGCGCCACCCGCCGCGAGTCACCCACGCTGGCCAGAAAGCTCCGTTCCAGCACGCCCCAAAAGCGCTCGGTGTCGCTGAGCAGCAGGTCGTTCTTGTTGCGGAAGTGCGCGTAGAACGTCGCGCGCCCCACCCGCGCGCGATCCAGCACCTGCTGCACGCTGATGTCGTCGAAGCGGCGGGCCAGCATCAGCTCCACCAGCGCGCTGCCCAGCGCCTGCCGGGTGCGCACCACGCGCCGGTCCTCCCCCTTTTTCCGAACACTCCGCGGCGGCCTGTTCATCATCCCGTTCTCCCGGCTGACAGCGGCAAAATCACCGCATACACTCCGCGCGGAGGACAATGCCACCTGCACACGGACGGGGTCAATGCGGCGCGAGCCACTGGGCGGAGGGTGCATGATCGCTGGGGCGGTCATGGGGCTGGTCACGATGGCGGTCCACCCCACGGGCGGAGGACACGCGGCGCTCGCGCTGGCGGTGCACGCGCTCGGCCTGACGGGGGCGACCATCGGCTTCTACGGCGGATGGGTGCTCACGCGCCGGCTGGCGGCCCGGGGCGCGCTGTCCGAGCTGGCGCTGGCGTTCTACGGACTGGGCGCCGTGGCCGCGCTGCTCGCCACAGTGGCCAGCGGGTTCCTGGCTTCCGACCTCATCGCACAGTTCGCCGCGTCGCAGGGCGAGGCGCGGGCCGCAACCGCCGCGGTGCTGCGCTACAACGGCGCGTTGAACCAGGCGTACGCGAAAGTTCTGGTTGCCGCGTCGTCCGCCGCCATCGGGCTGTGGTCGATGGAAATCGTGCGGACGCGGCTACTGCGGCGCGCGGCGGGGATCCTGGGCTGCGCCGTCGCCGCCGTCACCCTGCTCATCCTCTTCTCTGGCCATCTGGCGCTGGACGTGCACGGCTTCGGCGGGGTTGTGCTGGGGCAGTCGATCTGGGTGATCATGGTTGGCGCGGAACTGCGCCGCACCAAGCCCCCCGCGCGATCCACGCTACCTTAATCCAACACCACTTGCACCAGCGCGTCGAGTTCCGCGATCTTGGATCCATCCCAGCACGCACGGGCTCAGCCTACGACCATCCCAGGAGGACGGAATGCAGACGATCCGGCTCAACATCGACGCGCTCGAGATCAAGTCGTTCGCGACGACCAGGGGACCCGCGGTAAAGAACGAGGCGGCCCCCACGGACATCGGGAGCGCCGTCAGCGAGACCAACGGTGTGTACATCTGCAAGTCGTGTGGACCCTGCTGCAACTGGACCGCCGCGCAGCGCAACTGAGATCCACGTTGCTGGCCGCCCCCGCCTAACGTCTCGCCGGGCGGGCGGCCAGCACCGTTTCCACCGGCCCGCCGCAGTCGGGGCACCTCGCCTCCGAACCCTCCGCCCAGTGGCGGCACGCCAGGCAAAGGGTAACCAGCCGCCCCTCCTCTTCCGACGCGGCGGGGAGCAGGAACGCCGTTCCATCTTCCGCCACCGCGCGTAGCGACGGGCCGCTGTAAAAGTGGGCCAGCAGGTCGCGCAGGTCCACGTCCGCCGCCTTTTCGATCACGTCCTCGCGGCTCACCGCCGTGCGATCGCGAAAGCGGGCGCGCTCCGCCGTCCAGGTGCGCTCCACTCCCGGTTCGGGCGACATCTTCATCGTCAGCCCGCGCGTCTCCAGCGAAAAGCGCACGTCCAGCCGCGACCGCAGCCGCTCCGCCGCCTTGCGCAGCTCCAGCCCGGGCGCCAGCTGCCTGCGATTCGCGGAGTGGATGGACGGATCGCAGAAGATCCGCGCGCGGGCGTCGGACCAGAGCGGCGTCTTCAGGTTGCCGACGTCCGCCTCGACCACCGCCGTGTAGTCGTACGGCCGGTCCACCGTCCCCGCCTCGATGCGCGTGTCGCGCACCCCCGGCGAGCCCTCCAGCGCGTCCAGCAGCGCGCGCGCGAGCAGATCGCGGCGCTCGCGGTCCGAAAGCGGGCACCAGAGGTCGGGGTCCAACAGCTCGGGAAAATCCATCAGTACGAAAGTACGAGAGTACGAAGTACGATTGGGCCGATGATCGCCGACAACTTAGCCCGCCCGCGAAGTGCTCGAAACCTCGGTGGATGTTGCTCGACCGTTCACCGCCAATCAGTCATCCTGAGAGAGCCGCCGCGCAAAGCGTTGCCTCTGCAGGATCCGTGGCGGCGACCGAAGGACCTTGCCCGCAGAACCGTGGGGCTGGATCTCTGCCCAAGAGCGTGCCTCACGATGGCGGAGAGAAGGTCCTTCGGTCGCGCGCAAGCGGTTGCGTGGATTACGGTTTCGCGCGGCGCTCCCTCAGGATGACTGGTTTCGGGGAGGTTGATCGGCAGCCTGGAATTGGGCTCTGGAACAACCACGCAGCTTCAAGAGACTTGACTTGGAGCGCGTCATGTAACAATGTAGGTTACATGAAACGCAGCAATCGGTTCTCCGTCGCCCTGCACGTCCTGATGCACCTTGCCGAGCGGCCCGGCGAGCCGGCGACGTCCGAGCACCTGGCGGCGTGCGCCCGCACCAACCCGGTGGTGGTGCGGCGGACGCTCGCCGGCTTGCGCCAGGCGGGGCTGGTGGCATCCGCCAAGGGGCACGGCGGCGGATGGACGCTCGCGCGGCCGCCGGCGCTGGTCACGCTGCGCGACGTGCACGCGGCGCTGGGCGAGCGGCTGCTGTTCGCCCTGGACTTCAGCGGAGGAAACCCGGGGTGCCGCGTGCAGCGGGCCGTTGCGGGAACGCTGGACGATTTTCTACACGACGCCGAAGCCCTGCTGGCGGCGCGCCTGTCCCGCATCACGCTGGCGGACGTGGCGGCCCAGGCGCGCGGCCAGGGGCACGGCACGGACACGGAGGAGGGATGATGGTTTCCGATCGATACGACGTGGTGGTGGTCGGCGGCAGCTTTGCGGGGCTGGCCGCGGCGATGCAGCTGGCCCGGGCGCGCCGGCGCGTGCTGGTGGTGGATTCTGGCCGCCCACGAAACCGGTTTGCGCACGCCTCGCACGGCTTTCTGGGCCAGGACGGCCGCGCACCGGCCGACATCTTCGCCACCGGCCGCGCCGAGGTGCTGGCGTACCCCACCACCGCCTATCTTGCCGACGAGGTGACGCACGCCCGCGCCGCCGGCGACGGCTTCGAGCTGGATCTCGCGTCCGGATCGACCGTCGCCGCGCTGCGCCTGGTCCTGGCCACGGGCGTCGCCGACGACCTGCCGGACGTCCCGGGGCTGCGCGAGCGCTGGGGTGTGTCGGTGCTGCACTGCCCGTACTGCCACGGCTACGAGGTCGCGGACCGCCGCTTCGGCGTGCTGGCGCGGAGCGAGATGGCCGTGCACCAGGCGCTGCTGGTCACCGAGTGGAGCCCGGACGTCACGCTCTTTACCCACGGCGTGATGCAGCCGGACGGCGAGCAGCGCGCCGCCCTGGCCGCCCGCGGCGTGCGCATCGAGGAGCGACCCGTGGCCGCGCTGATCGGCGAGGGGCTGGAGCTTTCCGCCGTGCGGTTGGAGGACGGGACGATGATCCCCATCGACGCGCTGTTCACGCAGGTGCTCACAAGCATGGCCAGCCCGCTGGCCGAGCAGCTGGGGTGCGAGATCGAGGAGGGGCCGTTTGGCCCCATGATCCGCACGGATCCCCGCAAGCTGACCACGTTCCCGGGCGTGTTCGCCGCCGGCGACACCACGCGGGTGCCGCCCAACGCCACCCTGGCCGCGGCCGAGGGCGTAATGGCGGGCTTCGGCGCGCACCAGTCGCTCGCGTTTCCCTCCATCTGACCCGCACGGAGAGCGCCCGGCATCGCGCATCCGCCACTCGTCCCACAGGGGTGGATGGAGGGCGCGGATCCCCCGATCATCCGCGATGGAAAGAAGGGGATTGATCACGCGGAGGCGCGGAGGAAGAGAAGAGGCGCGGAGGAACTCGAAGCGCGGCACTGGCTTCTCCGCGGCCCTCCTTTTCCCTCCGCGCCTCCGCGTGAAATCCGTTCCGGGAGAAGCGACCGATCAGGCGACGCGCGATAGAAGCCGGTCGGCGGCGGCGAGGCCGGAGGTGACGGCCCCCTCCACCGTGGGCGCGTACATCCAGTCGCCCGCGAGGACGGCGCGCGGCGCGGAGTCCCACGCCAGCGAGCGCAGCGCGGGAAGGCGGCCCAGCGAGCCGGGGCTAAAGATCGTCCACCCGTCGCGCCAGTCGTAGAAGCGCGCCCCGACGACGGCCCGGTCCACCCCCGGCAGCGCACGGGCGACGTCGGGGAGAAGGAGGGCGAGCGCGTCGTCCGCCGTGGCGCCCAGCAGCCGCCGCGCCGCGTCCGGAAGGGCAAAGACCACCAGCAGGCCCTTGCCGGGCGGCACCAGTCCGCCCACCTTGTTCTCCTGCACGCATACGGCGGCCACGTTCCGCGCCTCTCCGGGGGCGAACGAAAGGCCGAACCAGCGCACGCCGGCGGGGCGGTCCAGCAGCAGCGCCAGCGAGGCGGCCGGCCGCACGGACACGCCGTGCAACGTTTTCGCGGCCTCGGGTGTCAAAAATTTAGCAACGCGGTGTGCCTCCGGCGCGGGCAGCGCCACCACCGCCGCGCCAAATCGCTCGTTCCACCCCTCGCCCGAAACCTGGACCCCGTCCTCCGCCGTATGCACCTCGCTCACCGGGGTGGAAAGGTGGAGGGCCGCGCCGGCTTCGCGCAGGCGGTCCGCCGCGGCGCGGCAGAACCCGTCGGCGCCGCCGCGCAGGGCCCGCACCTCCAGGTTAAGCCCCTGGCGGCCCAGGGCGTGGTAAAAGCCGGCACTGGCCTCGTCCGGCAGCGTGCCGTACAGGGTGGCCAGCAGCGGCGCGGCCAGCAGGTCCACGAAGTCGCGGCCCAGCTCGCGCCGGCCCCACGCCGCGATGGACTCCGCGTCCAGCCCCGCGGCCGCCGCGCGCTCCAGGGCACCCAGGTCAAGGTCGCCGCCGTGGCGCTGCAGATAGGGAAGGTACTGGGCGCCCATCCGCAGCTTGAGTTGCAGCGGCAGCGCCCCCGAGGCCAGCATGCTGGTGGGCGAGCCGTACACCACCTCGTGCGCGCGCCCCTTTCGCCACAGCGCGTCGCGGCCGGGGGAGCGCTCCGCCAGCGCGCCCGCCCCCGCGGCGCCCAGCAGGCCAAAGAAGCGCGCGTAGCTGGCGCTGTACAGCTGCACGCCGGGGTCGATGCGCCACCCGTCCGCCGCGTCCGTACGCGTGCGCCCGCCTGCGTGCGGCGCCGCGTCGAACACGGTGACGGAGGCGCCGGCGGAGTGCAGGCGCAGGGCGGCCGCCAGCCCCGCGGGGCCGGCGCCGCAGACGGCGACGGAGAGATCACGCGCGCTCATGCCGCGCAGCCCTACGCAACCGCCGCGCCGGAGCGGAGTTGCGCCGTACGGACGCTCGTTCTAGTTTCCGCAGTCCCATCCCCAACCCTCCATCTGGAGTACCCATGAAGCGCAGAGACTTCCTCCTGCAGAGCGCGGCGGCCACCGCCGCGCTGGGTGCAGGATCGGCAATCCTGCCCAGACTGGCCTCGGCCGCCGTGCCGATGGACCCGGTCGACGCGGCGGTAAGCCGCGAGCTGGCCATGCGGGCGATCGACGCCGCCCGCGGCGCCGGCGCCAGCTACGCGGACTTTCGCCTGGCCGCCAACCGCAGCCAGGCGCTGGGCACCCGCGAGCGGCAGATCACCTTCTTCAACGACGCCGAAACCTACGGCTTCGGCATCCGTGTGATCGCCAACGGCTCGTGGGGCTTTGCCGCCAGCCGCGACCTGAACGCCGAAGAAGTGGTGCGCGTGGCGCAGCAGGCCGTGGCCCAGGCCCGCGCCAACGCCTCCGCCCGCCAGCGCCCGGTAGAGCTGGCGCCCGTGGAGCGCGTCGTCGACGGCAAGTGGTCGTCGCCCGTGGAGATCGACCCGTTCGACGTGCCCATCGAAGAGAAGGTTGACCTGCTGCTGCGCGCCAACGCCGCGGCGCTGGGCGTGCAGGGCGCCCGCTTCGTCAACTCGGTGATGTTCAGCACCCGCCTGGGCAAGACGTTCGCCTCGACGGACGGCTCGTACATCGAGCAGACCATCTACCGCTCGTATCCGCTCATGCAGATCACGGCGGTGGCGGCGGACGGCAGCGACTTCCAGAACCGGCAGAGCACCGACGTGGCGCCCCGCGCCATGGGGTACGAGCACGTCCGCGACGCGCGGCTGGTGGAGAACGCGCCCCGCTGGGCCGAGGAGGCCGTGGCCAAGCTGACCGCCAAGCCGGTAGAGCCGGGCCGCTACGACCTGGTGCTGCTGCCCACGCACCTGTGGCTCACCATCCACGAGAGCATCGCGCACCCCACCGAGCTGGACCGCATCATGGGGTACGAGGCCAATTACGCCGGCACCTCGTTCATCTCGCCCATCGAGAACTTCCTGGGCAAGTTCCGCTACGGCCAGGACTTCATGAACATCCAGGGCGAGCGCACCATGCCCGGCGGCCTGTCGTCCATCGGCTGGGACGACGAGGGGGTCAAGCCCGACGAGTACCTGATCGTCAAGAACGGCATTCTGAACGACCTGCAGACCACGCGCGAGCAGGCGCCCTGGCTGGCCGACTGGTACCGCCAGAGCGGCAAGCCGGTGCGCAGCCACGGCAACAGCTACGCCGAAAGCTGGGACGCGGTGCAGTTCCAGCGCATGCCCAACGTGAACCTGCTCCCCAACGCCGAGCGCGACGTGAGCGTGGACGAGCTGGTGTCGGGGATCGAGAACGGCATCCTGATCGACGGCGACGGCTCGTTCTCCATCGACCAGCAGCGCTACAACGCCCAGTTTGGCGGGCAGGTGTTCAAGGAGATCAAGAACGGCCGCATCACCGGCCCGCTCAAGGACGTGGCGTACCAGATGCGGACGCCCGAGTTCTGGAACGGGATGGACATGATCGGCGGGCAGAGCACCTACTTTGTGGGCGGATCGTTCAACGACGGCAAGGGACAGCCCTCGCAGAGCAACGCCGTGTCGCACGGCTGCCCCGCGGCGCGGTTCCGCGGCGTCAACGTCATCAACACCGGCCGGAGAGCCTGAGCAATGCCCGAACCCCGTTATCTTTCGCGCGCGGACGCCGAGGCCCTGGCCCAGAAGGTCCTCTCGTTCTCCACGGCCGACGAGGCGCGCGTCAACATCAACAGCGGCACCGAGGGAAACACCCGCTTCGCGGTGAACCAGGTGTCCACGGCCGGCGACGCGTACGACGCCAACATCACCATCACCAGCGCCTTTGGTAAGAAGACGGCGTCGGCCACCACCAACCGCTTCGACGACGAGTCGCTGCGGCAGGTGGTGCAGATGTCGGAGCGGCTGGCCCGCCTGGTGCCCGAGGACCCCGAGTACATGGGCGAGCTTACGCCGCAGCAGTACCTGCCGGTGGAGCCGTTCTTCGACGCCACGGCCAACCTGAGCCCCGAAGAGCGCACCCGCGCGGTGATGGAGATTACCGCCCCCGCGGCGCGGCAGAACCTGATCAGCACCGGGTTCCTTACGCACTTTGCCGGTTCGCAGACGGTGGCCAACAAGAAGGGATTGTTCGCCTACGCCCGCGCCACGGGGGTGAGCTTCACCACCACGGTGCGCACCCCCGACGGCACCGGCAGCGGCTGGGCCGGCAGCGGCGGCAACAACTTCAGCGACCTGAACTTTGCCGAGCTGGGCGAGCGCGCCATCCGCAAGGCCGAGCTGTCGCGCAACCCGCGCGCGGTCGAGCCCGGCGAGTGGACGGTGATCCTGGAGCCCACGGCGGTGGCGAACCTCGTCAACCTGATGATGTTCTCCATGAACGCCCGCAACGCCGACGAGGGCCGCTCGTTCTTCAGCAAGCAGGGCGGCGGCAACAAGATCGGCGAAAAGTTCCTGGACGAGCGGGTCACCATCACCACCAACCCGGCGGACCCACGCACGGCCACCATCCCGTTCTCGGGCGAGGGGCTGCCCAACAACGCCAGCACCTGGGTTGAGAACGGAACGCTCAAGGACCTGGTGTACAACCGGTTCTGGGCGCAGCGCAACAACCGCCAGCCCACGGGCTTTCCCGCCTCGTACCAGATGAGCGGCGGCAACAGCAGCGTGGAGGAGATGATCCGCTCCACCGACCGCGGCCTGCTGGTGACGCGCCTGTGGTACATCCGCCCGGTGGACCCGCGCACCATCCTGTTCACGGGCCTTACCCGCGACGGCACGTTCCTGATCGAGAACGGGCGCATCACGTCGGCGGTCAAGAACCTGCGCTGGAACGAGTCGCCCATCTTCATGCTCAACAACATCGAGGCGATGAGCGAGCCGGTGCGGGTGAACGCCTCCGAAGACGGCGCCGGCGGCTCGGTGATGGTGCCCGCGGTCAAGTCGCGCGACTTTACCTTCACCTCGCTTTCGGACGCGGTGTAAGAAGAGGTACGAAGGTACGGAGTACGAAAGTACGAGAGTACGGAATGAAGCGGGCGGACTGCCGAGGGTGGCGGTCCGCCCGCTTCGTTGTGCGGGAGCGGCTGAAGCCGCCGCAACAAACGCGGGAAGCCTCGCAAACCGCGCGAGGCTTCAACCGCCCGGAGGCGTACTTTCGTACCTTCGTACTCTCGTACCCTTCGTACCTTCGTACCTTCGTACCTTCGTACCAAAAGACGGCGGGTGAGCCGCGTTCAGCTCACCCGCCGTCTGCTCCCGGGGCCAGGATCCGGCGCGTTTTTTACGCGGCGCGGGCTCCGGGCTTCCAGCGTCCAAAGGGCAGGGACGGCGTGGCGGCGTCTTCGCCGCCCCACACGAACGCCACGCGCGGCGCGCGGCGCGGCGCCGGCGCGTTGTCGTGCACCACGATCCCCACCGCGGGAAAGCGGTCCGCCGACTCCATGTCGGCGTGATCGTCAAAAAACATCGGGCTTGAACCAATGACAGAGAAGCCCCGCGCGAAATCAACGCGTTCGGGCGGCGCTGGAAGATGCACCTGCCGTACCGAACGCGCAAGTATGCGCAAACGGCCGCCCCGCAACAGGTTGCGAGAGCGGCCGTCGTAGCGCGTTACCCCGTACGTGTCACTCCGTTACATGCCCGCCGCGTTCATCCGACACACGCCAGGCGCTCCGGCTCGTCCTCTTCGGCCACGATGGCGATCCGTGGCACGGCTACCTGCGCCGGGGCCGCAACGGGCGTGGACACAAAGCGGTCGGGGAGCGGAAAGCTGATCACCGTGTTCTGCTGGCGCTCGGCGGCGCGCTGGGCGCACCACGCACGGTACCCCGGCAGCTTGAGCATCCTGAAGATGCGCCGGTCCATGGCGTTGCACATCAGCAGCTCGGTGAGCTGGTACTGCCCGTCGGGGTTCATCCGCAGATCCGTCACCACCTCGTCCGCAATGGCGAGCAGGTGCGAGCGCGGAATCCGCTCCTTGAACTCCTCGATCTGCTCCTCCACCCAGTCGACATAGGCGCGGCGCAGCGAACGGGGCGTATCGGAGCCCATCGGCATTCCTCCGAGGCGCGAGGCCGGGTTCTGCGTGTTCGGCAAACTGCGGTGAGGAAGGTGGCGCGATAGGGACGGAACCGGATCGAGCGTCAAGTTAGGCTCAATGCGTCGCGGGCGTCAAGTCTCTTGTAACCCACGCAAGTTCAACGTGCGGCGGCACTCAGCGCAGAATGTGTGCCTCTTGCGGTCGGTATCGGCAATATGCCGGGAGGGATACATGACGCACGATGCGCGCCTGCAGTGCGCCACGCCCGCCAGGTGGGCCAGCTCGTGCACGGCCACGGTGAGCAGCCGGGCGCGCAGAACCTGCCCGTCGGCACCCGACCCGGCGCGCAGCGGCGCCACGCCCACGACGGCGCAGCACCCCTCCATCGCCGCCTCGCCAAACACCTCGCCCACCCCCTCCACGCAAAGGCCGGCGTCCGCTATTGCCAGCCGCCACGTCCGCCCCGCGCGCTTCCCCGCCCCGCCCTGCACGCGGTCCATCAGCGCGTGCATCAGGTGGATGGAGCGATACGCCCCGCCTTCCGTTTCCCTCCACGCCTCGTCCAGCGGCAGCGCGTCGCCCACGCGCCATTGCACCCCCAGCTCCGCCTGCAGTGCCTGCCCCAGCTCGTCGAGCAGCCCGCGGTCCACCCCGCCCGCCGGGATCAGCTCCACCGGCCGCAGCTTCCGCCTGCGCCGCGGCACGGCACGGCGGAGCTTGACGCCCTTCAGCCGCACGCTTGCCGAGCGAGTTCAGGTGCAATGCTCGTCATCTACAGATTTCACTCGTGCGATGGCTGAGAAGGCTACGGATGGCCGCCGCCCGATGCAGATTGTCGGCCGCGATTGATTTTGTCCGCGAAGGCGGACGGCGTGAAGTCGTTGCCGCGATTTCAATCGCTCTCACCAGATTCCGCCAACCTGTCTCCCAGCGTGCCCAAACGAATACCGGGCGCCCCGCGTGGAGCGCCCGGCATCGTCCGTCATCCATCCACCGCCGTCACATGCGCTTGTACGACGGGCCGCTGCCGCCTTCGCGCGGGGTCCAGCGCGGGCCGATGGCGTCCGTGGCCTTGCAGTCGATGCAGTTGGGCGCGTTCACCACCAGCTTGTCGCCACTCAGCTCGTACACGCCGGCGGGGCACATGTGCACGTACAGTTCGGCGACTTCCTTGGGCACGTCCTGACCCACGATCAGGTGGCTGGGGATGTCGTCGCGGGTCTGGTTGCCGCTCTTGAACACCGCGTCCACCTTGCTGAACGTCAGCTTGCCGTCGGGCGAGAACGGCGTGGCGGGCGTCACCTGGCGCGGCACCTCGGCGTCGGCGTGCATCTCGATGCGACGGCCGAACAGCCGACCGCCGCTGACCGTCATCAGCCCCGCCTTGAAGCCGCCCACGAAAAAGCCGTCCTTGAACGCAAGGCGCTGGTTGCGGCTCTTGTACAGGTCGTCGCGGATGTAGCTGCCCTCCACCATCGTGTCGTAGGCGGAGAGCGAGGCGGCCGACACGTCGCCCTTCTTGAGCCCCTCGAAGATGGCGCGAGCGGCGAACATCCCGCTCTGCATGGCGTAGTGGATCCCCTTGAGCGAGGGCACGTCCACAAAGCCGGCCGTATCACCCACCATCACCACGCCGTCACCACTCTTGCGCTGCGGCAGGGCGTAGTAGCCGCCCTCGGGGATGGTCTTGGCGCCCCACTCCACCATCTCGCCGCCTTCCAGGTACTTGCGGAAGTACGGGTGCTGCTTCATCCGCTGCAGCATCTGGTGCACGTCCAGCGTGGTCTGCCGGTAGTCCAGGCCCACGACCAGGCCGATGGCGACCAGGTTGGGCTCCAGCGGATACATGAAGCTGCCGCCAAACGCGTCGCGCGGCAGCGGCCACCCCAGCGTGTGGACGATGCGGTCCAGCGGCACCTTGGTTTCCCACAGCTCCTTTACGCCCAGGGCGAAGATCTGCGGGTTGTCACTCTTGATCCCCTGCCACTGCGTCCACGCCTGCCCCAGCGCGCCACGCGTCCCCTCCGCCAGCACGGTGACCCGCGCGGTCAGGTCCGTGGGGGGCTCGCCGCCGCTGCCGTCGCGGCTCTGGCCCGACGGCGTGGTCCGCACGCCGCGCACGGTTTGGCCTTCGACCAGCAGCGAGTCAACCGGGAAGCCGGGAAACACGTTCACGCCCAGCCCCTCGGCCTTATCACCCAGCCAGCGGCAGATCTCGCTGATGGACGCGGTAAAGTTACCCGCGTTGTGCATGGGCGGCGGCGTGGGGATGGGGATGGAGCCCGTCTCCGTGAGCAGGACGACGGATTCCTTGTTGACCCGGTCCTTGAACGGAAAGTCCTCGTCCTTGAGCTCGGGAAACAGCTCGCGGAAGGCGCGCGGGTTGACGACGGCGCCGGACAGGTTGTGCTCGCCCAACGCCGACGCCTTGTCCAGCACGGCGATCTGCGTTTCGCCCAGGGTGCCGCCGGCCTCGGTGTCCTTCTGGATGAGGCGCGCCAGCTCGATCGCGCACGCCAGCCCCGCCGGGCCCGCGCCCACGATGACGACGTCCATCTCGATCGCCTCGGCGTCGGGCGCGTCCGTGACGATCATCCGCTCGCGCGGAAGCGGCGGCTGGTGGCGGACGGGAAGGACGGTGCCTGCCATGCGTTCTCCGTGGGGCTGAAAGCCGGTTTCGTGTCGCGTCTGCTGGAAAGTCGCGGCGGATTATAGGGGATGAAGTGCGAAAGTGCGAGAGTGCGGGAGTGCGAAAGTGGAAGGAGGCGCGGCGAATGTCCGTGGCGTCGTCAAAGGACGTCCTTCGCCAGGTGCGGCAGCGCCACGATCACTGCGAAGCGGATCAGCCGGCCCAGAAAGCCCAGCACGATGAACATCGCCAGGTTCATCCGTGCGGCGCCCGCGGCCACCGTCACCATGAAGAACGGGGGAAAGCCCGCCGCCGCGCTGGCGAACACAAGCGCGCCGCCGGAGCGCGGGCGGTCGCGCAGCGTGGCGTTCATCCCCTCCAGCGCCGCCCGCAGCCGCTTGCCCGGCAGCTTTACGGCCCCCGTCGCCGCGTAGTACATCACCACCTTGCCGATCATCTGCCCGATGGTGGCCGCCAGCACCAGCGGCACCGCCATCGCGGATGGCGCCAGCGCCGCCGCACCCAGCAGGTACAGCTCGATGTTGATGACGGGGATCAGCGCGCTCGCCACCGCCACCCCGAGCGTCGTGAGCCACACCGCGAGCAGGGACATTCATCCACACGCAAAAAGGCGAACGCGCCGCCCTCACCGGAGCTGCGCGTCCATCAATCTAACTCCGATCCGTCCACATCCGCATCAATCGCGCAATAGGACTCCAGAATCTACTCCGATGACCACAGCGGACGTTGGCGCACCTTGTCGGCGTCCACGACTGTGAACCATCCCACAAGAACAAAATCCGGAATACGGAGGAGGTCCAGCACTGCGCGCGCAGCAGAATCAGGCCCGGCCGGTGGTATCCGGAGATAGATGATACCGGGAGGAACGGCCGCCCCACGGCGGTAAACCAGCTCGCCGAAGTCCCTATCGAACGTGATAAGGATCTGCCCGTTCGCACGAGCATGGGCTAGAACCCACTCATCTGGAGCCGAGGGTGAGATCTCGCCGACTGCCTCCACATGCAGGCCTGCCTCTCGCAGACGCATGATGCTAACGGCGGATAGATTCTCGTCCGTCAGGAAGCGCATTCAGGCGGCGCCGATGGGCACTGCATAGAACGATTCCTCACGCATCGCCTCGGAAGCGAACGCGAAAATTGCCCGTAGACCCTCAGCCGTCAGCTGCGGGTAGTTCTCGAGTACCTGCTGGTGGGTCCAGCCCTGGGCAAACAGCTCGAGCAGGAAATCTACCGACAGCCGGGTACCCCGTACGACAGGTTTGCCCGTCAGAATGGCGGGGTCTGCGTGGATATAGGCACGCCAGTCCATAATCGCCTCGCTTTTAGCGTCTTCGTACACCATGGATGATAATGGATTGGGTTCCGGATTTCAGCCCCGTGTCCGCCGGGTCAGCGCCTGCACCCACTCCGGCACCTCCGGCTCGCCGGCGAAGATGGCGCCGCGCTTCCCAGCCGTCAGAGCCCAGCGGTGCAGCCAGGTGATGCCGGCGGGGCCGGTGTAGCTATCCGGTGACGCGTAGGCGGAATCCGCCAGCGCTTGCTCCAGCGGGATGAAGGTGTAGCCGCGCCCGCGGTACATCCGCGCCAGCCGGCCAAATTGCTCGGCGTTGAGGTTGTTGGCGTGCAGAAGCAGCACGTGCGGAATCTCGCGGCCCACGATCGCCAACGCCTGCTGCTCGTAGTACGCCGTCACCGCCTCCATGTAGCGGACGTACTCGTCGGCAATGCGAGTGCGGGTGGCGGCGTCCGGCGCCCGATCGTACGCGGCGGCGAACAGGTAGTCGTGGTTGTCGATCGTCACCGGCGCCACGCGGTAGCCACGCTCCGCCAGGAACGCCTCGAAGCGCTGGCGATCCTCCATCGTGCGGCCGGTGTGCAGGAACGGGTGACGGAAGAAGCGCGGCCGCTTACCCGCCGCCTGCATCACCGCGCGCGTCACCGAATCGCCACGCGCCACGTCCGCGATGTACGCGTCGACCGGCGTGGTGTGAAAGTCGGAATGCGAATACGCGTGGTTGCCCAGCTCCAGCCCCGCGCCTACCCACCGCCGCAGCGTGGCCACTCGCGCCGAGTCCACCTCGCCCGCCGTCAGCAGCTTTTCCTCGTTGACGAAGCCGATGGCCGGCACGCGGTGCTCCGCCAGCGCCCGCAGCAGGCCGTCCGTAATGCGCTCGTACGTGGTCAGGGAGCGGTCCCCCTGCGCCACCGCCGGCAGGTCGTCGAAGGTGATGGCCACCTGCCGCTCCGCCTGCCGCGGCGGCGTGACAGCGGCGCCCTCCATCTCCACCGCCGGGGTAACGGACGCCGCCGGACGGACGATGGAGATCCCCACGACGAGCATCGTAAAGGCGAGGAGTCCGAACAGCGCGGTCCGCAGATACGCCGGCATCGGGCGCGACTCGCTCATCGGCGGCTCGCCCGGGCGGCGGCTTCGCGGATGCGGACGGTGCGCTCCAGCTCGTCGCGCGACTGCAGTACCTTGCGGCGGATGTCGGCCGGCAGCTCCGGCGTCTCGGCAAGGAACTGGTCGACCACGGCCAGCGCCTCGGCCGACGTGTGCCCGCCGATAAAGGCGCTGATCCACCGCGGCAAAAAGAAGATGCGGCGGTTGTCGCGGATCCACTCCAGCCGGTCCAGCGACGGCCGCAGGTACCGCAGCGTGAGCGCGGAGTGCGCCGCCGTGTTGAAGTTGCCGGACGCCGCCGTCACCCACTCCTCGTTCAGGTTGGGATCGTCCAGAAAGCGGCCGAAGTACTGCGCCTTTACGTCCGCCGCCGGCACCGCCGCGCCCGCCACGAACGCGCGCCGCCCCGCGTCGGCCGTGGTGTCGCGCGCCGACTCCGCCGCGATCAGCGCGTCCGGATCGGGCTCGCCCAGCGCGATCAGCCGCTCCACGATCCCCCAGCGCGTCGGCTGCTTGACCGCCTCGCCCTCGAAGGTACGCGCACCGGCCAGGTACTCGCGCAGCATCGCGCGCCCGGCGTCGGTGCGCACCGTGCCCACCAGCATGTCCAGCGCGGCCTTGCGCGCGCCGTAGCTGAGCGTTGAATCCGCCGAGCGCGTCACCAGCAGCCGCTCCCACTCGCCGTAGAGCGGGTCGTCCGCGCCGCGGACCGCGTAGGTGGAAATCGCCGTCCACGCGCGGCCCATGTTGAGCCCGGCGATCTGCTCGTCGCGCTCGCGCGGAAGCTCGCGCATCACGATGCGGGCAAAGCGGGCGGGGTCCATCCGCGCCTCGCGCACCTCGTCCCACAGCGCGCCCCACAGCATGGCGCGGCGCAACCCGTCGCCCTCGTCCCCCACGTGCCCGGCCACGTACTCGCGGCTGCGCTCGTCCAGCAGAAACAGGCCGTAGCCGTAGTCGCCCTCGTTGCTCCACACGTAGTCCGGCGCCGGCAGCCCGCGCGCCGCCGCCACCTCGATCGTCTGCGCCGCGCCGCTGACGGGGATCACCACGTCCTCGCGGCCCGTGTACGCCAGGCGCACCTGCGTGTGGATGGGCCAGAACCCGCCCGGGTCGCCCGCCAGCTCCCGCGCGGGCCGCTGCCGCAGGGTCAGGCCGGCGATGGTCCCGCCGCGTACCTGCAGCGAGGTTTCGACGACGGGCATCCCCGCCCGCAGGATGTACTGCTCGCCAAACGCGTCCAGGTTCATCCCCGACGCGTCCCGCAGCGCGTTCAGCAGGTCGCGCCAGGTGGCGTTGGCGTACGCGTGGCGCTGCAGAAAGAGCGTCAATCCCGCGCGGAACGCGGAATCCCCCACCATGAAGTTGAGCTGCTTCAGGATGGCGGGCGCCTTGTTGTAGACGATGGGGCCGTAGTTGCTCTTGGCCAGGTCCAGGTTCGCCAGCTCCTGCCACACGGGCGTGGTGCCGCTGGTCTGGTCGGTGGCGTACGCCAGCGGCTTGTTGCGCAGGTAGAACGTCTTCCACGCCTCGCTGCCGGGGTCCAGCTCGTCCTGCATCCGCGCCGCCACGTAGGTGCTGAACCCCTCCTTGAGCCACAGGTCGTCGAACCACTCCATGGTCACCAGGTCGCCGAACCACTGGTGCGCCACCTCGTGGTAGATGGTGGACTTGCGGCCGATCTGCTGCCCTAGCGTGGGCGCCTCGCGAAAGATGAACTGGTTCTCGTTGTAGAAGATGGCGCCCACGTGCTCCATCCCGCCGAACGGAAAGGCGGGCGCCAGCAGCATCTCGAACTTGGCGAAGGGATAGTCCACCGCGAAGTACCGCTCCAGCCACCGCACCGCGCGCCGGTTGGCGCCGAGCAGCGTGTCGGCATCCACCTCCGCCGCCCGGCTGAAGCGCGCGTACAGGGTGATGGGCAGGCCGTCGCCCGCCGGAGCGTCCGTCCAGGTGCGCCACGGTCCCGCCGCGAACGCCGCCAGGTAGGTGCTGATGGGCTCCGTCTCGTCGAACGTCCACGTCGCCGTCTGGCCCTGCTCCTCGCGCCGGCCGGGGCCGTTGGCCAGCACCTTCCACTCGCGCGGCGCCACGATGCTGTAGCGAAAGCGCGCTTTGAGGTCCGGCTGGTCGAACGAGGGAAAGAGCTGGTTGGCGTCCGCGGGCACCAGCAGCGTGTAGAGGTACGTGGCGCCGTCCGTCTGGTCGTTGAAGCGGATGATGCTGGCCCCCGCCGGCGCGATGCGCGCGACAAAGTGCGCCACGACGGTGTTTTCCCCGTCGCGCAGCCAGCGCGCGGGGATGCGCAGGTGGCCGTTCTTCCACTCGCCATCCGTCACACGCTCCCCGTTGGCGGTGACGATGCCCAGCGACGGGCCGCGAAAGTCCACCACCAGGTCGCCCGCGCCCGCCGCGCGCTGCACGGTGATGGTCACGCGGCCGGGCGCGCTATCCTGCGCCGTCACGTCCAGCCCCAGCCCGTAGCGCACGCCGCTGAGCGTGGCGGCGCGGTGTCGCGCCAGCTCCAGCGACACGCCGGGGCGCATCAGCTCGTCCATGGATGGCGTCCGCGGCGCCTGCGCGCCCAGCGAGGAGGCCCACGCCAGCGCCGCGCCGGCAAGAACGGAGAAAGCACGTCGAAACGTCATCACGAGTCCGGAACGGGGTACTTCACAGTCCCTTGAGCAGGCAGCCCAGGATCAGCAGCGCGCCCCCGGCCAGCAGCGCAATCTGGCCCAGGTCGCCCGGCAGTTCGATGCCCGCCAGCATCTCCAGCGCGCCCACCAGCCAGAGCACCACCGCCACGCCCAGCGTAACACCGCGCGGTGATTGCGGTCGGATGAAGAACCGGGCCATGGGCGCACCTCCGGCTGGAAACGCATGCGAGGGAGTCTACCTAACGTAGACGCGGGGGGCCCCCCCCCCCCAACGGCGGCGCCCCCGCCCCCGCCGCGGGCGCCAGATAGAAAAAAAGCCGCCGCG
>NZ_JBMDXM010000172.1:0-8072 GCF_048594345.1 Longimicrobium sp.
CCGGAAAAACAACATCGGAAGGTACAGAGGAACCGGGAACCGCCAGAGGAACAGAGGTGATCCGCATTCCTCCTCTGTTCCTCTGGCTGTTCTCTGTTCCTCTGTACCCTGACCTCTGTTTTCAGTAGTCCGACTTGAGGCGAGGTGTTTTGCCGGATTCGGTATTAGCTCCGTTGACTCCGTGTGATATGAGACCCAATCCCTGAAAACCGGACGGGGCGAGAGATCAGAATCCCTCGCCCCGCCGTTCATCCACCGAAAAACCAGCGCGTCAGCTGCCGGCGACGCGGTAGGTAACGCCCAGAACCGGCGCGCTGTTGGGGATGGTGAGCTCGAAGGGCGTCTGTTCCTGGCGCGCGGGCGGAGTGATGGTCACCGTGCCCCGGCCCAGCTCGCCGCTCGACCCGTGCAGCGTGAACTCCACCTGCACCGGCGCCGTGGGGCCCGCGCCCACGGCGACGCCGCGGATCAGCGTGTTCTCGCCCTCGACGTCGATGTTGAACGACTCCAGCTGCACCGGCAGCGCCTCGCTGCGCGAGCTGATCTGGCGCGCCTGGCGCCCCAGCTCGCCCGCCTGCGCCGTGTTGCCGGCCGCCGTGGCCGCCTGCGACTGGCCCGCGTAGGCGTTGTAGTACAGGACCCACGCGCCGTAGCTGAGCGGCGAGATCTCCGTGGCCCGCTGCGCCACCGGCACCAGGTCGGTGTAGCGCTGCAGGTTGTTGAGCGCCAGCGCGTAGTTGTACCAGGCGTCGGGGCTGTTGGGCAGCCAGCGGGTAAGGTCCGCCAGCAGCGCCGCCGCCTCGGCCGACTGCTGCCGGTTCAGGTGCTGCGCACTGGCCAGCACCAGCGCGTTGAGCGTGTTGCCGCGCGTCTCGGCGCGGTTCGCCATCACCTCGGCCGAGCTGTCGGCCGGCAGCGCGTCGATCACCTGGAGCACCCGGCGCCAGCGGCGCACCGCCTCCTCGGTGTTCTGCCGGTTGAACGACACCAGCCCCAGGTAGAACTCCGCCGGGTAGCTGTTGGGGTCCAGGTTCAGCGCCGTCTGGTACGCCGCCGCCGCGGCGGTGGTGTCGCCGGACTGGATGAGCGCGCCACCGCGCTCCAGGGAAAGCGACGCCGTGCCGCGGCGCAGGCGGTTCACGTCGTACTCGCCCAGCTCGGGGCACAGCTCCACCGAGCGGCGGAACAGGCTGTCGGCGTCCGCGTAGTCGGCCAGGCCAATGGCGGCCTGCCCGGCCAGGTAGTAGCCGTACGCGCTCGCCTGGCCCGCCGCGATGGCGCGGCCGGCCTGCGCGCGCGCCAGCGTGTACTGCACCCGCTGCGCGCTGTCGGCCACCGTGGCGATCAGCGTAAGGTTCGCCGCCGCCGAGTCGGCCGAGGGCGAGGTGGCCAGGGGGCCCGTGGAGCAGGCGACGGTGGGAACGGGCACGCTGACGCGCGGCCCTCCCCCCCCGGCGCCCGTGCCGCCCGCACTGGCGCAGGCGGCGCCCAGGGCCGCGACGGCCAGCGTGCCAAGCAGGCCACGATCGATCTTCATCTGCGTCCTCCGTCAGGTTTTTTTGAAAAGGGACACGCTCCCCGGCGCCGGGGAGCGGCCTCACACGGGCCGGCGCGGGGCCGGCCTGGACTACCGTTCTTCGCGTGCCACGCCGTCCGCCAGCAGGGCGCGGTACGCCTCCAGCGGCGTCATCCCCAGCGCCGCGGCGGCGCGCGCCACGTCGTCGAACTCGGGCTTGGCGCGCTCGCCGCCGCCGGGAAGCGCGCTGCGCTTCACCCGGATCTCCTGGTCCCGCCACGACACCGTCTCCATCCGCCGCGGCAGCACCCGCCGCCCCGCCGGCCAGAAGCGCAGGCCGATGGTCGATCCGCCGCGGAACAGCGCCGCGCTCACCGCCTCCAGCTTCTCGGGGCTGGCCAGCGCCTCGATGCGCACGCCGGGCCGGCCCTTCTTCATCACCAGCGGCTGCGCGCTGCAGTCGGCCGCGCCGGCGTCCAGAACCGATTGCAGCAGCGTGGGCACGTACTCCGGCGTAAGGTCGTCCACGTCGCAGTGGATGACGACGATCCCCTCGTCCGCCCCGCCCTGCGGCTCGATGAGCACCAGGCGCAGCACGTTGGGCCGGTCCTGCGGGTCGCGCGTCCCCGCGCCAAAGCCGCTGGCGACGGGCGTGTACGTGGCCGGCGGCGGCGCGCCCCCGGTAAGCGCCTGGATGAGCGCGGCGCCCGTGGGCGTGGTGCACTCGCCTTCGAACTCCGGGTCGGTGACGGGAATGCCCTGCAGCAGCTTGAGCACCGCGGGCGGCGGCACGGGAAAGTGTCCGTGCGCCATGTCCACCCACCCGCGCCCCAGCGCCACCGGCCGCGTGTAGAACGACGTGGCCCCCAGCTCGTGACACCCGGCCACCGCCGCCAGCACGTCCACGATGGCGTCCAGCGCCCCCACCTCGTGAAAGTGCACCTTTTCGACGGTCGTACCGTGCACCGCGGCCTCGGATTCCGCAAGTAGCGTGAACGCGTGGATCGCGCGGTCGCGCACCTCCGGCGCAACGCCGGTGCCCTCGATGATCTTGACCACGTGGTGCAGGTGCCGGTGCGCGTGCTCGTGCGGCAGCTCCAGCACCAGGCGCGTGGCGGCGATCCCCTTGCGGTTCGCGCGCTCCGCGTCCACGCGGATGTCGCCCAGGTTGAGCCCCGCGACGAACGAGCGCAGCCACTCCAGCGGCAGCCCCAGGTCCAGCAGCGCGGCGATGGTCATGTCGCCGCTGATCCCCGCGAAGGGATCGAAGATGAGTCCGCGCAACGGACGTTCCTTTTCCGATACAGGCCGGCGGGGCCGGCGCTTCACTTCACAGGCCGCGCCGCACGTTCTTCGCCGCCGCCGGGGCGGAGGCAACGAACTGCGGCGCGGAATTTCGGGAGCGCGCCAAGGTAGGCGCGCGCACGGGCGGAGTCAAATGGGCCCTCCCCCGGCGGCGCCTGGGAGCGCGCCACCCCCTCCCGCAAACTGCGCGGGAGGGGGGATACACGGCACCGGCGGTGGTGCCATCCAGATCGTTCGGGGCGGGATCGTGGGCCGCCCCGACCCGCTCCGTCCGAAGCGGGATCGAAGTTTATACCCTCTCCCGCTTGCGGGAGAGGGTGCGAGCCTGAGCGAGCGGGTGAGGGCCTTCAGTGCCGGAACAGCCGCCGCCCCGTGAACACCATCGCGATCCCGTGCTCGTCCGCGGCGGCGATGACTTCCTCGTCGCGGACGGAGCCGCCGGGCTGGATGATGGCGCGCACCCCAGCCTCGGCCGCCGCGTCCACGCCGTCGCGAAAGGGAAAGAACGCGTCGGACGCCAGCGCCACGCCCGCCAGGTCAAACCCGTTGTCGCGCGCCTTCATCACCGCGATCCGCGAGCTATCCACCCGGCTCATCTGCCCCGCGCCGATGCCCAGCGCCATCCCCCCGCGCGCCAGCAGGATCGCGTTGGACTTCACCGTCGCCACCGCGCGCCAGGCAAAGCGCAGGTCATCCATCTCCTCCGGCGTGGGCGCGCGCTGCGTGACGGTGCGCCATCCATCCTCCGGATAGCGCATGGAAAGCCGCGTCTGCGCCACGAATCCGCCGCGCACGCGCTTCCAGTCCAGCTCGCCCTCGTCCACCGCCAGCGAAGGGATCTCCAGCAGGCGCAGGTTCTTCTTTTCCGTCAGCAACCGCAGCCCCGCCTCCACGAACGACGGAGCGACGATCGCTTCCACGAAGTTGGGCCGCATGAGCACCGCCGCCTCTTCCGTCACCGGCACGTTGAACGCGATCACGCTGCCGAACGCGCTGGTCGGGTCCGTCATCAGCGCCTTGCGGTACGCCTCAGCTGCGTCCGCGCCCACGGCGATGCCGCACGGCGTGGTGTGCTTGATGATGGCGCACGCCGCCAGTCCGCTCCCCTCCCACGCGCTCACCGCCTGGAGAGCGCCCTCCACGTCCAGCAGGTTGTTGAACGACAATTCCTTGCCGTGCAGCTGCCGCAGCGCCGGCAGCCCGCCGCCCGCCGCCTCGTCGCGGTAGAACGCGGCCGGCTGGTCGGGGTTCTCGCCGTAGCGAAGGTCCTGCACCTTGGCCAGCGAGAGGGTCACGCTCGCCGGGAACCGCGTGGACGCGTCCGCGTCGCCGCCGTCCAGGGCGCGCGTCAGGTAGTCGGTGATGGCGCGGTCGTAGTCCGACGTGTGCGCGTACACCTTCGCCGCCAGCCGCCGGCGGATGCTGATGGCGCGCTCCTCATCCCCCGCATCCATCGCGGCAAGGACGGTGGAGTAGTCCGCCGGATCGACCACCACCCAGACGCTCGCGTGGTTCTTGGCCGCCGAGCGCAGCATCGACGGCCCGCCGATGTCGATGTTCTCGATGGCGTCCGCCAACGTGGCGTCCGGCCGCGCCACCGTCTCGCGGAACGGATAGAGGTTGACGGCGACCAGGTCGATGGGCTGATATCCATGCGCCGCCATCTGCGCCACGTCGTCGGCGTTGTCGCGGCGGCCCAGCAGGCCGGCGTGCACCGCGGGGTGCAGCGTCTTTACGCGGCCCTCCATCATCTCCGGATGGCCCGTAACCTCGCTGACCTCCGTGACGTCGAGCCCCGCCTGGCGCAGGGTGCGCGCGGTGCCGCCGGTGGAGAGCAGCGTCCACCCGCGCCCCTGCAGCTCGCGCGCGAGATCCACCACCCCCGTCTTGTCGGATACACTCAGCAGTGCGCGCGGCATTGGTCTAGTTGTGTTCGGTAGATGAGGTATTTCCCGCGCCGGTTCCTGCCCGGCGCGGTGCCGCGATCGTGTCCGGCGGTTGATCCTGACGTGAGACCAGACAGACACGTACACGCCGTTGCCAGGGCGAATAAATTCGCGGCAACAACTACACAAAGTCCGCCTGCGCGGACTCGGCGGCCCGGCGGTTTGCGGCGTCCCACGCACCTGCGCGTCCGCTACCGGAAACCGACCCCTCCTCGTCGCGTCTCGCCGTGTCCCGATCTCGCGGCTACAACCCGCGAAGGCGGGTTTTGCGCCTTTCCAGCGGCGAATCTGTTCGCTCCTAGAGGCGAGGCGCGCGTTACTGGACCACCATCACCGTGACCTTCATTCGCTGAGGCGGACGGCGCGTCGATCTCCGCCCGTATCGCCGGAAACCCATCTCCAGCGATACGCACGGTCATTGGCTTGCGGCCCCGCCCTCCACGAGCGCCGTGTCACCCGCGACGGCGGAGGCGTTGGGCAGGTGCATGGTGCGATCGATGGACGCGTCCGCCGGCGCCGGTGCATCGACCAGGTCGAACGCGAGCGGCGCACCCGCGGGCTCCTGCCTCATCTCCGGCGGGCGGACCAGCGCCTCCACGGCCAGGGGCAGGATGCGGTGCTCCACCGCCAGCACCCGCGCCGCCAGCGCCTCCGGCGTGTCGCCGGGGAGAACGGGGACCGGCCACTGCGCGATGATGGCCCCCTCGTCGTACGCCTCGTCCACAAAGTGCACCGTGGCGCCGGACACGCGCACGCCCGATTCGATCACGGCGCGGTGCACGCGCATCCCGTACATCCCGTGGCCGCCAAACGCCGGCAGCAGCGCGGGATGGACGTTGATCATCCGCCCGTGAAAACGCCGCACCACCTCGCCCGGCACCAGCTGCAGCCACCCGGCCAGCACCATCAGATCGATGCGATGCGCGTCCAGCGCCTCCGCCAGTGCCCGCCCGAACGCCTCGGGCCCCAGCGTCCGCGCCTCCAGCGCCACCGCGTCGATCCCCGCGCGCTCCGCCCGCTCCAGCGCGCCGATCCCCGCCCGCGAGCCCACGACCAGCTCCACGCGCGCGGGCGCCGCCGGGTCCCCGTTGAAGCGGTCGATCAGCGCCTGCAGATTGGTGCCTCCGCCGCTGGCGAGAACGGCGATGCGCGCGTGTGTGCTCAACTCCGGGCCCGCTGCAGGGTGGAAAATGAGCGGCGAAGATAGACCGCCCGCCGGAGCGCCGCAACCGAATCCAGCGGGTGTGATGAGCGGGTAAACCCGCTGCTGGGAAAGCGACAAGCCCCATTCTGACTCGCCGGAGGCTCGCCAGAACGGGGCTTCAACTTCATGGACGAACGGCGAACCCGCGCGACACACGCGTTCGAACACGACCGGCTCTCCACAATCTCGGACCCTGCCGACGCGAGCGGTTGAAGCCCGGTTCGGCGAGTGCAACGAGCCGATACCGGGCTTATCGCATTCCCAGCAGCGGGTTTACCCGCTCATCTGGGCCCGCTCATCTGGGCCCGCTCATCTGCCCTCCTGGGTGTCGGCGAGGAACGGCATCGACCGTAACGCGACCACATCTCGGGGCAATCATCCCAGCCCGCCTAACGCCTCTCCGCCGCCGCCCCCTCCGCCGGAACCAGCGGCTCCAGTACCGCGAACAGCACGCGCCCGGCGGTGGTGAACAGGACGGACCACACGCCCGCCTTGATCCCGTCCCCCAGGTTGCTGTCCGGGTGCCACAGCGTCGGCGCGATGGCGCCGGCAAAGGTGCCCGCCAGGAACGGCTCCGAGATCACGCGGCGGCTGGTGGCGTCGCGGTCGGTGAACGTGTCGATGACCGAGTGCGTCACGCGGTCTTCCGTGCTGGTGCAGCCATGGCACGGCTCGATGTCCGTCGTGCGGCCCAGCGCCGCCGCCAGCCCGTGCCGCACCGACGTGCCGATCACGTGCCCGCCGCCCCGCGAGGCGATGCGCTGCGTCATCGCGTCGAATCCCCCGCCCCACTCGTCCGGCTCCGTGCGCGCGTGGTCGTACAATCCCAGCACCAGCGCGTTGGCCAGCGACAGCGGGTCCGCCAGCTCGTACATAAAGCTGCGGACCGGATCGGGCGGCGCCACCTGCGCCACCAGCGAGTCGGTGCGCGGCGAGTCCGGCGCCGGCGTCTGCGCGTGGAGCGCGGCGGGGAGCAGGAGCATCGCGGCCAGCGCGGTCGCGCGAATCTTCATCCGTCCAGTGGTTTGGGGAGAGGAAGCGAGAGAAAGCAGCGTACGCAAAGACGCGGAGCCGCGGCGGAAAGTTCCCTCCGCGCCTCCGCGTCCGCGTCAGGTGACGGGCATCACGCGAAGCCGCCCCCGCCGTACACCCCGGTAACGAAGGGATTCGTCGTGCGCTCGTGGCCCACCGTGGTGTCGGGGCCGTGGCCGCTGTGCAGCGTAGTTTCATCGGGCAGGGTGAGCACCTGCTCGCGGATGGAGCGCATCAGCGTGGCAAAGTCGCCGCCCGGCAGGTCCGTGCGCCCGATGGAGCCCGCAAAGATCACGTCCCCCACCAGCGCCACGCCGTCGCCCACCAGCATCACGTGCCCCGGCGCGTGCCCCGGCGCAAACCGGATCGCCAGCGCGCATTCGCCAAAGCGCACCGTTTCGCCCACCACCAGTTCGCCGTCCACCGGCGGCAGCGGCTCCAGCCGCACGCCGAACATCTGCGCCTGCATGGGCGCCGCGCCGTACAGCGGCAGGTCGGCGGGGTGCAGCAGGATGGGAATGCCGGGCAGCTCGCGGCGGGCCAGCGGGATCCCTTCCACGTGGTCCAGGTGCGCGTGCGTCAGCACAATCTTCTCGATGGTCACCCCCGACGCCTCCGCGGCCCGCAGCGCGTCCGCCGTCGCCGCGCCGGGGTCCACCAGGATGCCGGCGCCGGTGCGGGCGCAGGCGGCCAGGTAGGTGTTCTCCGCGAACATGCCGCCGGTGAACGACCGGACGACGATCTCGCCGGAGCCGCGCGCGTCAGCCACGGAGCGCCCCCAGCACCTCGTCGGCCCCGTGCGTCCCCGGCTGCGCGTACGCAATCCTGCCGTCGCGGTCGATGAGGTACGTGGCGCGGCTCACGTACTCCGCGCCCAGCACGCCGTACGCGGACGCGATCTCCGCGTCCTGGTCCACGATCAGGGGAAAGTCCAGGCTGTACTTGTCGCGAAACTCCACGTGGCTCTGCAGGCCGCCCGGATTCACGCCGAAACGCGCCACGCCCGCCTCCCGGTAGCGCTCGCCCTCGTCGCGCGCCAGGCACATCTGCGCGGTGCAGCCCGGGGTGT
>NZ_JBMDXM010000173.1:0-66732 GCF_048594345.1 Longimicrobium sp.
GGATCTGGACGGCCTCGAACGGCATCGAACTGCGGCCGCCGGCGCCCCCCCCTCTCCCGGCTTCTCCCCCCCGAACTGCAGGGGGGAGAAGAACTTCGGACGCGCTTCGAACGGCATCGGACTGCGTCTGACGCGGTGCCCCTCCCCCGGCCCCTCCCCGTTCGTTCCTCACGGAGAGGGGAGAATTTGATCGCGCTTCAGACGGTTCGGCTCACTTCAACCTCCCCCGGCAGTTTCGGGGGAGGTGGGCCGGTGGTGCCGGCCCGGAGGGGGCCTGCGCCGGCGTATCCGGAGCGCCCCACCGCCCGTGCCGTGTATCCCCCCTCCCGCGCCGTTCGCGGGAAGGGGGTGGCGCGCTCTCAGGCGCCGCCGGGGGAGGGCCGCTCCCGCATCCGCTCCGCCGCCAGCGCGACCGACTGGATGATGTTCTGGTAGCCGGTGCAGCGGCACAGGTTGCCGGACAGCGCCTCGCGGATCGTCGGCTCGTCGGGGTCCGGATGGTCGCGGAGAAACGGGACCATCGACATCAGGATCCCCGGCGTGCAAAAGCCGCACTGCAGCCCGTGGGCATCGCGAAATGCCTCCTGCAGCGGATGCAGCTCGCCGCCGGAGTCCAGCCCCTCGACCGTCGTCACCTCTGCCCCGTCCGCCTGCACGGCGAATACCAGGCACGAGCGCACGGCTTCGCCGTTCAGCAGCACGGTGCACGCGCCGCACACGCCGTGCTCGCACCCCACGTGCGTGCCGGTAAGGCCCAGGTCCTGGCGAAGAAAGTCGCTCAGCAGCAGGCGCGGCTCTACCGCGCGCCGTTGCGGGGCGCCGTTTACGGAAAGGGAAACGTCCACGGGCTGCGCCAAGGGGTGCCGCTCCCGCCGGGGTGGATTCGCGAAGTGAGATCCCCCGCGGCCGCCGCGGTGAGGCGGTGCGGCGCCGTTCGTGGGGGATGAGGACTGCGAACAAACAGATAGGATGCGCGCGGCGGGCTCGCAAGTAGGCGCGCGGCGCCGGCGAGTGCCGCCGTTCGGCTTCCGTTGCGCGGAAGGTGCGGGGCGGGCATGTTGGAACGCTGCGGTTTTTTCGCCCATGCTCGCCACCCGCTCACTGGTTTTGATGATGGCGCTCTCCATCCGCTCCATCTTTTCCGTGTTCGCCGCCGCGCTGGCCCTCTCGCACGCCGCGCCGGCCGCCGCGCAGTCCGAAGCTCCGTATCCGCCGCTTGCGGGCGCGGAGGCGGAGGCCGTTCGCAACGTGGTGCGGCAGTACGAGTACGCCACCCGCAGCGGGGACGGGAACGCAGCGGCGCGGCTGGTGAGCCGCGAGACGCGCGACTACTACAATCGCATGCTTGCCATGGCCATCTCGGCGACCGAGGAGCAGGTACGCGCGGTCACCCTGATGGATCGCATGATGATCCTGATGTACCGCCACCGCGTTTCCGCCGCCCAGCTGCGCGCCCTTCCCGCTGATGGCGGGTTCGCGCTCACCATTGACGAGGGATGGCTGAACGCCCCCGAGATCGGCGACCTCGTGTCCGGCAGCGAGGTCTTTGGCGAAGGCGACCGCGCCATCCTGCGCTACGACGGAGACATCCACTTCGTACGCGAGGGTGGCGCCTGGCGCTGGGACATGATGCCCCTGATCCTGGCGGCCGGCGAGGAGGTGGAGGCGGACCTGACTTCTCCGGAAGAACAGGACGAGTTCCTGATGTACGTTCTGGAGCAGGCGGACGGCCTGGACCCCTCACCCACCATCTGGCAGCCGCTGCCGTAGCCTTCGCGTGCAAGAATGACGGCAGCGAGGCCGGCGGAACGCGCGTTCGCCGGCCTCGTTCCGTTTCATCGCCGAGGCGGTTGCGGGTCGCGCAAACGCGGCCAGCGGTGCATCTTGTCGCTTCCGGGCCGGGGGACGGCCCGCATCATCCTTCGTACCTGCGGCGTTCTGATGACCGACACCAGGGCCGTGCTCTTCGACGCCGGCAACACGCTGATCTTTCTGGACCACCCCTACATCGTCGAGGCGCTGCGCGAGCACGGCGTGGAGACCACGATGGAGGGGTTGATGGCGGCGGAGTACGACACCAAGCTGCTGTTCGACCAGCTGGCCCGCGCCGACAACCTGGACGAGCGCGCCCGCGGCAAGCTGTTCTTCGCCGAGATCTTTCGCCGGGTGGGGGTAGATGATGCCGCGTTCCCCGCGCTGGCGCAGCAGATGTTCGCGCGCCACGCGGAAAAGAACCTGTGGGGCAACGTCCGCGAGCGCACCGCCGAGACGCTGGACGAGCTTCGCCGCCGCGGCTACCGGCTGGGTGTCATCAGCAACGCGGACGGCCGCATCGACCCGCTGCTGGAGTCCGTGGGGCTGCGCGAGCACTTTGAGCTGGTGGTCGATTCAGGGCTCGTCGGCATCGACAAGCCCGATCCGCGCATCTTCCATCACGCGCTGGAGCAGATGGGCGTGGAGGCGGAGGAAGCCGTGTACGTGGGCGACATCTACGAGATCGACGTACAGGGCGCCCGCGCCGCCGGCATGCGCGCCATCCTCATCGACCCCCTGTGGAAGTGGGACGACAAGGACTGTGAGCGCATCCGCGGCATCCACGACCTGCTGGACGTGCTGCCGTGACGGCCAGCCGTGGATGGTGGGATGGCTACTTCGACGAGACGTTCGTCGACATCTACCGCGACTTTCTTACGCCGGAGCGTACCGAGCGCGAGATCCAGGGGCTGCGCGAGATGGTGCCGCTGCCGCCGGACGCCGAGGTGCTGGACCTGGCGTGCGGCTGGGGGCGGCACTCGGTGCAGCTGGCCCGCAGCGGCTTCAAGGTCACCGGCCTGGACTGGTCGCGAACGCTGCTGACCCGCGCCAGGAAGCGGGCCGATGCCGCGAAGGTGTCCGTCGATTTCGTGCAGGGCGACATGCGCGAGATCCCGTGGACGGGGCGGTTCGATGCCGTGCTCTCGCTCTACTCGTCGCTCGGCTACTTTCTCTCGGATGAGGAGGACCTGCGCGTGCTGCGCGGTGCCCGCGACGCGCTCAAGCCCGGCGGCGTGTTCGTGATGGAGACGATGCACCGCGACCACATTGTCGGCGGATTCACGGAGCGCGACTGGTGGGAGACGGCGGGCGGCGCCACGGTGTGGGTGGAGCGCGAGTTCGACGTGATCGAGGGCGTGAGCCGCGAGTGGACGCGCTGGAGCAAGGGTGACAAGAAGGGCGAAAAGTACCACGAGCTGCGCATCCGCACCGCCACTGAGTGGAACGCCCTGCTGCGCCAGGCGGGCCTGGTGCCCATCGACTGGTGGGGCGATTGGCAGTTTGCGCCCTTCATCCACAGCAGCGAAGACCTGATCGTGGTCTGTGAGCGGCGGGATTGAGTGTGGGGTACGAGAGTACGAGAGTACGAAAGTGCGAGAGTGCGAGAGTGCGAGCGTGGCCGGTGATGGTGTGATCGCGACGGGCGTTGTCTCGGGCGATTGAAATCGCGGCTGGAAAATCACGAAATCCGTCTGCGCGGATTGTGGCCGACAGGTCGCCTCGCTATCGGAATACGATGGGCCCGCCATGCGCGTCGGGCGCCGTTTTCACGAGCAGTTGAAGCCCCGGCCGGCGAGCGTCAGCGAGCCGGACGGGGCTTGTCGCTTTCCCAGCAGCGGGTTTACCCGCTCATCCGCGCCGTCCGCCTGTCCGCATCCGCCCGTTCACCCGTCCGCCCCATCCGCGCCGTCCGCCTGTCCGCATCCGCCCGTCTGCCCGGTCGGCGCCGTCCGCTCATTCCCATCATCCGCGCCCGCCGCCAATACGTCCTGTCATCTTTTCCTCCGCCCGGGAGGGCGGCCGGCCCGCCACGCTTCGGGCGTCGGCGCTTCGGCCAGCGGTTTGCGAGGAAGCGCGGCCCATGCGCCCATCGCTCCTCATCTACAATCCCGCCGCCGGCCAGCGCTGGCGCCGACCCGCGCCGGAAGCCGTCGTGGATGAGCTCGCGCGCAACGGGTGGAGAGCGGAACTGCACCTGACGCGCGGCCAGGACCACGCCACGGAGTTGGTGCGCGCGCACTTGGCGCCGCGCCACCAGGCCGTCTGGTCCGCCGGCGGTGACGGGACGCTGGGGCAGTGCGCCGCCGCGCTGATCGCGTCGCAGGTGCCGCTGGGCATCATCCCCACGGGCACGGTGAACGTGATCGCGCGCGAGTGCGGTCTGCCGTCCAGCTGGCGCCGGGCCTTCGCGGCGGTGGCGGATGCGGCGCACACGCGGCCGTTCCGCACCTGGCGCGCGGGTGAGCGCGCCGTGCTGCTGGGGATAGGCGTGGGTTTCGACGCGCGGGCGATGGGGCGGGTGAGCGCGGGCGCCAAGGACGCGCTGGGGATGCTGGCCATCGGCACGCGCGGCGTGCGCGAGTGGGCGCGCTACGACTTTCCCCCGCTGCGCGTGACCGGCCAGGACGAGCACGGCCGCCCCATCGACCTTGACGCCACGCAGGTGCTGGCGACGGTGCCACGCCACTTTGCCGGCCAGCACGTGCTGGTGGCCGATGCGAATCCCGCGGATGCGTTCATCGACCTGGTTCTGTTCCGCGGGACGTCCCGCGCCCGGCTGGCTGCGTTCTGGGTGGGCGTGGAACTGCCTGGTACCGCCCAACTACGCGTCCCTGGCGTCCAAACGCTGCGGGCGCGGCGCTTCTCCGTCGCCGCCACCGACGGCCGCGCCGAGCCCACGCACGTCAACGGCGACGTGGTCGATTCCACGCCGCTCTCCGTGGAGCCGTGGGGTACGGTGCAGATTCTGGCGCCGGATCGGGTGTGATGGTGTGATGGTGTGATGGTGTGATGGTGTGATGGTGTGATGCGCCCGTGCCAGCCGCCGGGTCTATGCGGCCTGCACCGATCCCGCCACGCCCACGAAACGTTCTTTTCGCACCCAGGCCTCCAGTCCGCGAAGGCGGACTTCGTGTGGTTGTTGCCGCGAATTTATTCGCCCTTGCCGTCGAATCGAGCGCTCCATCGCCCCCACATCCCGCGGCGCACGGCTACGCTTCATCCCACATCTCTGGCGCATCGGCGGGCAGCGTTGCAGTATTTCATGCTAAATTTTTCGCCGCACCACGATCCACATCCCACACCACCTGCCAAAGGTCCGCACGCGATGAAGCTCATCCGCCTCTGCCGCGCCATCTCCGCCGCCGCGCTCCTGCTGGGTGCGGTGCTTCCGCCCGCCGCCTGCGCGCAATCCGCGGACGGCGTGACGGCGTTCGAGAACGTGACCGTCATCCCCATGGATACCGAGCGCTCGCTCCCCGGCCACACCGTGCTGGTGCAGGGCGACCGCATCATCGCCGTGGGCCCCAGCGCGTCGGTCGCGGTGCCGGGCGGCGCGCGGCGGGTAGATGGCCGCGGCAAGTACCTGGTCCCGGGCCTGGCCGAGATGCACGGCCACGTGCCCCCGCCCAGCGCGCCGGCGCAGAACACCGAGGACGTGCTGTTTCTGTACCTGGCCAGCGGCATCACCACGGTTCGCGGGATGCTGGGCGCGCCGGGCCAGCTGGAGCTTCGCCGCCGCACCGCGCAGGGCGAGCTGCTGGGGCCCACGCTGTACCTGGCCGGCCCCAGCTTCAACGGCAACTCCGTCAACACGGTGGATGATGCCGTGCGGATGGTGCGCGAGCAGCGCGCGCAGGGCTGGGACCTGCTCAAGATCCACCCCGGCCTTACCCGCGCCGAGTACGACGCCATGGCGCGCACCGCGGCGCAGGAAGGGCTGCGCTTTGGCGGCCACGTGCCGGAAGAGGTGGGGCTGATGCACGCTCTGCGGATGGGGCAGGAAACCTTTGACCACGCGGACGGCTACGTGGAGTACGCGGCCGGCGAGGACGTGTCGCTCGACGCCGCGAAGCTGGATTCCGCGGTGCGGATGACGCGCGAGGCGGGGGCGTGGGTGGTGCCTACCATGGCGCTGTGGGAGGTGCTGTACGTTACGCTGCCGCTGGATTCGCTGCTGGCGTACCCGGAGCTGCGCTACGTGTCGCCGCAGTCGGTGCAGGCGTGGGTGAACGCGTACAACCAGCGCCGCGCCGATCCTCAGTACGACGCCGGCACGGCGCGCCGCGTGATCGAGGCGCGCCAGCAGGTGCTGGCGGCGCTGCACCGCAACGGCAGCCGCATTTTGATGGGCACGGACGCGCCGCAGCAGTTCAGCGTGCCCGGATTTTCGCTGCATCGCGAGTTTCCGCGCATGCGCGCCGCGGGGATGTCGCCGTACGAGATCATCGCCACAGGCACGCGCAACGTGGGCGACTACTTTCAGCGCAACGACGCCTTTGGCACCATCGCCGTAGGCCGCCGCGCCGACCTGCTGCTGCTGGACGCTGATCCGCTCGCCGACGTCGCCAACCTGCAGCGCATCGCCGGCGTAATGGCGCGCGGCCGCTGGCTCCCCGCCGACGAGATCCGCACGCGCCTGGAAGCCATCGCCGCGCGCCATCCGCGGCCGTAAGGAAGGTACGGAAGTATGGGTTGGCTGCTGTTCTCCCTCCGCCACGCGGTTGGCGCGCTTAGCGGCGAGGGCCGGGGAGGGAGGCGGCCCACCGTCTCGCACGACACGATCCGACGCACACCAGCGCCCGTGCCGTTTATCCCCTCTCCCACGCAGTTTGTGGGAGAGGGGCAGGCGAGGAACGAGCCGGGGTGAGGCTCCCGCCGTTCGTCCCTCGCCTCCACGCTCCGTCCCTCGATCACGAAATCCGCACCTCCCGCGTTCCGCCGCTCATCATCCGGGGATATCCTTCTCCGCTCCCTTTCATCCGCCTCTCAGCACGCAGGATATGCGAATGCGACTCGCCTCCGGCATCCTCATCGGCATCTTTCTCACGATCGCGCGCACGCCCGCGGCGGCGCAGGAGGTGGTGGCGTTCACCAACGTGTCCGTGATTCCCATGGACCGCGAGCGCGTGCTGCACGACCAGACGGTGCTGGTGCGCGACGGGCGCATCGTGTTGGTCGGCTCCGCGGCGAGCGCGCGGGTGCCGGCGGGCGCGCGGCGGGTGGACGGTGCGGGGAAGTACCTGATCCCCGGCTTGGCCGACATGCACGCGCACCTGCTTTCCGACGCCGCCGTGCCGGACTCCGTCGCGCCCGACGAGCTGCGCATCATGCTGGCGAACGGTGTAACCACGGCGCGGCTGATGATCGGCACGCCGGAGCAGTTTCCGCTGCGGGCGCGCGTGGCCAGCGGCGAGATCCCGGGGCCCGCGCTCTACCTGGCCAGCCCGCAATTCGCCGGGCGGCGGTACGGCGAGCCGTATTTCAACGGCATCGTGGTCACCACGCCGGAGGAAGCGCGCGTCGCCGTGCGCCAGGTGGCGGATGCGGGATACGACTTTATCAAGCTCACCATCATGATCTCCGTCCCCGTGTACGAAGCGGTGATGGACGAGGCGGCGCGGCGCGGGATCAAGGTGATCGGCCACGTGGATCAGCAGGTGGGGCTGGCGCGCGCGCTGGCCGCGGGGCAGCAGATCGAGCACCTGAACATGTACTTTGAGGCGGCGCTGCGGGACGGCGCGCCGATGACGGCTTCCGTATCGGATTACCTCATCTACCGTCCCGCCAACTGGGAGAGCCTGGACTGGCTGGATGATGCCAAGCTCGACTCGCTGGGTCGCGCGACCGCCGCCGCGGGGGTGTGGAGCAGCCCCACGCTCACGTTCTTCAAGCTGGCGTTCGGCACCGGGCAGCCGGATTCAGTGATCGAGGCGCGCCCGGACTACGCCGTGCTGCCGGATTCGCTGCGCCGGCAGATGCGGGAGGGGCGCGACTACTACTGGAACAATCCGCCTTCCGCCGCGCGGCGGGCGCGGTACATCGAGGCGCGAAACCGGATCGTCCGCGCCATCCACGGAGCCGGCGGGCGCATACTGGCTGGCAGCGACTCGCCCGAGTTCTTTCTTCTATACGGCTGGACGCTGCATCGCGAACTGGAGAGCCTGGTGGATGCCGGCCTGCCGCCCTTTGCCGCACTGGAGGCCGCCACCCGCAACCCCGCCCAGTGGCTGGGCACGCTGGCGGAGAGCGGCACCGTAGAGCCCGGCAAGCGCGCCGACCTGGTGCTGCTGGACGCCGATCCTCTCGCCGACATCCGCAACACCACGCGCATCGCCGGCGTGATGCGCGCCGGCCGCTGGTACCCCGCCGCCGAGCTGTCGCGCATGATCGACGAATCCGCCGCCCGCATCCGCGCCTCGCTTCCGTGATGCGGGGCCCGAGCCGCGGTCGTGGCGGTTGAAACCGCGGCTGGAAATTCACGAAGTCCGCCTCCGCGGACTGTGGCCGACACTTCCTCCCGCCCAACCGCATCGAAGCGTCCGCAACGAGCCCCGCGCAGTTTGCGGGGCTTTGTGCCGTTCCAGCCGCGGCTTCAGCCGCCCGAGCTCAAAGCCGGCCGAAGCGGCACGCGGGCTGCAACCTCAGCTTGCCGCAGCCTCGCATTGCGCCTTATGTTACGCCATCTGTACCGCGTTCGGGGAGCGCGGCAATTCGTCACCATGTCCGCCAATTTCATCTGACTATGCCTGAACGGAAGATCCGGGTGCTGGTGGCCAAGCCCGGCCTGGACGGCCACGACCGCGGCGCCAAGGTGATCGCCGCCGCGCTGCGCGACGCCGGCATGGAGGTCATCTACACCGGGCTGCACCAGACCCCGGAGATGATCGTCAGCGCCGCCATCCAGGAAGACGTGGACGTGGTGGCGCTCTCCATCCTCTCCGGCGCGCACATGACGCTGTTCCCGGCCGTGCAGGAGGCGCTGCTAGCGGAAGGCGCCGACCACATCCTGATCACCGGCGGCGGCATCATCCCCGAAGAGGACATGGCCGCGCTGGAAAGCCGCGGCATCGGCAAGCTCTTCGGCCCCGGCACCACCACGTCGCAGGCGGTGGAGTACATCAGCGGCTGGTTCACCGAGCACGGCCGCGACCGCGAGGCCGTCGCCCAGTGACAACCGCCACCCCGGCAGCCGAAGAAGCGCCGCCCGCCAAGGGCCGCGCCCGCAAGCTTGCGCAGGAGCTCCGCGACCTGGAGGCGCGGCTGCGGCAGGGCGGCGGGCCCAAGCGCATCCAGAAGCAGCACAACGACGGCAAGCTGACCGCGCGCGAGCGCATTGCCTTGCTGCTGGACGCGCGCTCGCGTTTCCAGGAAGTGGGGATGCTCGTCGCGCACGACCAGTACGAGGGGCAGGCGCCCGCGGCCGGCGTGGTGACGGGCATCGGCACCGTGTGCGGGCGCGAGGTGGTGGTCATCGCCAACGACGCCACCGTCAAGGCGGGCTCGTGGTGGCCCGAGACCATTACCAAGATGCTGCGCGCGCAGGAGATCGCCATGCGCTGCCGCGTCCCCATCATCTACCTGGTCGACAGCGCCGGCGTGAACCTGCCGTACCAGGGCGGCGTCTTCCCCGGGCAGTACGGCGCGTCGCGCATCTTCTACTACAACAGCATCATGCGGCGCTACCTCAAGGTGCCGCAGATCGCCGCCGTCATGGGGCCGTGCATCGCCGGCGGCGCCTACCTGCCGGCGCTGAGCGACGTGATCCTGATGGTGGAGGGCACGTCGTTCATGGGTCTTGGCGGGCCCAACCTGGTGAAGGGCGCTACGGGGCAGACTGTGGATTCCGAGACCCTGGGCGGCGCGCTGACTCACAACGCCATCAGCGGCGTGGCGCACTACCGCACGCCCGACGACCGCACCTGCATCGCCAAGATCCGCGACCTGGTGAAGCAGCTTCCGCGTGAGACGACGGCGCTGCCGGTGACGGAGGCCAAGCCGGGCGCGCGGCCGGAGGCGGAGCTGTACGACCTGCTGCCGGAAGACCACAAGCAGCCGTACGACATGCGCCAGGTGCTGTCGTGCATCCTGGACGGCGGCGCGCTGGACGAGTTTCAGGCGGACTACGCGCCGGAGATGATCTGCGGCCACGCGCGCATCCAGGGCATCCCCGTCGGCGTGATCGCCAACGCGCGGGGGATGCTCAAGGATCCGCACGGCGGCGCGCCCAAGTTCGGCGGCATCATCTACGCCGATTCGGCCGACAAGGTAGCGTTCTTCATCGAGACGCTGAGCCGCCACGGCACGCCCATCCTGTTTGTGCAGGACGTGAGCGGCTTCATGGTGGGCTCGCAGGCGGAGCACTCGGGGATCATCCGCGCCGGCGCGCGCTTCGTGGAGGCCATGGCGACGGCGGGCGTGCCCAAGATCGTGCTGACCCTCAACCACGCGTCGGGCGCGGGGTACTACGCCATGGCGGGGCAGGGCTTTGACCCCGACTTTATCTTCACCTGGCCCACGGGGCGGATGGGGGTGATGGAGGGCGACAGCGCCGTCGCGGCCCTCTTCGGCCCGCAGCTGGAGGCGCTCAAGAAGGAAGGAAAGCAGCCGGACGAGGAGATGCAGGCCAAGATGGCCTCCGTCCGCGCCGACTACGACCAGCAGCTGGACGCCAAGTTCGCCGCCGCGCGCGGCTTCGTGGACGCCGTGGTGCTGCCGGACGAGACGCGCGCCGCGCTGGCGCTGGCACTGCGCACCTCGCTCAACAACCCTGGCCCGCACCTGGGCGCCTTCGTCCTGCCGCCCAACATGTAGGTGCACGGCGGTGGCGTGAAAGGATACAGAGTTGACGGGCTCGGCAGCCGACGGTAGAGTTACTCCGTTCGCTTGTCGGGCCCTTTCGTTGCGTGTCGATCGTGCAGTGGCGAGGTATCCAGGAGCGCAGATGAGCACCGCGATCGAGATGGAGAACGAGATCGAGGACGAAATCGGCGTTGAACCGGAGCGCAGGCGGTTCACCGTCGAGGAGTTCCAGCGGATGGGCGAGGCCGGCATCATCGCACCTGATGAACGGGTGGAGTTGATCGACGGAGAGGTGTATGAGATGACACCTGTAGGCCCGCGCCACATCTGGTCCGTGATCTATCTGAACAAGTATCTGGTTGCGCTCGCGGGGGATGAGATGTTCGTGTCACCGCAGAGCGGGGTGACGATCGGAGAGCGGAGGCAGCCGTACCCCGACTTCGCCGTGCTGCGGCTGGCGCCGGGAAAACTGCCCGGGCAGGCTCCGCAATCCGAAGATTGCGTGCTGCTCGTTGAAGTCGCCGATACTTCGGTCGGTTTCGATCGAAGGAAGAAAAGCCGTCTGTACGCCGAGGCGAACATCCCGGAGTACTGGGTCCTGGATCTTCCCAGGAACCACGTGGTCGTCCATCGCCGCCCCAGGGCCGGCGGATACCGGGATGTCGTGGAGTACGGGATTGAGGCCTCGTTCACATCTCCAGCATTTGGGGGCAGAACCATCTCGGCAAAAGATCTGCTGCAGACGTCGGGAGCCTGATCTACCCGGCACCCCGGGCGCCGTACGAAGGATCGCATTTGCGCGCCTTCGTCCTGCCGCCCAACGTGTAGGTGCGCGCCTGTGGCGTGAAAGGATACAGAATTGACGTTTCGGGGCGGACGACATTAGAGTTGATGCCGTCCGCTTCTTCGTCAGGATGTCCTCGCTGTCGAACACTCTTGCAGTCGCGACGGAAGGAAGGGACGCATGGCCGTTCAATTTGCGCAGCCGTACCGGTTTACCGAGCAGCAGCTGTCTCGCATGGCCGATGCCGGCATCATTCCGCGAGGTGGAACCACGCTGATCGATGGCGTTCCCTACCAGGGCGGTGTCCCGGTTCGGTTTTCGAGTCCGGATTATTACAGGCTAGGCGAGATTGGTGCGCTGACTGAGAACGAGCGCGTCGAACTCATCGACGGGGAGATCATTGCGATGAGTCCAGAAGGAAGCCGTCACTCCGCCTGCATCATACGACTGATTCGGTTTCTCACTCCCCGCGTTGGTGAAGCGCTTGTGGGTGCCCACGGCTCGCTCTTTCTTCCCGACGAGTATCGGCCGATGCCCGATGTGGTGGTGCTTCGTGCAAGCGCGGATGAGTACGAGCAGGCGCACCCTACGCATGAGGACGCACTGGTCGTTATCGAAGTATCAGACACGTCACTTCGGTACGACCGCCACGTGAAATCCGGGCGGTACGCCCAGGCCGACATTCCCGAGTACTGGCTGGTGGATCTGACGCGCGACAAGATCTCCGTCCATCAGAACCCTGTCGCGGGCGAGTACGCGCAGGTACGAACGTACGGCGCGGGCGAGTCGTGGAAGTCATCCGCTTTGGGCGGATTGGAAGTGGCTGTAGATGATGTGCTAAAGCCTCGGTGAACATGTAGCCGGGTTGCCGCCGTGGCGGGGCGGGTGATATATGACTCTCCGGAGGCTGCACGCGCGGCCTCCGGATTTGTTTTGGGGATGATGATGATCCGCGCCAACGATCCGCCGACGCCATCGTGAGCACGTCTTCGCCGCCCGCGCCGGCGCGGGAGCTTAGCTTTGAGCTGAACCCCACCTTCGCGGAGCACCTGCGGGCGCAGAAGGCCGCGCAGCGGCACGGGCGCGGGCGGCAGATCCGCATCCAGCAGCTGGTGGGGCTGGCCATCGGGCTGCCGCTGGCCGTCCTGCTGCTGTACGGCCGCGACCGGCGGATGGACGGGGCGGACTGGCTGCTGGTGGCGCTGGTCGCCGGCTACTTTCTTTCGCCGCTCCCCAACATCCTGCACGTGCGGCGGATCCGGCGCACGGCGGGCGGGCCCGCGCGGGTGACGATCGCGGAGAGCGGCATTACGGCCTCGGACGCGCACGGCGGCAACACCATCGCCTGGGCTTCCGTGCGCGGCGTGACGGAGACGGACGAGTTTCTGGTCTTCGACCTGGACGACACCGGCGGCTACTTCGTTCCGCTCCGCGTGCTGCGCGAGGCGCGCGCGCTGGAGCAGGCGCGCGAGATCATCGCCCGCGGACGCGCCGCCGCGGCTGCAGATGCCGATCTCGCAGACGTGAACCAGGCCCCGGCGACATCTCCGTCGGCTGACGTCGAGAGCGGGCCGGGCATCTCGCTGGAGTTTGCGACGACGGTGTGGGAAGACTTTGCGGCGCGGCAGCAGGTGTGGTTCCGCTCGCGGCAGGGAAAGCAGTTCACGGGCTACCTGATCGGCGTGCCTGTGGCGCTGCTGGCGCTGTTCCGCTGGTCGCTGGGGCCGCAGGGGGTGCGCGACAACCTGTACCTGCTCATCGGCGGGGCCACGCTGGCGCTGGTGATCATCCCGGCGCTGAGCCTGCTCTTTCTGCTGCTGGGCAGGGCGCTGGCGCGCGGCCGCATGGCGCCGGTGCGGATGCGCCTGGGCGAGGCGGGGCTTACGTTCACCGCGGGCGGCAACCGCATGACCACGGCGTGGCCCGGCATCCGCAAGGTGCAGCGGGCCGGCGGCTTTCTGCTGTTCTGGATCGACCGCAACACGGCGCACTATCTGCCTCTCCGCGCGCTGGGCAGAGACGCGGACGAGGCACGCCGCATCATCCGTGGCCACGCGGGCGACCGGGCGGCGCTCTGACGCGGCGCGGGACGGACGGCGGTTCCACCCGTGAAAGTTCCAGCGCTGGAACTTTCGCATATACTGAAATGACGCGCCCGGGCGCGCTTTATCGACCGACACGGACCTGATGAAAGAGACCATCCGCATCGCCAGTGGCCAGGGCTTCTGGGGCGACCAGCTCGACGCGCCCAAGCAGCAGGTAGAGGGCGGCCAGATCGACTACCTGATGCTCGACTACCTGGCCGAGGTCACCATGTCGATCATGCAGAAGCAGCGCAGCCGCAACCCGCAGGCGGGGTACGCGCGCGACTTTGTGCCGCTGATGGGCGACATTCTGCCCGCCGTGGTGGAGCGCGGCATTCGCGTGATCGCCAACGCCGGTGGCGTGAACCCGGCAGGCTGCCGCGACGCGGTGCTGGAGGAGGCGCGCAAGGTGGGGCTGGGCGGGCGCGCGCGGGTGGCGATGATCAGCGGCGACGACATTCTGGAGCGGCTGCCGGACCTGCTGGCGCGCGGGGTGGAGCTCAAGAACATGGAGACGGGCGAGCCGCTGTCGACGGTGCTCGATCGCGTGCAGAGCGCCAACGCCTACATCGGCGCGCGGCCCATCGTGGAGGCGCTGCGGCAGGATGCGCACGTGGTCATCACCGGCCGGTCGACGGACACGGCGCTGACCTACGCGCCCATGATCCACGAGTTCGGCTGGAGCGTGGACGACCATGACCGCATTGCCGCGGGCGTGGTGGCGGGGCACATCAACGAGTGCGGCGCGCAGGCCAGCGGCGGCAACCACCTGGTCGACTGGCGCAACATCACCGAGCTGGCGAACGTGGGCTATCCCATCATCGAGGCCTCGCCGGACGGCTCGTTCATCGTCACCAAGCACGACGGCACGGGCGGCCGCGTTACGCTGGCGACGGTCAAGGAGCAGCTGGTGTACGAGATGGGCGATCCGCGCAGCTACATTACGCCCGACGTGGTGGCGGACTTTACCAGCATCCGGCTGGAGGACGCGGGGGCGGACCGGGTGCGCGTGCACGGGGTGCGCGGCGGCCCGGCGACGCCGCTGCTCAAGGTGAGCATCGCCTATTCCGACGGCTACAAGGCGACGGGAACGCTCGTCTACTCCTGGCCCGACGCGGTGGAAAAGGCGCAGGTGGCCGATCGGGTGCTGCGCGAGCGGCTGGACCGCCTGGGGCTCAAGTTCGACGAGGTGCTGACGGAGTACGTGGGATGGAACGCCACGCACGGTCCGCTGGCCGGCCCGCTGCCGCGCGACCTGCCCGAGGTGACGGTGCGCTGGGGCGTGCGCGGGCAGGACAAGGCGGCGGTGGAGCGCTTTACCAAGGAGATCGCACCGCTGGTGCTGGCCGGCCCGCCGTCGGTCACCGGCTTTGCGGGCGGGCGCCCGGCGGTGCAGGAGATCATGGCGTACTGGCCGGCGCTGATCCCCAAGACCGAGATCGAGCCGGGGCTGAGGGTCGAGGTGGTGACGGCGTGAGGAAGTACGAAAGTACGAGGGTACGAAAGTACGTTTCCGGAGTCGGCGTGGAGGCGGGACGCGTGGCGCGATCGGGCGGCGTGGCGAGCGTGGAGAGTCGAGGGGCGGCGAGTAACGCCGCTCCGTACTCTCGTACTTTCGTACTTTCGTACTCCTGATGCGCATCACTTTCCTCGGCACCGCCGCGGCGCGCCCGACGGTGGGGCGCAACGTGTCCTCGCTGATGATCCAGCGCGAGGGCGACGTAATGATGTTCGACTGCGGCGAGGGGACGCAGCGGCAGATGATGCGCTACGGGACCGGGTTCTCGTTCAACGACATCTTCTTTACGCACCTGCACGCGGACCACTTCCTGGGCGTCATCGGGCTGCTGCGCACGCTGGGGCTGCAGGCGCGCGAAGAGCCCATCGACCTGTGGACGCCGCGCGGCACCACCGAGCTGATGCGGCAGGCGGTGGAGCTGGGGGTGGAGCGCGTGCCGTTCGAGGTGCGCATCCGCGAGCTCGCGCCCGGCGACACGGTGTCGCGCGGCGTGTACGACGTGGTGGCGTTCCGCACGCAGCACCGCGGCGGCCTCTCGCTGGGCTACGCGGTGGTGGAGCACGCGCGGCTGGGACGCTTCGACGCGCAAAAGGCGCGGGAGATGGGCATTCCCGAAGGCCCGCTGTGGGGCAAGCTGCACCACGGCGAGGCGGTTGAGGTGGACGGCCGCGTCTACCGCGCGGAGGACGTGGTCGGGCCGGCGCGGCCAGGGCGGCGCGTGGTGTACACGGGCGATACGCGGCCCACGAAGGTCACCATCGAGCACTCCCAGTCCGCCGACCTGCTGATCCACGAAGCCACCTTCGCGCAGGACGAGTCGGACCGCGCCCAGCACACCGGCCACTCCACCGCCCGCGAGGCGGCCGAGGTGGCCAGGGCGGCCGAGGCGCGCAAGCTGGTGCTCACCCACTTTTCCCCGCGCTACGCCGACGATCCGCGCGTGCTGGAGCGCGAGGCCCGCGCCGTCTTTCCCGAGGTGGTCTCCGCGTTCGACGGGCTGGTGATCGAGGTGCCGTACCGCGACGCGTAGGGCCCTCCCCCGGCGGCGCCCGAGAGCGCGCCACCCCCTCCCGCAAACTGCGCGGGAGGGGGAATATACGGCACGGGCGTTCGCGCGTTCCCGCCGAGCTGTCGGCACACGGAGTCAACGGAGCACAGTCTCTGTTGACTCCGTTGATTTTGGATGATTGAATACGAATTTCGATTCCGCGCCGGTGGCGATGTCGATTTCGCCCCCTCCCGTTCGACCATCTGTGTTCGCGGCAGTCATCCACCCATCGATGGGAGAATCCCGATGAAGTACCTGTGCCTGATCTACGGTGACGAAAAGCTGTGGGAAGCCATGTCCAAGGCCGAGGCCGACGCGGAGATGGCCGAGTACTACCAGTTTACGGACGGCATCCGCGCGGCCGGGCAGTACGTTGCGGGCGAGGCGCTGCAGCCGGTCGCGACGGCCACCACCGTGCGCGTCCGCGACGGCAAGGTGACCACGACGGACGGCCCGTTCGCCGAAACCAAGGAGCAGCTGGGCGGCTTTTACCTGATCGAGGCGCGGGACCTGAACGAGGCCATCCAGGTGGCCGCGAAGATCCCGTCGGTGCGCATCGGCAGCGTTGAGGTGCGGCCGATCGTCGATTTCGGTGAGATGTAGGGTTGTCGGCATGACGGGCCCGGTGCGGCTGGATCCGCGCCGGGCCCGCCGCGTTCCCGTCCGTTCGATTCCATCCAGCCAGACGGAGCCACGATGAAGTACCTGTGCCTGATCTACGACGAGGAGCGGGACTGGGACGCGATGCCCCCATCCGAAGCCGACGCATACCTGGCCGAGTGCATGGCGGCCGGGGAGGAGATCGAAGCCGGCGGGCACCTGCTCGCCGGCGAGGCGCTGGAGCCGGTGGCGGCGGCGGTCACCGTCCGCATCCGCAACGGCAGGATGTCCACGACGGACGGCCCGTTCGCCGAAACCAAGGAGCAGCTGGGCGGCTTCTACCTGATCGAGGCGCGGGATGTGGACGAGGCCGTGCAACTGGCGGCGAAGATCCCGTCCGCCCGCACCGGGTGCATCGAGGTGCGTCCCGTCATCGACTTCGGCCAGCCGCAGTCGTAAGCCCATGGCGAGCGAGCATGCGGCGGATGATGCGCGGCACGTGGTGGATGCCGTCTATCGCGCCGAATCGCGCCGCGTGCTGGCCACGCTCATCCGCCTGCTGGGCGACTTTGACCTGGCGGAAGAGGCGCTGCACGATGCGTTTGCCGCGGCGCTGGAGCGGTGGCCGCGCGACGGCGTGCCGGCGAATCCGCGGTCGTGGCTGGTCTCCGCCGGCCGCTTCAAGGCCATCGACACCATCCGCCGCCGCGCCCGCTTTGACGCGCGCCTGGCGGAGGTCGCCGCGCACCTCGAATCCGCCGTGCACGATCCGCCCGAGTACGATGCGGACGGGGTGGAGGACGACCGGCTGCGGCTGATCTTTACCTGCTGCCACCCCGCGCTCTCGCCCGACGCGCGCGTGGCGCTCACGCTGCGCGAGGTGTGCGGGCTTACGACGGAGGAGATCGCGCGCGCCTACCTGACGGGCGCGCCCACGCTGGCCCAGCGGATCGTGCGCGCCAAGGCCAAGATCCGCGATGCGCGCATCCCCTACCAGGTGCCCGCGCTGGCGGACCTGCCGGACCGGCTGGACGCGGTGCTGCAGGTGGTGTATCTCGTTTTCAACGAAGGATATTCCGCTTCCTCCGGCGCCTCGCTTACGCGCGCGGACCTGTGTGGCGAGGCGATCCGGCTGGGGCGGCTGCTGGCGGAGCTGCTGCCGGAGCCGGAGGTGCTGGGGCTGCTCGCGCTGATGCTGCTCCACGAGTCGCGCCGCGCCGCCCGCACCTCGGCGGAGGGCGAGCTGGTGCTGCTGGCGGACCAGGACCGCGCGCGCTGGGATCGCACCCTGATCCTGGAAGGTGAGGCGCTGGTGGAGCGGGCGATCCGCTCGAGGCGCTTTGGGCCGTACACGCTGCAAGCCGCCATTAGCGCCGTGCACGCCGAGGCGCCCACCGCCGGCGCGACCGACTGGCCCCAGATCGTGGGCCTGTACGACGTGCTGCTGCGCGCCGATCCGTCCCCCGTCGTCGAGTTGAACCGCGCCGCGGCGGTCGCCATGCGCGACGGCCCCGCCGCCGGTCTGGCCCTCATCGACACCCTTCTCGCGCGCGGCGAGCTGGCCGACTACCACCTGGCCCACTCCGCCCGCGCCGACCTCCTCCGCCGCCTGGGCCGTACGTCCGACGCGCGCGAGGCCTACGACCGCGCGCTCGCCCTCGCGCGGCAGGAGCCGGAGCGGCGTTTCATCGAACGGCGGCTGGGGGAGATTGCCGACGCGGGTGGCACCGGCTCCGCCGCGGGGTAATCCGCGCGTTGCCAAGGGATCGATCGGGCTTTGTCGCTCGCCAACGGCACCCCGGGTTGAAACCCGGGGCTATAAAGGCCATAAGCCCCGTCTTTGCTCGTTCCTCGCAAAACGGGGCTTCACCTGCTCGTGTCGACGGTGCCCGTCGCGCGTGGAGGGCCAGTTGCACGACGACCACCCGATGCGCGATGAACCTTCTCCCACGCTACCCCTCCCCCGAAGTTGGGGGAGGGGTCGACCTCCGTTGCGAGGAACGAGCAAAAGGCCGGTCGGGGGAGAGGGCCCGCGGGTCACACCTTCCGCCGCTCCAGATCCCGCAACACCGCCCGCGCCGCGTTCCGCCCCGACGCGCCCATGATGCCGCCGCCGGGGTGCGTGCTGGCGCCGGTGAGGTACAGGCCCTTGAGGTGGCTGCGATAGTTCGCCATTCCCGCCATCGGCCGCAGCCCGAACATCTGGTCCAGGCTCATCTCCACGTGCATCACGTTGCCGCGTGGCAGCCCCAGGTCGCGCTCCAGCGCCAGCGGATGCTGAAAGAGGCGGCCCACCACCTTGTCGCGCGTCCCCGGCGCGTACCGCTCAAAGGTGTCGAGGATGTTGTCCGCCACCTGGTCGCTGATGTCGTCCCAGCTGCGGCCGCCGGACAGCTCGTACGGATAGTACTGCGCCCACAGCCACAGCACCTCGCCGCCCGGCGGCGCCAGCGAATCGTCTACCGCGCTGAAGGTCATCGCCACGATGGGCGGATCGCGGGTGGGCTCGCCGCGCAGATAGTCGGCGTAGGCGTCGGCGATCTGCTGGCGGTCGCGGCAGAGCAGCTGGAGACCGATGCGCGCCTCGCGGCCGGGCGACGCGGCGTAGGACACCGGCTCGCGCAGCGCCAGCCGCAGCACCGCGCCAAAGCCGTTCCCCACGCGGATGCCGTCCCTCCCCGGTGGGCGGTGCGCCTCCGGCAACAGCCGGCCCAGCGTCTCCAGCACGTGCGCGCCGCTGAGCACCGCGCGCGCCGTGCATCCGCCCTCCCGCGTCTCCACGCCCACCGCGCGCCCGCTCTCCACCACGATCCGCTCCACGGGCGCGCCCACCTGCACCTGGCCCCCGTGCGCCTGGATGTGCCGCGCCAGCGCCTGCGTGAGCATCCCGCTTCCGCCCCGCGGCCGCGCAATCCCACCCTCGTGGTAGAGCGGCTGCCAGAGCAGAAACGGCGCGGTCAGCGGCTCGTGCGGCGGAGGGCCGCTCTGCGCCGCCATCCAGACCAGCGGCGTCTTGACCTTTTCCTCGCGAAAGTAGCGGTCCACCACCTCGCCGTACGGGCTCAGGATCGTCCGCAGCGCACGCTTCCAGTCGCCCTGCACGGCCTTGCCGAAGATGAATTTTTTCCCCAGCTCCAACGGGCTGGGGACGCTCAGGAAGGCGTCCTTCACCGTGCGCGCGAACGGGCGCCAGTCGTCCAGAAAGCGGCGGTACGCCTCGCCCTCGCCGGGAAACAGCGTCTCCATCCCGTGGACGGTCTGGTCCACGTCGCGGTGAAAGAAGAGCGTGGTGCCGTCGGCGTAGGGCGCGAAAAAGAGCGGATCGAGATCGATGTACTCCAGCCCATGCCGCTCCAGCCCCAGCTCCTGCACGATGGGCGTGTTGCGGATGAGGATGTGCGCGCTGCCGCCCAGGTCGAAACGGTAGCCGGGGACGATTTCCTCCGTCGATACGGCGCCCCCCGCCACGTGCCGCCGCTCAAAGACGCGTACGCGGTAGCCCGCCTGCGCCAGGTACGCCCCGCTGATGAGCGCGTTGTGCCCCGCGCCCACGATGGCGACGTCGCAATCCGTGTTGCGCCTCATGCCGAATCCGGAAAGAAAGCCAACTCGCGAGTCCGGCGAACGGTGTCATTCTGAGGGAGGCGCACGCCCCGATCCGTCCGGACGCACCAGGGTTCGTGCGCAGACCGAAGAATCTGCCGGATGGGCGCACCACTCCGTCGGCTACGACCGGTCCGCGTGCGAGAAGCCCCGCCTGCCGCCGAAGGAGATTCTTCGGTCAGCGCACGGGCTGCCACGCGCCGCGGAGGAGGCGGTGTGGGCGCCTTCCTCAGAATGACAGTGACCGTCCGTACCCACCGTTCGTGCGGATCCGCTCTCATCGGCTGGCTGGCGCGGCGGCGGTGTGCGCGACGGGCTTGTGGAAGGGGTGCAGGAAGAGCGTCAGCCCCTGGACCACGAGCAGGTTGGTGGCCAGAAAGAACGTCGCCTCTTCCAGCGGCAGCGGACCGAACTTGATCCCCAGCGTAAGCGTTTCGCTGATGTGCCAGATGCCCAGGCGGATGGCGATCGCGTCCGCCATCCACAGGTACAGCGTGGGGATGCCGACGGCGAGCAGAAACGTCCGCCGCGCCGCGCCGATGCGCCCGCCCGCCACCCCCCACTGCGCCGCCAGCACCGGCGCCGCCCAGGCCAGGATCATCCCCAGGTACGTCCCCTCCTCCCGCTGCAGCAGCACCCATCCCCACGCCGCCAGCAGCGCGTAGCCGACGGCCGGCCCCCAGCGCACGGCCGGCGGTGCGGGCGGAGCGTCCGCGTCGCGCGGGCCGATCATCCGGTAGAACCACAGGCCGGTGAGGAGCGGCTGCAGGATGAAGAACATGTACTCTTCGATGGGGATCAGCCCGATGGTGCCGATGACCCGCTCCGGGCCGTATCCCCACACGCCACGGCGGATGAGCTCGCTGTCCCACGGCGTGGTGTAGATCAGCGCCACCAGCACCACGCCGGCCAGCGACGGGATGGCCCGCGGCCCGATGCGCCGCAGCACGTTGCCCGAGGTCAGCACCAGCAGGAGCAGCGGGGGAAAGATGAAGATCAGGTGGAACTGCAGGTACGTCATCGCGCCGCACCCGCCATCGTGGGGACCGCCGCGGGGTGCGCGGGGCGGGGAACCACGCGCTCCAGCACCTTGGCCGACGACAGCACGCCCGGTACCCCGCCGCCCGGGTGCGTCCCCGCGCCCACGAAGTAGAGTCCGGCCACGTCGTCCGAGCGGTTGTGGTAGCGAAAGTAGGCCGACTGCGTCAGCCGCGGCTCCAGGCCGAACGCGGCGCCATCCACCGAGCGCAGGTCGTGCTCGAACTCGTCCGGCGTCAGGAACGACGGGCTGGTCACGGTGGACCTGATCCCCGGCAGCACGCGCCGGTCCAGCTCTTCCAGGATACGCTCGAAGTACGGCTCTGCCTGCTGCTTCCAGTCGATGCCGGCGCGGTTGTTGGGGACGGGGGAAAGCACGTACAGCGCCTCGTGCCCCGGCGGCGCGAGCGACGGGTCCGTCCGCGTGGGCGCGTGCAGGTAGAGCGATGCATCCGGCGCCAGCCGCTTGCGCGCGAAGATGTCGTTCAGCAGCCCCTTGTACCGCTCGCCCAGCACGATGGTGTGGTGCGCCACGTCGGGAAACGTCTTGGTGCTGCCGAAGTAGGCCACGAACAGGCTCATCGACTGCCGCTTGCGCGCCACCGCCGCGTCCGTGTTCCGCCGTCGGTGCGCGCCGTCGATCATCCGCGTGTAGACGTACGACGGGTCCGCGTTGCTGACGACCACGTCGGCGGCGATGCGCTCGCCGCCTTCCAGGCACACAGCGGACGCGCGGCCGTTGCTCACCTCGATGCGTTCCACCGGCGCGTTCAGCCGCACCGGCACGTCCATCTCCCCCAGCAACCGGACGAGGCCGCTGACGATCTCGCCCGTGCCGCCCTTCGCGAAGTGGACGCCCCACTTGCGCTCCAGCCAGTGGATGAGCAGGTAGATGGACGTGGTGGTGAACGGGTTGCCGCCGACGAGCAGCGGCTCGAAGGTAAACGCGCGCCGCAGCCGCTCGTCCTTGATGTAGCGCGCCACCAGGCCGTAGACGGTGCGGTGGCTTTCCAGCGCGATCATCTTCGGAATGACCCAGATCATGTCGCGCGCGCGGTCGAACGGCTGATCGGCCAGCTGGGTGTAGCCAATGTCGAAGATGCGCTCGGCGTGCGCGGCCAGCTTGCGGTAGCCGTCCACGTCACGCGGGCTCATGGCGCGGATCTGCGCCAGCAGCCGCTCCTCGTCCTGCACGTAGTCGAAGGTGCTGCCGTCGTGAAAGAGAATACGATAGAACGGGTCTACCGGCACCAGCTGCACGTATTCCTCCATCCGCCGCCCCGCCAGCGCGAACAGCTCTTCGAGAAGGTAGGGCGCGGTGATGACCGTGGGGCCTGCGTCAAAGGTGTATCCGTCGCGGCGAAAGACGCGCGCCCGTCCACCGGGCTGGTCCAGCGCCTCCAGAACCTGCACGTCGTATCCCATCACCCGAAGCCGGACGGCGGCCGCCAGCCCGCCAAACCCGCTCCCGATCACCACCGCGCGAGGTGCCTTCACCCGGATCTCCGTTCCACAGCTGTTCTTGTTCCGGCCGCAGAGTTGCGGTCGCCATCGTAGGGCAACCGCAAACCTTGTGCAAGCATTCTACAGTCGGGTATCGTACTTGCGGTCAGCGGTGGGACGACTGCCGCAGGAATCCCGCCGCGCGGCGCGCACGCTTTTTTCCAGCCGTAGGGTATGATGCCACGTCCGTCCCCATCCCCCGCCACCGGCCGCTGGCCGCGCGCCGCGCTGTGGGTGCTGTGTGCGTTCACCGCGTTCACGCTGGCGGGCTACGCCAGCTTTGGGCTGCACCCCCAGCTGCTGGCCCGCTGGCCCAACCTTGCGCCCATCTACGGGGTCGCGTTCCGCTTCTTTGCGGTCAGCCACGTGCTGATCGCCGGCGCGGTGCTCTTCCTGTTCCTCATCCTCCACGCCGGGCGGCGCTGGGTGGCGGCGTTCGCGGCGCTGTACGCCATCAGCCTGTCGTCGGAGCTGCTGGGGACCAGCATGGGGATTCCGTTTGGCGACTACGGCTACACGGAGCTGCTGGGGATCAAGTGGTTTGGCCTGGTGCCGCTGGTCATCCCGCTCAGCTGGTTCTTCATGGCGCTTCCTTCGTACGCACTGGCGCTGCGGGCCCTTCCCGCGCCGGAGGCGGCCGGGCGGCGGGTGCTGCTGGCGTCGCTGATCCTGGCCAGCTGGGACCTGGCCCTGGACCCGGCGATGAGCTACGCCACCAAGTACTGGGTGTGGGGCGAGGCGGGACCGTACTACGGGATGCCGCTGCTGAACCTGTTCGGCTGGTACGTGACCGGCCTGCTGCTGATGGGCGCGCTCGCGGCGCTCCGCGCGGAGTCGTGGATCCGGCCGCTGCCGCACCGCTGGCTGGGCGGCTTCTACCTGGCCAACCTGGCGCTGCCGCTGGGGATGAGCGCCGCCGCCGGCCTGTGGGGCGCGGTTGCCGCCACCGTGGGCGCGCTGGGCGTCGCGTACGCCGCGGCCCGGGTGCTGGCGGCGCGGATGCCCAGCGCGCGGCTGGTGGAGGTGCGCGCGTGAGCGCGGCGACCGTGGAGCGGGTGGATGCGCTGGCCGAGGTGCGCGCCGGCCTGGCGCGCGCCGCCGACCGCTGCGCTGAGGCGGGAATGCCGCGCCCCGCCTGCGACGGCCAGCTGCTGCGCCCGCTGCTGGCGTACGCCGCCGCGGGCGGCTCCGCCGAAGCGCTGACGGACGAGCTGTGGTGCGGCGCGCTGGCCGTGCAGCTGGCCCACGAGGCCTCGCTGGTGCACGACGACATCGTGGACCAGGCCAGCACCCGCCGCGGTGTCCCCACCGTCGCCGCGGCGAAGGGGGTCGGCCCGGCGCTGGTCCTGGGCGACCACCTGCTCTCGTCCGCCTACCGCATGGCCGCGGCGACGGGAAGCCTGGAGTTCGCCTCGCTCTTTGCCCGCGCGGTGGAGCGCACCATCGCGGGCGAGCTGGCGCAGGGGCGCGCCTCCGGCCGCCGCCTTTCGTGGGACGAGTACCGCGAGATCGCGCTGGGCAAGGCGGGGGAGCTGATGGGATGCGCCGTCGCGCTCCCCGCCGTGCTGCAGGGACGGGGGGATGCGGAGCGCTGCTTTGAGTTGGGCCGGCGGATGGGGCTGATGTACCAGATGCTGGACGACGTGCTGGACTACTGCCCCGCCGCGCAGACCGGCAAGCCCGCGCTGGGCGACTACGCGCAGGGCCGCTGGACCTGGCTGCTGGAGGAACTGGACGGCGTGGAGTTCGGCGGCGAGCCGGCGGGGATCGCCGCGCGGCTGCACGCGGCGACGGCGGAGGGCGATACGCCGCTGCGCCGCTGCCTGGCCCGCCTGCAGAGCGAAACCCTCGCGCTCACGGGCGAACTGCGCGCCGCCTTTCCGGGCGACGACCTGCTCCCCGCGCTGCTGGCGCAGTGGATGCACGGCGCTCGCGTGGCCGTGGAGCGTGAAGAGGCGGCGCGTCGTCCGGCGCCCGCCATCGCCCGCCGCCCGTCGGACCGGCTGCTGAGCCGCGTCCCCTCCGCCGCGGAGTGGGGCAGCTACTTTGCCGTCAACAGCCGCTCGTTCCGCTTTGCCGCGCGCTTTTTTCCGCCGGGCGAGTGGGAGCGCGTGGCCCGCGTCTACGCCTGGTGCCGCGTCACGGACGACCTGGTCGACCTTCCCAACGCGACCGACGACGCGGAGGAGATGCTGGATGAGTGGGTCCATCTTACCCGCCGTGCCTACGACGGCTCGTCCACCGGCATCGAGCTGCTGGACCGGGTGATGGCCGAGTCCGCCGCCGCCGACGTGCCGTTCACCTACGCGGCGGAGCTGGCGGAGGGAATGCGGATGGACCTGCGGATGCAGCGCTACGCCTCCATGGCCGAGCTGCGCGTCTACACCCACCGCGTGGCGTCGGTGGTGGGGATGTGGATCACGGAACTGTCCGGTGTCCACGCGCCGCGCGTGCTGGCGAAGGCGGGGGAGATGGGGCACGCCATGCAGCTTACCAACATCCTGCGCGACGTGGGCGAGGACTGGCGGCAGGGCCGACTGTATCTGCCCGCGGATGCGATGGAGCGCCACGGCGTTACGGCGGATGCGATCGACGCCATGGTCCGGCGCGGCGTGCCGGACCCCGCCTACCGCTGCCTGGTGGAGGAGCTTCTGCGCAGTGCGGAGGCATCCTACCACGGCGCCTTTGCCGCCATCCGCGAGCTGCCGGCGGGCTTCCGCCGGCCGGTGGCGGTGGCGTCGTACGTCTATCGGGGCATCCACACGCCCATCCGCCGCGCCGGCCACGACAACTTGTCGCGCCGCGCCGTGACCTCCGGCATCGCCAAGGCGTGGCTGGCCGTGCGCGCGCTGTGGGACGTGTGGAAGCTGGAGCGCGCCCCGGCCAGCGCGTTCGCCGAAACCGAGGCGCGGGAGGCCGCGCCCGTGCGCCTGGCCGGCGCGTGAAGCGGGCGATCCTGGCCGCGGCCCTGCTCGCGCCCGCCACCCACGCCGAAGCGCAGGCGCTGTCGCCCGCGGAGATCCAGGGCGTGCGCGAGCTGTATGGTGAGGCGCTGACGTCCGAGCGCGCCATTCCGCGCGGTCTGGCCGAGGTGGAGCGGCTGCGCGCCGGCACGCGCGATCCGCAGGCGCTGGCCACGCTTACGGCGTACCGCGGCGCGTTCACCGTGCTGCGCGCCAAGCACGGCATCTGGCCGCCCGACCGGCTGCGCCACACGCGCAACGGCCTGGCCGTGCTGGACGGCGTCATCGCCGCCAACCCGCGCCATGCCGAAGCGCGCTACCTGCGGCTGATGAGCTGCTACTACCTGCCGGGGATCTTTGGCCGCGGCTGGTCGGTGCGCGACGACTTCGCGGTGCTCGCGCGGCTTCTGCCCTCCGCGCGCGGCGACTACCCGGCGGACCTGTACGCGGCCATCGTGCGCTTTGTGATGGCCAACGGGCACCCGTCGCCGGAGCAGCGGGCGGCGCTGCAGGCCGCGCTGGGGGCGGCGGATGGATAGCCGCTGGCAGCCGCCCGCCGTCCGCGCGTTCGAGTTGTTCTTCCGGCCCTGGCGCGACGCCCGCGTACGTACGCTGGTCGCCGGGCTGCCGCGCGCGCTGCCGGGTGGCGTGCCGCTGCTGCTGGCCGCCAATCACGTAAGCTGGTGGGACCCGTTCACCCTGCGCGAGGTGCAGCGCGCGCTGCGCCCCGGCGCCCCGTTCTTTACGGTGATGCTGGAGGCGGAGCTGGCGCGGCGGCCGTTCTTTCGCCGCATGGGCGTGGTGGGGCTGGACCCCTCCTCGCCCGCGTCGCTGCGCGCGTGCATCCGCCAGCTGCGGCGCCTGCTGGCGGAGCACCCGGACGGCTCCATCTGCTTCTTTCCGCAGGGCCGCATCTGGCCGTCGTTCAAGCGCCCGCTCGCGTTTCGCCCCGGCATCGGGCTGCTGGCGCGCGAGCTGGCGCCACTGGTCGTGCTCCCCGTCGGCTTGCACGTGGAGCCGCTGAGCGCCACCCGCCCCACCGTCTTTGCCTCCGCCGGCGAGCCGCTTTCCATCGATCACCGGCTTGATCCCGTGGATGTCGAACGCGCGGTGGAGCGTGAGGTGGATGCCGTGCACGCCTTCCTTGCCCGCCACGGCGAGGATGCGCCGCGCCACTGGCCCGGCCCGGGCGGCAGGCTTCCCGCCGCGACGGCACCCGCGGAGTCGGTGCGATGATCGCGCTGGACCTGCTGAGCATCGTCCTTCTCGCGGCGATGCTCCTCGTCGCGCTCTACAACCTGGCGACGGCGCCGCGGCTGGAGGATGCAGGCGAGCCCGGCCATCTCCCGATGGTCAGCGTGCTAGTTCCCGCCCGCGACGAGGCGGAGAACCTGCGCCGCACCCTCCCGCTCCTCCTCGGCATCGACTATCCGCGGCTGGAGATTCTGCTGCTGGACGACCGCTCGGTCGACGGCACCGCGGAGGTCGCGGAGCAGATCGGGCGTGCGGGCGGCGCACCGCTGCGCGTCCTGCGCGGCAGCGATCCGCCGCCGGGGTGGGTGGGAAAGAACTGGGCGTGCCATCAGCTTTCCGAAGCCGCCACCGGAGGAGTGCTCATCTTCTGCGATGCGGACGTGGAGGCCGCGCCCGCCGCCGTCCGCCGCACCGTGGCGATGATGCAGACGCATCGCGGCGGAGTGCTGACCGCCATCCCCCGCCAGCGGTTGGACGGGTGGATGCAGGCCGCCGTGGTGCCCGTCATCGTCCAGCTGCCCGTTGTTTCGATGCTGCCGCTGCGGCTGATCCCCATCACCCGCTCTCCTTCGCTCTCGATGGCGAACGGCCAGTGGCTCGCGTTCACCCGCTCGGCGTACGACGTGGTCGGCGGGCACGATGCCGTGCGGGAAGAGGTGCTGGAAGACGTGGTGCTCGGCCGTCTGGCGAAGGCGTGCGGCGAGCCGCTGGTCGTCTGCCCGGCGCCGTCGCTGCTGGCGGTGCGGATGTACGGCGGCGCGGCGGCGATGCGCGAAGGTTTTCGGAAGAACCTGTATCCGCTCCTGGGCGGGCGTCGCGCTTCGTTCGTGGCGGCGCTGGCGCTGCTGTCGGTGGCGTGGCTGTATCCGTTCGTCGCGATGTTGCGTGGAACATTGACGACGCTGGTGCCGCTGGCGCTGTTGCTGGCGGTGCGGATTGCCGGGGCGCTGCTCTTTCGGCAGGGGTGGCGGACGGTGGTGCTGCACCCCGCCGGCGCGCTGCTGGCGATGGTGCTCGCGGTGGAGTCGTGGATCGGCCACGAGCGTGGCAGAGTGAGGTGGAAGGGCAGGGCGCTTCCGCCGCGTGTCCCGATCCCCGCTCCGGATGCTTGAAGGGTGGGTGTCCGTGCGGATGCTGCGCGAATGCATCCGCCGGCTGAACCGCGGCTACCGTGCTGTGCCCCCGGACGTGCTCCGCCGCTGGTGGATCACGCTGTCCGCCGGGATGGCCGCGGTGTGGCTGCTGACGGTCGCGATGGTGTTCGCCGGCCAGCGGCTGGAGTTGAGGACGGCGCTGGACTGGGAAGAGCCGGCGCTGCGTGCCTTCGTTGACGCGGCGCCGGTGACGTTCAACACCGCCATCTGGATGGATGCCGCCGGAAACGGGCTGGTGCTCTGGCTGGGCATCCTGACCTTCGCGGCGCTGGCGGCGTGGCAGGGGCTCGCGCTGCGGGCGCTGACGCTGCTGGTGGGCTTTACCGCCGCGTACGTGCCGTTCGTCACCGGCTGGCTGCTGTGGCGGCGCGCGCGGCCGCTGCTGGTGGAAGACGGCATCGCCACTCCCGGCTCGCTGTCGAGCTTTCCGTCCGGCCACGTGGTGCAGGCCGTCGTCGCGTTCGGCATCCTCGCCTACCTGTGGGCCAGCACCACGCGCAGCCGCGGCGAAGGGCTGCTCGCGTGGCTGATCGCGCTGTCCGGCGTTGGCGCGGTCGTGGTGGCGCGGCTGCGGCTGGGCGCGCACTGGCCCACCGACATCATGGCGGGCGCCATCCTGGGCGCCGCGTGGCTGGCGGTGCTGATCATCGCCCTGCGGCGGGCGGAATCGGGCTGAGTGCTGAGCGCTGGCCGCGTCTGGCGACGCGGGGGCCCTCACCCCCGGCGGGCCTTTTGCTCGTTCCTCGCAATGGCCGTCGACCCCTCCCCCAAACTGCGGGGGAGGGGTGGTCTGCACCGGAGAGCGGTGGCGCTTCGGAGGAGTCGAAGCGGGATCGAAGTCCACCTCCCCCAGGGTTTTTGGGGGAGGTGCGAGCCTAAGCGAGTAAGGGGGCGCCGTCGGGCGCAGTGCGATGCTGGGTCGTCGCGCCACCGAATTTCTCCCCTCTCCGTGAGGAACGAACGGGGAGGGGCCGGGGGAGGGGCACCCCGCCGACGCAGTTCGATCCCTGAATCCAACCTCCTGCAAATCCGTCCCGCCACTCCGCCGTTCCGGCACACAATCCGCCACTCTGGCAAGACCTGAAAGGTACGTACCCTGCATTCCGCGGCGCGCAGAAAACCCTCCTGCCGCATGCTTGACAGCAGGGCCCCGGCGGTTATGTTACCGCCGTCGTTAGCACTCCACGCTGGTGAGTGCTAACAAGGCAGGTGAGGTTGACGTATACGCTGTTTTTCAACCCATCACAAACTCATTACGCAGGGAGGTCACCAGATGGCTACCGCGACCGATATCAAGGTCAAGCCGCTCGCGGACCGCGTCGTCGTCAAGGCGCTCGAGGAGAACGAGCAGATGCGCGGCGGGCTGTACATCCCCGACACCGCCAAGGAAAAGCCCCAGCAGGGCGAGGTGGTGGCCGTGGGTCCGGGCCGCGTCGAGGACGGCAAGCGGGTCGACATGGAGCTCAAGGTGGGCGACAAGGTACTGTACGGTAAGTACAGCGGCACCGAGGTCACCGTCGAGAACGAGCAGTACCTGATCCTGCGCGAGTCGGACGTCCTGGCGGTGGTCGGCTGAGGCCGAAGCATCTTCCGGTTCTGACCTGACTGAAATTCGAACTCATAGATAGGGAGACTGCGAACGATGGCTGCCAAGGAGCTGACGTTCAACACCGACGCCCGCGCTTCGCTCAAGAAGGGCGTCGACAAGCTGGCCGAGGCCGTGAAGGTGACGCTGGGCCCCAAGGGCCGCAACGTCGTGATCGACCGCAAGTTCGGCTCGCCCCTGATCACCAAGGACGGTGTGACGGTGGCCAAGGAAGTCGAGCTGGAGGATTCGATCGAGAACATGGGCGCGCAGATGGTCAAGGAGGTCGCGACCAAGACGAGCGACCTGGCCGGTGACGGCACCACCACCGCGACCGTGCTGGCCCAGGCCATCTTCCGCGAGGGCCTGAAGAACGTGACCGCCGGGGCCAACCCCATGGCGCTCAAGCGCGGCATCGACAAGGCCGTCGAGGCCGTGATCGCCGAGCTCAAGGGCCTTTCGGTTCCGACGGCCGGCAAGAAGGAGATCGCCCAGGTGGGCACCATCTCCGCCAACAGCGACGAGGAGATCGGCAACCTCATCGCCGAGGCCATGGAGAAGGTGGGCAAGGACGGCGTGATCACGGTCGAGGAGGCCAAGGGCCTGGAGACCACGCTGGAGACGGTCGAGGGAATGCAGTTCGACCGCGGCTACGTCTCGCCGTACTTCGTCACCGATCCGGACCGCATGGAAGCCGTCCTGGACGACGCGCTGATCCTGATCCACGACAAGAAGGTCAGCACCATGAAGGACCTTCTGCCCATCCTGGAGAAGGTGGCGCAGATGGGCCGTCCCCTGCTGATCATCGCCGAGGACGTGGAGGGCGAGGCCCTGGCCACGCTGGTGGTGAACAAGCTGCGCGGCACCCTGCGCGTCTGCGCCGTCAAGGCCCCCGGCTTTGGTGACCGCCGCAAGGCCATGCTGCAGGACATCGCCGTCCTGACCGGCGGCCAGGTGATCTCGGAAGAGGTCGGCTTCAAGCTCGAGAACGCGGTGGTCAGCGACCTGGGCAAGGCCAAGCGCATCGTGGTCGACAAGGACAACACCACCATCGTCGACGGCGCCGGCAACACTGAGACCATCGAGGGCCGCATCAAGGAGATCCGGTCGGCCATCGACAAGACCACCAGCGACTACGACCGCGAGAAGCTGCAGGAGCGGCTGGCCAAGCTGGCCGGCGGCGTGGCCGTGATCCACGTGGGCGCCGCCACCGAGACGGCGATGAAGGAGAAGAAGGCCCGTGTGGAGGACGCCCTGCACGCCACCCGCGCGGCGGTGGAAGAGGGCATCGTCCCCGGCGGCGGCGTGGCGCTGCTGCGCGCCCAGCAGGCCCTGAAGGGCCTTACGCTGGACGACGCCGACGAGCAGATCGGCGTGCGCATCATCGAGCGCTCGCTCGAGGAGCCCATCCGCCAGATCAGCCTGAACGCGGGTGTCGAGGGCAGCATCGTCGTGCAGAAGGTGCGTGACGCCAGCGACAAGAACTACGGCTACAACGCCCGCACCGACGAGTACGAGGACCTGGTTGCCGCCGGCGTGATCGACCCCACCAAGGTCACGCGCACCGCGCTGCAGAACGCCAGCTCCATCGCCGGCCTGCTGCTGACCACCGAGGCCGTGGTCACCGAGAAGCCGGAGCCCAAGAGCAGCGCCCCGGCCATGCCCGGCGGCGGCGGCATGGACGGCATGTACTGAGCCAGTCGGCCGCAAGGCTGAACGGATTCAGTGGATAAACGGAACCGGCGGAGGGCCTCAGGCTCTCCGCCGGTTCTTTCGTTTTATTCCTATGATCCGCCTTCATGTCTGTTCCTCTTTGTTTTTCGTGCCCTCCCAGCCGTCCGTGTGATATGAGGCTGCAGCAACAATCGGGGTGCGCGATGATTGTGAGATCCGGCAGTCCCGCATTCTCCCGGCGCCCGAACCGCCTGCGCACGGATGACTCCGCTCACCCGCTCTCACCTTCATCCATGGGACATGCACGGCCGCACCGTCCGTCAGGGTGGCGCCGGCATGGCCGCCGGCGTGACGCTGGGGAGTTCGGGTTCCGGGCGCGGAATGGTGACGATGAACGTCGTTCCACGCCCGACGGTAGACGCCACGCCGATGGAGCCGCCGTGCGCGTGCACGATGTCGCGCGTGATGGCGAGGCCCAAGCCCGTGCCGCCACGCTTTCCGTGGGTGATGAAGGGCTCGAAGATGCTGGGAAGGATGTCCTCGGCGATGCCCGCGCCCGTGTCCTGGATGCCGAAGACAACGGCGTCGCGGGTGTCCTCGATGGTGAGCGCGAGGTCGCCTCCGTTCGGCATGGCCTCGCCCGCGTTGGTGATCAGGTTGACGAGCGCGCGCAGCAGCAGGTCCGGGTCGCACATCACAGAACCGGCGGAGCGTATGCGGCGGTGCACGCGAATCCCCCGTCCTTCCAGCCCGCACAGCACCACCTCGTTTAGCGGCGCGACCAGCGACGGGACTGGCACCCGGGTGAGCGCCACCTCGCTCACGCCGCGGGTGAACTCCAGGATTTCCTGCGCCATCCGGGTCATGCTGTCGGCATTTGCGCGTAGAAGCATCGACGCCTTTTCGGCGCTGATCAGGCCTTCTCGCAGCAACTCGGACACGCCGGACACAACCGAGATGTACTGTTTGAGGTCGTGTACCACGATGGCCACCATCGCGCCCAACTGGGTGAGACGCACGTCGCGCCTTACGTCTGTTCTGTCGGCATCCGTGAGGCTTGTGATTAGCGCGACGGCTTCCCGTTCCTGCGTGGGGAGGGCATCGCCAACACCCATGTCTCCGTCGGATTGGATTTCGCTGCTCATCCCAGCCTCCGAGTGTTGAGCGGTTCGCTCCCTTAGGCCGCCGATCGGCCGCAGCCCGCCGCGTCGTCCTTCTATTGAATCAACACACACGAAGGCCGAATCTGTTACAGTGTGCCCGAGCACAGCCGCACACCGTGAGTGATGTACGGCGGTGCTTTCCAAGCCCTGATCCGGAAAAACGGTCCGAACGGCCCAAGGATAATCATCAGCCGCTCCCTGGATTACGTTTCGTCCAGATTGAAGCGCATGCGCAGCCGTGTGTGCCAATCACACGCATCGTGGCTGCATGTGAGATGATTGCTGTAACAATCGGATCGCCGGGCGGTATTTACTTGTATGGGGGAGATGGAGCGGCTCGTCGGCGGGGGGCCACGGCCGCGGTCGGGAACAAGGTCCCACGGAGAGGGAGCGTCCCATGTACTCTGAACCCGAGCCGTTGTCCCAGAATCCGGAACCGGAGGCGGTTCCCCTGCTCCAATCCAGCGAACCTGCCCCGGTTTCTGAATGGCCGCCGGGAGGGGTTGAGGTGATGGAACGGTACTGGATTCCGCTCTATCGATGGGCGTACCGGAAAGTGCGAGACGAGCACGGGGCAACGGAAATCGTGGAAGAAGTCTTTCTCCGTCACCTTCGGAACCCCGAGAAATACCCGGTGCAGGCGCTGTGGACGCTGCTGAGGTGGGAAACGTCGCACTGGCGCAGCCGGCAGAAAAAGCACCAGGCGCTGTCGATGGCTAGCGCCATCGACGAAACCGAAGGGCCCTACGACGACGGCCCTGACGCGCTGGAAAGCCTGATCGGCAGCGACGAGCACGAAGCTATCCTGCACGCTGTTCATCGGCTCAAGCAAGGGGACCGCGACATCATCACCCGCTACTACCTCCAGCAGGAGACGATCGGGGAGATCGCAGGCGCGTTGGGCATCCAGCCGGGAACCGCGCGTGTCCGGCTTAGCCGGGCTCTCAAGCGGCTCCGCGGACTCATCGAGGGATATTGACCGCGCGAGCGATCAAGCCATTCACGGCTTCTGAACGGGAGAAAAGGCAATGAAAAACCCTACCGGCAAGCGAAACAACGCTCAGGCCGATGAGGCGGAGAAGGAGCCCGAGGCCGCCGAGCCGCCCGCCACGCCTCTCAACGGTCGCGAGTTCGCAGACGCGGACGCGTGGTTTCTGAACAAGCTGAATGGTGAGTTGGGGCCGGCGCTGATCGCGGCCCTTACCAGCGAGCAGACGGCAGAGGAGTCGGTGCGCGATGAAGATCTTCCTCCACAGGGCAGGGACGTGGTGGGTGCCATCGCGCGGATCATGCACCGCCTTAGCCACGGGGACGAGAACCGGGATCGCACGGAGGCACCGTGCGATCCCACGGCCGTCGTGGTGAGCGGCGGCGTGGACGTTGGTGTTGGCCAGCACGTCGAGCTGGGCGAGCTTCGCCCGCTTTACGGTGATGGTACCCCTCCCGCGGGGGAACCTCGCGGGCCGGCGCTCAGCTGGAGCATCGAGCTTTCCGCGGAGATCCGCCGCGTCCTGTCCTGGGCGGGCAGGTGGGTGCACGTGAGCCAGGGGCACGCGGTGCACGGGCTGGCATCGTATACCCTTTCGGTCGATACCCGCCCCGCGCGGATCCGGAAGGGCGCGCTCCGCGTTACGGTGCATCCTGAGGCGGACGAGCCGATAGATGTGGTGCTGACGCCGGCGACCCCCGTGCGCACGCTGGACGGGCTCTCCGCCGAGTGGCGCACGATCCGGCTCGCCCTTGGGGCCAGGACGTCGGCGGAGAATGCCCTGTCCGCGCTTTCCTCCGCACCGTGGGACCCGCCGCTCGATCCCGGCCTTGCCGGCGAGAATCCGCTCCGGGCATACAGGCTCGCAGATCCACCCGGGTCCACACGGATTCTGGGGCTGGGCGCGGCCGGGTACCCACCGCTGGATCTCCAGGGTGGGTCTGATCACGTCCGGGGGCCGTTCGTCGGGGCGGGAGCGACGTACGAGCTGACCCCGAAGTTCAGCGAGGACGCGCGCATCGAAGAGCTGCTGGGGCACGCGGTTGCATACCTGGTAAAGCTGCTGCGCGAGCGCGGCGTGCACGAGCGCACCCCCGTGGGCGTGCTTACGCGCTACCGCGGCTACGCTCCCTGCCCGGTGCAGGCGGTGCGCGAGCTGGGTGCCGAGTACGTGCCGCTGGACCCCGACGTGGGCGCCGCCGGCCTGGCGTCGCTGCTTTCCGCCACCGCCCCCCTCCTGGTGCTGGCGGAGGAGGGGCTGACCGACCGCCTTCCCGCGAACGGGCCGCCGGTCGTGATCCTGGACGCGTGCCTGAGCGCGCTGACCAGCCTGCCGACGGAGCCCCCGGCCCCGCCCCGCGTATCTCCCAAGTGGTACCTGGGCTGCGGTGACCTGGGGCGGAGCTACGACTATGGCCCGCCCGTTGGATGGGGATGGGCGGATCCGGATTCGTACGGCGGGTCCCGCGGCAGCCAGATGTTCTTTGCCGGCCACCACACCTGCTGGGAGCTGGGCAGCGCGTACGACCCTCCGGATGGGATGGAGCGGGAGGAGATGCATCCGAGCCTCGCGGCCCTGGCCGCGGAACTCGGGTGGCCCTCGTGCCCCCCCTTCGAGGCGCGGGCAGGTGTGTCGCAGGTGCCCCCCGGGCTGGCGATCGACTTCGGCACCTCGTCGTCCCGGTACGTGCACACCCGGTGCGCCATGGGAGGGTGGCGGCGCGAGCGCGGCCACATCCCGGACCCGTCGCGGCGGCTTGCCCCGCCCAGCGTGGCGCAGGAGCGGCTGTGGCTGCGGCACCGGAACGAGCCGGACAGCGCACGCGGCAACGTCAGCTTCTCCGTCGCCCTGGGGGGGGCGCTGGATGCCGACGCGCTGGGCCGCGCGCTGGGCGAGCTGGTGCGCCGACACGAGGTGCTGCGCAGCACCTTCCGTGACGACGGCGACGGCCTGCACCTGGTGATCCATCCCGCTCCCGGCCGCCTGGATCCGCGGGTGGTGGACCTGTGCGGCGCGGCGCGCGACGACGTGAAGCGGCGGCTGGAAGACGAGGCGGCGCGCCCGTTCGATCCGCGCGGCCAGCTTCCCGTGCGCGCCCTGCTGGTCCGCACGGGCCAGACGGAGCACACCCTGGCGGTGACCGTGCACCCCGCGGCGGCGGACGAATGGTCCGCCGGCACGCTGTTCCACGATCTGTGCACCGTGTATGGCGAGTACCGGGCAGGTTCGGCTTCACCGCTCTCAGCGCCGGAGGTGCGGTACGCCGACTTCGCCGCGTGGCAGCGGCGGGCGCTGGAGGAGCGCGTGCTGGAGCCGCGGCTGGCGTACTGGCGCGACCGGCTGCGCGGCGCCCCCGCCGTGCTGGAGCTGCCCCACGACCGGCCGCGCCCGGCGCCCGCCGGCCGCCGCCCCGCGGTGCGCCACTTTGACCTTCCCGCCCTATTGGCCGCGCGGGTGCGCTCGCTGGCGCGGGAGCTGGACGCGACCCTGGCCGAGGTGGTCCTGTCCGCCTGCAGCCTGCTGCTGCACCGGCTGACCGGGAGTGACGACGTGGTGGTGGGGACGCGCGTGGCGGGACGGGTGCGCGGCCTGCCGCCGGGCGCGGTGGGCTGCTACGCCGACACCCTGCCGCTGCGGGCCGACCTGTCCGGCGACCCGAGCTTCCGCACGCTGGTGCAACGGGTCGCCGGGGAGGTGCGGGAGGCCCGGGCGAACGAGGGCGTGCCCTTCGAGTCCATCGTCGAGGCGGTGCGGCCGGAGCGCACCCCCGGCCGCCACCCGCTTTTCCAGGTGGCGGTCGCGGTGCGCGAGGTGCCGGCGCCCGTACGCCTGCCCGGCCTTTCGCTGCGGCTGGCCGAGGTGCACGGCGGCGCTCCGGGGCTGGACCTGTTCCTGGAGGTGCAGGACGATCGCGAGCGGCTGCGCGGGCGCCTGCACTACGCCCCAGACCTGTGGGAGCCCGACACGGCCGACCGGATGATCCACCTGTTCCGACGGGTGCTGGACGCCGGCGCGCTGCACCCGGACCGCCCCGCCGCCGCGGCTCCGCTGGTGGTGGACGCCGAGCGGCACGTGCTGCTGGAGCACTGGAGTGGCACCGTGCGTCCCTATCCGCGCGAGGCCACCATCCACGAGGTGTTCGCGCAGGTGGCGCACCGCCACCCGTCGCGCACCGCGCTTTCGTGGGACGGGGGGCAGATGACCTACGGCGAGCTGCACGCCCGGTCGCTCGCCGTGGCTGCTCGGCTGCGGGGGCTGGGCGTGCGGGCGGACGAGCCGGTGGCGCTGGTGATGCAGCGCTCCCCGCAGCTGGTGGCGGGGATACTGGGGATCCTCCACGCCGGCGGCGCGTACGTCCCCATCGACGCCGAGTACCCGCACGAGCGCGTGTCGTGGATGCTGGCCGACTGCGCGGCCCGCGTGGCCGTGACGCAGGAGCGGCTGGCCGCGGTGGTGCCGGCCGGCGTGGAGGTGGTGCGGATTGAAGAGGCGTGGGATTCGCGCCCGGTGCAGGCGGGTCCCGGAGGGTCGGCCGGTGCGGGGCCGGAGGGCGCCGCCTACGTCATCTACACCTCTGGCTCCACCGGCCGCCCCAAGGGTGTGGTGGTGCCGCACCGCGCCGTGCTGCGCCTGGTGCGGGACGCCGACTACGCGCGCTTCGGGGTGGAGGAAACGTGGCTGCAGGTGGCCCCCGTCTCGTTCGACGCGTCCACGCTGGAGCTGTGGGCGCCCCTGCTGAACGGCGGATGCTTGGCCATCTACCCGCCGGAGCAGCCCATCGCGGAGGCGCTGATGAGCTTCGTCACCCGCCACCACGTGACCAGCGCTTGGCTCACGGCGGGGCTTTTTCGCCGGCTCGTCCACGACAAGGTCGACGTGCTGGGGGGGCTTACGCAGCTGCTGGCGGGAGGCGACGTGCTGTCCATCTCGCACGTGCGCGAAGTGCTGGAAAGATACCCACGCCTGCGCCTGATCAACGGGTACGGGCCCACGGAGAACACCACCTTCTCCTGCTGCCACGCCGTCACGCTCGCGGACGTGGAGCGCGGCTCCATCCCCATTGGCCGCCCCATCGCCAACAGCACCGCGTACGTGCTGGACGCGCGGATGAACCCGGTGCCGGTGGACGTGCCCGGCGAGCTGTACGTGGGCGGCGACGGAGTGGCGCGCGGCTACCTGCGCGCGCCGGCGCTTACGGCGGAGAGGTATCTGCCCGACCCTTTCTCCGCCTCCCCGGGCGCGCGGCTGTACCGCACCGGTGACCGCGCGCGGTGGCGGTCTGACGGGACGCTGGAGTTTCTGGGGCGCATTGACCAGCAGGCCAAGATCCGCGGCTACCGCGTGGAGCCCGGCGAGATCGAGGCGGCCCTGCTGCGCCACTCCGCCGTGGCCGATGCGGTGGTCCAGGTGCGCGAAGACGTCCCCGGCGAGCGGCGGCTGGTCGCGTACGTCAAGCCCGCGTCGATGGCCACAAGCCACGGGACGCGTCTGGCGGCGGAGATCCGCGATGCGCTGGAGCAGGAGCTTCCGGCGTACCTGATCCCCTCGGCCATCGTACCGCTGGAGAAGCTGCCGCTCACCGCCAGTGGCAAGGTGGACCACGCCGCCCTTCCCGCCCCGCGTTCGCCGCGAAGCGGCACCGAGCCGCGCACGTACGTGGAGGGTGTGCTGGCCACCATCTGGAAGGAAGTGCTGGGCCAGGAGGTGGTGTACCTGGATGACGACTTCTTCGAACTGGGCGGTGATTCCATCCTAGCCATGCGGATTGTCGCGCGTGTGCGAGAGATGCTCAAGCTTTCGCTGCCGGTGCCAACGCTCCTGGAGGCGCGCACGCCAGCTCAGCTGGCGAAGCGAATCGAGCGGGCGCAGCCTGAGGTGAAGAAGGAGGTGCTGGCCGCGATGGCGGCAACGACGGAGCCGGTCCTTCCGCTGCCCGTGTGGAATCTCACCGAGTGGCGGGAAACCGTGTAACAGAGCGACAGGGCGGAGAGCGGTGTCTTTGCTCGCCCATTGGCGAAAGCCACCGGCGGCGGCATGGACGGGATGTACTGATCCGATCGGCCGCAAGGCTGAACGGATTCGGTGAATAAACGAAACCGGCGGAGAGCTTCAGGCTCTCCGCCGGTTTCGTGCTCACGCATGGATTACTGCCGCTTTCGCCGCAGATGGTATCTAGATCGGGAGCCGTGCGCCGGACCCGAGGGCGGATAGGGAACGATTCTTGACGATCAATTCTCGCTCGATCGATTAACCATTAGGGGTGTCGGTACGCCCTCCCTCCAAAACCCTCACGGATCGCGATGATCCTTCCTCTGTGCTCCGGCAGCCGAGGTCCCGCATGGGTGGCCCTGCTGCTCATCGCGCTGCTCGCGCCGCTGCCGTCATGCGCGCAGAGGGACGGGGTGGTGCGCGCGCAGGGGCCCGGCGCGCGGCTGGTGCTGACCGAGGTACTGCGGCTGGGGAGCGTTTCCGGGGATGAGGCGTTCGGGCGGGTGATGGATGTGGAACTGGGCCCCACGGGGCGCATCTACGTGGCGGATGATCTGAGCTGGAACGTCGTGGCGTTCGACGGTGCGGGACGCCTTCTGCGGCGGGTGGGGCGCCGCGGCCAGGGCCCGGGGGAGTTCGAGAGGCCCTGGTATCTGGCGGTGGACCGGTACGATTCGCTGTTCGTATGGGATGGTGCGCTCGCCAGGATCTCCGTGTTCGGGCCGGACTTCCGTTTCGCCCGCAGCTTTCCCGCGCCGGGCCCGTGGACGGTGAGCGGATTCTCGGTGCGTCCGGACGGCACGCTTCTCGTCGGTGCGTTTGCCCCCGGGGCCGCGAGATCGATTCACGTGCTCGCCCGCGACGGCCGCGTGTTGCGGAGCTTGGGTCCGTCGGCGGATGCGGCGGGGATTCCCGAGGGGTTTGCGTCCAGCCTTCTTGGCGGAAGCGTGCACGAGAGCAACGAGGGGATCGTGTTTTCGCGGCGCAGCCCGTACGAACTGGTCTTTCACGACCGCACGGGCCGCCGGCTGAGGAGTTGCCGGGGCGATGCGCGGTGGACGACGCCTCCGCGAACCGTGGTGCGGGTGGAAAACGGGCAGCAGGCGCTGGAGTGGCAACGGTTCGTCCACTCCACGGGCGCGATCTCGCTGGGAGGCGGATACTACCTGAACGAGCTTCTGGATCCCGATGGACAATCCACCACCCTGGACCTGGTGCGCGCCAATTGTGCGCTGGCGCATCGCCGGGTGCACGACGGGGTGCTCGGCTTTCGAGACCGGCGCGGTGATCTGCTGGTCGCGCGGGTGGGGGGTGAGGTCCCTCAGGTGGCGCTCTTTCGTTACCGCATTGAACGGGTTGTGCGGTAACGGCATGCCGGAATGCCCGCGCCTGAGCCAGCCTCTTCCCCAGCGAGGTAATGCATGAAGAAGATCGTACCGTGGGTGGCAGCCTGTGCGGCGCTCCTGTCGTCCGTGGGCGCGGCCACGCCTCTGACCGCACAGTGTATGGCTTGCACGAGCTCCAACTCGTGCGGTCCCTCAGGGGCTCGCGGCGGCTGCATCGCGAGTTGCAACGGTGAGATCTGCGCCTGCTCCGACACCCGGTGCCGGCCGGGGATCACGACGGCTCCCGCCGGCGCGGAGTATCCGGCACGGTTTGCGGCCCAGGCCAACGGCAGCGAGCAGCGGGGTGACGCCGTCGTGGTCTTCGTGCGCGAGTGCGACGGATCCGTGGAGCTTCTCGTCTACTCGGAGGATGGGATGCGCCTGATCGAGTCGCGGCTGTTGCTGGGCGAGTCCGAATCCGTGTCTCCCGCACGCCTGGCGCTGGCCGAGGCCGACAGCAGCTGAAACAGGCGCCGGTTGCGGCCCTTTCTGCGTGGCAACGAGGACGGCCCCGCTCCCTCACACGAGGGGCGGGGCTGCCCGCGTTTCAGGCGGTTCCAGATGGCGGGGCGTCCGGCGAGCGGCGGATCAGTAGCAGGCCCAGCCGAAGGCGAGGCGCCCTCGGTGCCGCGGGCACTGCGTGACGTGGCCAACGCCGGCGTCCCCGAACATGTAAGGAAGGTTCTGCTCGGAGTCGACCTGGAAGAGCAGTTCCATCCGCTCTCCGCAGTCAGGGCAGCTGGGGTACTCGACTCCCTGCACCCACAGTGGCCAGCCCAGCAGCTTTTCTCCGCCGAGCGGGAACCCCGCTTCACTCAGTGTGTCGCTTTCCTCGTCCGAGAGGGTCAGCCCCCTGTCTCCCAGTTCCTCCCAGTTGGGATAATCGGCGCTTTCCGCCCAGTTGACGATGCGCTTCCCCGGAAACGTATCCGGTGCCGCGACCGCCGCCGTGCCGCCGCCCAGGTCGTCGCGCGCGACGAGGCGAAGGAACGCGGTCGGGGAAAAAGGCGCCCACGGCTCCGCGTCGACGGTGCATGCATCGTCGTCGCTCGTGCAGTAGAAGAACTGCAGGAGCCCGCCTTCGAGACGCGCGGCGGCTGGCGGCGGAAGATCTCGCGCGTTGAGCTGCACGAAGAGCTGCATCGGGCGGCCGCAGCTGCCGCAAGCGGGCCACGCCTCGCCGGTCCGCAGCCAGGGCGCTCCGCCCAGCCGGGAGCCGTCGGGCGCGCCGTCGCCGTCCACCACCTCGGGCGTCCAGGCGCTGCGCCGGTGGGGCGCCAGCTTCTCGCGCAGCGCGGGGTTCTTGATGTCTGACATGGGCGTGGGGAAGGCAAGAGGAGGGCGATTCGTCTGCCCGGCCAGTGTATTGCTGGAACTCCGCTCGGGCAAGCTGCCCCCAAACCATCTCTCGCTGCCATTCCGTGGAGTGGAGCGGCCCCATCCGGCGCAGCCCCTCTCCCTCGGAGTCAGACCGTCCGTGAAAGTTGCCGCGTACCAGGTTCCGCTGCTCCAGGTGGGTTCGATGGAGGCGATCGATCTCATCCGCGAACACGTCGCGTGGTGCGAGGCGGAGGGGGTGGAAATCCTCTGCTGCCCGGAGGCCGTGCTTGGCGGCTTGGCGGACTACGCGACGAGTCCGGAGGATTTTGCGCTCGACATGGAAAGCGGTCAGTTCGCCGAGGTGCTGGCGTCCCTCGCGAGCGACACGGTCACGACGATCGTCGGGTTTACCGAAGTCTCCGGTGAGGGCGCGATCTACAATTCGGCGGCCGTCTTTCACCAGGGCGCAGTCGCCGGCGTGTATCGCAAGCGGCATCCGGCGATCAACAGATCGGTTTACCAGGCTGGGGACGAGAGCCCGGTCTTTACGATCGGCGGGCTGACGTTCGGCATCCTCATCTGCAACGACTCCAACTTTCCCGAACTGGCCGAAAGCATGGCTGCGCAGGGAGCGGCGGCGCTGTTCATCCCCACGAACAACGGTCTTCCTCCCGAAAAGGCGGACGTCGTGGCGCAGGCGCGCAACGTCGACGTTGCCCTGGCCACCGCGAACCGCGTGTGGGTGATCCGGGCTGATGTGGCGGGTCGCGATGGAGGACGCGTATCGTATGGATCGTCCGGCATCATCGACCCGGAGGGCCGGATCCTTTCGACAGCACGGCGGCTTGCCGAAGATCTGCTGGTCGCGGACATCGACATCGCCCCTGTCCATCGCCCCTGTCCGCCGAACGTCGGACGTCATGCATGAAACTGTCGGAGCCGCGGCACGAGCAAACTCCGTTGACCCCGTTGACTCCGTGTGAGCCCTATCTGTTGTCGTCGTCCGCCAAACGCGACAGATCCGCGGAAACGCAGCGAGGGGCGCACCGGAATCCCGGCGCGCCCCTCGTGCATCCCCTCAAAAACTATCAGCAGGCTATGCGGCGCGCAGCCAGCGGCCCAGTTCGCGGAGCGTGGGCTTCTTGCCCGTGCTCAGAATGCCGACGCGGTAGATCTTGCCCGCCATCCACACCACGCCCAGCATTCCCAGCACCAGCAGCGCGATGGCCGCCGCGATCTCCCAGGCGGGGACGTCGGTGGCTACGGCGCGCATGGGCATCACCACCGGCGAGGTAAAGGGGATCAGCGACAGCGTGCGGGCCGTGGTCCCCAGCGGGTCCGTCAGCACCGGCATGATGAACATGATGGGCACGAACAGCGGCAGCATAAGCGGAAAGGTGAGCTGCTGCGCCTCCTGCTCGCTGGTGACCGTGGCGCCGGCGGCCGCGTACATCGCCGCGTACAGCACAAAGCCCAGCGTAAAGAACACCAGCACCACCGCCAGCACCGACGGCGGCATCTGTACCGCCTTCATCGCCCCGGCGTTCATCCCGAAGCGGCTGGCCAGCATGTCGGACTGCGAGGTGAGCAGCGCGCCGAACGCCGCCCAGATGCCGATCTGCAGCAGCACCACCGACGCCAGCCCCAGCACCTTGCCCGCCATCAGGTGCATGGGACGCACCGAGCTCACGATCACCTCCACGATCCGGTTGTTCTTTTCCTCCAGCACGCTGCGCATGGCGTTCTGCCCGTACAGCGTGATCATCTGGATGAACAGGATCAGGATCACGTACGCCGTCATCAGCGTGGCCAGCAGGTTGCCGCCTTCGTCGCCGTCGCCGCTGATGCGCGCGGCCTGCACGCGCACCCCGCGCACCAGCTCCGCCACCTGCGCCGCCGTAAGCCCGCGGCCGGCCAGGCGCTCCTGCCGCACCGCCGCCGTCACCGCCGCCTCGATGTCTTCCACCACCTGCAGCTTGGTTACGTCGCGGGCGCGGTAGGCCACCTGGCTGGTCTTCACCACGTCGGGCCCGATCACCAGGTACCCGTCGATCTCCTTGCTCTCCACCCGCGCGTTCAGCGCCGCCCGCTGCGTCTCCAGCGGTCCGGCCACGCGCTCGATGGTGTAGCGGATGGCCTTTTCGTCGTCCTTGGGCGTCTGCAGCGCCGCCGCCACCTTGGCGCCGATGCCGGCGGGCGACTGGTCCACGATCACCAGGGTGCGCTCGCCACCGCCGGTCTTGATCAGCGCCGGCAGCACCATCATGGCGATCAGGAACACCGGGAACAGCACGGTGCCGATGATGAATGACTTGGTGCGCACCCGCTCCAGAAACTCGCGGCGGATGATGATGAGCACGTTACGCATGGGCCACCTCCTGGGTGCGCCGCGGGCGGGCGGCGTCGCCCACCCGGGAGACGAAGATCTCGTGAAGCGACGGCTGCACGTGCTCGAACCGGCTCAGCGGCACGTCCAGCCCGTTGGCCGCCGCCACCAGCTCGCGCGGGTCGGTCGACGCCCGCAGCTCCGTCACCCATCCCTCACGCCCACGCTCCACGTTCTCGAACCCCGGCCACGTCGCCATGAAGTGGTCGGCGGCCTCGCTGGGCTCGTCGAAGGCCACGGCGTAGCGGTTGCCGCGGTGGGCGCGGCGCACCTCGCGAAGGTTGCCGTCCAGTACCTTCTCGCCCCCGGCGATGATGCAGACGTGCTCGCACATCTGCTCGGCCTGCTCCATGTTGTGCGTGCTGAAGATCACCGTGCGGCCCTCGTCGCGGGCCCGCAGGATGGTGTCGCGCAGCACCTCCTGGTTCACCGGGTCAAGCCCGGAATGCGGTTCGTCCAGGATCAGCAGGTCGGGCCGGTGAACCACCGTGGTGATGAACTGCACCTTCTGCTGCATCCCCTTGCTCAGCGTCTCCACCTTGGCGCCGCGCCAGTCGGCCAGCCCCATCCGCTCCAGCCACTGCGCTCCCTCGCGCGCCGCCGTCTTGCGGTCTACGCCCTTGAGCTCGGCAAAGAAGGTGATCACGTCGATCACCGTCATCTTCTTGTACAGCCCGCGCTCTTCGGGAAGGTAGCCCACGCGGTGCAGCACGCCGCGGTCGCGCTCGGGGTCGGCGCCCAGCAGCAAGATGCGTCCAGCGTCGCGGATGATGATGTTCATCACCATGCGCAGGGTGGTGCTCTTGCCAGCCCCGTTGGGGCCCAGGATGCCGTAGATGGTGCCCGTGGGCACCGAAAGGGACAGGTTCTTTACCGCGTGGTGGCTGGCGTAGCTCTTGGAGACGCCGTCCAGCAGGAGTGCGTGGCTCATACGGGTTCCGGGGGGGAAAGGACTGCGGCGGACCGCCGGTTCCGGCAGGCCGCCCTGGCACCGCGCGCCGTGGTACGGGGGGAGCACCCGGCGGGTTTCGACGGTGCTGGAATTTTAGCGATAGGCCGCCGGGGGTGGAAGTGGATGGGTGGCGGACGGCCGCTGCGGCACGCCGGGCGGTCGGTATCGATTGATGGACGGGGATAAAGAGATGTTGGATCGAAAAGAGGGATGTGGATCGATGACGGGATGCGGATCGATGATGGGATGCGGATCGATGATGGGATGCGGATCGATGACGGGATGCGGATCGATGATGGGATGCGGATCGATGATGGGATGCGGATCGATGATGGGATGTGGATCGATGATGGGATGTGGATCGGATGAGGCGCAGAACAGCGGTGAGGTCGGATCGTACCGCGCGGATGGCGAGTGGGGAGCTTCGATGGACGGCGGCGGACATGCGTGTCCGGTTGAGGCGGAGCGCCGGGTGCGGTAGATTGCGGGCTTCGACCTAACCGCCCGATCCAGAACGGACATCACCATGCCGGAACCGTCGCTCATCGAACAGCTTCGCGCCGACCTCACCACCGCGCGCAAGGACCGCGACAAGCTGCGCACCACCACGCTCAGCACCTTTCTGTCCGAGGTCAAGAACAAGGAGATCGACCTGGGCCACGGGCTGGCGGACGAAGACGTGCGCGGCCTGCTGACCACCGCCATCAAGCGCCGCCGCGAGGCCGCCGAGCAGATGCGCGCGGGCAGCCGCGTGGAGCTGGCGGAGAAGGAGGAGCAGGAGGGCGCGCTGCTGCAGGCCTACCTTCCCCCCGCCCTGGGCGAAGACGAGGTGCGGTCGATGATCCGCGACGCCATCTCCGCCGGCGCCAAGGACGTGGGCGGCGTGATGAAGGCCGTGATGCCGGCCACCAAGGGCCGCTTCGACGGCAAGGAGCTCAACCGCCTGGTCCGCGAAGCCCTGGCCGGATGACGACGGAGAGTGCCGCGCATCTTGCGCGTCACTCTGTCTACTTGTAAGCTCCTTTGGAAATCTGACGTAAACCGCCCACTCATCTGTCACCCGCCGTGCCGATGCCGTCCCGTTCTCTGCGCAGATGGCAAATCACCTCCGGGAGAGCACTGAACGAGATGGAAGCGGCACGGCTCGCGGTACGGGGCACCGGTCGCGGGCGCCGGATTGCGATGCAGCAGATGAATCAAGCGTACGTAATCCTCTTGCTGTCGCTATTCCAGCGCTTCTGCCGCGAGTTGCATGAGGAGTGCGTGGAGCATCTGATGCAGCAGCCCGGATTGCGGCCGTACGAAGAGATTCTGAACCTGCGCTTCATCGAGGGCCGAAAGCTGGATTCGGGGAATCCCAATCCGGGCAACATCGGTTCGGATTTCGGTCGGCTGGGCGTGAGGCTCTGGCCGGAGTTGCGGCAACTGGGCTCTCGCAGCAAGGTCCATCACGAGGCACTGGCAACGCTGAATCACTGGCGTAATGCCATTGCACATCAGGATTTCCGAAATCCGGAGCTGCGTGGACGCACCAGCATCCAGCGTACGGAAATGCGGCGTTGGCGAACGGCGTGTAACCAACTCGCGGTAGACATGGACAAGGTCATGCACGCATATTTGTCGCGTATCACGGCGGCGCCGCCCTGGTGAGGGAGACTCGGATGAGTAGCAATCCCAGAAAGAGCCGGCCACAGAAGCTACGGGTGGGTACACGTGTTCGATATCGGCTTCCGGGAAGCTTTCTGGAGGCAGTCGTCATCGAAGACCGTGGATTCATCCGTCGTGGTGAGCAAGTCGTGCGGGTCCGCACGATCAACGAGCCGGATTTTCCCGATGAATTTGACACACCGGTTCGCCTGCTGGACGTCGTAGAGCCTGCAACCGACGAGCTTGCGGCCTGATCCCCCATACAACGAGTGAGGCCGTCCACCGCGAAGGTGGACGGCCTCTCTGTCGTTCACGGTAAGGGCCTGCGGCGCCTCAGCCCAGCATGTCTTCGACGGCGTCGAGGACGGGGCCGCGGGCTTCGTTGGCGCTTTCGTAGGCCTGGATGCGCAGCAGGGTGGAGCGGTCCAGGTCGGCGTCGCGCAGCCAGTCCAGCAGGGTGTCGCGGTCCATGCCGTCGTACCCCAGCACCGGCTCCTGGCCGCCGGGCGCAAACTCGCCCCCCTCGTCGTCATCGCCGCCACCAAAGGGCATGGCGGGGCGCAGCCACCGCTGGCGGCCGGAGTCGCGGAAGGCCGCCACCACCACGCCCACCGCCGCTACGCCAACCAGCAACTTCAGAATCTGCCGCATCGTCTGCTTTCCGGTCTCGGGAAGGTTCCTGACGTCCGCGCGGGGCGGAGCAAAAGCCCGGCCAACGACGAAGGGACAAGGAGAAAGGAGGAGGAGGTGGTCGAGTCCCCCGGTCCCGATCCCTGGATCATCCTTCCTCAGCTTGTCTCTTCCTGCCGCACCCGGATGCGCTGCGCCAGAGAGTGCGAGATCACCGCGGGCGCGCCGTTGATCGACAGCGAGATGGGTCCCTCGAACGGAAACTTCTCCACCACCTCCACCTGCGCGCCGGGCCGCAGGTTGAGCGAGCCCAGGTAGCGAAGCTGCTCCGGCTCCTGCACCTGCACCTCCAGAATGCGCCGCCGCTCGCCCGGTGACAGGTCGCCCAGGGCGGGGTAGGCGCCGCGGTCCACCTCGCCGCTGGCGGTGGGGATGGCGCTGCCGTGCGGGTCGCGCTCCGGCTCGCCCATCAGCCGCGCCAGCCGCTCGATCAGCTCGTCGCTGGCGGCGTGCTCCAGGCGTTCGGCCTCGTCGTGCACGCGGTCCCATTCGTAGCCCAGCTTTTCCACCAGGAACAGCTCCAGCACCCGGTGCCGCCGGATAATGCGCAGCGCCTCCAGCTCGCCCGCGGCGGTAAGGCGCACGCCGTAGTAGGGTTCGTGGCGCAGCAGATCCTGCTCGGCCAGGCGCTTGACCATGGCGGTGACGGCCGCGGCGGTCAGCCCCAGCCGTTCCGCGATGCGCGAGGTGGAGACCGGCGACTCCACCTGCTGCAGCATCCACACGGCCTTGAGGTAGTCCTCTACGACCGGCGTGTACGGGCGTTCGGGTGTGTGTGGCATGCGGCGTAGACTAGGCGATTGCGCCGCCGTGTCAAGGCGGACCGCGTGTCGGGAGGGTGCTGCGGGTGCGGTAAAGGCCAGATGAACCGCGGGATTTGGGCGTGTCCCTCCGCTGCGCGCCGGGGGCTCGGCATCCGGCCCGTTCCCTCGGCGCCCATGCATGCGCGCCGGTGTCTCGGCCCTGCGGGCGCGCATCCCTCACGCGACGACGACAATCCGCATCACACCATCACACCATCACACCCGTTCACCCGTTCACCCGTTCACCCGCCACTCCCACTCCGCCATTTCCCTTGCGCACCGCACCCCGCCGCATCCAACTTGCGGCATCAGTCCAGGTGCCGTTTCTTCCGCACCCGTGCCGGTCCTCCCGCCATGTCCACCGACCCCGCCGACCTGCTGCACCACCCCGCCCGGCTGGCCGCGCTCGGCGCCACCTCCCTTGCCGGCACCCCGCCCGAAGAAGCGTTCGACCGCCTGACCCGCCTGGCCGTGCACCTGCTGTCCGCGCCCATCTCGCTGCTGTCGCTGATCGACGGAGAGCACCAGTGGGTCAAGAGCGTGGCGGGCGCCACCCTGGGCCAGGGACTGCCGCACGCCATTCCGGTGGGCCGGTCCATCTGCGGGCACGTGATCGCCGGCGGCCGGCCGCTCGTCATTCCCGACGTTCAGCACGAACCGCGCGTGGCCGTCGACGCGGCCATGCGGGCGTGGGGGGTGCGCGCGTACGCAGGCGTGCCGCTGGTGACGGCGGACGGCCACGCGGTCGGCGTCCTCTGCGTCGCCGACACGCAGCCGCACGAGTGGCCCAGGGAGTCGCTGGCCGCGCTGCGCGACCTGGCCGCGCTGGCGGTGACGGAAATCGAGTGGCGGCGCTCGCAGGCGGAGCGTGAACGCGCCTCGTCCGCGCTGGCCCAGGCCGAGCAGCTGTTCCGCGGCGTGGTGGAGCAGTCGCTGGTGGGGATCTACGTGATGCAGGACGGCGTCTTCCGCTACATCAACCCGCGTTTCCGCCAGGTCTTCGGCCTGCCGGTGGACTGGCTGGACTCCCCGCACGACCTGCTGGAGCTGGTGGCGCCCGAGGACCGGGACAAGGTACGCGAGAATATCCGCCGCCGCATCGAGGGCGAGGTGGACGAGGTGCAGTACTGCCTGCGCGGCGTGCGGACGGACGGCTCCATCATCCACCTGGAGGTGCACGGCAACCGGACCGTGCTCGACGGCCGCCCCGCCGTGATCGGCGTGGGGATCGACGTCACCGAGCGGGTGCGGGCGGAGCGGGATCGCGAGCAGGCCATCCTGGCGCGCGACCGCTTTTACGCCATGGTCAGCCACGAGCTGCGGACGCCGGTGAGCGCCGTGATGCTGTACAACGACCTCCTCCTGTCCGGCGTCTACGACCCGCTCACCACCGCCCAGCGCGAGGCGGTGGACCGCTCGCAGAGCTCCGCGCGCCACCTGCTGGACCTGATCAACGACCTGCTGGACCTGTCGCGGCTGGAGGCCGGGCGGCTGGAGACGCGGGTGGAGGACGTGGAGACGGCGGAGCTGGTGGAGAGCGTGGTGGACGGGCTGTCGCCGCTGGCGCTGGAGCACGGGTGCCACCTTTCCGTCCACGTGGCCGAGCGCCCGCTCGTGGTCACGGGCGACGCGCGGCGGGTGCGGCAGATCCTGCTCAACCTCCTTTCCAATGCCGTCAAGTTCGGCCACGGGCAGCCGGTGGAGGTGCGGCTTGGGCCCACGGAGGGCGGCGTGCTGGTGGAGGTGTCGGACCACGGCCCCGGCATTCCCCCCGGCGACCTGGACCGCATCTTCGAAGAGTTCGTGCAGCTGGGCGAGCCGGGGGTGGGCACGGGGCTGGGGCTGCCGATCGCGCGGCGGCTGGCGGAGCTGCAGGGGGGCACGCTGGAGGTGGCCTCGCGCCCCGGTGAAGGGAGCACCTTCTGCCTCTTCCTTCCCTCGGGCGCACCGCGAGTGGCGCATTCGGCCGGCTTCCCATCCTTCCTTTCTTCGGCTATTCTTCGGTAGCGGGCGCGTGGCTGGACCGGCGGCGGGGGCCGGGGGTACGGGGCGCGGCGCGGGGAGGTTATCTTTCCCGGTTCCGCGCGAGAGACCCGAGCAGCAGCTGGCCCGACCGGATGAACCCGCACGCACTGAACGTCCTGGAGTATCGCGAGGCGCTGGACCTCGTGGCGCGATTTGCCTCGTCCGGCCTGGGCGCCGACGCGGTGCGCGCGCTGTCGCCCAGCGCCGACCTGGGTTTCATCGAGCCCGAGCTGGCGCGCGTGGAGGAGATGCGATCCTTTCTGCGCGGCGACAGCGGCTGGTCCGTCCCCGCCATCCCCGACATCCGCGAGGGGGTGCGCAAGCTGCGCGTGGAGGGCTCGGTGCTGGACGGCCCACAGCTGCGCGACGTGGGCGTCCTCCTGGCTTCGTCGCGCACCACGCGCCGCGCGGTGGCGCAGAACGCCGGCTCGCTGCCGTACCTGGCGCTGATCTCCGGCGGGCTGGTGGAGCGCGAAAAGGACGAGGCGGAGATCGGCCGCACCCTGGATGACGCCGGGCTGGTGCGCGACGAGGCCAGCCCTGCGCTCTACCGGCTGCGGCGCGAGATCAAGGGCGCGCGCAACCGGCTGGTGGAGCGGCTGGCGTCGTACATGGCCTCGCTTCCCTCGCACTACCAGGTGTCGGACGCGTCGGTCACGGTGCGCGAGGGGCGCTACGTGATCCCCGTGCGCCGCGAAGGGCGGGGCGAGGTGGGCGGCATTGTCCACGACGAGTCGGCGACGGGCGCCACGCTGTTCGTGGAGCCGCCGGCCGCGGTGGAGATGATGAACCGCCTGCGGACCCTGGAGGCCGAAGAGGCGCGCGAGGTCACCCGCATCCTCCGCGAGCTGACGACCCGCCTGCGCCCGCTGCAGCCCGATCTGCTGGCCTCGCTGTCCGCCCTGGTCGCGCTGGACTCGCTGTACGCGCGGGCCCGCTACGCGCTGCGGACGGACGGCCGCGCGCCAAAGATCCTGGAGGCGGGGACGGAGGAGTACGAGGTCGTCCGCGGCTATCATCCCATCCTGCAGGCAAAGTCGGCGGAGGTGGTGCCGTTCGACCTGCGGATGGACCGGGGCGAGCGCACGCTGCTGATCTCCGGCCCCAACACGGGCGGCAAGACGGTGCTGCTCAAGGCGATCGGCCTGATCTCGGTCCTGGCGCAGAGCGGCATCGTCCCGCCGGTCGGCCCGGGGACCAGGCTGCCGGTGTTCCTGGACGTGTTCGCGGACGTGGGCGACGAGCAGAGCATCGAAGCGTCGCTGTCCACCTTCTCCGCGCACCTCAAGAACCTGCGCGAGGTGCTGGACGGCGCCGACTGGCGGTCGCTGGTGCTGACGGACGAGATCGGCAGCGGCACGGACCCGCAGGAGGGCGCCGCGCTCGCCCGCGCCGTGCTGGTGGAGCTGACGCGCCGCTCCTGCTTTACCGTCGCCACCACGCACCTGGGGCAGCTCAAGCTGCTGGCCACGGAAGAGCGGGGGATCATCAACGCGTCGCTGCAGTTCGACGCCGAGCGGCTGCAGCCCACGTACCGGCTGCTCAAGGGGATCCCCGGCCGCTCGTACGGCCTGGCCATCGCGCGGCGGCTGGGGCTGGAGCCGCGGCTGCTGGAAGAGGCGGAAGCCACGCTCCCCGCCGGCGAGCGCGACGTGGCCAAACTGCTGCTGGAGCTCGAGGCCAAGGAGCAGCACTTCGCAGACCAGACGGACCAGCTGGCGCGGCAGCTGGCGAAGACGAGGGAGTTGCGCGAAACGCTGGAGCGCCGCGAGCGGGAACTGAAGGAGCGGGAGAAGGACGCCGAGCGCCGCGCCCGGCAGCAGGCGCGTGACCTCCTGCTGCAGTCCCGCGCCGAGGTGGAGGCCGCCATCCGCGAGGTGCGCGACGCCGCCGACGCCGACAAGCTGGAGGAAGCGGCCCGCGCCGCCCGCCGCCGCGTGGAGGAGGCCGCTACCCGCCAGCGAGAAAAGCAGCCGGCGGAGCGCTCCGCCCGCCCCGAAAAAGGCCGAGGCCGCGCGCCGCTGGCGCTGCAGCCGGGCCTGCGGGTGCGCATCGAGTCGCTGGGGCGCACGGGGACCATCGTGGACATGCGCGACGGCAAGGCGATGGTCGAGGCGGGGGCGATGCGCATGCTCCTGCCTCGCGAGGACCTTACGCCGCTGGCCTCCGGCGACCAGCCGTCGGAGTCGCGGCCGCGCCCGTCGGCCGGCTACGTGAGCACGGGATCGGACGCGCGGCCGGAGGTGGATCTGCGCGGCATGCGCCCGGACGAGGTGGACGTGGTACTGGGGCGCGCGCTGGACAGCGCCATCATGGCCGGGCTGCCGTCGTTCCGCATCATCCACGGCAAGGGCACCGGCGCGTTGCGGGCGCACGTGCGCAAATGGCTGGAGAGCGACCGGCGGATCAGCGTGCAGCGCCCGGGCGAGCTGTTCGAGGGCGGCACCGGCGTGACGGTGGTGGAGTTCGCATGAAGAAGAGTGCGTGAGTGCGGAAGTGCGTGAGTGCGTCAGTTGGCCCACTCGCGTGTCTTTCCACTCCCGCACTCACGCACTAACGCACTAACGCACTTTCCCTTTGCCCATCCCGGACCACCTCGTCGAAGAGATCCGGCAGCGCGCCGACCTCGTAGAGATCCTCTCGGAGCACACGCGCCTCAAGCGCACCGGGAAGACCTGGCGGGGTCCGTGTCCGCTGCACGGTGGCGAGGGGCCCAACTTCTCCGTCGATCCCGCCAAGGGCTTCTACAAGTGCTTCACGTGCGGTGAGGCGGGCACGGTCTACAACTTCATGATGAAGCACCTCGGGATGACCTTTCCCGAGGCGGTGCGCTGGACGGCGGCGCGCGTGGGCGTGGAGGTCCCCGACGAGCGGGACCGGGAGCGCGATCGGGAAGAAGATCCCAACCGCGTCCTTTACGAGGTGAACGGCTTCGCGGCGCAGTGGTTCCGGGAGCAGCTGGCCTCGCCCGCCGGGCAGCGCGCCCGCGACTACCTGGCCCGCCGCGGCATCACGCCGGAAAGCATCGAGCGCTTTGGCCTGGGGTGGGCGCCGGAGGAGTGGGACGCATTCGGCAACGCGGCGCGCAAAGCGGGCTTCCACACGGCGGACCTGCTCACCGTCGGCCTGGTGAAGGAAGCGAAGAAGACGGGGCGCGAGCCGTATGACGCCTTTCGCGGCCGGGTGATCTTTCCCATCGAGGACCTGGGCGGGCGGGTGCTGGCGTTCGGCGGGCGGGTGCTGGAGCAGGTCGAGGAGCACGTCCCCAAGTACCTCAACTCCCCCGAGTCGCCCGTCTACAGCAAGGGGCGCACGCTGTACGGGCTGGGGTGGAGCCGCGGCTCCATCCGCCGCGAAGAGGTGGCGCTCGTCGTCGAGGGCTACATGGACTACGTGTCGCTGGCGGCGCACGGCGTCACCCACGCCATCGCGCCGCTGGGGACGGCGATGACCGAGGAGCAGGCGGCGCTCATCGCCAACTACGCCCCGCGCGCCATCCTGCTGTACGACAGCGACAAGGCCGGCCTCAAGGCCACCTTCCGCAACGGCGACCAGCTGCTGCGCGCCGGTGTGGAGGTGCTGGTGGCCACGCTGCCGGAGGGCGAGGACCCCGACTCGCTGGTGCGCGCCCAGGGCGCCGACGCGTTGCGGCGGTACCTCAGCGACTCGCTGGACATCATGGATCGCAAGATCCAGCTGCTGGACCGCAAGGGCCTCTTCACCAGCATCAAGGGGACGCGCCGCGCCATCGACGTCCTTCTCCCCACCGTCCGCGCGGCGCGCGACGCGGTGGTGCGCGGGCTGTACCTCAAGCGCATCAGCGACCGCACCTCCGTCCCCGTGGAGACGCTGGAGGCCGAGGCCAACGCCGTCACCGAGCAGCCGCGCACCTTTGCGCAGGTGCACGACCAGCGGCGCCGCGAGCGCGAGGCGGGACGCGGCCCGCGCTTTCAGGCCGACCTGTCGCGCTACGAGTCGCGGCCGGAGGAGCGCGAGCAGCGCTCCAGCCCGCAAAAGCGCCTGCGGATGGGCGCCGAGCGCGACCTGCTGATGATGATGTTCCACTCCGAGCGCTGGGTGGAGGAGTGCGCCAAATTCGTGGGCCCCGACGAGTTCGAGGACCCCGACTACCGGCGCCTCTTTCGCGTGCTCATCGAGACGGAGGGGCAGCGCGACCCCGAGGGCCTGTGGCTGCTGAACTTTCCCGAGGACCTGGCCGGCGACGTCGAGGCCATCCGCCAGCGTGTGGAGCACCACGACTGGAGCGGCGAGCAGCGCTTTTTCGCCGAGAACATGGACAAGATCCTGGCGCGCCCGGCGGAGAAAGAGGGGCGTGACATCAAGCACGACGCCCCCACCGACGACACCGTCGACCAGGACATCCTGGAGCGCATGCGCGACCAGCTGGCGTTCCGCCGCGAGAACAAGCACCTCAAGATCAAGCACGGCATCCTGGACCCCAACGATCCCATCCTGCGCGGCGAGCGGCGGTACTGACGTTTCGCGGTGGTGGGGAAGGGGATGAACGGAAGCCGCGGGGTTTGGGCGTGCCCCTCCGCTGCGCTCCGGGTCGGGCTGCGCGCGCCGTAGGCAACGATACAACTGTTGCCAACGGCGCCGAGCCCCCGGCGCGCACCAGCCTCGCCGCGTTTCCTCCCCTCCCGTGCATGCGCGCCGGTGTCTCGGCCCTGCGGGCGCGCATCCCTCACGCGACGACGGATCGTATTCGTCGAGCCCGGGTCCCCGCGGCCACACCAACCTCCCCCAGGGGTTTTTGGGGGAGGTGGGCGGGTGGTGCCCGCCCGGAGGGGGCGCCGCGGGTCGCGCTGAACCATCCTCCACACACCAGGCTTGGCGTGTCGTTTATCCCCCCTCCCGCGCTGTTTGCGGGAGGGGGTGGCGCGCTCTCAGGCGCCGCCGGGGGAGGGCCCCGGAGGCCCCCCGTCGCGCATCCCGCCCTCCCGTCGTACCTTCCGGAATCCATCCCGCACCCGGATTCCGACGCAGATGCAGACGCCCCACACCATCCACGACCTCGACACCCCCGTCCCCCTGGTGGACGTGGAGCGCATGCACGGCAACCTGCGGCGCGTGTCCGAGTACTGCCGCGCGCACGGGCTGGCGTGGCGGCCGCACGCCAAGACGCACAAGAGCCCCGCGCTGGCGGCCGAGCAGATGCGCGCCGGCGCCGTGGGCATCACCGTCGCCACGCCGCGCGAGGCGGAGGTGATGGCGCAGGCCGTGGACGACCTGCTGCTCGCCTATCCGCCCATCGGCCAGGCCAGGCTGCGGCGGCTGATGGCGCTGCCGCGGCGCGTGCGCCTCACCGTGGGACTGGACTCGGCGGAGGCGTTGGGCGGGCTGGCGGCGGCGGCGCGGGAGGCCGGGCGCCGCGTGGGCGTGCTGGTGGAGGTAGACGCGGGGATGGGGCGTGTGGGCGTGCAGACCGCCGCCGACGCGGTGGCGCTCGCTCGCGCGGCGGCGGATGAGGAGGGGATCGACTATCGCGGCGTGATGTTCTATCCCGGCCACGTCCGCGACCGGGTGGAGCGGCAGGAGGACGCCATCCGCGCGCTGTCGGAGCGGATCGGCGTCGTGCTGGAGGCGCTGGCAGAGGCGGGGCTGAAGCCGGAGGTGGTAAGCGGCGGATCGACCCCCACCTTCTGGCGCTCGCACGAGATCGCGGGGCTGACGGAGGTGCGGCCGGGCACCAGCATCTTCAACGACCGCACCACCGCCGAGATCGGTGCCTGCGGGTGGGACGAGAACGCGTACTCCGTCCTGGCCACCGTCGTGTCCGTCGCCGTGCCGGGGCAGGCGGTGGTGGACGCGGGCTCCAAGGCGCTCTCCAAGGAGGAGATCCGCGCCGACACCGTGGGTTACGGCGCGCTGCTGGACCGCCCGGAAATCGTGGTGAAATCCGTTTCCGAGGAGCACGGCTTGCTCGACCTTTCCCGCACCGGCTGGCGTCCGAAGATCGGCGAGCGGGTACGCATCGTCCCCAACCACGTCTGCGTCTCCGTCAACCTGCACGAGCGCCTGTACGGCGTGCGCGGCGACGATATCGTCGAGGTGTGGGACGTGGAGGCGCGGGGCCGCTGAACACCGGGAGGAACCGATGAGCCGTTCGCGGCGCAGGACGCCGATCTGCGGCATCACCACCGCGAAGTCGGAAAAGAAGGACAAGCGCATCGCCAACCGCACGCTTCGCCGCCGCGTGCGCGCCACCCTGCACGGTGATCCCCACGCGCCTCTTCCCCTGCCGCGCGAGGTGAGCGATCCGTGGCTGATGGACAAGGACGGCAAGATGCCGATCGATCCTGCCCGGCATCCGAAGATCATGCGGAAGTAGCGCCGCACGGGCCGGGTCGATGACGAGAAACCGCCCTCCCATCGGCTGCGCCGCCTGCCTTATCCCGGGTCGGCGGGCTATATTCCGGTGGCATCATCCGTGTCCATCTCGCCGTCGCCCGCATGAACCTCCTCTTCCGGCTGCTGCTCGTCATCCTGCGCGCGTGGCGTGCGCCGCGGCTGGGGCCGCTGGATGAATCCGTCATCCACGCCCGCGTCCTTCCCACCGACCTGGACCTGAACCTTCACCTGAACAACGGCCGCGCCCTGACGCTGATGGACCTGGGGCGCGTGGACCTGATATTCCGGATGGGGGTGGTCGGCGAGCTGCGGCGGCGCAGGTGGAACCCGGTCATCGCCTCGCTGACGATCCGCTTCCGCCGCTCGCTGGGCCTGGGTCAGCGGTTCGCCATCCACACCCGGACGCTGTGCTGGGACGCCCGGTGGTTCTACATGGAGCAGCGCTTCGTCCGCGGCGGCGACGAGATCGCGCGGGCGGTCGTAAAGGCGGCGTTCATCGGACCCGAGGGGCGGGTGCTGCCGCAGCAGCTGGTGGATGCATCGCCGTGGCGGCTGGAATCGCCCCCGATGCCGGAGGGGGTGCGCATGTGGGTGGAGGCGGAGGAGGCGATCCGGTCCGACACACCAGGCAGAACGTATGAGCCGATTGGATGACGCCTCGCTGAACGAACGCCTGGAGCGCCTGGAGCGGCTGGTCGAGGAGCTGAGCCGCCGCCTTCCGCCCCTCCCGGCGGATGCGGACACGGCCGCGCATCGTCCCGCCGCCGCTGCGCCCGTTGCCGCCGCACCGGCGCCGCTCGTCACCGCGGCGGAGCCGGAGCGGGGACGCATCCGCCCGTCGGTGGCGGACCGCGCGCGGGAGTGGCTGCCGGACGACGGCGCCAGCCCGTTCGCATGGGACGGGCAGACGTGGCTCAACCGGCTGGGCATCATCATGTTGCTGCTGGGGGTGGCGCTGCTCTTCCGCTACTCCATCGACATGGGATGGCTCACGCCCGGGGTGCGCGTGGGCTTTGGGGCGGCGGTGGGTGCCGTGCTCACCGCGCTGGGGCTGCGGATGGACGAGCGGCGGCGCTTTGGCTCCGTGCTGCTGGGCGGCGGCATCGCGACCTTCTACCTGACCGGCTGGGCCGCGTTCAACCTGTACGCGCTGATCGGCTACGCCGCCGCGTTCGCGGGGATGGTGGCGATTACGACGGGCGCGTTCGTCCTGGCGCTATGGCGCAGCCAGCCGGCGCTGGCCATCGTGGGCGCGTTCGGCGGGCTGGGGACGCCACTGATTTTGGGGATCTCGTACGCGTCGCCGCGCGGGCTGGCGCTGTACACCTCCGCCGTGCTGGCGTGGACCGTGGTGCCGTACCTGCGCCGCGGCTGGCGCTCCGTGCTGTGGACCTCGATGGCGTTCGGCTGGGTGCTCCTGGCCTCGTACGCCAACGCCTTCTCCGCCGCGCTTGCCGCTTCGGGCAACGCGCGGGGATGGATGCAGGGCGCGGCGCTGTTCGCGTGGGTGGTGCTGGGCGTGCTGCCGCTGGCTCGCCGCGTGGCCTTCGTTGCCGCCGCCCGCCGCGCTTCGGTGGACGGGCAGACGCACGAGCGCCGCTGGCGGGACTGGGATGCGCTGCACTGGTACGGCGTGTCCCTGGCTCCGCCCGCGATGTTCACGGCAACGACGGCGCTGGTGTGGCGGATGGAGCCGGACGCGTGGGGCGCGTTGACCGCCGGCGCCGCCGCCGTCTATGCGCTGGCCGCGGCGGCGTTGTGGCGGGTGGACGCGCGGCTATCGCGCGTGCTCCTGTTCGCTGCGGCCGTGCTGCTGCCGGCCGGCTGCTTCGGCGCGCTGAACGGGGAGGCGCTGCTGGTGGCGCTCGCGGCGCAGGCGCTGGCCCTGCACCTGCTGGCCGCGTACGGCGCCGGCGCGGCGATCCGCTGGCTGGCGCACCGGGGCTTTACCCTGGTCGCCGCCTGGGTGCTGTTCCGCCTGGTGCAGAACGCCGACGTGAGCGCGCGCCGCGTGGCCGCGGACCTGGCGGCGATCGCGGCCGGGTTCGCCATCTCGTTCGTGGTCCGCACGCGCCCGGCGATGCTGTCGTACCGCATCTGGGCGCACGTGGCGGTGCTGGGGTGGGTGTGGCGGCAGCTGGCGCAGTTGGAGGGGGGGCAGGGGTACGCCACCATCGTCTGGGGCGCGTACGCGCTGGGGCTGCTGCTGCTGGCGATGCGGCAGCGGTGGCCCACGGCCGAGAGGGTGGCCATCTGGACCCTGCTGGCCACCGTCGCCAAGCTGTTTCTGGTAGACCTGGAGCGGCTGGATCCGCTCTTTCGCGTGCTGCTTTTCCTGGGATTCGGAGCCGTGTTCCTGTACTTCAGCTACTCGCTTTCCGGCGCGCTGAAGCCGCGGGCGGAGCCCGATCCCGCGCCCCGGCCCGCGGGGCGTGACGCATGAGACAGCCGTACGCCCCACCCGCCGGCCTGTGCGAATCGTGCGCCAACGTCCGCATCGTGGACACGCGCCGCGGCTCGCGCTTCTTTCTCTGCCAGCTTTCCGACGTCGATCCCCGCTTTCCCAGGTATCCCCGCACCCCCGTGCTGCGGTGCCTGGGCTACGTCGCCACCGCCACCCCGGACGTCGTCGCGGAGCCGAGCGAAGCAGAATGACAGCCTGATCCCCGCCCGGAGGCGCTTGCCCGAAGTGAACGGAGTGAGTATGTATGGTCGGCATCAAACCGGACCCTGCGCGACTTCACGGGCAAGGCTTTCTGGGGATGGGGAGGCTTGGGTGGCGGTCTATCTCTTTTTCGACGAATCGGGGAACCTGGACTTCTCCGAGAACGGCTCCCGCTGGTTCTGCTTCGGCTCGCTCACGCTGCGCGATCCTGGGCCGCTGACGGCGGCGTTCGCCCGGTTGCGGTACGCGTTCCTGGAGCAGGGGCTGGAGCTGGAGTGCTTTCACGCCGCGGAGGACCGGCAGGCGGTGCGGAACCAGGTGTTCTCCACCCTGGCCGCCGTGGGCGGATTCGAGGTCGACGTGCTGGTGGTGGAGAAGTGCCTGACGCCAGCCGAGTTGCGCGATCCGTTCGAGTTCTACCGGCACCTGGCGCACGTGCTGATGGACAGCGTGCTGGACCGCTTCCGCGACGTGGACGAGCCCATCGTCATCATCACCGACAGCCTGCCGGTGCAGCGGGAGCGCAAGGCGCTGGAAAAGGCGTTCCGGACGGCGCTTCGGGAGTCGCTGAAGGGGCGGCCGTTCTCCATCGTCCACCACAACTCCGCCACGCACGCGGGGCTGCAGGCGGTGGACTACTGCACGTGGGCGGTGCAGCGCAGGCTTCGCGGGGATGAGCGGCCGTACGAGCTGATCCGGTGCTGGATCCGGAGCGAGTGGGAGGCGTTCCGAGAGGTACATACATAAAAAGCGACCTCCCCAGCTACCCTTGCAAGAAGGGAGAGCCCCATGGGCTCTTGTCACCGGGGAGGTACCTTTACGCTTTTCCTGCTGACCGGCATTATACCGAACATCCCGCCCCCACGCAAGCCCCTCCTCAGCGCCCGTGCTTCTCGGCCATCCCGGCGTTGAGCTGCCGCGACTGCCGGCGCGGGATGCTGAGCGTGCGCCACTCCGGCCCGGCGAAGTGCTTGGCCAGCAGCACGATCTGCCCCACGTGGTAGCTGGCGTGCGCCACACCGCGGTCGATGGCGCGGATCACCGTCTGCGGCTCGCCGCGAATCCGGACCGTGCGCGCAAGGTCGTCCGGCTTCAGCGCCTCCAGCGTGCCCAGGAATGTCGCCCAGCCGCGCTCCCACGCCTCCATCACCACCGCCCGCGCGTCGTCTCCGCCCAGCTCGAACTCCGCGTCGCGGTCACGGTCGGGCTTTTCGCCGTCGGTGGTCAGAAAGTCGGTCCACCGCGAGCGCAGGTTCCCCGCCATGTGCTTTACGATCAGCGCGATGCTGTTCTCCTCGCCGCCCAGCGTTGTGGCGAACTGCGCATCCTCCACCTGCGCCATCGCTTCGTCCGCCAGCTTCTTGTAGGTGGCGGCGGTGGCGCGCATGTCCTCCAGGTACGTGGCGGCGAAATCCACGGGATCCCTCCTGTCTGAATCCGCTTACGTGCCGAAACCGCGGTTTTCCTCCACGGCCGCGCGGTATGCGTCCACCTGCGCGGCGATCTCGGTATCGCTCCAGCCGATGCCGGGGTCGGAGGCCATCAGGCGGGCCGCCTGTTCGGCGACGGCCAGACCTCCGTCCGTGGCTTCGTAGAACAGGTGCAGGCGGCGCGTCATCACGTCGTCCAGCGTCATCGCCATCTCGGCGCGGACGGCGTGGGCGACCTCGGCCCAGATGTAAGGGTGGCCCGCCATCAGCCGCCCGGCCAGCGCCGCGTCCGCGCGCACGGCGGCCAGCACCGAAGCCGCGTCCTCGCCGTAGGCCCGGGCCAGGTGCTCGCCCGTGTCGGCGCCAAGGCCGGCGGCTGCGGCGTCGCGGACCACGCGGCCGCGGAACGCCTCCCACGGCTCACGCGGGTCGCCGGGGAGGGGAAGGTCGGCGGTGGGGCTGTGGCCGCTCTGCACCCCGTGCTCGTCCTTGAGCGCGCGCGCGGCCACGTCCACCACCTGCCCGGCCATCACCCGGTACGTCGTCAGCTTGCCGCCAGCGATGTTCAGCAGGCCCCCGCGGTCGCGCCAGATCTCGTGCTCGCGGCTGGTGGCGCTGGCGGCCAGCCCGCCTTCCGGCCGGTTGGGCGCCAGCAGCGGGCGGATCCCCGCCCAGGTGCTGACCACGTCGTCGCCCGTCAGCTTGGCGTCGGGGAAGATGGAATTGGCGGAGTCCAGCAGGTAGCGCACGTCGGCGGCGTCCGCGCGCACCTCGGCGGGGGAGCCGGCGTAGTCGGTGTCCGTGGTCCCCACGTAGGAGAAGTCGCCCCAGGGAAGGACGAACATCACTCGTCCGTCCACCGGCGACTGGAAGGTGATGGCGTGGCGGTTCCCCAGCCGGTCGCGGCGGACGAGGATGTGCACCCCCTTGGTGGGCCGCAGGCGGGGCTTGATTCCCGGGTCCGCCAGCCGGCGCACCGCGTCGCTCCACGGGCCGGTCGCGTTCAGCACCACGCGGGCGCGCACCTCCACCGTCTCCGCGCCGTCGATCAGGCAGTCGCGCACCCGGGCTCCCGCCAGCCCCTTGCCGTCCTTCAGAAACCCGACCACCTCCGCGTACGGCACCACCGCCGCGCCCGCCTCGTGCGCGCCGCGGGCGTTGGCCAGCGTAAGGCGGGCGTCATCCACCGAGGCATCGTAGTACACCGCCGCGCCGACCAGGCCGTCCGTGCGCAGGTGCGGCTCTTCCGTGCGCGCCCCGTCGCGGGAGAGCATGCGGTGGCGCGCGATGTTGCGGAACAGGGAAAGGCCGTCGTACAGCCACATTCCCGCCTGCAGCTTGCGAAAGCCGACGGGGCCCTTGCGAAAGACGGGGAACAGGAAGGGGAGGGGATGCACCAGGTGCGAGGCCAGCGCCAGCAGCCGGCGCCGCTCGGCGCTGGCTTCGAAGACCAGCTTGAGGTTGCCGGTTTCCAGGTAGCGCAGCCCGCCGTGGATCAGGCGCGAGGAGCGGCTGCTGGTGCCGCGGGCCAGGTCGCCGGAGTCAACCAGCGCCACCCGCAGCCCGCGCCCCGCGGCGTCGCGCGCCGCCGCCGCGCCGGTAATGCCGCCGCCGATCACGAGCAGGTCCCACGTCTCTCCGCCCAGCGCGCGCAGGTGCTCGTGGCGCGCCGCCGCGGAGAACGCGGGAAAGTCGGTCATCGATGGAGGATTCCGGAGGACGTCAGGCGGCGGCCGCGCCGCCGGGGCGCTGGACGTTCTTGAAGCCCAGCGCCGTGAGCAGCGAGGCGAACGACACGTCGCTGTGGCTCAGCACGAACACACCCTCGAAGGTGGTGGCCAGAAAGGTGAAGTCCGTCTCGATCACCAGTCCGTGCGCCGTGGGGTCGTCCAGCTCCTCGCGCGGGCCCACGTGCATCTCGGGCGTGCCGATCATCACGCCCTTGTGCAGAAAGGTGCCCAGCACGCCCACGTACGCCGCGCAGACGATGTTGCCCATCTCCATCAGCGCGGAGCGCTCGAAGGCGCCCACCTCCTGGTGCTGGGAGGGGTCGCGGCGCAGCATGAGCGCCACCATCCGCAGCGCCGTTTCCGTGGCCAGGATGAGCGACGCACGCTCGCCCCCCTCCTCGCTCACGCCGGTGATGGGGACGGTGATCAGCACCAGGTCGCCCGAGCCGGGAAGTGCCGGCGGCGCGTGGGGGTCGGCCCACTGGATGCGCGGCACCGAGATCATCACGGTCAGCCCGGTAAGGGCCGACAGGTTGGTGGCCGCGTGGCCGGCGCCGATGTTCACCACCTCGCGGATGGCATCCATCTGCTCGGGGGTGACGGGGCTCTGGGTCATGGGGTCGTGCGGGTGTATGTGCGGCGCAGCGCGGGCTGCGGCTGTTCTCGACGGACGGGCTCTGGCGACTGCAACGGCATCAACTGCATGATTCGGGCGACGGCGAGGTGCCCCTCCCCCGGCCCCTCCTCGTTCGTTCCTCACGGAGGGGGGAGAAGCCGATCCGCTTCGACGCCCTGTGGCGGCTCACCATCCCGCACCAGGCCCGTTCGAAGCGTCGGGATCACGGCGGACACTCAACCTCCCCCAGCAGTTTTGGGGGAGGTGGGCGAGTGGCGCGAGCGCGGAGGGGGCGCCCCGCGGGTCGAGCCGAGCTGTCCGCGACCCCGCCGATCGGCCACTCCCGCACTCACGCACTTCCGCACTCACGCGCCCAGTTACAGGCGCGGCGTGGTGACCCCGGTCTGGCCCTGGTACTTGCCCTTGCGGTCGGCGTAGCTCACCTCGGGGCCTTCGGGATCGCCCTCGAAGAACAGCACCTGCGCGATTCCCTCGTTGGCGTAGATCCGGGCGGGGAGCGGCGTGGTGTTGCTGATCTCCAGCGTCACGTACCCCTCCCACTCCGGCTCGAAGGGAGTGACGTTGGTGATGATGCCGCACCGCGCGTACGTCGACTTGCCCACGCAGAGCGTGATCACGTTGCGCGGGATGCGGAAGTACTCCACCGACCGCGCCAGGGCAAAGCTGTTGGGCGGCACGATGCAGACGTCGCCCTCGAAGGGGACGAAGCTCCGGTCGCTGAACGCCTTGGGGTCGACGATGGCGTTGTTGACGTTGGTGAAGATCTTGAACTCGCTGGCCACACGCATGTCGTAGCCGTAGCTGCTCACGCCGTAGCTGATGGTGCCCTGGCGCACCTGTGCGTCCTCGAACGGCTCGATCATCCCGTGGTCGCGGGCCATGCGGCGGATCCACCGGTCGGAACGAATGCTCATGGCGCGGAACGGAGCTTGAAGGGGCGCGGAGGGCTTCGGCGCGCGGGCCCCGAACGCGCCCGGTAAACGGGTGTACAGGCCTGCGCCGATCGCTTGGACAGGAGCGCCAAGCTACCCCCGCGCGCGGGGGGCGGCAAGGGGCCGCCAACGCGGCGCCGTGTCTGCTTGACCGGGGTTTCGCGGGGCAGTATCTTGGCCCGGCTCCGAGCAAGTGAACGTTTTCACAAACTACCGTCAGATCAGGGCCCAGGACGCGCATGCTCCGCCCCTACATCCCGGTGATGATCCTCCTGGGGATCTCGGTGGCCCAGGCCATCGGCATGGTGGTGCTTTCCCAGGTGCTCAGCCCGGGACGCGCCACCAAGAACAAGAGCGCCCCGTACGAGTCGGGAATGACGCCGCTGGGAAGCACCCGCGAGCGCTTCTCGGTCAAGTTCTACGTGGTGGCCATCCTCTTCATCGTCTTCGACGTGGAGACGGTGTTCCTGCTGCCGTGGGCCGTGCACGCGCGCACGCTGGGATGGGGCGGGTTCGCCGTGGTGGGGATCTTCGTCTTCATCCTCACCGTGGGCCTGATCTACGAGTGGAAGAAAGGAGCCCTCGAATGGGACTGAACGAGCGCCCGTCGAGCAACGAGCCGTCCGAAGGCCAGCCGCGCAACGCGGAGGGCCTGGCGGTGCACCAGGGACTGCCCGGCGCCACGCAGCCGGCCACCCTGCAGAACAGCAACATCTTCGACGGCCAGCCGGGGTTCCTTACCACCCGCCTGGACGCCGTCGTCAACTGGGCGCGCACCAACTCGCTGTGGCCCATGCCGTTTGGCACGGCGTGCTGCGCCATCGAGATGATGGCCACCGCCGCCACGCGCTACGACCTGGCGCGCTTCGGCATGGAGCGCATGAGCTTCAGCCCGCGGCAGGCCGACCTGCTGATCTGCGCGGGGCGGGTGAGCTACAAGATGGCGCCGGTGCTCAAGAAGATCTGGGAGCAGATGCCGTCGCCCAAGTGGAGCATCAGCATGGGCGCCTGCGCGTCCAGCGGCGGCGTGTTCGACGTGTACAGCATGGTGCAGGGGATCGACACCATCATCCCCGTCGACGTCTACGTGCCCGGATGCCCGCCGCGCCCCGAGGGGCTGATGTACGGCATCCTGATGATCCAGGAAAAGATCCGCCGCAGCGCCGCCACGTCCGAGGACGAGTGGAACGCGGTGGACCAGCTTCCCGAGACGGGGAGCTACCTGCCGCAGGAGGTGGTGGACCGCATCACCCTTCCGTTCGGCAACAGCACCAACCAGAACCGCGCCAGCGGGCTGGTGAGCACGGGGGCCGTCGTCCGCGTCTCGGACCGCAGCCCGTGAAGAAGACGTACCGAGTGCCTGGTGCCAGGTGCCGGATCCTCTGGCACTGGGAACCAGGTACTTGGAACTCGGCACTTCTGTGCACCTGACATGAGCAACGACGGCTTCAAGAAGGGACTCGACTCCCTGGACCAGGGCCCGGCCCCCAGCGACGCGCCGGACGACGGCGCGCCGCCGCGGGCGGGCGAGCTGCCGCCGCACCCCAGCGTGGACGCCCTGCGCGCGGAGTTTGGCGAGGGCGTGCTGCGGCACGAGCTGGTGGCGGGCGACGAGCACATCGTCTACATCCCGCCGCGGCGCGCCGTGGAGATCCTGGGCTGGCTGCGCGACCAGCAGGAGTACGACTTCCTGCAGGACCTGACCGCCGTCGACTACGGCGGCGGGCGGATGATCCAGGTGGTCTACCAGCTGTGGTCCATCCCGCGCAAGCTGAACCTGCGCGTAAAGTGCGAGCTGCCGCTGGATGCGCTGGAAATCGACACCGTCTACTTTCTCTGGCGCGCCGCCGACTGGCTGGAGCGCGAGGTCTACGACATGTTCGGCGTGGTGTTCCGGGGACACCCGGACCTGCGCCGCATCCTGATGCCGTACAACTACGCCGAGGGGCACCCGCTGCGGAAGGACTTTCCCCTGCGCGGGCGCTTCAGCCGCGCGGAGCAGACGCGGCGCTCGCTTTCGATGAAGACCGAGGACCACTACTCGCCGCAGGAGCTGGAGATCGCCCACATGCTGGGGCAGGGGCTGCCGGAGGTGTTCAACCCCGGTGAAGGCGGCGACCAGCAGGGACAGTTTGGCGGCATGGGAGGAGCGGGCTGATGGCACTGCGCCGTGTGGTATACAACGTCACCCGCACCCCCGAGCTGAGCTCCGGGGGCGCGCTGGTGCACGCCCCCATCATCCCCGTGCAGGGCGAAGCCCGCGAGGTGCACGAGGACATCGCGGGCGAGCACATGCTCATCAACATCGGCCCGCAGCACCCGGCCACGCACGGGGTGCTGCGCCTGGTGCTGGAGCTGGACGGCGAAACCGTCATCCGCTGCATCCCGCACATCGGCTACCTGCACTCCAGCTTTGAAAAGCTGGGCGAGTACCGGGACTGGAACCAGATCGTCCCGCTTACCGACCGCATGGACTACCTGGCGCCGCTGATCTACAACTGCGCCTACGCGATGGCCGTCGAAAAGATGATGGGCATCGAGGTGACCGAGCGGTGCAAGGTGGTGCGGGTGATGTGCATGGAGCTGGACCGCATCTTCAGCCACCTGCTGTGGCTGGGGACCACGGGGATCGACCTGGGCGCGTTCACGGTCTTCCTGTACACGTTCCAGCAGCGCGAAAAGATCTACGACCTGCACGAAAAGCTCACCGGCGCGCGCATCACCACCAGCTCCACCCGCATCGGGGGGATGATGGCGGACCTGCCGGCCGGGTGGGTGGACGACCTGAGCCAGTTCCTGACCGGGTTCCTTCCCGTGCTGGACGAGGTCGACACGCTGCTGACCAACAACGCCATCTGGATCGGGCGCACGCAGGACGTGGGCGGCATCAGCGGCGCCGACGCGGTGAACTGGGGGCTCAGCGGCCCCAACCTGCGCGCCTCGGGCGTGAGCTACGACGTGCGCAAGGACCGGCCGTACTACGACTACGAGACGTACGACTTCGACGTGCCGGTGGGCGAGCACGGCGACATCTACGACCGCTACCTGTGCCGCATGGAAGAGATGCGGCAGAGCGTGCGCATCCTGCGCCAGGCCATCGACCGCCTGCCGGGCGGCCCCATCAACGTCGACGACCCCCGCGTCATCCTGCCGCCCAAGACGGCCGCGATGAACGACATGGAGTCGATGATCCA
>NZ_JBMDXM010000174.1:0-5152 GCF_048594345.1 Longimicrobium sp.
TCATCCTCCGCGCGTCCGCGTTTCTGCATCCACCGTGTGGACGCGACGGTCAGATCAATCCCACCCCATAGCGGTCCAGGCAGTCAGCCAGGTACCGCACGTTCGATGGATGGAGCAGGGACGCGCTCTCCACGTCGGCCACCATCCGCTCCGCGCGGTCGAACAGGGCAATGGCGAAATCATCGTCATCGTGGCGCGTGCGGTAGCGAATGCCGTCGGGTGCGTCGGGATGATCGTGCAGCGCCGCCGCCCACGCCTGCGAAACCGCATACTCCCCCGTGCACGAGGCCGCGGTGGCACCGACCGCGTGCAGTCCCGGCCCGTGCATCGCCACCAGCCGCAGCGGGGCGAGCGCCTGGATGCGGGCCAGGTTGCGCGCCCGCACGTCCTCCGTCTCCAGCAGCATCGTCCCCGGCTGGCGCAGAAACGTCTCCGCGAACGCGCCGAACGAGCGCTCGGCCATGTAGCACACGCGGAACCGGCCGTCCGGCGCGTCCCATCGTCCGCGCGGCGGCAGCCCCTTTGCCGGGCTGAAAAACAGTGGCGATCGGTCGCCGGGGTGAACGCGCCACAGCTTCCACGCCACCTCGTGCACATGGATCGGCAGCCGCCGGGCGTGCAGGTCCGCCGGCGGCAGGGGCGGGGGGCCGGGCGCCCCCGCCGAAGGCGTGCCGCTCACGCGATGTACTCGCCGTACGTGGACACCGCCTGCGCCGCCGCGGCGGCCTCGCCGGCCTGCAGCGCCTGCAGCGGCGTGCGTCCGCCCAGCGCCTGCGCGGGCGCCAGCAGCACGGACAGCTGCGTCCAGGGGCCGCGCACGCCGAACGCCTCCAGCACCAACCCCAGCCCCGGCAGTGCGCCGTCGGGGCCAAACTGGCAGGCGGGGTACAGCCATTCGCCGTTGGCCTGGGGCACGGCCAGCAGCGTGCCGCGCTTGCGCCGCGCGTGCACCGCCTGCGGGCTTACGCCCAGCCGGTGCGCCGCCTCGCCCAGGCGCAGCGCACCGCCGGCCTGCCGCAGCAGCTCGCCCTTGGCCTGCGCGCCCCGCGCCCGTGCCGATGCCAGCGGGTCGGTGGCGCGCGCGGTGTCGGGGCCCACCTGCGCCAGCAGCGCCGCCAGCCCGCCCACTTCGTCGGGCGCCGCGAGTGCGTCGGCGATGGCGTCGTCGGGGGCGGCTTGCCCCAGCCGCTCCAGAAGGCTGGAGTAGCGCTTGATGAATGCCGCCGCCAGCAGGCTGCGCGCGCCGATTTGCGGCGTGGCGCGGTACGCCATGCGAGGTCGTTCACGCACCATGGAAGGCTCGACAGGCTCTTGATCGTACACCTGCTCCTCCGGCGGCTGCTCTGGATCGTCGGGCGGGGAGCCCTGACCTTTTCTCTTCATCGTGCCCTCCCGCGGGTGCTCCTGACATTGATACTATCCTACCATCCTTATGCAGAATGCACAATCAATCTTCACCCGCCACGGTGCGTACTTCCATCCCCCGGGATTTCCCTCTCCGCATCCGTCATGGCGACGTGCCGCTCCCCTTCATTTCGGTGTACAGACGGTTCTCAAGATCGCGCATCAGGTGGTGCGATCTACGTGATCCCATGCGGTACGGAAGCTCATCCACCGATCCACGTCCCTCCTCAAAAAAATTCTCATGGCCCCCTGCCGCATTCCATCTACCTCCCGTTTCCAAGGCCTTCACAAAAGATCCTGCCTCGTCGACGTCCCTCACCTGCACCCGATACCTGGGAATCCCGTCCTGACCTGGAGATCCAGACGAAGCGGCAAGAAAAAACTCTGTTGACTCTGTTAACTCTGTGTGAGGCCCTTCTTTCGTGAATCACGCACGAAGCGGAGGAAACGGCACGAGAAAACTCCGTTGACCCCGTTGACTCCGTGTGAGCCCCAATCTTTTGTGGACCCGGCACCGGACCCCGAACGGCGCGATGGCTCACACCTCCCGCGAATCCATCACCCCCTCACCCGTTCACCCTCCCACTCCTCCAAAACGAGCACGCGGATTGCGCGCAGCCCGCCCGGAGCCTATATTCAGCAGGTGTCCATGGCCTGCGAACGCCCCCGCGGCGGATCGCGACTGAAGTGGGGTGCGGTTGGCCCCGCTTTTTTATTTGCCCAAACACACCTGCAAGGCGGAGGCGCGGTGCACGACGAAACCCTGGCGCGCGAGGTGGAGCAGCGCGTGGAGGAGATGGGCTACGAGATGGTGGTGCTGGAGCAGGCGGGAAGCCGCGCACGCCCCATCCTGCGGCTGTACGTGGACCGCCCCGACAGCAAGCCCGGCGAGCCCGCCGTCTCCATCGACGACTGCACCTCCATCAGCCGCGCGCTGGAGCCGTGGCTGGATCAGCGCGAGGGGCTGTCCGACCGCTACGTGCTGGAGGTCTCGTCACCCGGCGTGGAGCGCCCGCTGGTGCGAACCCGCGACTGGGAGCGATTCGCGGGCGTGGAGGTGGCGGTCAAGGGACGCGGCGAGCTGGCCGGCCGGGCAAAGCGGCTGGAGGGCACGCTCCTGGGGCTGCGGGGCGAGGAGGAGGGCGGACAGCGCGTGGCGCTGCGCCTGGGCGACGGTGAAGAAGTAGAGATTCCGCTGGCGGAGATCGACCGGGGCAACCTGGTCTACCGCTGGGAGCGCGGCGGGAAGGGCCGCTGAAGCATTCCCCGCGCGCTCACCTGACAGACTAAGGGAAGACGGCCAACGATGAGCAACGCAACGCAGATCCTGGCGGCGTTCCGCGAGATGACGGCGAACAAGTCCATCTCGCGCGACGAGCTGCACGACCTGATCAAGGACGGCATTCTGGCGGCCCTGGCCAAGCGCTACGGCCCCAACGTGGAAGCCGAGATCGAGATCGACGAGGACACGGGCAAGATCGGCATCACCGTCCTCAAGGAGGTGGTGGCCGAGGTGGAGGATTCGTCGCGGCAGATCCTGCTGGAAGAGGCGCGCTGGGACGACCCCGAGTTCGAGGTGGGCGACATTCTCGAGGTGCCGGTGGAGTTCGCGCACTTTGGCCGCAACGCCGTGATGGCGGCCAAGCAGCGCATCCTGCAGCGCGTCCGCGAGGGCGAGCGCCAGAAGATCCGCGACGAGTACGAGCACCGCGTGGGCGAGCTGCTGAGCGGCGAAACCCAGCAGGTGGAGCGCGGCAAGCTGGTGCTGATGCTCAACCGCTCGCGCGACGCCGACGCCATCATCCCGTGGAAGGAGCAGAACCCGCGCGAGCGGTTCCGCCAGGGCGACCCGATCCGCGCCGTGCTCAAGAAGGTGGAAGAGACGCCCAAGGGGCCGCGCCTGATCCTGTCCCGTGCCGATCCGCTGTTCGTGGCCGCGCTGTTCAAGCTCGAGGTGCCCGAGATCCAGCAGGGGATCGTGGAGATCCGCGGCGCCGCGCGCGAAGTGGGCTTCCGCAGCAAGATCGCGGTGAGCTCGCGCGACGAGTCGATCGATCCGGTGGGCGCCTGCGTGGGGCTGAAGGGAAGCCGCGTCCGCGCGGTGGTGCAGGAGCTGGGCGGCGAGCGCATCGACATCGTGCCCTGGCACCCGGACCCCGAGATCTACGCCAAGCGCGCGCTGGCCCCGGCCCGCGTGGCCAAGGTGATCAGCAACTACGAGACGCGCACGATGACGGCCATCGTGGACGAGGACCAGCTGTCGCTGGCCATCGGCCGCAACGGGCAGAACGTGCGCCTGGCCAGCCAGCTGATCGGCTGGCAGCTGGACCTGTTCGGCAGCCGCGAGTGGCTGGAGCGCGGGGCCGAGGCGGCGCTGTTCGGCGGCGGGAGCGACGAGGGCGAGTACGACAACACCGACTTCTCGCTGCGCGACCTGGACCTGGCGCCGGCCACGCTGGCCGCGCTGGAGGCCGCCGGCTACAGCACGTTCTTCGACGTGATCGACATGGAGCGCGAGGACTTCCTGCGCATCCCCGGGCTGGGCGCCGACGAGGCGGACCGGCTGATGTCGGAGATCGAGCGGCTGACGGTGGAGGATGAGGAGGACGAGGGCGCGGTGGCCGAAGAGGGCGGCGAGGCGCCGTCCGCCGAGGCCGCGGGCGGGGACGAAGGCGGCGAAGATGCCGGTACGGACTTGACTTTCGGGTCCGATTCGGAGAACTTGCCGGGTTCGAAATAGCCGTATGGAGGGCGCGCCTCGTGATGGATCCGGCGCGTCGGAGCGCGCGCTGCTGTCCCTGCTGGGGCTGGCGGCGCGCGCACGCGCCCTTGTGACGGGCACGGACATGGGGCGCGGCGCCGCGCGTGACGGAAAGGTGGCGGCGGCGGTTCTGGCCGCCGACGCCTCGCCCACGCAGGCCCGCAAGCTGGTCCCGCTGCTCGAGGCGCGCGGGATCCCTTTCGCTGTTGGTTCAAACCAGGCCGACCTGGGCGCCGCGCTGGGCAAGGGCCCGGTATCGGCCGTCGGAATCATAGACCCGAGTTTCGCGAGGCGCGCCATGGAACTGGCCGCCGCGCCGACACTGCAGCAGGACCGTGGAGGAGGAGAGCCGTACTGATGCGAGTCTTTGAAGTCGCCAAGGAGCTGGACGTTCCGGCTGAGGCCTTGGTGCACCTCCTCCGGGAGATGGACGTGCCCGTGCGCAGCCACATGAGCGACCTGGCGGACGAACACGTGGCGCGCCTGCGCACCGTGGTCGAGCGCGAGCGCCGCCACGGCCACGCCATCGCCGCGCCCCCCGCCGCCGCCGAAGACGCGCCGGTGGGCGGGCGCCGCCGCCGCAAGCGTGAAGACCTGCCCCCCGCCGCCGAGGAAGCCGCCGCACCCGCGGAAGCCGCGGCAGAGCCCGCCGCGCCCGTCGCCGCCGCGCAGACGGACGTGGCCGCCGGCCCCGCCCCGGCGCAGACGCGCGCCGAGGCCGACACCACCGCGTCGCCGATCGCCGACGCCGTGGAGGCGATCGAGGGCGAGGCGGCCGTGGCCGCCGCCGACCGCGGCGCCGACCTGGTCACCCGCGGCGGACAGCCGCCGAAGGACGTGACCGTCATCGTCGACACGGCGGCCGCGCCGCCCGCGGACGAGGCCCCGGCCGCGCCCGCGACCACGCCGGCGGCTCCGCCGTCAGCCCGTCCCGCGGCGCCGATTTCCGCGCGCCCCCCGGCACCGGCCGCGCCCGAAGCGCCGCCC
>NZ_JBMDXM010000175.1:0-40677 GCF_048594345.1 Longimicrobium sp.
GGGATGTGGGGCGTGCTGCTGCTGGTCGCCGTCCCGCTGTGGATCGGCCTCGCGCTGCGCGAGCGCCGCTCCCCGGTCGAGCACGCCGTCAGCGGCGAGGCGCCCCCGAGCGGCCGGATCATCCACTCCCGCACGGACGCACTGCGTGGATCGGTGTTGGAGGGCGTGTGGGGACGGATTACCATTCGCCCCGGCCCTACCCGTACCGCGTCGGCGCGTCCGGCGCGATCCACTCACCCGTTGCATGCAGGAGACGGATCAATGAAGCGGATTTCGCTTGTCGTGGCGGCGCTGCTGGCGCTGTGCGCGGGCTCGGCGCGCGCGCAGCAGGGGATGCTGCTGTACTGGTGGACACAGGCGGGCGCGGAGGGAGAGTGGCAGCTGCGCACCGTGTATCAGGGCGGCACGGTCTGCCCCGCGCCGGCATCGGTACGGGCGATGCCTTCGGACAGCTTTCCCGTGCTGGTATGCCAGCAGCGGCTGGACGGCACCCCCGTTCAACTGCCGGAAATGCCGCGGCCGGTCGCCCCGCCGCCGTCGCGGGTGCAGCGGGTGGTGGCCATCGGCGACACCGGGTGCCGGGCGGAAAAGCAGGACTGCGCGGTCCCCGCGGACTGGCCCTTTGCCGCGGTGGCGTATCAGGCGGCGCGGGCGGGGGGCGACCTGACGGTGCACGTGGGCGACTACATCTACCGCGAAACGGTCAAGGATTGCGGCGGACACACGCCGTGCGGAGACAACTGGGCCGCATGGAACGCCGACTGGTTTGCGCCCGCGGGCGAGCTGCTGCCCGCCGCGCCATGGGTGTTCGCGCGCGGCAATCACGAAGACTGCGTGCGCGGCGGGCGCGGATGGTTCGTGTTCTTCGATCCGCGCGCAATGCCGGCGGGCGGGTGCGCCGACACCACGGATCCGTACGCCGTGCAGGTGCCGGGCGTGGGCACGCTGCTGATCATGGACACGGCCTGCGCGCCCTCGTACTCCCCCGACTGCTGGCCCAAGAACGGGCAGAACGACTCGGCACGGGCGATTCCCGCGTACGCGCGGCAGTTTGAGCGGCTGCCGGGGCTGATCGCCGCCGGGGAGCCGGCGTGGCTGGTGACGCACGTGCCCACGTGGGCGCGCGATTTTGCTGGACAGGCGGATTCGGCGGGCTCGTACATCCTGCAGGCGGCGCTGCGGCGGGCATCGCCCAGCGGAGAGCTTCCCGCGGCGGTCGCACTCTCGCTGGTGGGCCACGTGCACGCGTGGGAGGGATTGGATTTCGCGGCCCCCCGCGCGCCGGTCCTGGTGGTGGGCGACGGCGGCACCGACGAGAGCGTGGGGCTGCCGGCGACACTCGGATCACCCGCCGGCGGGGTGGCGGTGGATGGCTACTGGTCCGGCCTTGCGTTTGGATACACGGTCCTGCAGGCGGCGCCGAACGGGTGGAACGTCACCCTGGTTCCGGTCTCCGGAACCGGCGGGGGCATCACCTGCGCGCTGGTGAACGGGCAGCTGGCCTGCTGAGGAAAGTGCGGGAGTGCGAAAGTGACGGATCACCACGTCTGCACTAACGCAGTTCCGCCTCCGTAAGCGCGCGGCGCAGCGTCGCCAGGCCGTACGCCAGGCGCGATTTGACGGTGCCGGTGGGCAGGTCCAGCACGGCGGCGGTTTCGTCCAGCGACAGGTCGTCCAGGTAGTGCAGCGCCAGCACGGCGCGGCTGGCGGGGGAAACGCGCGCCAGCAGTTGGGGAAGGCGCTGAAGCAGGTCGTCCGGGGGCGCCGGGGGATCGGCGTTATCCGGGAGATCCGGGGGAAGCTCGTCGTGCAACTGGTCGTGGGCGCGGCGGCGGCGCAGCGCGCGAAAGATCTCGCGGCTGGCGGTGCGCCGGGCCCACGCGGCAAAGGCGCGCGGCTCGCGCAGCGTCCCCAGCTTGCGGTAGATCAGCAGCAGCACGTCCTGCAGCACGTCGTCCGCGGCGTCGGCGTCGCGCAGCATGAGGGTGGCGAACGGGCGCAGCAGCGTGTCCGCGTGCGCCAGCAGCGCCTCCAGCGCGGCGCGGTCGCCGGCCTGCGCGCGCAGCACCAGCCAGACGGTGCCGCGCGCGTCCTCGGCGGGAGCGGGCACGACGGCTACGCGGCCGGCCGGCGCTCGTCCAGCATCTGGATGGCGTGCAGCAGCCGCGCGTCGGCCGCGGCGGCGCGCGAGGCGATGGCCGCCAGCCCCAGTGCCAGCGTGCTGTACACCAGGATGCCGATGATCAGGATGAGCAGGTGCGTGTCGTCATCGAAATCCATCACCAGCAGCGCCGTGGCAAGCAGCACCATCTCCAGCAGCGCGGCGGCGTACAGGGCGTAGCGGCTCATGCGGTCGCGGCGGTCGGCGGCCGCCAGCGCGGTGTGCACGGGGTTCGGTCTGTCGGGGGTCATGAGAGATGTCTCCGATCGTTTGTAAATGAACGTTCAGGATTCAGTCGCCGCGGATGCGCACGATCAGCACGGTGGCGATGATCACCGCCTCGATGATGGCGAAGGCGATGATCGCCCACTTCTGGATCCGTGCGTCTCGCTGGTTCACGGCTGAAAGTCCGGTGAAGGTTCCGTCGGCGGCGCGGCGTCATCGTGCGCCGCCACAAGACGGGAGGCGGTGAAGGGCCCGGGTGTTCGAATCAACCAAAAACTCTGGAGCGGAGGGTGTGACGATGGCGAAGAACAAGACGGACCAGCAAGCCTCCTTTTGAGCGCACCAGCAAGCGGCGCCACGGCTACCCCTCTGAGACGAAGGTGAAGCGCGGCGTGCGCGTGGTCCATGGCGACAAGGAGCTGCTGGAGAAGCTGGGGCGCAACGACCTGTGCCCCTGCGGAAGCGCGAGGCGGTTTCAAGAAGTGCTGCATGAAGTCCGGCGGCCACGATGGCTCCAACCGCCACGACTACTTTCAGGGAGTGACGCGGGAATCCGATCCGGCGACCGCGCGCGTCCCCTCCCCAGGAGCGATTGAAATCGCCGCTGGAACTGCGCGAAGTACGCCTTCGCGGACTGTTGCCGCGAGTTCCCGACGCGCGACGACCATCCCGGTAGCGGACGCGCAGTCGCCTGGGACGCCGTACCCGGCCGGGCCGGCGAGTCCTTGAAGGCGGACTTTGCGATTTTCCAGCGGCGAATTCATTCGCTCCCGCGGGCGGACGCAGCCGATTCCCGGCTCGGATTCGCCGGATTGTGAGTCGCTCCCGCGGGGTAGTCGGCTCGCAACCCGGCCGTAGTCGGGACGCATTGACCGTCTCACGAGCCACGAACATCGACCGAAGCACATGCTCCTGACCATCCGCACCACGCACTTCCCGGCGACGGACCTGGGCTACCTGCTGGGGAAGAACCCGGCGCGCGCGCAGTCGTTCGAGCTGGCGTTCGGGCACGCGCACGTCTTCTACCCCGAGGCGGAGGAAGCGGCGTGCACGGCGGCGCTGCTGCTGGACGTCGATCCAGTCGGCCTGGTGCGCGGCAAGGGCGGCGGCGAGGGCGCGCTGGACCAGTACGTCAACGACCGGCCGTACGTGGCCTCGTCGTTCCTGTCCGTGGCCATCGCGCGGGTGCTGCGCAGCGCCATGACGGGCGCATGCCGCGAGCGGCCGGAGCTGGCGCAGACGCCCATCCCGCTGGAGGCGCGGCTGGCCGTGCTCCCCGCGCGCGGCGGCGATGACGGCGTGCGCCGCCTGTTCGAGCCGCTTGGCTACACGGTGGACGTGCAGCCGCACGCGCTGGACGAGGCGCACCCCGAGTGGGGCGACAGCCGCTACTTCACCGTCACCCTGTCGGCCATCAAGCGGCTGTCGGAGCTGCTGACGCACATCTACGTGCTGGTGCCGGTGCTGGACGGCGCCAAGCACTACTGGGTAGGCGACGAAGAGGTGGAAAAGCTGGTGCGCCACGGCGAAGGCTGGCTTTCGGCGCACCCGGAGCGCGAGTGGATCGCCTCGCGCTACCTGAAGCACCGCCGCAGCCTGGTGCGTGACGCCATCGCCCGGCTGGAGCCGCTGGAAGAGGTGGAGGACGAGCCGGAGGAGGCACCGGCGGCGGGCGAGGACGCGCTGGAGGAGCGCATAAGCCTGAACCAGCAGCGCCTGGCCACGGTGCTGGCGGCCCTGCGCGGCAGCGGCGCAAAGCGCGTGGTGGACCTGGGATGCGGCGAGGGTCGGCTGCTGCGGATGCTGCTGGACGAGCCCGCGTTCGACGAGATCGTGGGGATGGACGTATCGCACCGCGCGCTGGAGATCGCGGCCGACCGGCTTAAGCTGGACCGGCTTCCGCCGCGCCGCCGCGAGCGCATCCGGCTGATGCACGGCTCGCTGATGTACCGCGACCGCCGCCTGGACGGCTACGACGCGGCGGCCGTGGTGGAGGTGATCGAGCACATGGACCCGCCACGGCTGGCGGCGTTCGAGCGGGTGCTGTGGGAGCACGCGCGCCCGGCCACCGTCGTGCTCACCACGCCCAACGCCGAGTACAACGTGCGCTGGCCGTCGCTCCCCGCGGGCAACTTTCGCCACCGCGACCACCGCTTCGAGTGGACGCGCACGCAGTTGCAGGCGTGGGCCGGCGGCGTGGCGGAGCGGTTTGGCTACACCGTCCGCTACGCGCCCGTGGGTCCCGACGACGCCGAGGTGGGTTCGCCCACGCAGATGGCCATCTTTACGCGGATGGACGGATGAGCGCCAATCCCCTGCAGGCGCTGCTGGATTTTCTGCTCGCGCTGGAGACGCGGAAGATCTTTTACCGGCTCTCCAGGCCGCGGGGCGAGGCGCTGATGGTGGAGGTCGCCATGCCCGGCGAGCGGTGGGAGGTGGAGTTCTTTGCAGACGGAAGGGTGGAAACTGAGCGGTTCGTGACGGAGGGCGTCGTGTGGTCCGATCCCGCGCTGCTGGACGAGTTGCTGAAGCACGGCGCCTGAGCCGGCGGGGTGACCCTCAGCCGCACGAACGTAAAACATCGTACAGATCCATGAGGAACCTGCACCTGATCCTGCCGGTGGGCACCCAGGTGGTCACGCGACGCGCGGTGGCCACGGGGGCCGGCGTGCCCATCTGCCCCGCCGGTGCCGTGGGCCAGGTGATCGGCGCGCCCGCGGACTACTCGCACGCCTACCGCGTCCGCCTTCCCGACGGGGTGGAGGTCTCGCTGCGCCGCGACGAGCTGAGCATCCGCAAGCAGGAGCAGACCGGCGTGATGGGCGACCCCGGCGAGATCCTGCGCGACCACGACCTGTACGCGCACGTCGTCTACCGCTGCGTGGTCGGCTCGCGGGCGTACGGGCTGCAGAACGACGCGTCGGACGTGGACCTGCGCGGCGTGTACCTGCCGCCGGCGGAGCTGCACTGGTCGCTGTACGGGGTCCCTGAGCAGCTGGAGAACCCGGCCGCGGAGGAGTGCTACTGGGAGATGCAGAAGTTCCTGGGGCTGGCCCTCAAGGCCAACCCCAACATCCTGGAGTGCCTGTACACGCCGCTGGTTCAGCACGCCGCGCCGGTGATGCAGGAGTTGCTGGCGGAGCGGCACCGGGTGCTGTCGCGGATGGTCTACCAGACCTTCACCGGCTACGTGCTTTCGCAGTTCAAGCGGCTGGAGGCGGACTTTCGCGCCAGCGGCGCGCCGCGCTGGAAGCACGCCATGCACCTGATCCGGCTGCTGCTGGCCGGCATCGCCACCCTGCGCGAGGGGCACGTGCCGGTGCGCGTGGACGAGCACCGCGACCGCTTGCTGCGCATCAAGGCCGGCGACGCCGCGTGGGACGAGGTGAACGCGTGGCGGCTGGCGCTGCACCGCGAGTTCGACGCCGCGTACGCATCCACCGGCCTTCCCGAGCGGCCGGACTACGAGTGGGCCAACGACTTCCTGGTGCGCGCCCGGAGGAGCGCGGTCCAGTAATCAAACGAACGAAGGGCAGGGAACGATGAAGAGGATGTTGGATTCGGTGTTGATGGACGAGGTGCGGGCGCACCCGTATCCGCTGCTGTTCGCCACCGTGAGCGGCGCGCACCTGTACGGCTTTCCCTCCGCGGACAGCGACTACGACGTGCGTGGCGCGCACCTGCTGCCGCTGGACCACTTTGTGGGGCTGGAGCCCGGCGCCGAGACGGTGCAGACGTCGCGCGTGCGCCACGGCGTAGAGGTGGACCTGGTCACGCACGACGCGCGCAAGTTCCTGGGGCTGCTGCTGCGCAACAACGGCTACGTGCTTGAGCAGCTGTACTCGCCGCTGGTGGTGCACACCACGCCCGAGCACGCCGAGTTGCGGGCGCTCGCGCGCGGGTGCATCACGCGCCGGTGCGTGAGGCACTACGTGGGCTTTGCCGCCAACCAGTGGCGGCTGTTCGAAAAGGAGCAACCCCGGCGGGTAAAGCCGCTGCTGTACGTGTACCGCGTGCTGCTTACCGGCATCCACCTGATGCGCACCGGCCGCGTGGTGGCGTCGCTGCCGGAGTGCAACGCGCACGTGGGGCTGCCGTACGTGGACGAGCTGATCGCCCGCAAGACGGCCGGCCCCGAGCAGTCCGTGCTGGCGGATGCCGACGTGGAGTTTCACCGCGCCGAGTACCTGCGGCTCAACGAGGTGCTGGTGGATGCCGCCGAGCGCAGCCACCTCCCCGAAGAGCCGACCGCCCGCGCCGCCCTGCACGATCTGCTGCTGCGCATCCGCCGCACCCCCGCCGCCGTCGCCTGACGCGGCGGCGGGGGAGGCCTCGGCCGAAGCGGCGACTTCCTGAGGCTGAGGCTGAAGGTGGTGCCCAACGTCACCCGCTGCCGCCAGTCGCACACTGTCATCCTGAGGGAGCGCACGCCCCGCAACTTTTATCACCACGGAAGCTTGTGCGCGACCGAAGGATCTTTGTCGGGTCGCGCAAGGCCCAGCCTTCGGGAGCCGTTCACGTCCTGCGGTCAGGCGGACGAGGTGTCTCGGTCGCGCGCAGGCCGTTGTGAAGGTTTTGGGTTCCCGCGGCGTTCCCTCAGAGGGTATTTAAGAATCGACCGAGGGCTCGATTTCCTGAGGGAGGCGCCGCTCCGAACCTGCTGCCACAAAGCCACTTGGCGCCGACCGAAGGATCTCGCTGGCAGCACCCCGGGGCTGGACCTGTGCCGCCGGGCCTGCCTCGCGATCGCCGAGACGAGATCCTTCGGTCGCGCGTAAGCGGTTGAGTGGATTCAAGTTGAGGAGGCGCGCTCCCTCAGGGAATCAAACGTTGGGTTGTCTGAGGATCAGATTCTTAGACACACTCTCAGGAAGGCGACGCGCGGGAGTTGGGGATCTACCCGCTAACGTGGCATGACCGGCAGATACCCAAGGGGCCCGATGTACACGCAGGCGATGGATGGATTGGAGATGCGATGCCGTTGAAGTGGCTGATGGGCCTGTTTGAGCAGGACGCGCCGGAGCACCTGGAAGCGTCGGCCGTGCTCCCCGAGGGCGCCGCCGAGTCGTGGGACGGAAGGCTGATGACCCTGCTGGCCGACGCTGGCGCCCGCGATCCCGGGCGCGCGGACGCGGCGGCGAGGGAGCTGCGCAACCGGGTCGAGCGGATGGATGCGCCGCAGTGGGTGCGCGCGGACGACGCGTTGCGCCACTGGCTGCGCATCTACTATCGAGCACAGTCGCCCGCGTGGCTGGGGGGCACGGAGGATGTGCGGGCGCTGCGCCTGCCGGCGGATGCCGAAGCCGCGGTGGTGGGGCTGCTGGGGGCGCACCACAGCGGCTACATCCGCGAAGCCGCCGTCCGGCGCCTCGCCCTGGTCCGCGGCGGCGACGAGATGCCGCCGCTGCTTCTGCGCGCCAACGACTGGGTGCCGCAGGTGCGCGGGTTGGCGCTGGATGCCCTGCGTGCCCGGCTGAGTCCCACGTACGCGGAGGCGTGGGTGCGCTGGCTGCACCTGGTGCTGCGGCTGGGCGGCAGGGGCAGCGCGGACGCGCGTCCGCTGGTGGACGCGGTGATGGAGCTGCTCCGCGCGCCGGAGTGCGCGGACGCCGTGTGGGCGGGGCTCGGCTCTCCGGACCGTACCGTGAGGCGTACCTGCTTCGGCATCCTGGAGCGGGCGGGCGGCACCGGGCTGCGGCCGCTGGCGCAAGCGGCGCTGGGCAGCAACGACGTGGTCCTGCGGCGCCACGCCGTGCGTGTGGCGGATGCGCTGGACGATGCCTCGCTTCGGACTGTTCTCCCCGCGCTGGTGCGCGACCCGCTGCCCGGCATCCGGCGCGACGCGCTGGGGCTGGCGGCGCGGCGCGCGGGCGCGGATGCGCTCCCCTGGCTGCGCGAGGCGCTGCTGGACTCCGCCGGCGGCGTCCGCGCCGAAGCCCGTGCCGCGTTGCAGCGCCTGTCCCCGGTGGACTTCGCCGCATTCTATCGCGAGCAGGTGGCGGCGGGTGGCGCCCGATTGGCCGCCGCCGTGGCGGGGCTGGGGGAGACCGGCGGCGAACCGGACGCCGAATCCGTGTGCCCGCTGCTGGGCGATCCGCTTCCGCGCGTACGCGCCGCCGCGGTGCGAGCCCTGGCGCGGCTGGGCGGAACCGCGGCGCTCCCCACCGTGCTCGCTGCGGTCGCGGATGCCAGCCCGTCCGTCTCTCGCGCGGCGGCCGCGGCGGTGCTGGACGGGGTGCGAACCCTCGGCATCGCGCCGCTTGGCGCGCTGATGCGCGACGGGCGGGCGCACGTGCGACAGAGCGCGCTGTCGCTGCTGGTGGCGCGCGGCAAATGGGAGTCGATTCCGTGGATCCTGCGTGCGCTGGTGGATCCGGATGAGCGCATCCGCAGGTACGCGCGCACGTACCTGCGGCAGTGGAACCAGCGCTTCAACCGCGTGGCCTCGCAGCCCACGCCGGAGCAGCTGGCCGAGTTCGGCGCCGCTCTGGAGCAGGCGGCGGACGCCGTCGATCCGCAGATGCGCGACTGGCTGCGCTTCGCCGCCGGCCTCCCGCGTTGACGCAGGAAGGTGGTGCAGCGGATGCTCTCCGGTTGCGGACGCGCAGGCGCATGGAACGCCGCACACACCCGGGCCGCCGAGTCCGCGCAGGCGGACTTTGTGTAGTTGTTGCCGCGAATTTATTCGCCCCGGCAGGTGGCCGCTCCGAACTCTGTCGATGACGCGCAACCCGCCGCGGATCAAGACGGCAGCCGTAGCCGATCGTTGTTTTGATGAACCACGCTCCACATCCGATGACCGACACCAACGAGCAGCATCCATCCGAACCCATCGTCGTGCCGGAGTCCGCCCCGGAGTCCGGGCACCGCGACGCCGCACCAGCGACCAGCATCCGCATCCCCAACCTGGCGATGGTTGTGCTGGTGGGCGCGTCGGGGTGCGGCAAGAGCACGTTCGCGCGGCGGCACTTCAAGCCCACGGAGGTGCTGTCGTCGGACTTCTTTCGCGGCATGGTCTCGGACGACGAGACGGACCAGACATCCACCGACGATGCCTTCAAGGTGCTGCACTTTGTGGCGCGCACGAGGCTGCGGGCGGGGCGGCTGACCGTCATCGACGCCACCAACACGCAGTCCGCCGCCCGCAAGCCGCTGGTGGCCATCGCGCGTGAGACGCACGTGCTTCCCGTCGCCATCGTCCTGAACGTTCCCGAGCGGGTGTGCCAGGCGCGCAACCGCTCGCGCCAGGACCGGCAGGTGCCGCCGCACGCCATCACCAACCAGGTGCAGCAGCTACGCAAGTCTATCCGCGAGCTGCGGCGCGAGGGCTTTCGCCACGTCTTCGTGCTCGACGAGGCACAGGCCGACGCGGTGGAGACCATCGTGCGCGAGCCGCTGTGGAACGACCGGCGTCAGGAGCACGGCCCCTTCGACATCATCGGCGACGTGCACGGCTGCGGGGATGAGATGGACGCGCTGCTGGATACGCTCGGCTACCTGCCGGGCGCAGACGGCGTGCGCCGGCACCCGGAAGGCCGTAAGGCGGTGTTCGTGGGCGACCTGGTGGACCGCGGGCCGCGCATCGTCCACGTCCTGAACACCGCGATGGCGATGGTGCAGGCGGGGAGCGCGCTGGCGGTGCCCGGCAACCACGACATCAAGCTGGTAAGGGCGCTGCGCGGCCGCGACGTGCGCATTACCCACGGGCTGGACCGCACGCTGGCCGAGCTGGAGGCGCAGACCCCGGAGTTCCGCGCCGCCGTCGCGGAGTTCCTGGACAAGCTGGTCAGCCACTACGTGCTGGACGGCGGCGCCCTGGTGGTGGCCCACGCGGGGCTCAAGGAAGAGCTGCAGGGGCGCGGCTCCGGCGCCGTGCGCGAGTTCGCGCTGTACGGCGAGACCACGGGCGAAACGGACGAGTTTGGCCTGCCCGTGCGCTACAACTGGGCGGCGGAGTACCGCGGCAAGGCGGCCGTCGTCTACGGCCACACGCCGGTGCCGGAGCCGGAGTGGCTGAACCGGACGATCAACGTCGACACCGGCTGCGTGTTCGGCGGCCGGCTTACGGCGCTGCGCTGGCCGGAGCGCGAGCTGGTCTCCGTTCCCGCCGCGCACACTTACGCCGAGCCCGCGCGCCCCTTTCTGGCCGCGGACGAGGCGGCGCCCGCGCTTACCGCGCAGCAGCAGCACGACGAGCTGCTGAACCTGGACGACGTCACCGGCAAGCGCATCGTGCAAACGCGCCTGTCCGGCCGCGTGACCATCCGCGAGGAGAACGCCGCCGCCGCGCTGGAGGTAATGAGCCGCTTCGCCGCGAATCCGCGCTGGCTGGTCTACCTGCCGCCCACGATGTCGCCCTCCGCCACCACCGCGGAGCCCGGCCTGCTGGAGCACCCCGCGGAGGCGTTCGCGTACTACCGCAACGAGGGGATTCCCAAGGTGGTGTGCGAGGAAAAGCATATGGGCTCGCGCGCCGTCGTCGTCATCTGCCGCGACGAGGAGGCGGCACGGAGGCGCTTTGGGGTGGTGGATGAGGGGATCGGCATCGTCTACACCCGCACCGGCCGCCGCTTCTTCGACGACGCGGCGCTGGAGGCGCAGGCGCTGGACATCCTGCGCGACGCGATGACGGCGTCGGAGTTCTGGGAGCAGATGGGGACGGACTGGGCCGTGCTGGACTGCGAGCTGATGCCGTGGTCCGCCAAGGCGCAGGAGCTCATCCGCGGCCAGTACGCCGCGGTGGGCGCCGCCGCGCGCGGCGCGCTGGATTCGGTGGCCGGCGTGCTGCGGCAGGCGGAGGCGCGCGGCGCGCCGGTGGACGGCCTGCGGGCGAAGTTCGCCGAACGGCAGGCGCTGGCGGGTGCGTACGTGCAGGCGTACGGGCGATACTGCTGGCCCGTCGAGTCGGTGGACGACCTGCGCCTGGCGCCCTTCCACGTGCTGGCCACGGAAGGCGCGGTGCACACCGACCGCGACCACCTGTGGCACATGGAAACCATCGGCCGGGTACGCGCCGCGTCGGACCGGCTGCTGTACGCCACCGAGCACCGCGTGGTGGACGTCACGGACCCGGAAAGCCAGGCCGCCGCCATCGCCTGGTGGGAGCAGATGACGGGCGCCGGCGGCGAGGGGATGGTGGTAAAGCCGCTGGAGTTCGCCGCGCGCGGCCGCCGCGGCGTGGTGCAGCCGGCCGTGAAGTGCCGCGGCCGCGAGTACCTGCGCATCATCTACGGCCCGGAGTACACCATGCCCCAGAACCTGGAGCGGCTGCGCATCCGCGGCCTGGGCGCCAAGCGCTCCCTGGCCATGCGCGAGTTCGCCCTGGGCATCGAGGGGCTGGAGCGCTTTGTCCGTGGCGAGCCGCTGCGCCGCGTGCACGAGTGCGTGTTCGGCGTCCTTGCCCTGGAATCAGAGCCGGTGGATCCGCGGCTGTGAGGGTGTGAGGGTGTGAGGTGTGGGGGTGTGAGGGTGTGAGCGTGAATGGCACAACGGCAACAGCGTCGCGCTGCGCGCGGACCCCTCACCCCCGGCCCCTCTCCCGCAAACTGCGCGGGAGAGGGGTGACGCGATCCGAACGTTTGGCGCGCAACGGGAAGCACGACGTAACGCAGGCTTTTTCGAAGCGGGATCCAGTTCTCCCCCCCCACACACAATGTGTGGGGAAAGGTCGGGGATGGGGGGCGGCTCACCATCCCGCGCCGGACTGTGCGGAGCACTACGATAGTTGCCCGAACACCCACCCCGCCCCCCCGGGTTGGGGCGGGGTGGGGGGCGGAGTACCCCATCGGCGCCAGTTCAATTCTCGTCGAAGCGCCTCGACCTCAACCCCCGCCCTCGACCACGCCCCGCATCCCGGTCCGGCTCCATTTACCACCGCCGGTTCAGCTCCAGCAGCTCCATGGCGTCGGCGGCCAGGGCGCGCCAGTGCTTGCCGCGGATACCCAGCGGATACCGTTCGTAACGCAGGCGGCCGGCGTGGGGGGCCTGGGTAAAGTCGTAACGCGGCGCGGGGCGAAAGCGCTCCACGCGCACGGGCATGTCGCGCAGCACGCCGCCCTGCGTGTAGAAGCAGTCGTACATCCGCCGCTTCATGTCCTTTTCCTCCGCCGCCAGCACCACCTCCGTCTCCGGCGCGCCGTCGAAGGGAAGAAAGCGGTTCACCACCTTGTCGCCGCCCTCGTTGTGGTACGAGGTGAACTCGGTGATGGCCGGCGCCGGGGCGCCGTCGCGCGCCAGCAGCGTGCAGGCGGCGCGGACCGCAAAGGCGGTGGCGTCGTGGTCGGTGTGGCCGCCCTCGTACGGGTGCGTAATCACCACCTCGGGGCGCAGGTCGTCCAGGATCTCCATCAGCCGGCGGGTGACCGGCACCATGTTGAGCGACACCTCGCTGTCCATCACCTCCATCCGCCGGCACACGGACGGGTCCACCCCCGCCACCCGCAGCGCGCACTCCACCTCGTGCAGCCGCTGGCGGGCGTAGTCGTCCCAGGTGGCGTACTCCTGCCGCCCCCATTGCCGCCGGTGGCGCGGCGCGCCGTCGGTCACGTGCAGAACGGTGAGCGCGCCGTCCAGCCGCGGAAACATTCCGCCCACGCCGATGGTCTCGTCGTCGGGGTGCGCGGCGATCACCAGGGTGCTGGGCGGATCGCCCTGCCCCGGCGGCACGTTGAAGCAGCGCAACAATGCCGTAATTCGCGGGTCCACCGTGCGTGGAGCCGGGACTACATACTCGTACGAAACACGTGGGACAGTGAACGCCATCTACAATTCCTGTAACGCTCTACGCCGCCGCCATCTGGCGCGGGGCGAGACGGCTTTGCAGGAATCACACCCGCTCTGCCGCACGTTGAAGTAGCAGAGTTTGTTCGATCTGGATCATCAGCGACACACGCGTTCGGTGCGGGGTGCGATGGAGCCGGGATGATGGAGGGTCGGGAGACGGTCGCACCGCGGGCGGGTCCCCTTCGTTCCTCGATTCCGCGACGACAAGCTTTCTGCCGTTCTCCCTCCCCACGCAGTTTGTTGGAGAGCCCGGGGAGCAACCACCGCGCACCCAATCAGCCGAAGCTTGCGGGCGTCTGCCGATTACCTACGGATCGTCCGCGGGAATGCCGAAGATGAGGACGCGCTCGCCGGCGACCGCGGCGTCCAGGCCCCAGCGCAGGCCGCCGGCGCTCTGCAGGTCACGGACGCGGTAAAGCACCTGCGCGTGCGCCACGTCTTCCGGCGTGGGCGAGGGTGAGCGCATCTCCGGACAGCGCCGCAGGTCCGCGCTGATGGAACGCCACGCGCAGGTGTGGCCAAAGCCCAGCGCGTGCATCATCTCGTGCCCCACCAGCTCCGGCCCGTAGCCGGTGCGCACCACGTCGCGCCGCTGCAGGCTCACGGCGGCGTACTCCACGATCCCCCGCCGCCCCAGCGCCATGGTGAGCCCCGCGACCGGCAGGCCGGGGTCGACCACCACCAGCACCACGTCGTCCGCGCCGATCTCCTCCATCCCCCGCGCCAGCGTCTGCAGGTAGCGCGCGGGGCGGAACAGGTCCATCCCGAACGCGTCTTCCATGCTTTCCACGCCGCGCCAGAACGCCGCGGAATCCGGCGCCGCGCCGGCGGGGATGGAGTGCTCGCGGTCAAAGGCCACGCGCAGCGGAAAGCGCGAGGCGGGCCACCCCTGAAAGCGCACCACCCCGTCCGGAAGGGGATCCTTTACCCAGAACACGCTGCATCCCGGGCACACCGGCGTGCGCGCGCGGTGCGGGCTGACGGCCACCGACTCGCCCGCGTAGCGGCCCGTGGGGATGGTCCACGTCCGCGGCACCATCACGATTCCCTGCTCCGCCTGCGCGTCGCGCCGGTGGATGCGCGCCAGGGCGGGGTGGTACGCTCGCGCCCCGCGGTCCGCCGCGTCCACGACCAGCTGCAGCGAATCCGCCGCGCCCTCCGCCAGCGGCAGCGCGAAGCGGCCCGCCGAATCCACCGCCGCGGAATCCACCCGCGTCGCCGTGTCGCCCGGCGCGCGCCAGCGGACGAACGCGCGCAGGCTGTCCGTCCGCGCGCCGTCCGCCGCGACCACGCGCCCGCGCAGCATCGCCGGTTGCTGCGCCGCGGCCGGCGCGGCGGCGAGCATCAGCGCCAGCAGGATCATCAACGGCGTGAGGCGCGGGACTCTGGGCATGCAGGGGATCGGGTGCGGATGATGCGCGATTCAGCAAACATCCAGGCATCTGGCGTACCGGCGGCGGCGCAGGGGCCCGTCCACCGCCCTCTCCCCTCTCCGCGAGGAACGAGCGGAGAAGGGGCGGGGGAGGGGCACCGCCTCGGCGTAATCGGAGGCTCCTGGAAGCGCCACATCACCTCGCCTCGCACAAAACACTTGACGCACCTCCGCACTGGATGCTACGTTCGTAGCACGATGCTACGGACGTAGCACCTCCATCCTCCGAAGATCCTCGTCAGCCCCATGCGCGAAGCCTACCGCGACCTGACCCGCCGCGAGCGCCAGATCATGGATTCCGTGTACCAGCGCGGCTCCGCCACCGCCGCGGAGGTTCTGGAAGACCTTCCCGAGCCGCCCAGCTACAGCGCCGTGCGTGCCATGCTGCGCAAGCTGCAGGACAAGGGCTACCTGACCTCGGTGCAGGACGGCCCCCGCTACCTGTACTCCGCCGTCATCCCCCGCGACGAGGCGCGCGAGTCGGCGCTGCACCGGCTGGTGCGCACCTTCTTTGACGGATCACGCGCCAAGGCCGTGGCCGCGCTGCTGGATCCAGACGAAGGGGCGCTCTCCGCCGAAGAGATGCGTGAGCTGGAAGAGCTGATCCGGCGCCAGAAGGAGGGCAAATGAGCGGGATGATGGGGATCGACACCGCCGCGGCCGTGAGCGCCGTCGCGGACCTGGCACTCAAGGGCACCGTCGTCCTGGCGGCCGCGGCGATCGCGGCGGTGATGCTGCGGCGCGCGGCGGCCAGCGCGCGGCACATGGCGTGGACCCTCGGCTTCGCGGGGCTGCTGGCGCTTCCGGTCCTGGGCCTGGCGCTCCCCTCCTGGCGGCTCCCGATCCTTCCGGCAGAGCCCGTCGCGTACGCGCCTGCCCGTTCCTCGGAGCCGGCGCGCGAGACGAGGACGGCGGATGCGCTGCGGTTGATCCTGGACACGGCTCCGAACGCCGACGCCGCGCCGGCCGCGGCCGGGACGATCGAGACTTCCGCGCCCGCCGTGGACGAGCGGAGCGGGATGTGGGATGCGCTCGGCGGCGTGGTGGTGGGGTCGTGGATGCTGGGCGTGCTGCTGGCGCTGGCGCGGCTGGCCAGCAGTGTGACCCGCGTGCGGCGCGAGGCGCGGACGGCACGGCCGCTGGCGGACGGGCCCGCGGCGGAGATGCGCGACCGGCTGGTGTGGCGGATGGGGATCGACCGCCGCGTCACGCTTCTGGAGGGCGCGGTGGGGTGCATGCCGCTCACCTGGGGGGTCGCGCGACCCTGCGTGCTGCTTCCCGCCGGGACGGAGCAGTGGCCGGCGGACCGGCTTGAAGCCGTGCTGACGCACGAGCTGGCGCACGTGCGGCGGCGCGACTGCGCGTGGCGGCTGGTGGCCGAGGCCGCGTGCGCGCTGCACTGGTTCAACCCGCTGGCCTGGGCGGCCGCGCGCCGGCTGCGGCTGGAAAGCGAGCACGCCTGCGACGACCAGGTGCTCATCGCCGGGTCGCGCGGCGCGGACTACGCCGGGCACCTGCTGGACGTGGCGCGCACGCTGCGCCCGCCCCGCGCCACCCCGCTGGCCGCCGTCCCCATGGCGCGCCCCAGCCAGCTTCGCACGCGGCTGCACGCGGTGCTGAGCGCCGAGCGCGCGCGTGGCCCCGTCCCCGCGCACGTGGCGGCGCCCGCGCTGATTGGCGCCGGGGCGCTGCTGGCCGTGATCGCGGCGCTCACCCCCGCGCGCGCCGGCGCCGCGGAGCCGCTGACCGTTGCTCCCGCGCCCTGCTTTGTTCCCGCGCGCGGCAGCAGCTTTGACGAAGAAACCGACGTCCAGGGCGTGTACACCGCCCGGTGGAACACCGGCACGTGCAGCGGCAGCGCGCGCATGGAGGGCGACGTGCGCTTCGCGGACGACTACACGGCCGTCCGCTCGGTGGCGCCGGGGGGAACGTTCCAGATCGCCCTGCGCGACGGCGGCCGCTCCACGGAGGTCGTCCTCCGCGCCGGGGAGCGCGGCGGCATCCATCGGACGCTGCGCATCGGCGGGCGTGAGGTGGCGTGGGGGCCGGAGGGCGAGCGCTGGCTGGCGTCCGCGCTCTCCGAGCTGATGGGCATCTCCCAGTACGGCGCCAACCACCGCGCGGCCACCCTCCTGGCGCAGCAGGGCGCGGACGCCGTGGCTGGTGAGACGGACCGCGCGGCCAACGAGACGCTGCGGTCCGAGTACGCCGCCGCGCTGCTGCGTGGCGGGCTGGACCCGGTGACCATGAGCCGGGCGCTGGACGGGGTCGCCACCCTGGAGGACTACGCCGAGGTGCCCGACCTGCTGCTCCGCGCCGCCGATCTGGTTCCCGCCGACCCGCGGGTGCACGCCGCCTACCTGCGCGCCGCCGGCCGCATCGGCGCTGAGGCGGACCTGCGCCGGGTGCTGACCGCGCTGGCGGCGCCCGGAAAGCTGCGGACGGAGGGTTGGATGGAGATGTTCCGCCACGCGCGGCGCATCGGCGGCGGCAAGGAGCTGGCGCTGCTGCTGATCGGCATTGCCCCCGCGCTCCCCGCGGACGGCCGGGTGCACGCCGAGTACCTGGCCCTGTCGCGGCGCCTGGGCGACGACGCGGACCGCCGCCACGCCCTCGCGGGGCTGATCGCCAGCCGCAAGGTGGACGCGGCCATGCAGGTGCGGGTGATCGGCGAGGCGGCGGCGCTGGGCTCCGAGCGGGAGAAGGAGCGGATGATGACGCAGATCGCCCCCCTCCTTTCCCGTGACGCGCGGGTGGCGCAGGCGTTCGAGGCCGCGGCCGGTTCGATCGGCGGCGCGCCGGCCCGCGCGCGGGTGATGGCGGCCTGGTCCGGTGCGGCCGCGCCGGACCAGGCTCCCTCCCCGGCCGACACCGTGCCGGAGGAGAACCTGGACGATACCGACGGGACCACCGTCCTTTCGCACCAGCAGACCGTGGACGGGCGGCGGAGCGACCTGGTGCTCCTGGCCAGGGACGTCCTGCTCACCGCCGACCGCCGCGACTTCGAGCGCATCTCCGGGGACGGCTTCGTGGTCTTTCGCGAAACCGCGGAAGGCGCCACCCGCCGCGTCCGCATCCAGCCGGGAAGCGACGGCCGGCTGCGCTACACCTGGAACGGCGACTTCAGCGGCACCGACCGCGACGCCTGGCTGCGGCGCATGTTCACCCACTTCGCCGATTCCACCCGGCCCAACCGACGGTGGTAGCACCGGCCTGAACCCACCCTCCCCACAACACGAAACGGCCCCCCGCGGGATGCCTGAAACGGGCATCCCGGGGCGGAGCCCTTGCCCCGGAACGAACGATGAACATCCACAGAACCCTGTTTTCCCTCGCAACGGTGGCGATGACGGCCACGGCCGCCGGCGCACAGCAGCCCGCGCAGCAGACCGGCCCCCTTCCCATCAACCAGGACGCGCGGCAGGTGGCGCAGCGGCTGGACGAGCACATGAAGCGCCTGGTCCCCTTCGGCTACTCCGGCTCGCTGCTCGTCGGCAAGGACGGCCAGGTGGTGCTGGCCCACGGCTACGGGCTGGCGGACCGGGAGAACAACGTCGCCGTGACGCCGGAAACCGTGTTCGACATCGGCTCCATCACCAAGCAGTTCACCGCCGCGGCCATCCTGAAGCTTGAGATGGAGGGCAAGGTCAGCGTGAACGACCCCGTCTCGCGCTGGTTCCCGGACGTCCCAGCGGACAAGCAGGGGATGACGCTGCACCACCTGCTGACGCACTCGTCCGGGCTGCAGGACGTGTTCGGCGGCGACTACCAGGTAGCGGAGCGCGACTCGCTGGCCGGCGTCATCCTGGCCTCGCGGCTGCAGTGGGCGCCGGGCACGCGCTACGACTACAGCAACGCCGGTTACTCGCTGCTGGCCATGGTGGTGGAAAAGGCGTCGGGGATGCCGTACGAGGACTACGCCCGCCAGAAGCTGTGGGCGCCCGCGGGGATGACGCGCACCGGCTACCGTGGCGTGCAGTGGCGCCCGGGTGAGCTGGCGGTGGGCTACCGCGGCGGCCAGCGCTGGGGCACGCCGACGGACCACCTGTGGGCGGCGGACGGGCCGTACTGGAACCTGCGCGGCAACGGCGGCGTGCTGTCCAGTGTGGCGGACCTGTTCCGCTGGCACCAGGCGCTGGAGGGCGACGCCATCCTGAGCGCGGAGGCCAAGCGGAAGATGTGGATGCCGCACGTTCCCGAAGACCCGGAAGGCCGCTCGCACTACGGCTACGGCTGGGCCATCGGTCCCACGGCGCGGGGAACGAAGCTGATCGCCCATAACGGCGGCAACGGCATCTTCTTCGCCGACTTTCGCCGCTACGTGGACGAGGGCGTGGTGGTGCTGGTGATGTCGAACACCACCGAGGCGCCCGCCGAGCGCACGCTCACCGCCGTGGCGCGGACGATCTTTGGCGGCGGCGAGGTGGTCGCCCCGCCCGCGGCGGCCGGCGGCGACCCGGCGCGCGCCGCCGCCGCGGCGGGCACGTACCGCCTTTCCGGAGACGCCACGATGGCGGTAGCGGCGGACGGCGAGCGGCTGGTCCTGCGGCCGCAGGGGCAGGAGGCGTACGCGCTGCTCAACGGCGGTGTGGGCGATGCGCGGATGGATTCGCTGGGCGCGCGCGCCGTCGCCATGCTGCGGGCGGCGGCGGACGGCGACTACGCGTTGCTTCTGCGGGCGTTTGGCCCCGAAGTGCCCGAAGGCGAGATTCGCGCGGAGCACGAGGAGTACATGACCGACGCCCGCGCGCGGCTGGGCGCCCTGCAGGGGGTGGAGCACGTGGGCACCTCGCCGCGCGGCGGCAGGGCGTTCACGACGGTTCGCCTGCGTTTCGAGCGCGGCACGCCGCTGCTGCGCGTAACCTGGGCCGGCGACCGGGTGTCCGGCGTTACGCCCATGCGCGAGCCGCCGGCGGCCGTGTTCGTTCCCGTGGCCCCGGACGCGTGGGCCTCGTACGACATCGGCACCGGCGCCATCAGCCGCGTGCGCCTGGAAGCCGGCGCGCTGGTGGTCGACACCCCCGCCGGCCCGGTGCGCGCATCCAGGTCCGAGTAGGTCCACACAACCAAACAGAGGATGGGGTACAGAGGAACAGAGCACGGCCAGAGGAACAGAGGAAGCACGTCCTCTGTTCCTCCGGCTTTGTCTGTTCCTCTGTACCCCATCCTCTTTTGATTTTTGGGGGATGAAAGAAAGGGCGGGCTCCCGCGCCGGGGAGCCCGCCCTTCATCCATCCACCGAAAACCGGAAACTCAGTCGCGGCTCTGCAGCTTGGCCAGCAGGCGCAGGATCTCCAGGTACAGCCACACCAGCGTCACCATCAGGCCGAACGCGGCGTACCACTCCATGTACTTGGGCGCGCCCATCTCCGCGCCCTGCTCGATGAAGTCAAAGTCCAGCACCAGGTTGAGCGCCGCGATCACGACCACGAACAGGGTGAACAGGATGCCGAACGTGCCGTTGCTGTGGATGAGCGGCATCTGCACGCCAAAAAAGCCCAGCACGATGCTCGCCATGTAGAACAGAAAGATGCCGCCGGTGGCCGCTACGATGCCCAGCTTGAAGTTCTCCGTGGCGCGGATCAGCCCCGAGCGGTACGCCAGCAGCAGCGTGAACAGCGTGCCGATGGTCAGCGCGATCGCCTGCAGCGCAATGCCGGGGAACCTGGCCTCGAACACGCCCGAGATGCCGCCCAGGAACAGGCCTTCCAGCACCGCGTAGATCGGCGCGGTCACCGGGGCCCACGTCTTCTTGAAGACGGTGATCAGCGCAAAGATCAGCGCGCCGATCGCTCCCATCACCGCGGTGCCCATCGCGGCGTTGGGATCCCAGTTCGTCAGCACCTTGCTGAACATGTACGACGCGGGCACCAGCATCAGCACCAGCAGGATGCCCACCTTGTTGACCGTGCCCCCGATGGTCATGACGCCCGCGCCCGGGGCGGCCTGCTCGAAGGTCTTGGAGTTCAGCGACGGATTGGACGTTCTCATGGCTCCGTGAGACTCGGGTTGGGTGGTTCCGACGGCGCTTGATACGCCGATGGTGTGCGGCGTGTTTCGCATCGCCGCGTGAAAACGGCGGCCTAGCGCCGCCAGGTGATCTCGATGGTGCTGTACGGGTGCCCGCCCGGCTCCTCGGCGTACGACCGGGAGCGGCGCTGCACGCGGTACTCCACGCCCAGCCGCCGCGCCACGATTCCGACGCCCCAGCTGGTCTCGGCCACCAGCGGCTCGCGCGAGACGCGCGTGTTGCCGCCAAAGGTGTTGCCGTCCAGAAACAGGTCGTGCGCCACCACCTGCGCCGCCGCGCCCGCCGCCACGTACGCCGACAGGGCCCGCGGTGCCCGCGCGGCCCACGGGTGCGGCAGCTGCATCCCCGCGCGCGCCCGGGCACCCGCCTGGACGGCGGTGCGCAGGTTCCCCGCCGACGCGCCCGCCTGTGCCACCACGTCCGCCGCGCGCACCCCGCCGATCCGCGCCTCGGCCACGCGCCGCTCCATCCCGTAGCGGATCGCCACCGCCGGCTCGAACGCCAGCTGGTGGCGCCATCCCACCGGGGCCCAGAAGCCGGCCACGCGGTGGTACGTCTCCATCACCGGCTCGCCCAGCGAGGGACTTCCCGTCACGCCGGCCTCGATGCCCACGGTGTGGCGCGTGTTTCCATCCACCACCCGCCCGGTGGCCGCGGCGTACAGCCAGCCGGCGTACGGGCGCTGGCCCACCATCGGCTCGTACGTGTCCAGGCGCGGCGCGTACAGCCGCTGCCCCGCCTCGAACGTGGTCGAGGCGCACCCGGCCTCCGCGTCCGGCGCCGCCGTCCCCGCCGCGCAGGGGGCAAGGGTGCGCGACAATCCGCTCCACAGTACCGCCCCGTCCGCCTCTACCGCCACCCGCAGCCCGTTGCTGTACTCGTAGTCGGGCCGCACCGCCATGGGGATCCAGAAGTTGTACGCGTCGTTGTCGCTGGTAAGCTGGTACGCGCGCACCTGCGCCGCCGCCGGCGTGGCCATGCCCGGCGAAACCAGCAGAACCGCGAGCGCGATGGCTCGCCGGGACAGGCGAAACGGCCGCATGCGCTGGGGAGAACGAAACGTACGGCGGAAGGACGAGGTGCAGCGGACAGGGAATGTAATCGATTCCCGGGCGTCACGTAAAGACGGACATTCCTTCGCGTGTGGGGCGCGTGCGATCCGCCACTCGTCCATGGGGGATCAAAATGCAGCGTTCAGGCCGATTTCTTGCCTCACGCGGGGCCGCGGGCACACCTGATCCTGGAGGAAGCGATGCCGAAGGGCTGGAGCAAGCACGACGAAACGATGTACGAGGCGATCAAGGAGAGCAACCTCGACAAGGGGATGGACGAAGGGCGCGCCCAGGAGATCGCCGCGCGCACCGTCAACAAGAACCGCCGGTTGGAGGGCCGCACGCCCAACAAGCACACGCAGGGCACCGGCAATCCCAACAGCGGCTACGAGGACCGCACCCGCGACGAGCTGTACAACATCGCGAAGCAGAAGAAGATCCCCGGGCGCAGCAAGATGGACAAGCAGGAGCTGATGGAGGCGTTGCGCAGTCTGTGAGGGTGTGGAGGTGTGATGGTGTGATGGTGTGATGGTGTGATGGGCCCGCGCCGGTGTTTGGCGAGTGAACGTGAAATCGCGGCTGGAAAGTCACGAAATCCGCCTTCGCGGATTGTGGCCGCTGGCCCGGGGGCGCAACGACGAATCACGGGTCGTCGGACGGTGGCTTGCTGACGGAGCGCCGCGCAGATCCATCCGCCACCCCAACCGTTTGGCGCGCGGACGAAGGACCTTCTCTCCGACGACGTGGGGCCGGCTTCGACCAATCGGAGCCGGCCCCACGGGTTTTGCGTCGAAGGCGATACTGATCCGGGAATCTCCCCGGTTGCGGACGCGCAGGTGTCTGGAACGCCCTCCGCCGTCCGGCCGCCGAGTCCGCGCAGGCGGACTTTGCGCCTTTGTAGCGGCGAATTCATTCGCTCCTGCAGGCGGACGCGCCACGTCACCGGATCCAACGCGCGGTCCGTGGATGCAGACGCGCCACGTTGCCGGATCGAACGCGCCAACCCCCTATGCGCGGACGGCACGTCCCCGATCACGATCCGAACTCCGGGATGCGCGCGGCACGCCCCTGGTTCCAATCGCGACGGGTCGGCGGCGGATGATCGCGGACCGGCTTCCGGTGCGGGCCCTACGCCGCCAGGGCGCGGGTGGGGATCATCTCCTGCAGCGCGCGGCGCACGTAGACGGGGACCATCGCCCGGCGCCATTCGGGATCGACGATCAGGTTCTCCAGCGGATGGCACTGCTTGAACGCCTGCTGCGCCACCGCCTCCACCACCTCGCCCAGCCGGTGCCCCACCGCGACCTTTTCCAGTCCCGTCACCACCCGCGGCCGCGACCCCAGCGCAGACACGACGAGCGAGATGCGCTGCACCGTCTCGTCCGGCGCCAGCTCCACCGCCGCGGCGATGGAGAGCAGGGGAAAGTCGATGGAGTTGCGCTGCCGCACCTTTACATACGCCGTGCGCACCGCGGGATCGGGCAGCGGGATGCGCACGCGCGCCACCAGCTCGTCGCGCTTCCGCACCGTGTTCCACATGCCGTCGGCCACGAAGAACGGGTCTACTCCCACCGTTCGCGTTCCGTCCGCCGACACCAGGTCAACCGACGCCCCCAGGGTGATGAGCGCCGGCACCGTGTCGGCCGAGTGGGCGGCCACGCACTTCTTGCCGGTGCGCGTGACGTGGCACACCTCGCCGTCCTTCTTGAGGCAGAAGCCCAGCGCCTGACGCCAGAACAGCGACTGGTTGTAGTAGGTGCAGCGCGTATCCAGGCACAGGTTGCCGCCGATGGTCCCCTGGTTGCGGATCTGCGGTCCCGCCACCTTTCCCGCCGCCTCGGCCAGCGACGGCATCGTCCGGCGCACCAGCGGGTTGCGCGCGATCTGCGTGAGCGTGGTGCACGCGCCGATCACCACCTGCGCCGCCGCCGGCGATCCCTCCTCCACCGCGTTTCCGTCCGCATCCGCCAGCCACACGCCATGCAGCTCGCGCACGCCCTTGAGCGCCACCAGGTGGCGGGGCGTGAACAGCCGGTGCTTCATGTTCGGCATCAGGTCCGTCCCGCCCGCGATGGGCATGGCGTCCTCATGCGCGCGCAAAAACGCGACGGCCTCGTCCAGCGTGCCGGGGCGGTGGTACGCGTACTCGTGAAGGCGAAGCATCAGCCGTGCTGCGGGTGATTGGGCGATCGAGAACGCGGCAAGATACGCCGCCGAGGCACAAGTTTCCAGAGGAGACGCGGGTCGTCGGGGTGGTTGGGACGGAAGAAGGCGCGACGACAGACATCGAACTTCGTCCGCGGGCGGCCCTCACCCCCCCGACCCCCTCTCCCACAAACTGCGTGGGAGAGGGGGAGACCTCAATCGCGCGTCGACAAGCGCGGGTGTTTCGTCCACCTCAACCGGCCGGAGCGCGCCGTACCCACGGATTCACTCACACCCCTCTCCCGCGCAGTTTGCGGGAGAGGGATCGCCATCCGTCGCGAGGAACGAGCGAAAGGCCTGGGGGGGGTGAGGGCCCCGCCGTAGCGCATCATGACTCACGGTCCGCTGGGCGCGACTCCATCGGCAGGCGCAGGACGAACTCGGCGCCGCCGCCGTGGGCGGGGCGCACAACGATGTCGCCGTCCAGGCGGCGGGCGAGCTGGCGGGCGATGGTCAGGCCCAGGCCGGTGCCGCGGTTCAGCGAATCCGACCGTGCTTCCTCGCCCAGCTGCTCAAAGGGGTGAAAAATCCGCTCGCTGGCCTCTTCCGGCACGCCGGGGCCGGAGTCGCGCACCGCGACCTCCATCCACCGGCCCCCATCCACCACCTGCGCCCGCACCCCCACCGCGCCCCTCGCCGTGAACTTGATGGCGTTGCTCACCAGCGCCGTCACCACCTGGCGCAGCCGCTCCGGATCCGTCTCCACCACGGGCAGGCCGTCCGCCACGTCCAGGTGAAACTCCAGACGCTTGGCCTCGGCCTGCTGCGCCAGGTGCTGCAGCACCGGAGGTAGAAAGTCGCCCAGCCGCACGGGGGCGTGAAAGAGGGGAAGCCGGTCGATCTCCACCGTGGTCAGCAGCAGCACGTCGTCCACCAGCCGCGCCAGGTGCTCCGCGCACACGCAGGCGCGCTCGCTGGCCCGCGCCGCGCCGGCGGGAACGTCGCCGTAGGTCTGCGTGGCCAGCAGGTGCGTGTACCCCACGATGGCGTTCAGCGGGGTGCGCAGCTCGTGGCTGGCGGCGGCGAAAAAACGGCTCTTGGCGCGGCTGGCCTCCTCCGCCTCGGCCGCCAGCCGCGCCAGCTCCCGCTCGCGGATGATGCGCTCCGTTACGTCCTCGAACAGCATCGACACGCCGCCGTCGGGGAGCGGGTGGATGGACACGTCGAAGCAGCGGTCGCGAAAAACGGGGCCCTTGGGATACAGCGCGGGCAGGTGCCGCGGCTCGCGGTCCACCATGGTGGCGCGGATGGCCGTGCCCAGGTAGGCGGGTTCCGCGGGGAGCAGCTCCCACAGGTCCGTCCCCGCCGCGCGGTCGCGGCGCAGCGAGACCAGCACCTCCGCGGCGCGATTCACATACAGAATGCGCCACTCGCGGTCCACCGCGATAAAGCCGTCGCGGATGCTTTCCAGCAGCTGCTCGTACTGGTCGGCCAGCCGCTGCTCGCCCGTGGCGTCGCGAAAGTGCAGCGCGATGCCGCCGTCCTCCATGGGCGAGGCGTGCACGGCCAGGTGGCGGACGAACAGCTCGCGGTCGCTCAGCACCGTCAGGTTAAGCACCACGCCCTGGTCGGCCACGCGTGCCAGCCGTTCGCGCACCTGCCCGTCCGCCGTGCCGGGGACCACGCTCCACAGGGCGCGGCCCAGCGCGTCGGCGCGGTCCACGCCAAACAGGCGCTCCGCGGCGGCGTTCCAGTAGCTGATGCGATATCCAGCGTCCGCGATGCAGAACCCGTCGGCAAGCGCCTCAAGGACCGCATGGCGGTTTAGCTCCACCATTGCAGACACGACGGACACAAGCTGGCTCCAGAGAATCGCCCGGCGTGCGGGCGGAAAGCGGCGGGGCCGCCGCACGGTGCGTGCCGCGCCCCGTTCTGGTCAGATCCGCCGCAGCGTACGGGGTTCCCCCCCCGCGCGTGCCGATCGTCCGAGAAAGAACGGGATCCAGCTACCGCCGCGTGAACCCCGCGCCGGGCAGCCATGCGGGAAGCGGGCCGCTCCACGCCACGTCCAGCGCCGTGCGCAGCATCACCCGCCCCTGCTGCAGGGCGCCGGCGTAGTCCCACCCTTCGTGATAAGAATCCGACGGCTGATGGTAGTGCTTTGTCACGAACTCCTCGTACCACGTCTGCCCCCACCCCTCCGGCCGCCCCTCGAAGGTGAGCCCGTGGTCGAACGCCAGCGCGGGAACGCCGGCCCGCGCCATGGGAAAGTGGTCCTGGCGGTAGAAGATGCCCTGCTCCGGATGCGGATCCGGCCGCACCTCCAGCCCTTCCTCTCCCGCCGCCGCGCGCACGAGATCTCCCAGCGAGGAGCGGTCGGCGCCGATGGGGACGATGTCCGTCGTGCGGCCCTGCAGGTTGGCGCCGTCCACGTTCAGCGCGGCGGCGGTGGTCGCCAGGGGAAAGAGCGGATTGCGCGCGTACCACTCGCTGCCGATCAGCCCCGATTCCTCCGCCGTGGTCGCCACGAAGAGCAGGGGGCGCGGCGGGCGCACGGGCATGGCGGCCGCCGCCTCCGCCAGCGCGAGTAGAAGCGAGACGCCGCTGGCGTTGTCGTACGCGCCGGGGTGCACGCGCCGCTCCCCGTCGGCGGAGTCGCGCACGCCCAGGTGGTCGTAGTGCGAAGTCATGACCACCGGCTCCGCCGCGCGTGCGGGGTCGCTCCCCGGCAGCAGACCCACGACGTTGGCCGTGCGCACCGGCTCCACCTGGCTGCGGACGGAGGCGCGGACGCGGACGCCAGTGTCCAGCGGACGAAAGCCGCGGTTCTCCGAATCCGCCATCAGCGTGGCGAAGTCGTATCCTCCGCGTGCCAGCAGGTCGCGCGCGACCGACTCGCTGATCCAGCCGCGCACCTGCAGCGGAAACTCCGGCGCGCCGGCCAGGCCGTACTGCGTCCCCGTGTTGGAGGTGCGCACCACGCTCCACGGATAGCCGGCGGATTCATCCGTGTGGATCAACAGGGCCCCCGCCGCCCCGCGCCGCGACGCCTCCTCGAGCTTGTACGTCCAGCGCCCGTAGTACGTAAGCGCCTTGCCGCCAAAGAAGTCCGGCGTGGCCTCCGTCCCCGGATCGTTCACGCGGATCAGCAGCACCTTGCCGCGCAGGTCCACGCCCTTGAAGTCGTCCCACTGGTATTCCGGCGCCGCGATCCCGTATCCCACGAAGACCAGCTCCGCATCCGTCTCCACCTGCTCCTCGGGGACGCCCGCCTCCAGCACGTACTCGTCCTCGTACCGCGGCTCCATCGCCCCCTGCGGCGTTTGCAGCGCGAGGGTGGGATGCGGCGTAAGGCCAACCATCGGCACGTCCTGCAGGTACGCGCCGTCGACGGGGTGCAGGCCGATGCGCTGGAACTGGCCGCGGATGTACTCCATGGCCAGCGTGCCGCCGCGGGTGCCGGGGGCGCGCCCCTCCAGCAGCTCGTGGGATAGAAAGCGCAGGTGCGCGTCGATGACGTGCGGCTGGATGCGGGCGAGCGCCTGGTCCAGCGCGGTGGGGTCAATGGGCATTCAGCTGTCGGTCAGGTGATGGCGGCCGCCGGATGCACGGACGCGTCCGGCGCCGGCGAGATGACTGAGAATCGCGCGGAGCGAGCCCTCCGCGGCCCCGCGGAGCCCCGGGTGCAGCTCGGCGCCGTACACGCGGTCGATCAGCTCGCCCGGTGCCGCGGGTCCCTGCCGCAACGCGCGGACCACCTGCTCGATGCGCTCGGCGCGGTGGGCGCGGTAGCGGCGGATGGCCTCCATCCCGTCCGCGATCGCGGGGCCGTGGGCGGGGTGGATGGCGCCGGGCCGCAGCGCCTCCAGCCGGTCGAGCGAAGCCAGGTAGTCCGTCAGGCTCCCCTCCGGCGGCGCGACCAGCGTGGTGACTGCGCCGCCCATGAACATGTCGCCCGCGATCAGCGCGCCCTCGTGCTCCGCCGGCCCGTCCGTCCACAGAAAGCAGACGTGCTCCGGCGCGTGCCCCGGCGTGGCGACCGCCAGTAGCGCGCCCGCGTCCGTTTCGATCCGCTCCCCGTCCTCGATCCACTCCGTGACCACCTCCTGCAGCGGCACCAGCGCACCCCGCGCCATCCGCACCGGCGCGCCCGTGCGCGCAAAGAGCAGCCCCGCGGACGCGGAGTGGTCGGTGTGGCCGTGGGTGAGAAGGATGGCGATCGGCGCGTGCCCGTTCAGCGCGGCGACGATGGCGTCCAGGTGCGACGGATCGTCCGGCCCCGGATCGATCACCACCGGCCGCTCGCGCCCCACGATGAACGTGCGCGTGCCGTCCAGCGTCATGGGAGATGCGTTCGGCGCGAGGATGGTTTGCAGCATCATGGGTGGATGTGGTGTGTGAAGCAGGCCGTGGATTGCGCCCGCGGTGCCCCTCCCCCGGCCCCTCCCCGTTCGTTCCTCACGGAGAGGGGAGAACTTCAGGACCCTTCGGCAGGCATCCGACTGCGTCGACTGGGGCCCTCACCCGCTCGCTTAGGCTCGCACCCTCTCCCGCAAGCGGGAGAGGGTATAAACTTCAATCCCGGTACGACATACGACCATCGAGATCTCCCTCCCCCACGCAGTTTGTGGGGGAGGGCCGGGGAGGGGGGCGGCCTACCATTTCGCACCACCCTCTCCCCAACTCACCAATGGCAGCCGCACACCCAACCTCCCCCGGCAGTTTCGGGGGAGGTGGGCGAGGTTTACGAGCCCGGAGGGGGCGCCGCCCCTTGCCCCGCACCTTCGGCAACGCGTCGAAGCCCATGCCGTGTATCCCCCCTCCCGCGCAGTTTGCGGGAGGGGGTGGCGCGCTCTCAGGCGCCGCCGGGGGAGGGTCCCAGCGCCGCCGCAGCCGTCTGCTCGATGGCGCACAGCACGGCGCGCACGGGCGACGCCTCCGCCTCCACCAGGCGCAGGGGGAGCGCGATCAGCTCGTACTCGCCGGGCGGTACGCCATCCAGCATCACGTTCTCCAGGATGCCGGCGCCGGCGCCCAGCAGCACGTGGTGCGCGGTCAGGTCCGCGGAATCGAACGGGTCCGGCGACGGGGCGTCCGTGCCGAACAGGCGCAGCCCCGCATCCACCAGCATCCGCACGGCATCGGCGTCAAGCGCGGCGAACCGGGTGGGGAAGACGGCGGGGTCCGTCCACGCGCCGGTGCGCACCAGCAGCCGCTCCGGCGCGCCGGCGGCCAGCACCCCGGCGGCCCAGGCGGCATCCAGCGACGCGCGGCCGGTCGCATCCACCACCCGTGCGGGGCCCAGGTACGCGTCCAGCGGCGCCGCGCCGATCATCATTCCGTCCGCCAGCATGTGGAACGGGCCGTCAGCGTGGGTGCCGGTGTGCGGGCTCATCCGCAGCTCGGACTGATTGTAGGGCACGCCGGGCCCCATCCGCGCCTTCCAGTCCAGGCGGCACGGCGAATCCCCCGGCCAGACGGGGTGCCCCGCAAAGAGCGGGCGGGTGACGTCGTACAGGATGGGTCCGGGCATCAGACGATGATCTGGGCGATGAGGCTGGGGCGCAGCAGCGAGCGCACGGGGCGCACGTCGCCGGTGGCGTGGATGATGGCGTCGCCCAGCTGCGGGCGGCGGTCCAGGCGGCGGGCGGCCCACCCCAGCAGCCGCGGCCGCGAAACGAACGCCTCTACCACGTGCTGCAGCCGTTCGCCGGGCCCAAACGCGCGGCGGCGGGCGCGCTCGTACGGCATCAGCGCGGCGGCCGAGGTGTCGCCCGCCCGCAGCGCCGCGCCGACGGTTTCCGCCGCCAGCTCGGCGCCGCGGAGGGCGCGGTAGATGCCTTGCCCGGTGAACGGGTCGTAGTAGCCCGCCGCGTCCCCCACGAGCAGCGCGCCGTCCGCCACGGCGCCGCGCACGGGGCAGTCGAAGGGGCCCGTCGCCAGCACGTCGTCCACCCGCTGCGCGTCCGCGAACCCGCACTCCCGCAGCGCCGCGTCGAAGTACGCATCGGCGTGGCCGCCCACCTCGTGCGCCTGCTCGCCGGGAACGACGACGGTCACGTTCGCCAGCCCGCCGCCGACCTCCGCGATGCCCACGCACCTGCGGCCCCGCGCGCGCATCTGGCCGCAGCCGCGCATGTCCGGCAGCCCGCGCACGTGCGCCGTAAGCGCCAGCTTCCGCAGCCGCGGCGCGCGGGCCAGCAATCCCAGGCGTCGGAGGATGATCGAGCGTAGCCCATCCGCCCCGATCACAATCCGCCCCGCGATCTCCTCCCCGCCCGCGATCACGCCGCGTACGCGCCCGTCCTCATCCCGCGGCAGGTCGGTGACCTTGATGCCGGTCCGCACCTGCGCGCCGGCGTCGCGGGCGTGGTCCAGGAGGATGGCGTCCAGCGTTTCGCGCGGCAGGGCGATCCCATGCACGCCGCCGCTGAACCGCCCCAGGAACGATGGTCCGGCGTCCGACACGATCCGCCAGCCGTCCAGCCGCGCGGGGCCGGCGTCCATCACCCGGTCCAGCACGCCCAGCCGGCGCAGCGCGGCCACGCCCGCGGGGTTGATGCACTCCGCGCACGGCTTGCGGCGCGGAAAGTGGGCGCGGTCGATGATCAGCGTACGCCATCCACCCCGCGCCAGCAGCGCCGCCGCCGCGCTCCCCGCCGGCCCTCCGCCCACCACGATGGTGTCCCACGTCATGGGCGCCTCGGGAGGAGAGGGAAACGGCCGTCAGCGCCGGCCCCGCGTCGGGGCGGTTGAAACCGCGGCTGGAACGTCACGGAATCCGCCTGCGTGGATTGTGGCCGCGGGATCGGCGCATGAAGGCTGGCGCAACGCTCCCCCCAGATGACAATCCCAGGCGTGCGGACGGGTGTGGTTGCGGACGCGCAGGTGCGTGGGACGCCGCACCCCGCCAGGCCGCCGAGTCCACGAAGGTGGACTTCGTGCCGTTGTAGCCGCGACTCCAATCGCCCGGGACGGAGCCGGTCGCGCGCGTGGCTGCGGACGCTCAGGTGCCTGGAACGCCGCACACCGCCAGGCCGCCGAGTCCGCGCAGGCGGACTTTGTGTAGTTGTTGCAGCGAATTCATTCGCCCTTGCGGGCGGCGTGCACGACCGCCTGCTCGACGACCCTCGACCGACTGCCGAACGCGTCCTCATCACCGCTCCCCCTCCCACACCAGCGCCACGCGAAACGGCTCGTGGCGGTGCGCGCGGGCGCCGGGAAGGCCGGCGGCGCGGGCCAGGTCGTCCAGCTCCGCGGGGGTGAACGCGCGGCGGACGGAGAGCGGGCCGTCGTGCGCGGTCACGGGGTGGCGGCGCCAGAACGTCGCCGCCAGCAGCCGCGCGCCCACGTACGCCGGCCGCGAACGCCGCAAATCGTTGACGATCCCGCCGATGCGCGCCACGCGATGCATCTCCCCCAGCACCCGCAGCAGGTCCGCGCGCGCGTCGAAGTGGTGAAGCGCGGTGGAGCACACGGCGAAGTCGAACGCATCGTCCGCGTACGGCAGATGCAGCGCGTCCGCCGGCTCCACGCGCACGTTCGCGTCCGCCGCCGCGTGCCGCCGCGCAACGTCCAGCGTGGTGGGATGGTTGTCCGTCGCCACGACCTGCATGCGGATTCCCCGCGCCCGTGCCCACGCCGCCACCTTCAGCGGGATGTCCGCCGATCCGGTGGCCACGTCCAGCACGCGGTACGAGGGCCGCGGATGCCGTGCCACCAGCTTTGCCAGGTGATGCAGCACCACGCGGTAGCCGCCCAGCCAGCGGTTCACGTGCCGCAGGTCCGCGAGCGAGCGGTTGAGCTCCGCCGGGTCCTGGTCCGGCTCGTCCATCCGCTCGGCGCCGGCGGCGCGGGGAAGCGACGTCACTCCGCCGGCCCTTCCAGCACCCGCGCCGGCGCGGCGGAACGCGGCTCCACGTGGACCACCACGCGCCGCGCGCCCAGCCGGCGGCGCACCTCGTCCTCTACCAGGTCCGCGATCTCGTGCGCTTCTTCGATGTCCAGCCCGCTGCGCACCGCGATCGTCAGCTCCGCGAACCGCGCCCCTTCGCGACGGCCGCGGGAGCGCACGTCGTAGGCGGCATCCACCCCGTCCATCGCCTCCGCCATCCGCCGGATCTCCGTCGCCTCCACCGCGGCCTCGTCCACCAGCACGGGAATGGTTTCGCGGAGGATGTGAAAGCCGGTGCGTGTGATGAGGATCGCCACCAGCAGCGTGGTCCACGCGTCCCCCGAGCGCCAGCCGAAGCGCGTCAGCAGCAGGCCCACAAGGACGGCCAGGGTGACGTAGACGTCCGCGCGCAGGTGGGCCGCATCCGCCAGCAGCAGCTCGCTCTGCAGCGCCATGCCGCGACGACGCTCGTACTCCGAGGCCACGATGCCGATCACCAGCGACACCGCCATCACACCCGCGCCCAGCCCCGTATCCACCCGCTCGCCGCCGTCCCCGCCAATGCGCCCCAGCGCCGTCCGCACCAGCTCGTAGACGGTAATGGAAAGGAACGCCACCATCGCCAGCGCGCCCAGCGCCTCGAACTTTTCGTGGCCGTATGGATGCTGCTCGTCCGGCTCCTGCCCGGCCACGCGCGCCAGGGTGATGGCCACCAGCGTCGTCAGCACGTCCAGCCCCGAATCGAACGCGCCGCCGAGGACCGCCAGCGAGCCGGAGATCAGCCCCGCCGCCGTTTTGGCCGCCACCAGCACCAGGCTGACGCCCAGCATGAGCATCAGCACCCGGCGCACCTCGCGCGAGCGCCCGTCCTGCGCGGCGTCGGCGGCGCGCGTCACGTCATCGCCTCCCGCAGCCGCCGGGCCGCGTCGTCCATCACCGGCTCCAGCGCGGCGGGGTCCAGCGTGGCCAGCAGGCCGTCGCGGTACAGCACGCGCCCCTGCACCGCCGTCAGCACCACGTCGCAGCCGCGCGCGGCGTGAAAGACGGCGGCCACGGGATCGTGCACCGGGCGCACGTGCGGCGCGGCCAGCGAAACCACGCACAGGTCCGCGTCCTTCTCCGGCTCCAGCGTGCCGACGGTGTCCTCCATCCCCAGCGCCCGCGCCCCGTCGAGGGTGCACAGCCTCAGCAGCTCCGCGGGGCCCAGGACGCCGCAGTCCGCCAGCCGCGCGCGGTGCAGAATGCTGGCGATGCGCGCCTCTTCCAGCAGGTCCAGGCGGTTGTTGCTCCCCACGGAATCCGTTCCCAGCCCCACGCGCACGTTCCCGGCGATCAACTCCGGATACGGCGCCAGGCCGTGCCCCAGCCGCGCATTGGCCACGGGGCAGTGCGCCACGGCCGACCCGGTGTCGCGCACGCGGCGGATGTCGTCCGCGTCCAGCAGCACGCAGTGGATGAGCAGCGGCCGCGCGCGCAGCACGCCCAGCCGGTCCAGCATCTCCACCGTGGTCCGGCCGCGCGGGGGCGTGTCGATGCCGCGCGCCCGCAGCCCCGGGGCGAAATCCCCCTCCCCCGCCTGCACCAGCTGGTGCTCGATGGCGCTTTCCGCCGCGTGCACCGCCATCGGAAGCCCCTCGGCGATCGCGTACTCCGCCGTGGCGGTGAAGAGCGCGTCCGACACCGTGTACGGCGCGTGCGGCGACACGCCGATGCGCACCCGGTCGCACTCCCAGGCGCGCAGGCACTCCACGTTGGCGCGCAGGCCGTCCATCATCTCGCCGCACACCGCCGGGTCCGGACCGAAAACCTCCTGGTAGACCACGCCGCGCAGTCCCGCCTCGCACAGTGCCCGGGCCGACGCCCCGGACGATTCCGTCGCCGCCAGCGTGGTGATGCCGGAGCGTAGCGCCTCCACCATCGTCCAGCGCGCGGCGGCCTCGAAGTCCGCTTCCGTCAGCGCCGCCCGCTTGGCGCCCACCAGCCGCAGGATCCAGTCGCGAAAGCACAGGTCCTCCAGCGCCCCGCGGAACATCGCCAGCTCCGGGTGCGCGTGGACGTTGACCAGGCCGGGGAGGATGGCGGCCTCACCCAGCTCCTCGATGACGCACCCCTCCGGCGGCTCGATGGCGAGCGCCGGCCCCACCGCCGCGATGCGGCCGTCCGTGCCCACCAGCACGGCGCCGTTGCGGATGGGGTCGGCGCAGACGGGCAGAACCCAGGCGGCGCGATACAGCGTGAGGGGCAGTTCCGGCATCAGCTACGTTGATCCATCCGTCGATTTCATCCCGATTCCACATCCGCGCGTCGTCGTACATCGGCGGCGCGCCGCGTCCGCTCTGCATCGTGCGGGCGAGGGGGTGGGACAATAGCAGGCGACGGGCCGCGAGGCGCAATGGGGTCCTCCCGCGGGCCCTCCCCCGGCGGCGCCTGAGAGCGCGCCACCCCCTCCCGCAAACTGCGCGGGAGGGGGGATACACGGCACGGGCGGCGGGGCGGCGCCGATGGTGTGGCGCGACCCTCGGCGCCCCCTCCGGGCGAGCACCACTCGCCCACCTCCCCCAAAAAACCCTGGGGGAGGTTGGGGTTGGGGCGGGGATCTGAGTGCTTCGGCTGGATTGGGAGCTGCGTCCGCGGGAGGGCTTACTCCCAGCTCCTTTGCCGCAAACCGCGCGGGAGAGGGAACCCGCTCTGAGGCATGTCGAAGCGGGATCGAAGTTTATACCCTCTCCCGCTTGCGGGAGAGGGTGCGAGCCTAAGCGAGCGGGTGAGGGCCCCCGCGGGCGCCAACTCAACGCCTGTCGCCGAGCTTCGATCTCTCGCCACCACCCCTCCCCCGAAGTTGGGGGAGGGGTCGCCAGCCGTCGCGAGGAACGAGCGAAAGGCCTGGCGGGGGAGAGGGCCCTCCGCCGTCCACGCACGAAAATCCGCCCCCCGCCGATCATCGGCGGAGGGCGGAAATTCTCCCATCACAAATCCATCCCGTCACCCCGCCGTCACACCTCGAACGTGCCGCCGGGCTGCAGGATCTCCACGCGGGCCGCGTCGCCCACCATCTCGCGGAAGCCCTCGGGGTTCTGCTCGATGACGGGGAAGGTGTTGTAGTGCATGGGGATGACGATCTCAGGCTGGATCATCTCCACGGCGCGGGCCGCATCCTCGGGCCCCATGGTGAAGTTGTCGCCGATGGGAAGGATGGCCACGTCCACGCGCCCCTGCAGCAGCTGCATGTCCATGATCAGCGCCGTATCGCCCGCGTGGTAGATGCTGGGCCCGCCTTCCAGGCTGATCAGGAACCCGCAGCAGTCGGTGGTGAACGCGCCGTCGTCGCCGTCGATGGAGCCGGTGTGCAGCGCGGGCGTCAGCTTCACACGGCCGAACGGGAACAGGTACGCGCCGCCGATGTTCATCCCGTGCCCGTTCTTGGCCCCCTGCTTCTGGCAGAACGACACCAGCTCGAAGGTGGAGATGACGGTGGCCCCCGTCTTCTTCGCGATCTTTACGCAGTCCGCAAAGTGGTCGGAATGGCCGTGCGAGACGAGGATGTAGTCGATCTTCCCCACGTCGCCGCTCTTGATGGTGGCGGAGGGGTTGTCGTCGATCCACGGATCGATGAGGATGCGCGTGCCGTCGTGCTCCAGCGTAAAGCAGGAGTGCCCGATCCAGGTAAGCGTCGCCATGATCAAACAGTGCGGAAGTGCGTGAAAGAAGGAGTGCGAAAGTGCGGGAGTGCGAAAGTTGAGCCGTTACTTTCGCACTCTCGCACTCTCGTACTTTCGCACTCCGTTATCCGATCAGCCCCTCGTACCCGGCGGCGTCCAGCAGGGCCGCCACGGCCGCGGCGTCGTCGGCGCGCACCTTGATCATCCAGCCTTCGCCGTACGGGTCGCTGTTGATGGCCGCCGGGTTGGCGTCCAGCGCGCCGTTGGCCTCCACCACCTCGCCCGACACGGGCATGTACAGGTCCGACACGGCCTTGACTGCCTCGATGGTGCCGAACACCGCGCCGGCCTCGTACTTCGACCCCGGCTTGGGCAGCTCCACGAAGACGATGTCGCCCAGCTCGCCCTGGGCAAAGTCGGTGATGCCGACGTAGAACACGCCGTCCTCACCGGCGGGCTTGAGGTACTCGTGCTGGCTGGTGTACTTGAGGTCCTGCGGGACGTTCGCCATGATGCTCTCCGCGCGGTTCGGGCCGGTGCTGATTTCGCCGGGAGATATAGGCCGCGCGCCCCGCGAACGTCAAGCACGCGCGGCGGGTCTGGACGATGCGCCCTCGTCTTTGCATCATACGTTTGCGCCCGATCCCCCGATCTACATCGCCGAGCTACGCAGGATTCCCACCATGGACGCCGCTCTCGAAGTCCCCGGTTCCGCCGCGCAGCCGCCCATCATCCGCAAGCCCGCCAAAAAGCCCGCCTGGCGCGGCCTGCTGGTCGGCGTCTTCAGCGGTGCGCTGGGCGCGCTGCTGGCCATGGGCGCAGTCCGCCTGCTGGGTGAGGACATGACCGGCGTGGGCGACAAGGAGGCCCTGCGCGTCGCGTTCGGGGCGTGGACGGGCGCGGTGGTCGCGCTCACCGCCCTCATCGCCGGCTACCTGGCCATCGTGACGCACGAGGTGGGGCACCTGGTTGGCGGCAAGCTCGCCGGCTTCCGCTTCTTTCTGTTCGTGGCGGGGCCGCTGCGCATCGACCGCGACTCGGCCACGGACCGCATTCGTGTGGGGTTGAACCGCGACCTTTCGCTGGCCGGGGGGATTGCCGGGTGCCTGCCCACGGGCACCGAAGCGCTCCCCCGCCGCCTGGGGCTGATGGTGGCGGGCGGACCCGCGTTCAGCTTTCTGCTCGCCGGTGCCGCCGCGGCGCTCACCGCCGGCCCGGCGGCGGAGGGGCCGGCGCTGCTGAAGTCGATGCTGGGGCTGATGATGATCATCTCCTTCGGCCTGGGCGTGGTGACGCTGATCCCCATGCGCTTCAGCGGCTTTGCGTCGGATGGAGCGCGGCTGCTGCGGCTGGCCCGCGGCGGGCCACAGGCGCACCGCGAGGCCGCCATCCTGGCGCTGGTCGCGCTCACCACGATGGGCACCCCGCCGCGCGATCTTTCCGACGAGATGGTCGGCTCCGCCATCGCCGCCCGCGACGGCACCTCCGACGAATGCACCGCCAACCTGCTCGCCTACACCCAGCGGCTGGACCGCGGCGACACCGCCGGCGCGCGGGCGGCGCTGCACCGTTCGCTGGAGCTGGCGGACCAGTATCCCCCCGCCTTTGTGCCCGCCATGATGGTGGAGGCGGCGTTCTTCGAGGGGTTCGTCTCGCGCGACGCGGCGGCCGCCCGGGCGTACCTGGCCGAGGTGCCGGCAAAGTCCATGGTCGTCTCGCCGTTCGATCGGCTGCGCGCGGAGGGCGCCATCGCGCTGGCGGAGGGCGACGTGGCCGGCGCGCGGGAGCGGTTTGAGCGCGCCCGGGCCGTCGCCCCGGCAAGCGACCCGTTCCGCCGCACCCTGCTGGACCGGATGGCCGCCGCCACGAACGCGGAGCCCGCCTCCGCCTGATTCCGCGCCGCTGGCGGCCGTTCGCGGCGCAAGTGCACGGCGAGCGCGCCTATCGCGCCAGACGGCGGACGCTTTGGCGCGTCTCATGCGGTTTTCGTTCGGCATGTCGCCGCCTCGCCTTGTGCCCGCTGACCCCGATCCCGCCGACCTGATCGGCGGCGCCCTGACCGCCGCCGAAGCCGCGGCGGAGCGCTTCGCCACCGCCAAGACGGAGGTGCTGCACGCGCTGGCCAGCGTGGACGAGGCGCTGGTGGACCTGGTGCAGCGCGTGTTCGACGCGACGCCGCCGGAGTTCAAGCGCACCTGCACCGTCTCCTTCGACGACGCCGATCCGGAGGAGATGGACCTTCCCGACCTTGTCCGCGCCCTGCTGGAGCGTCCCGGCGGCACCCGCGCCGAACTCACCATCACCGTCGCCGAAGACCTTTACGACGACACCCCGGCCGACGACGACGAGTAGCCTCGCATCCCACGCGGTGCTGAACCCGCGGCAGTGAACGCGGAAAGCCCCGCGAACCGTGCGGGGCTTTCAACCCATCCAATCTTCGGCACTCACCCTCGGCTGGCCGCGAACCCCTTCCGCGCGGGCGAACATCGCGTTATCGCGGCCCCGAGTTCATTCGCCGTGGCCCAATCCGTTCGGTGGCTTGTTACTCTCCCGACACCGCTACCGTCAATCGGCTGAGCCGTGCCCGTTGAGCAGGCGGAGCACGTCGCGCTGTTCGCGCAGAAAGGCGTCCGGGCGTGCATCCTCCAGCGCCTGGCGGGAGAAGGGGCCCCAGAGCGCGGCTGCGGTGCGCGTGCCGGCGGCGCGGCCGGCCGCCACGTCGTGCGGCGAGTCGCCCACGAACAGCGCCTCGTGCGGCGCCACGCCCAGCTTTTCCAGCGCCATCAGCACCGGCTCGGGGTGCGGCTTGGGCTCCGCCACGTCTTCGGGGGTGATGATGACGTCAAAGTGGCGCACCAGGCCGCACAGCTCCATGCCGCGCATGGCCGCGTGGCGGTGCTTGCTGGTGACGATCGCCAGCCCGAACCCGCGGCGCTCCAGCTCCGCCACCGTATCGACGGCATCGGGGAACGGGCGCAGCAGCTCGTCGTGAATACCGTCCTGGAACTCGCGATACGTGTCCAGCATCGCCTCCACCTCGGCGTGGTCGCGGCCAAAGCGGCGCATCTGCGACTCCAGCGTCATCCCGAAGCCGCTCAGCCACACCTCGTCGGCCGGCACGTCGCCCAGGTGCGTGCGCATCGTATGGCGATACGACCGCATGATGAGCTCGGTGCTGTCCGCCAGCGTCCCGTCAAAGTCGTAGAGAACCGCCCGGATCCCCGTCAGCGTCGTTTCCGTCATCCTGCCTTTCATCTCCCCGGTGAATACGGATCGTGGGAGTCTATCATCCACCGTTGTCTGAAGATAGCCCTCGCCCATCGATCCCAAGTGCCTGAAGCATCGCCAGCGCCACATCCATTAATGAACGTACATTCATTAACTGTTCACGCCTGGTGCCGACCGCGAGTACGGGAACGGGATGGATGGTGTGCCCGCCGCGCACGTCCTCCACGTTGCCGTGGTCGCTGGAGATGACGAGCAGCGCATCCGCCGGCAGCGCGTCAGCCAGCGCGCCGACAAAGGCGTCCACTCGCTCCAGCGCGGCGACGGCGCCGTCCATGGCGCCGCGGTGGCCCGTGTAGTCGGTGTCGTAGTGCGCGAACAGCGTGACGTCCGCATCCGCGGCGATGCGGGCGAGGGTGCGGGCGGCCTCCTCCGGTGTGACTTCGGGAACGTCGCTGCCCAGGTGCTCGCGCCACCGTTCGTTGGTGATGGACGATGCGACCGCGCGCCCCTCCGCCAGCTCCGCCGCGCCCCGCGTGAGCGCGCCGACGGACTGCGCCGCCAGCATGGGGCCGGCGGGGCGGCGAAAGATGCGTGGGTCGGCGGGCGCGCCGGAGAGCGGATACGCGTTGGCGAACGCCGCCGTCCGCCCGGCGTCAGCGGCGCGGCGCAGCAGGTTCTCCGCGGCCAGCATGGGGCGAAGCGGCGTGGGCACCCACGGGCCAAAGTGGCGCCCGTACTCCGCCGCGCCGTTGCGGCCGGTGAGCAGCGTGGTCTGCCCCGTCCCGCTCTGTGGCAGCCCCTCTACACCCAGCGTGGCGTCCGCCGCCACCAGCACCGCCCGCTCGCTGACGATGCGCCTGTCCGCATCCAGGTGCTCCGCGATGGGAAGCCGGCCGCCCAGCAGCGCCTGGATACGCGGCAGGTGCGCGACCACAAACGGGTTGAACGCCAGGTCCCCCTCCCCGATCCCGACTCCGTCGAGGAACACCAGGATCGCGCGTTGAGGCATGATTTGGGTGCGGAGTGAGAAAACCGGAGCCGCGAGGCCCACCAATCAGAAAGAAGAATAATACCATCTCCCAGGTTTCGATGTGCAGTGAGGGGAAAGATTGTCACGCGGAGGCGCGGAGAAAACGGAAAAGGCGCGGAGGGAACGCCAAAAACGCCTCCGCGCCTCATCAGTTCCTCCGCGCCTCCGCGTGATGCTTTTCCGTCGTTCGTCTGATTGCACAACGAACTGCGAGAAATGGTACAACGCACGGCGGCGCGGCGTCAGCCAGAACTGCCCTGGACTGCGACAGATTTTGTCGCAGCCGGCTTGCCCAAATGGATGATCTCAATGTATACTGTCCCCTTTCCAGCGCCCGAGCGTTGCGGCGTCCGCTCCATCTGGACCACCCTGCCTGTCCTGCCCGAACCGGTTTTCCGCGATTGACGTCGTGAATCCTCGCTGTGCGCGGCGCCGTAGGGTCCGCCACGGCCAGCGTTGTGTGTTCCATCCCCAACCAGCTCGACTCCTGATGCGCCTTCCGAACTTCAACCTTCGGCGTCCGCCCGCCGACGACACCAGTCCCGTGCCCGCGGCCGGCGCGGGCGCATCCGACGCCGATTCCACCCTCGTCGTGGACGCGGAGAACGGGTGGGCCATCGGCACCGCCGCCGACCTTTCCGAGATCGACGGCGACCCGGTGCACAACGTTCTCAAGCGGACGGAAGTGTGGTTTGGGTACAAGGCCGCCGCGGTGGAAAAGGAAGCGGCGGAGCTCGCCGCCGCGCACGCCGACAAGGGCCAGCCGCGCCACGACCTGCCCCGCACCGAGCCGCTGGAGATGGAGGTGCTTCTGGAGCAGCGCGCCCGGGAGGTGCTGTCCGGCTGGGAGGAGCGCGTGCATCGGCAGCTGCAAGGTGCGGTGGCGGCGGAGACGGAGGCCATCGGCACCGGGCTGGCGGCGGCGCGGCGCGCCGTGGCGAACGCCACGTCCGCTCGCGCCATCCTGGGCCCGCGCGCACCGCTCCCGGAGGCCCTGCCCGCGCTGAGGATCGTCCGCGACGAGTCGCCGGCGGACAC
>NZ_JBMDXM010000176.1:0-23919 GCF_048594345.1 Longimicrobium sp.
CTAGAACCCACGGCTTACCAGCCCCAGCCAAAGGCCCCGATGATGCTCAAGACCCGGATCATTCCCTGCCTGGACGTCGCCGACGGGCGCGTGGTCAAGGGCGTGAACTTCGTCGACCTGGTCGATGCCGGCGACCCGGTCGAAGCCGCACGCGCCTATGACGCCGCCGGCGCGGACGAGATCTGTTTTCTGGACATTCATGCCACCCATGAAAATCGCGGCACCATGTTCGATCTGGTGACCCGGACGGCGGAACAATGCTTTGTCCCGCTGACCGTGGGCGGTGGCGTGCGCACGCACAACGACGTGCGGGCGCTGCTGCTGGCTGGGGCCGACAAGGTCAGCTTCAACTCCGCGGCCGTGGCCGACCCGGATGTGGTGGCCGCCGCCGCCGACCGGTTCGGCAGCCAGTGCATCGTCGTGGCGATCGACGCAAAGACCGTGGAGGACGGCCGGTGGGAGATCTTCACCCATGGCGGCCGCAAGCCCACCGGCATCGACGCGGTGGAGTTCGCGCGACTGGTCGAAGCCAAGGGCGCAGGAGAGATCCTGCTGACCTCGATGGACCGCGACGGCACGCGCGACGGGTACGACCTGCCGCTGCTGAACGCGGTCGCGGCGCAGGTGCGCATCCCCGTGATCGCGTCCGGCGGGGCGGGGGCGCTGGAGCACCTGGACGCGGCGCTCGCGGCGGGAGCGCATGCGGTGCTGGCGGCATCCATCTTCCATTTCGGCGAGTTCACGCTGGCCGAGGCGCGGCGCTACCTGGCCGCGCGGGGGCATTCCGTGCGCCCGTAGTTTTTCGCCCGGCGCGGCCCTTGCCGTGGGCGAAGGCGCACTGGACGGCTGTCACCGGCGACGGGCCCGCCGCGGGCCGGCCCGCCCCGGAACGGAGGAGACGGTAGTGAAGACCGGATTGATGAACGAAATCCGCACGTTGATGCTGGGCGCGGCGCTGCTGGCGCTGCCGCTGGCCGCCTGCGGGGGAGACGCGGGCGCGGAAAAGGGTGGCGAGAAGGGCACCCCCGCCGCCACCGCCGACACCGGCAAGGGCGGCGCGCCCCCGGCCGGCGCGCCGGCGCGCCCCCCGGCGCAGTTTGCCTTTGGCAACGCGGCGGCCGAGGCCACGCAGTGCCACCAGCGGCGCCAGGCGCGGCTGGACTCGGCGGCCAGCGCGCTGCAGGCGGACTCGGCGGCCAAGCGGCCGGGCGCGGGCAAGAACCCGATCTTCGCCAAGGAGCAGAAGTGGTATCCGCAGATGCCGGAGTTCCGCGACGGGTCCATCCTGCCGTGCAACCGCATCGTGGTGTACTACGGCAACCCCGCGTCCACCCGTATGGGCGCGCTGGGCGAGTATCCGCGTGACGAGATGCTTTCGCGCCTGCGCCGCCAGGCGGACCAGTGGTCGCAGGCGGACCCCACCACGCCGGTGATCCCCGGCCTGCACCTGATCGCGGTGGTGGCGCAGGGCGATCCCGGCCCGTCGGGCAAGTACCGCACGCAGATCCGGGACGCGGTGGTGGACTCCATCCACCAGATGGCCAAGTCCATCAACGGCATCCTGTTCATCGACGTGCAGGTGGGCACCGACGACATCCGCAACATCATGCCGCGCTTCGACGAGTTTCTGAAGCGCCCGGACGTGCACTTTGCGGTGGACCCCGAGTTCTACATGCGGGGCGGCACGCGGCCCGGCGCCAAGATCGGGACGATGTACGCGGCCGACATCAACTGGGTGATGGATCACCTTACGCAGATCGTGCAGCAGAACAACCTGCCGCCCAAGGTGCTGATCATCCACCGATTCACGCGCGGCATGGTGCCCGACGTGGAGAACGTGCGGCTGCGTCCGGAGGTGCAGCTGGTGATGCACATGGACGGGTGGGGCGCGCCGTGGCTGAAGTACGATTCGTACCGCGACTACATCGTGCGGCACCCGGCGCAGTACACGGGGTGGAAGAACTTTTACCACAACGACACCAAGAAGGGCGATCCCCTGACCACGCCGCAGGACCTGCTGCAGCTGTGGCCGGAGCCGCTGTACATCCAGTACCAGTAGCGGCCGCGGGTTTCCGCTGACGAAAGGGCTCCCCGACGCACGTTGGGGAGCCCTTGTGTTATTCTATCGTTCGGAGCGTCGGCGGCCCACTTCATCCCGGGCGGTTGAAACCGCGGCTGGAACGTCACGAAATCCGCCTGCGCGGATTGGGCGGCTCAGCCGTGTGCGGCGTCCCATACCGTCTCCGCGTGAGCCCGGCAGTAGAACTTCGAGTGCACGGAGAATCATGGGAATTGGTATGATGCGTTGCGCGTCCGCATCAACAACGCAAGAACGAGAAGGGCTCCCCGTGTGGGGAGCCCTTTCGTCGTCACGGACGCGGCGTGGCGTCAGGCCGTCGCCATCTCGCGCGATTCGCTGCGCGACTTGTTCAGGCGCACGTTGAAGTCGCCGTGCTCCTGGTCGGCGTCGGGCGCGTTCCAGTCCGTCAGCAGCGCGGTGACGGCGGTGAGCGCGGTAAGGCCCAGGAAAAAGTTGCGGGCGCGGCGGTCATCCTCGAAGCCCAGCAGCCTGGGCAGGAACGGCAGCGCCAGCCCCAGCATGACCTCCGTGGCGCCGTGCCCCTTGAACGGCACCGCCTTCTTGGCCGACAGCGGGTAGTCCGTCAGCAGCGACAGCCCCAGGTACGCCGCAGCCAGCCCGTACGCCAGATTCTCGGCCTGCCGCGGAAAGCCCAGCGCGCGCGGCGCCGCGGCCGTCGTAGCCACCGTAGCGTAGTCCATCATCCCGTGCATCCGTCCGTTGATCGGCTTCTGCATCCCCTGCCTCCTCCGTTGAAGTGAGGCCGGGAACGGAGGCAATCCCCGTGCCTCTCTCGATCCACCTAAATCATCATGGAGTAACATGTTGCGGGATAAACAAAATCCGTCGCGCCGCACGGGAAAGTAAACGGAATCGGCGGATGCGGGAGGGCTCCGCATCCGCCGGTCTACGCCATCCTCCGACGCACGGATCAGGATCCGGCGGGTGCGGTGGTCGCGCCGCGGGTGGTGCTGGGGCGGGTGTCCGGATCATCGTCCAGCCACTCGACGGGGTCGCCCACGCGGATCTGGCCGTCGTCCAGCACCTCGGCGAAAGCGCCGCCGCCCCAGTGCGGGCGCATGGCGGCCTGCAGGCCGGGGAGCACCTCGTCCATCAGGTGACAGGGCGTAAGGTGCCCGCCGATGCGAATGCGGCACCCGCCGATGCGCAGCACCCGCCCGCGCGTGTCCGGGAGGCGGATTCCGCGCAGCATCAGGTTGGCGCGGCGTGAGGAAGGATGGACGTCGGCGCCCAGCCGGTCCATCAGCGACCGCCACACCTCTTCCTCGATCAGCGTCACTTGCCGGCGGCGCCCCTGGTCGGCGTTGCCCACCAGCCCGCGCCCCGCTACCAGCGCGGCCGACGCTACGGGATCCATGGGCCCCCGCTTCATTCGCTTGATCCAGATCGCGGACAGCTCACCCATCGTCACCCACCCTCGTACCCTCGTACCCTCGTACCCTCGTACCCTCGTACCCTCGTACCCTCGTACCCTCGTACCCTCGTACCCTCGTACCCTCGTACCCTCGTACCTTCCGTCCTACCACGCGATCCCGTAGTCCTCGCCGTGGTGGCTGCTGCCGCCCCAGAACGTGCCGTGCTCGCGGTCGAACCAGATGGCGTTGATGGGGCCGGAGGTGCGCGCCTCGAACGTAAGCTCGTACCCCATCCGCCGCAGTTCCGCGCGCACCCAGTCCGGCATCGACTCCGCCAGCAGGATGCGCCCAGGCCGGCTTTCGTGCCCGCCAAAGCTGCTGCGCATCTGGAAGCTGTTGATGTTGGGCGCCTCGGCCGCCTGCTGCACGTTCATCCCGAACTCGACGACGTTCAGGAAGAACTGCAGGAGGTTCTGGTCCTGCGAGTCGCCGCCCTGCACGGCGAAGGAAAGGAACGGCTTGCCGTCCTTGAGCGCCATGGTGGGCGTGAGCGTGACGCGCGGATACTGGCCGGGGCGCAGCACGTTGAACGGCCCCTCGGCCGGGTCGGTGACAAAGCTCTGCAGCCGCTGGCTCATTCCCACGCCGGTGCGCCCCGCGATGACCGCCGGCACCCAGCCGCCGCTGGGGGTAATGCTGACCACCCACCCCTCCGCGTCCGCCGTTTGCACCGACGTGGTGCCCAGGTAGAAGCTTTCCTCGAAGTCCAGCGACGCGCGCGGCGGCGCCGACACGCTGTCGCCGGTGCGGCCGCGGCGGTTCCAGTCGCGCAGGTACTGCGTGAACGGGTTGGCGCCGCCCTGAAACGGGTACGGGTCGCCCGGCGCGATGCCGGGATCGTTGCGTTCGGGATTGATGAGCCGGGCGCGCTCGCGGGCGTACTCCTTGGACAGCAGCCCGCGGATGGGCTCCTGGGGCTCGACGTACGGGTCGCCGTAGTAGAAGTCGCGGTCGGCAAAGGCCAGGCTCATGGCCTGGTACAGCGTGTGGACGTAGCGGGTGCTGTTGTAGCCCATCGACTTGAGGTCAAAGTTCTCCAGGATGTTCAGCGACTGCAGCAGCGCCGGGCCCTGCGTCCAGGTGGTGAGCTTGTAGACCTGGATCCCCTTGTAGTCGGTGGATACCGGCTGCTCGATGCGCACCTGCCAGCGCGCCATGTCGTCCATCGTGATCAGCCCACCCTGCTCCTGCACCCCGCGCACGAACTCGCGGGCGATGTCGCCGCGGTAGAAGCGCTCGTACGCCGCCATGATGGCCTCACGGCGCGACTTGCCCTGCGCCAGTGCCTGTGCCTCGGCTTCCACCACGCTGCGGAGCGTGCGGGCCAGGTCCGGCTGGCGAAAGATCTCGCCCGCGCTGGGCGCTTCGCGCTCTTGCCCCGCGTGCGGCAGCATGACGGCACGCGAGTACGGCCACTCGCGCAACCGATCGCGGTTGTTGTGGATGCTGTTGGCCGTCTGCCCCTCGATGGGGTAGCCGTCCGCCATCTGGATGGCCGGCGCCAGCACGGCCGCCAGCGACATCGTTCCGTACTCCGCCAGCATCACCATCAAGCCGCCGGGCGTACCGGGGATCACCGCGGCCAGCGGCCCGTACTCCGGCGGGTATGGCATCCCGCGCGACCGGTAGAACTCCGGCGTGGCACCGGTGGGCGCCGTACCCAGCGCGTTGATGCCGACTACCTGCCCGGTGTTGGGGTTGTAGATGAGCGCCTGCGTCTCGCCGCCCCAGCTCAGCACGTCCCACATGGTGCTGGTGGCGGCCAGCATGGCGCACGCGGCGTCCACCGCGTTGCCGCCGCGCTGAAAGGTCATCGCGCCCGCGGTGGCTGCGAGCGGCTTGCCGGTGATGGCCATCCAGTGCCGCCCGTGCAGCACGGGCTTGGCGGTCTGCTGCGCGTGCGCCGCCGCGGGAGGCAGCGTGGCGGCGAGGGTCGCGAGGGTAAGGATGCGGACGAGTGGGCGGATCATGGACGCGCCGGGTTGGGTGTGGTGCGGCAGTGGATCGACTGATTCTACGCTTCCTGCGAACGATGAGCCATATCGTTTTCGACGCCCCTCAGCTCCCATTCCGCCACCCGCGGAATGCGTTGCGCAGGGGGGTGTTGCGATGTTAAAATGGACGGTAAGCTGCTCGGATGAAATACTCGTTCGAGTGGGACCCGGCAAAGGCGGCAGCCAACGAGGCGAAGCACGGCATCGCGTTCGCGGAAGCGGTGTCGGTGTTTCTGGACCCGCTGGTGCAACGCGACCCGGACGACGATCATTCGTTCTATGAGCCGCGATTTAGCGCAATCGGGATGTCGCAGTTGGGACGTCTGCTCATCGTGACGTACACCGAGCCGGGAGATCGCATCCGGATCATCAGCGCACGCAAGCCAACCCGGCGTGAAGTGGCAAACTATGAAGGCTGAACGCGACGAAGACGGGATGCTTCTGGAGTACGATTTTTCGAGTGCCGTCCGGGGGGCGTTTGCGAATCGGTGGACTCCCGAAGAACGCGAGCAGATCCTGCGCGATTCGATCATTGAAAGCGCCCGCACGTGGCACCGCTTCGCGCGGGAGAGGGTGCAGGCGCTGGAGGCGGCGCTCTTTACCCGCAGTATGGTCACCACGCCGGTGTTGTGCGTGCGGGATTCCGCGTCCGCCACGACCCTGCCGTTCCACGCGCTGGTCCGCCTCGTCGGTGAGATCGATCGCACCCAGCTCCCGCGGATGCTGTATCGTCGGCTCGCGGATCTCGCGGATGAATGCGGGTGGGCGGCCCAACAGGCGGAAGACGGGATCGAGGGCACGCCCGCTGAACGCTTGGCGTACGTCGAGCGGCTGGAGCGGATCGGGCGCGAGGCGGAGGCGTTGAAGGGCGAGGTGGACGGCCTCGTGCAGCAGCACCTGGCCCGCAGCGGGATGTCGGCGCAGGAGATCGAGCGGACGACCGAGGAGACGGCGAAGCTCTGGCTGGCCGCCTGACTACTGGATAAACGATGACGCCGCGCGTCGGAGAAGCTCTCCGGCGCGCGGCGTCGCTCGTTTATTAAGATTTCTGCTGCAAACCCTGGATCGGCGGCCGATTCGAAGCAGAAACTCTGCGTTTCTGCTCACTGGTGGCGTGTCAGGAGTGCTCCTCGGCCACTTGCCGACAGAGGTGAGATCCGCGAGCCGCCACGGAAATCGTCCACTTCTCCGCACGTCCAGCCTCTGGTGCGGGTGCGGGATCGGGATTTCCGCCGGATCGACGATCGATGGTCTATCGCAGCAGCGGAGAGAGGAGCCACACGGCGCCGGTGATCACGACGATTCCGATCAGGTCCAGGATGATGCCGTAGCGCACCATACGCATCAGCGGCACATAGCCGGAGCCGTAGACGATGGCGTTGCAAGGCGTAGAAACCGGCAGCATGAAGCCCAGGCTGGCCGCCATCGTGGCCCCCAGCGCGGGGACGAACGGGTCCATCCCCTGCGCCAGCGAAATGGAGATCACCACCGGCACGACCATGTTGGCCGACGCCGTGTTGGACGTGGTCTCCGACAACAGCACCGCCACGATCACCGAAGCCGCCAGCAGGCCAAATTCGCCCTGGATCGGGAGCAGCCCCGTCAGTCCGCGCCCTACGCCCTCCGCCAATCCGGTCTGGAACGAGAGCACGCCCAGCGCAAAGCCGCCGCCGTACAGAAGGATCACTCCCCAGTCGATCTTCGCCGCCTCGTCCCACGTGATCGCGCGCGCGCCGCCGTTGCCGGGGAGGAGAAAGAGCAGCAGCGCGCCCAGGATCGCCGCCGCGCTCTCCGGCACCCGCGACGACAGTTCGCGGTACACCGGGCTCGTCTCCCCCGCGAAAAGCGCGAACAGGCCGGGGGTGATCCACAGCGCGGCCGTCACGGCGAACGCGATGGCGACGGACTTCTGACCCGGCGTCCACGGGCCCAGCGTGGCACGCTCGCGGCGGATGACCTCGGCGCCTTCGCCCAGCGTGGTCACCCCGGCTGGCGAGAGCGCGTTCAGGTACAGGTAAAGGCAGATGAAGAGCAGGACCACGACCGGCACGCCCACCGCCATCCACTCAAAGAAGGTGATCTCCTCGTTCAGCAGCCCGCGGATGAAGCCGATGCCGATTACGTTGGGCGGCGTGCCCACCGGCGTGGCCAGGCCGCCGATGGAGGCCGCGAACGAGGTCATCAGCATCAGCCCCGTGGCGTAGCGCGGGTCGATGGCGGGTCCCACGCCGCGCCCCGACGCCATCATCACCGACAGGATGGACATGCCGATGCCGAACATCATCGCGGTGGTGGCGGTGTTCGACATCCACGCGCTCAGCGTCGCCGTCACCGCGCCGAACGCCAGCAGCACCCGCGACGGCCGCCCGCCGATCCAGCGCATCGACAGCACCGCGAACGCCACCCGCCGGTCCAGCCCGTGAAGAAAGATGGCGCGGGCGATGATGAACGAGCCGATGAAGAGAAAGATCAGCGGGTCCGCGTAGGGCGCGAACACCTCCTTGGCCGGCGCCACGCGCAGCACCACGCACGCCGCGGCCCCCAGCAGCGCCGTTGCGGGCATCGGCAGCGCTTCGGTGATCCACAGCACGATCACCGCCGCCATCACCGCCGCCAGCCGGTGCGCCTCCGGCTTGAGCCCGTCGATCGGCGCCAGCAGCAGCGCCACGAAGATCAGCGGCGCCGCGATCAGGCCCACGCGGTTGCGGATCCGTTCGAAGCGCTCTTCGCCGGCGGAGATGGTCTGGCGAGCGGGGGGCACGGATTCCAGGGAAGAACTGTGCGTCACGGGAGGGGCGGGGGGCGGATGTGCGGGTGCGAGAAAGACAATCTGTCGCCCGGACCCGCATCCCACCAGCAGTGCACACGGTGGATGGCAGAACCGGTCAATGCGGGGCGTTCAGGACGATCCCGCTTTCACCCCGCTTCCCTGATCGAACGAAACGTCCCATGTCCTCACCCGCCGCATGGCTGGAGCGCCACGGCTCGCTCGGTGTTCCGCTGTTCCGCCTGTTCCTTGGCCTTACCCTGGTATACGGAACGCAGGACAACGTGTTCAGCCGGGAGCACATGCTGGAGTTCAGCGACTTTCTCGCGCAGAACGGCTTTCCAGCGCCAGTGTTCAACGCGCACCTGTCCGCTTGGGCGCAGTTCGTCTGCGGGCTGCTGATCGCGGCGGGTGCCGCAACGAGGCCGGCGGCGGCCGTGATGGTGATCAACTTCGTCGTGGCGCTGTGGATGGTGCACCGGAACCTGCCCTTCAGCGCCAACATCGCGCCGCTGGCCATGCTCTTTGGCTCGCTGATGCTGGTGTTTCACGGCGCCGGCGCGTATTCGGTCGATGCCGCGCGGCGGCGGCGCACCAGCCCCGCGGTTCAATCCGCGCTTGCCGTGAAGCAGAGTCTCAGTTGATCGTGGGCGCTCGCGAGTAGCAGCAACTCTCGTGTGAGTTGCTGCCACACGCGCGATTGCAACCCTGGGCATCTTGCGGTGATACGCGGCGAGCGATGCCTTCTTGCCGGCTGATGAAAGCGGAACGCGGTACAACGGCACAGCGTGGGAGAGCGCTACCGGCCGCGTTGCCTGATTCGCTGATCAGCCGGCGATTTGCTGGAGGAGTTGGATGGTCTGCGTCTTCAGCACAGGCCAGTCAGGCTGTTCTGGTTCGGCGGCGGCGCGGATGGCCTGGATGGCTGCCTGCGCTTCGCCTTCCAGCGCGGGGAGGGATGCCGCGCGGTCCAGCAGCTTTCGCGAGGCGCGGGCGTGGAAGAACTCCGCGTCGCGCCGCTCCGCCGCGATTCCCGCCGCTTCGGCCCACGCGCCCAGGTTGAAGTAGTCCTCGTCGACATAGGACGCGAGGGACTCGCGCGCTTCCGCTACTGCAGGCACCAGCGTCTCCCCGGGTTCCGCGGCCCGCGAACGAATGTCGCCGTAGGCAGCCACCAGCGGGCCGGATCCCGCTACGTCATCCAGCAGGTCGATCATGCGGCCGGTGACCAGGCTCGTCTGCTCCCCCTCGCCTGCGGCAGCGGCCACCTCGAGGTCCACCTGCAGCGCACCCAGCTTGGCCGAGCGCGGAAGGTCGGCCGCGGTAGTCCCTCCGCCGCGGTTCACCGGCCATCGCGGTCGATCCACCCAGTCGTCGGTCGGGAGGCCGGCGTCGCGGCTGGTCAGCAGGGTGGCGAAGTCGCCGGGGTCGCGCGAGCCGGAGCGGGAGAGCGCGAGGGGCACCAGCAGCACGCCGGCGAGCACCGCGGCCAGTGCCACCCACCGCGCGGGCGCACGGCGCCATGTGCGCGCGGTGGATGGCGGGCGCAGGGGGACGACAGGCGCATCCGTTCCCGGGCTCGCGCGGCCGGATACGGGAGGCTGAACCGCGTCGTAATCGCCGCCTGCCGCGGCGGCTGCTTCCAGCTGCGGCGGCCGCGTTGCGGCGGACGGGGGCCGAAGCGGCACGACCTTAGGGTCCGTGCCGGTGTCCTCGTCGTCGGCGTGGCGCTCGCCGGCGTTCGCGGGCGCGGCGGTGATCGCGCCGCCCTCGGGGTCAAGGTCGGCGAGCATGTATGCCACGTCAGCCAACAGCTCCGCCTCTTCGGGCGAGCTGGCGATGTGCGCCATTGTAGCGCCGCGCTCCTCCTCCGGCATCAGGCCGTCGGCAAAGCGGGCGCGGTCGTTATCGTCCATGTGGGGTCGGGTCACCGCATTTCTCCCTCCAGGTGCGCGTCCATGCTCCATTGGATGGACACGGAACGCTCAAGTCCCCCGCGGAATGCAGGTCACGGTGTCAGTTCCCCCAGAAACTCGCGCAACTGTTCCTGCTGCACGCCCTCCGCCGGCAGCTCTCGGCGCAGCTGGCCCAGGATGCGCTCGATGCGCCGGTACAGCGGCTTTTGCGGCAGCGAGCGCACGCGCGCCACGTCGGCAATGCTAAGTCCCTGCCAGTACACCAGCTGCAGAATCAGCCGGTCCTCCTCGGGCAGCCGCCCCATCACCCGCTCCAGCGCGCCGAACACCGATCGCCGCGTCTGGTCGGACTCCTGCTGCGCCACCCGCTCTTCGGCGGACGAGACGGCGGGGATGGCGTCCAGCGGCGCCTCGCCCGCTTCGTACGGGCGCAGCGGGCCGCGCACGGGGAGTTCCGCCAGCATGCGCGCGAGCTCTCCGTCCGTCATCTCCTTGGCCTTTTGCAGGTCCGGCTGCGGCGACTCCCGCAGGGTCCGCGCCGCCTGGTCCAGCGTGGAGCCGTCGCGGTAGACCAGCGTCTCCAGCCGCACCGCCAGCGGCCCCGCCCGCAGCGCCGCGGCGGAGGGGCGCCACCGGCCCCAGTGACCCGCGCGGTAGTCGCGGAACAGCGACGCCACCACTACCACCAGATAGGTGCGGATGGAGCTGTCCCCGCGAAACTTGCGGATCGGGGCGTAATCGTCTTCGATGATCTTGAGCTTGACCCACGAGCACACGTCCTTGGCCTCGTCGCCGCCCAGCCCGTAGCGGCGGCAAAGTGAGGCGGCGCTGCGCTCGATCCATTCGAGGTTGGCGAGAAAAAGCGCTTCGGCCTTCTGGCGCTCCGCCACTTCTCCCCTGCTGTCCCCGCCTGGCGGCATGAGAGTCCCGGTACGGTCGTGAAGTCTGCGGTCCCGACAACCTACGGGGTGAAGAGCCCCGTATCAACGCCATTCAGTGTCTGCGACGCGAAGCCGTGTCCACGCGCCGCCCCGTATGTCGCTGTCCGCCCGCTGGCGCGTTCGGATATTCCCCGTGAGCGCAGTCCGCGGGGAGACGGAGGCGCGCTGGTATCCGCATCGGATGCCAAAGTTACGAATGCAGCAAAAGGAGCGCCGGGATGGCGAGATATCGAATGGGAAAATCATTAACCTTGCTGCGTGCGCTCCCATCAAGTGTGGAGTGGACGGAGGATTTCAAAGATCGCTCATCAGGTGGTGCGATCGACATGCTTCGGTGCGGCTCCGGAGATCATAGACGATCTTCATCCTCCTCAAAAAAATTCTCATGGCCCCCTACCGCATTCCATCTACTTCCCGTTTCCGACATCCTCACAAAAGATCGCGCCGCGCCGACAACCCTCCGCCGCACCCGACACTTGGGAATCCGGCTTCACCGCGTCCGCGGAGGCGACGGCACGAGAAAACTCCGTTGACTCCGTGTGAGGCATATCTTTTTGCGATCGACACGAACCCGGACGAAGCGGCACGAGAAAACTCTGTTGACTCTGTTAACTCTGTGTGAGGCAATCTTCTGGGGACCTTCCGATACGATGAAACCCGGCGCCGGGGAGAGTCCCGGCGCCGGGTTCTGTCATCCATCCAACCGATCCACTCAGTCCAGCCGCGCCAGGTAGCGCAGGGCGCGGATGCCCGGCATGAAGAAGTACGCGCCGCCCACCGTCGTAACGAAGCGGGGGATGCCGTGCACCTGGTGCCGCACCGGGCAGCGCTGCTCGGTAAAGCTGCTGACCTGCTCCGGCGCCACGTGCGGATCGTGCGGGTTCTGGTGCGGGCCCACCAGCGGGTCGGCGTCGCGGTACAGGCCATCGAACTTCATGCTGTTCACCCACGTGCTCTGCACGAACTCGAACTGGCGCCCCAGGTCCGTGTTGAACGCGATGAAGTGCAGCCCGCGCCCCGTGTCGGGCTTGTCCGACGCGAGGATGTCGGCGGGGTTGAACGAGGGGGCCAGCGGCTCGCCGTACGCGCGGCCGCGGCGCAGCAGGCGGTGGCGGTCCGCCACCAGCAGCGAGCCCTCGGGGCCCGGCGCCATGCCGTCGCGCGGGTTGCAGCGGCGGATGTGCGAGCCCAGCGGGCACTTGTCGCCGTGCAGGTCGTCCCACGTGCCGGAGTACAGAAAGTCGTTCGCCGTCTTGTCGTCGAACACCGCCGGCTCCTGGTCCGGGTGCCGCACCAGCGGCGCGCCGTTGGGCCAGCGGCCCACCATCTTGGCGCCCAGCTTCTTGCGGCGCTCCGCGTCGTGCTGCGCCTGCGCGTCCAGAAAGCTCCAGAAGGCGCGGACGTGCTGCTCCAGCTGGCGAAAAACCACGTAGCTGCCGTTCCTCCCCAGGTCCAGCCGCAGCGGCGCGTCGTCCGGCAGGTCCGGGTCGCGCGGGGCCAGGGGCAGCACCGCGCGGCCCGCCGCCGTGGCGGGAACGCTGGGCGAATCCGGGATCTGCCCGTACGCGTTCTCGTATCCCAGCACCACCTCGCCGGGCTGGATCATGGCCTCCGTGGGCGACGGCGCCTCGCCGTCGTCGGGCGCGCGGAAGCCCAGCACCTTGGGCTGCGCGATGCCGTCGTGAAAGCCGAAGTGCTCCTTGTCCTGCGCCAGCATCACGCTGCCCAGCGGCGCGCCCAGCGTGGCGCCATGGCGCGCGGCGCGGGCGCTCTCCTCATCCACCAGCTCCTTGAGCCGCTCCGGCGTGGCGGCGAACACGAAGATCATCGCGTGCACCGGGCGGTCCGGCCGGCCCCACGTCCACTTGTCCGGGGCGGAGTCGCCGTCGTCGCCCATCAGCCGCTGCTTGTACGGCGTCGTCATCCCGTCGCGGAACTCCGGCGCGAAGGTCTGGCGGCTGGCCTCGTCCACCCCCAGCCGCTCCAGCCCGTCCGCCGTAAAGCCCACGCTGCGGGCCACGCCCTCCGCGACCACCGCCCTGGTCCGCCTGTCCCCCGGCGTGACCACGTCCACCATCTCGCTTACCCAGGCGCGGGCGGCGGCGGGGTCCTGCGGCAGGTACACGGGGACGTAGTCGCCGTGGCGCAGGCCGTTGAAGCTGCGCGCCACCAGCCCCTGCACGTCCTCCAGCTCCACCTGCGGCGGCTTTGGCGTCTTCGCCCTGGGGCCGAGCGCGGCGCCGCTGTTGTCCACGTTGGTGGATCCGCCGAAGCGGCGCACCCACACGCCGGCCTCGTCCGCCGTCATGTCGCCGTACAGGCCCAGGCGCATGCGGGTGTTGTTGTTGATGTTGTCCACCGAAAGCCAGCGGTACGCGCTGTACCACACCTGCGTGGGGATCTGGCTGTCGCGCGAGTACGCCTTGAAGCGCTGCTCGTCCGTGGCGCCGTCCTGGATCAGGTTCTTCGTCCGCGGAAAGCCGACGCAGTTGCTCCACACGCCGGTGAGCCCGCTGTGCGACTTGTCGATGAAGTCGCCCAGGTAGTTTTCCCAGCTGCCGTCAAAGTTGCTGAAGAACACCAGCCGGCGCCCCTCGTCCACGATCACCCAACGGGCAAAGTGGATGGAGGGGATCCCCGCCAGCGTTCCCTGGTTGCTGAGGTACTTCGCCGAAAAGTTGATGAACGCCAGCACCGCCCGCAGCACCAGACCCCTGAACCAGAGCGGCTCCTTGATGTAGATGACGCTGCTCATCTGGTTCTGGACGATGCGGTCCTCGGCCTTGACCAGGTTGTCGATGTCCTTGTTGAGGATGATGACGGGGTCCGTCTTCTCCAGCCCGCGCAGGAACAGGTACGCCGCGACCAGCACCACCACGGCCACCGCGACTACACCCAGCGTGATCATCCCCGCCTGGCGCCACGAATCCGTGGCGAAGTAGAGCGCGACGGTGAGCACGGCCAGCAGGGCCACGACCAGGCCGATCGCCACCTGCGTAAGGTAGGCGGGGTTGAACAGCAGCCTGGGGAACGGCCCCGGCTGCTGCCGCGCCCACGCCAGCTCCGGCTGGGCAAAGACAAAGTCGCGGATCTTCTCGCGGATCTGCAGCGGCTCGCTGGGAAAGTCCGGCTTTCCCGCCTCGCGGTCCAGGTAGTGTTCGATCGCCTGGTGCAGCTCTTCTTCACGGTGGATCTGGTCCACCGAGCGGTGCATGGTGCCGGTGTAGAAGGTGTTGGACGGGATGCGGTGGCGCAGAAAGTAGCCGTGCACCGCGTCGCGGTTTTGCGATCCCGGCCAGCCCTCGCAGTGGCCGAACACCTCGTCCAGCCCCTGGGGCGCCACTTGCAGCACCTCGTCGATGTGCTCGTCCAGCGGACCGTCGAAGTCGGTGGCGAACAGCATCTTGGGCGGGATGGCCGGCCCGTGGACCTGCACCTTTCCGTCGGGGAACGGTGGCGGCGGATACGTGGGGAGCGGGTTCTTCCCCTCCTTTCCCGGCGACGCCTCGTGCACCAGGATGCGAGCAAAGTGCAGCGTGCGGATTTTCGCGAAGGGGATGTGGCGGTTGACCTCGAAGTCGTGCTCGTCCCGGGGGTTGGCGATCTCGTCCAGCAGGGCGAGCAGCGCGTCGTAGTGCCCCGCCTTGACCGGCACCATCACCAGCAGCGACGACTGGTCGGTCCGCCCATCGCTCTTGGCGGATTCCGTTTTCTCGGCGGCGGTGCGGCGGCGGGCAGCGGCCACCTGGGCGCGGCCTCGGGCCTTGTCTTCGGAGACGATGGGGTACGGCGCGTGGATCCGCTCCGCCTCGTCCGGCGCGCCCACGATGTGGGGCACCTGCACGGCGTCAGCGGGGGCGGTGGCGGTGTTCCGCGGATCGTCCGCGTTGGGCGGCACGGGCGGGGACTCGCTCATACGGGGGAACTCCTGCGTGGGCGCTGAAGAGTGCCGGCGGAGGCCTGCGGCGGCGGCTGGGCCGGCGGGGAAAATACCGGTTCACGGGCGGGCGCGTGGGGAAGAGGTGCTTCCGCCGAACTGAACCGGATTGGGGATGCAGATGTTTTAGCAAGTTCGATTCCGCATCCGCGTCACAGCGGACGGTGTTTGCAAGTAGTTGATGTGATGCGGCTTACGATCCAATCCGTGCGGCGGATGCTCCCGTCCGCATTGCGGTTGTGGGGCGTGCGCGTCCCGGTTCGGGGCGGCACCGGGACAGCGTGCACGGGGGCGGAAGGAGAGTCCGCACGGGTGATCCCGATGTGCGGATCAGAAAGATTGTCGCTTCGGGAGAGCGGCCTTATCATGGGAACGTCCGCGGCGGCGCACGTCCGCGGCCGTGCATCTCCCCGATCGTCTCCCCGTCCGTCTCCACCTTCCGGAGAAAGAAAGGCTGGTCCCCGTGAGCACCCTGGCTCCGTCCGTACCCGCCGTGCCCGCGCAGCGACCCGCGCCACAGCCGCCGTCACCCAACACGCAGGGCGGCGTGGGCATCCGCGTCAAGCGCTGGATCTTCTATACGCTCACCGGCCGCAAGGTGCTGCGCGCCCTGTTCCACGTGCTGCGCAGGTGGGCGCCGCTGCTCAAGGCCGGCAACCGCATCGTCGTGAGCCGCCACGCAGACGTGCTGGAGGTGCTGAACCGCGACGGCGACTTCACCATCAGCCAGGTGAACGGACCCTCCATCGACCGCATCAACGGCCCCTTTATCCTGGCGATGGACCGGGGGCCGGAGTACGACCGCGACCACGCCGCCCTGCGCGCCTGCGCAAAGCGGGAAGACGCGGAACGCATCCGGCAGCTGGCGCGCGACGCCGCGGCGCGGGCCGTCGACGCGGCGCGGCCGCAGCGGCGCATCGAGGCGGTGCAGCGGCTTACCCGCGCGGTGCCGGCGGAGATCGTACAGTGCTACTTCGGCTTCATGGGGCCGGACCGCCCCACGCTGGAGCGGTGGCTGCGCAACCTGTTCCAGGACGCCTTCGCCAACCCGCTGGACGACCCGTTCGTGCGCCAGGCCGCCATCCAGTCCGCGGCGGAGCTCAAGGCGTGGGCGCTTCCGGAGATCGCCCGCCGCCGCGCGCAGGGCACCGCCGACGACGAGGACGTGATGGGGCGGATGATCGCGCTGCTCCCCGATCATCCTTACGCGGACGACGACTGGGTGCGGCGCAACATCGCCGGCCTGATCGTGGGCGCGGTGGATACCATCTCGCGCTTCAGCATCCTGGCCATGGACGAGCTGCTGCGGCGGCCTCAGGAACTGGCGGGCGCGCAGGCGGCGGCGCGCGACGGCGACCTGGAGCGGGTGCGGCAGTACGCGTGGGAGGCGGTGCGCTTCAACCCGCACACGCCGCTGATGGCGCGCCGCTGCTCGACCGACGCGACGATCGCCGCCGGCACGCCGCGGCAGAAGACCATCGCGGCGGGCTCGTCCATGGCCATCGGCACGCTGTCGGCGATGTTCGATCCGGATGGATTTCCGGAGCCGCGGCGCTTCCGCATCGACCGCGACGTCCGTTCGTACCTGCACTTTGGCTGGGGGATGCACCAGTGCTTCGGCCTGGGGATCAACCTGGTGGTGATCCCCGAGATCACGGCCGCGCTGCTGCGCCTTCCCGGCCTGCGACGCGCGCAGGGCAGCGCCGGCCGCGTGCAGCTGGACGGGCCGTTCCCCGAGCGGATGGTCCTCGAGTTCGACTGAGCCCGGATCCGCGCCAACGAACGGCTCTCACGCGGAGACGCGGAGGGCGCGGAGGCGCGGGCCGGAGAAACACCTCACCTCACGTTGGACTATGGGAAACCGAGGTCAGGGTACAGAAGAACAGACAACCGCCAGAGGAACAGAGGACGGAATGCGGATCACCTCTGTTCCTCTGGCTGTTCTCGGTCCCTCTGTACCTTCCGATGTTGTTTCTCCGGGTTCCGCATCACGATGACGGCTACGGCCGCTGCCCCTGGAAGCCTGATCCCCTGAGCACGGCTCCGGCTGACGGCGCAAAAGGCCCCGGCACCTTCGCGGTGCCGGGGCTCACCGCTTGCCACGCGGGGCGCGGGACGAGATCATCCATCGATCAGGCTGCCGCGGGAAGGCAGCCTTCGCACATCCGCTGGAGAAGACGGAAAGAATGCAGCCCGGGTACCCGGCGGCGCGCATCGTCGCCCCCACGGTCGCGGAGCACCTGGCGGCCCACCTGCACGCGGCGCGGCAGCGCGGCAGCCGCGACTTTGCCCCCCAGCCCGACGCCCCGGCCATCGAGGCGCTGATCGACGCGGCGTTCTGGGCCAGCCTGCAGCGCGAAGAGGGGCACGCGCCCCGCATCTCGCTCGCCTTTGTGCCCCCCGAAGCCACGGGGCACGCCATGGTCTTTGCGCAGTCGCTGCCGCTGGGCCCGCGCGGGCTGGCCAAGCTGGCACCCGCGGTGGAGCGCCCGGGCATTCACCTGGGCGTGTGGCCGGACGGCGACGCCCTGCGCGTGTGGGGAACGGCGCGCACGGTCCCCGAGCTGGCGTTCGTGCTGGAGGTGGTGGAGCCGGGGCTGGTGGTGCTCAAGTACCGCCGCGGCGACGAGCTGGACAAGTACGGCACCATCGCCGTGCTGCAGGGCGACCACGTGCAGGTGGTGGATGAAAAAGCGGACAGCCTTCCCGACTGCCCCGCGCTGCTCACGTCGTTGCTGGGGTTCGATGCACCGGTCCCCGCCGTGGGCCCCACCGGCGTGCTGATCCAGCTGGCGGTGTCGATGCGCGCGCACGGGCGCGGCGGGTCGCTGCTGCTGGTGCCGCCGGGGTCGGACGCGTGGCACCACTCCGCCTCGCAGCCCATCCCGTACCGCGTATCGCCCTTCTCCGACCTGGCCGACCTGCTGCGCGCCGGCGAGGACGAGCAGGCGCGCCCCGCCTGGCGCGAAGCCTTTCGCCGCTCGGTGGACGCCGTCGCCGGCCTTACCGCGGTGGACGGCGCCACGGTGCTCAACGAGCGCCACGAGCTGCTGGCCTTTGGCGTAAAGCTGGTGCGCAGGCGCGGCAGCGAGCGGGTGGAGCAGATCGCGCTGACGGCGCCGGTCGTCGGCAACGTGGCCGAGGTGGTGGACCCGTCGCGCCTGGGCGGCACCCGCCACCTGTCCGCCGCGCAGTTCGTCCATGACCAGCGCGACGCCCTGGCCATGGTGGCCTCGCAGGACGGCCGCTTTACCGTCTTTGCCTGGTCCCCCTGCGAGAACATGGTCCACGCCCACCGCGTGGAAACGCTGCTGATGTAAGGCGTCGGAAACAAGAATCACGCGGAGGCGTGGAGGAACGGGGAGACGCGGATGAGGGCCTGCTCCGCGTCTTCCATTCTCCTCCGCGCCTCCGCGTGATTCCGCTATTTCTCAGAAGGTGTTATGAACTCCGTGCACAACGAACAGTCATCCTGAGGGAGCGCACCTCGTACAACCTGCGGTCACCGAACCGTTTGTGCGCGACCGAAGGACCTTCTGTACGACGGCTTGAACGCCGCCACGCCGCTCCCAACTGTCCGGTTACGCCCCAGTCGAGTACGCCGTGGCCGCTTCGGCCGTGTTCAAGCAAGCCGAGAGAAGGTCCTTCGGTCGCGCGCAAGCGTCTGTCCAATTAAAGGTTACGCGTGGCGCTCCCTCAGGATGACTGAGCGTGCTCTTCCGTCCGAGTTCATAACACCCTCTCAGACCACGGGGCGCGAAAACTCTCCAATCCACGCCTTTGTCGCGTCGCCGACTTCGTCGAGCACCTGGGCGTCGGTGCGGCCGGACTTTTTGAGGACGTGGAAGCTGTGGTCGGCACCCTCCAGCCAGTGCATCCGCCAGTCGGTCTTTACCGTCTGCAGCGCGCGCTCCATCAGGTCGGGGCGGCACAGGTCGTCGCGGGTGCCGTTGAAGCAGAGGACGGGGACGGTGATGTCGGGGAGGTGCGCGTCGCGCAGCTTTTCCGGCTGGCCGGCGGGGTGAAGCGGATAGGCCAGCAGGAGCAGCCCGTCGCACGCAAAGCCCTGCGCGGCCAGCATGGAGGCCGCGCGGCCGCCCATCGACCGCCCGCCGATGATCAGCACGTCGGGGCGCAGCTCTTCGCGGATGCGCGCGACGACGGCGGAGGTGGTGTCCATCAGGCGCGGCATGGCGTCGGGGCGGCCGGATCCCTTCTCCTTGTACAGAAAGTTGAAGCGGACCACGTCGATGCCGTGCGCGCGGATCGCCTCGGCGACGGCCAGCATCCCCTTGTCGCCCATGTGCCCACCGGCCCCGTGCGCGCAGGCGAAGACAATGCGCCGCCCGATCGCCTCCGCCGCGTCCAGAACGGCGCTCGTCTCCTCCTCGCCCACCCGCACCTTCCACGTCGCGCTCGCCGAGTCTGCCACGTTTCCTCCACCGGGAATAGTTTCGCGCCGGGACGGATCGCCCTCCGCGCGGTGCCTCTCCATCGCTCGATGGATAACCCGCGCGCCACTTGCCTGCAACGAGGTCCACGCCAGGTCCGGAAAACCACACTGCGCGCGTACAGAGGAACAGGGAAAAAGCCAGAGACGCAGAGGAATGATTTTCTCTGTGTCTCTGGCTTTCTCTGTTCCTCTGTACCCCCTCCTCTCTCGACGACGAGAGGATGCCGGATCAGCCGCCGGTGCGGGCGCCGGCGGGGCCGGTGTTGTCCTTCTGCGCGCTGTCGGCGGCGGCGCCCTGGCCAGGGTCGGCGGACGGGGGCTGGCCCTCGCCCTCGCCCCCACCGCACGCCGCGGCGGAAAGCAGCGTCAGCATCAGCAGCATCCTCTTCATCGTCATCCTCTCCCCAGATCTGCGTTCAGCCGCGAAAGACGGTGTGGTGCACGCGCGCGTACGCCGAATACGCCGCTACCACGCGCGACGACGTGCCCCGCGCCGCCACGCGCCCCGCCCGCAGCGCGGCCAGAAACGACGCGCGGTTGGGCTCGAACGGCGGCACCTCCACGTACGCCGTGCCGATCTCGCCCGCGGTGTGCGCGTCGCTGCCGGCGCCCAGCGGCAGGTCGCGTGCCCGTGCCCACGCCTCGCCCGCCTCGTTTACGCCGGTGCCCCAGGTGCGGGCGTTGTGGGCCTCGACCGCGTCCACCAGGTCGGCGATGGCGGCCAGGTGGTGCTCGCCGCCGCCGCGCCGCCGCACGTCGAACGGGTGCGGCACGTACACCACGCCGCCCTGCGCCCGGATGCGCTCCGCCGTCTCGCGCAGCGGCGTGCCGCGGGGAATGCGTTCGGTGAGAAAGATGCCGATCAGGTCCGGCCCCTCGGCCGTGCGAACCTCCTCGCCGGCGATCACGCGATCGGGCGCGCGCGCCGCCATCCGCAGCGCCACCTCCAGCTCGTCGTGGTCCGCGACGACGATGCGGTCGATGCCGCGCGCGTCCATGGCGGCCACGATGCCATCGGGGTCGTTCAGCGAGTCGTACGAGGCGCGGGTGTGGACGTGCATGTCCACGCGCAGCAAGGGACGCTCAGCCACGCTCTTCCGCCCGCCGCACCAGCTGCTTCCACACGTCGCGCGCGCGGTCCTGCAGGTCGCCCAGGGTGCCTGTGTTGTCGATGGCGATGTCGGCGCGGGCGCGCTTGAGCTCGGAGGGCATCTGCGCGGCGATCATCCGCCGCGCCTCTTCCTCGTCCAGCCCGCGGTCGGCCACGATGCGCCGCAGCCGCACCTCTTCGGGCGCATCCACCAGCACCACCACGTCGAAATCCTCCACCATCCCCACCTCGAACAGCAGGGGGATGTCGGCCACGATCAGCCTTTCGCCGCGTGCCTGCGCCTGGCGGACCTCGCCGTCGCGCAGGTCGGCGACGGCGGGGTGCACGATCCCCTCCAGCCGCGCCCGCGCGTCGGGATCGGCAAAGACGATCTGCCGCAGCGCGGCGCGGTCCAGCGTGCCCCCCTCTTCCAGCACCCAGGTGCCCCACTCGCGGGCGATGGCGGCGTGCGCGGGCGTTCCCGGCTCCACCGCGCGGCGCGCCAGGTCGTCGGCGTCCACCACCGTGGCGCCCATCGAGCGCCACACGCTGGCCACGGCGGATTTGCCCGCCGCGATGTTTCCCGTCAGCCCCACCTTGAGCATGTGCGTTTCCGGATGTGCATGGGCGTGCGATTCCATCAACGGCGTACCCGCCCCCCGCCCGGGGGCGGCGGGGCCAGCGGCTGGGCCTCGGAAAGGATGTCGTCCGCGGTTCGGGGCACCCGGTCGGGCCCGGCCGAGCCTACGCGAAAGGTACGGCGGGTGGTGGACAGGTAGTATGGCTGGTCCCACGGGTCCAGCGCGGCCTGCGCGCCTTCACGCGACGCCAGGAAGCGGTTGAACTCCCGCGGCCGCGGGATGCCGGCGCCCTGCGACCGCTCCCGCTCCAGCACGCGCTGGATGGCGTGCACGCGGTTCTTGGCCTCCCAGCGGTAGACGGGGTTCAGCACGTATTCGATCTGCGGGCGTGCGCGCGCACGCAGCGACGGCACCAGCAGCACCGTCGCCAGCAGAAGAAACAGCACCCCCAGGATGCGCCCCATTCAGCCTCCCCCTCCGGTCTGCACCGCGATCGCGGCCATATCGGCGTCCGCGTCTAGAAAGAACCGCGCCGTCCCGTCGTCGTCGCGGACGGCCGCGCGCCCGGCGGCGGCCAGCCGGTCCAGGTGGGCCAGCGTTTCGCGCAGGGCCAGCATGCGGGTGGAGGGCGGCATCTCGCGCCCCGGGTAGCGCGCGTCCACCACCTGCCAGCAGCTGCGGGGCTCCCCATCCAGCAGCGCGCGCACCGTCTCCGTTTCCCCGTCCGCCGCCGCGCGCAGCTCGCGGATGCGCGCCACGCCGTCCGCCGGGGCGTCACCGTGGCCGGGAAGGACGAGGGCGGGGTGCAGCGCCTCCAGCCGCGCCAGCGCCTGCGCGTAGTCGCCCACGGGATCGACCCGCTGCCGGTTCACGCCCAGCGTGGGGGTGATGCGCGGCAGCACGGCGTCGCCCGCGATCAGCACGCGGTCGGCGGGGCGAAAGAGGGAGACGTGCCCCGCCGTGTGCCCCGGCGTCCAGACGAACCGCCATCCCGCCGCGCCCGGAACGTCGCCCTGGTCCCCGTCCAGCACCCCGTCGAACCGCAGGGTCGCGGTGAACGGGCGGGCGCTTCGCTGCATCTCCTCCACCGCGCGCACCATCTCCGCGGGCGCGCCGCAGCGGCGCAGCAGGCCGGCGCGGTACTCCGCCTCGTCGTCCGGGTGCGCGGCGGCGTGCGCCATCCGCTCCGCGTCCAGCCGCCCGGTGAGCACCGCCGCGCCGCTGGCCTCCTGTACCCGGGCCGCCAGCCCCACGTGGTCCATGTGCATGTGGGTTACCACGTGGATCGCGACGCGCTCCCATCCGCCCGCCGCGGAGCGGACGCCGGCGTCCCGCGCGGCCCACGCCTCGTCGGTGTTCAGCCCGCCGTCCACCAGCATCCATCCACCGTCCCCGCACTCCACCAGGTACGCGTTCACCTGCGGCGGACGTCCCGGCATGGGGGTGGAAATGCGGTGGATGCCCTCGGCTGCGACGGTGTGCACCGGGTAATCTGCGGCGTGGCGTGGGCGTTGGATCGAAAGGTGATACGGTGCAAGATAGGGTGTGATACGCCGTTTGGGGTAGAGCGGCGTTCCCGCGGGCGCAGGCGGCGGCGTTGTCGTGCCGATACGGAATCCCGGGGCGTGGCGCTGTCGGCGGGGCGGGGGGAGCGGATAGATTCGCCGCCGCCGCCGATCCACGCTCCCCGTGCACCCCGGTTTGCCCGCGTGACAACGCCCCCGACTTCAGCGGATTCCGTGCATCCGCGCGACGGACGCCCCGTGCGGGCGCTGGCGCTGTACCTGCTGGCGGTGTTCGCGGGTGGGGCGCTGCTGGCGCCGTGGCTGTACCACGGAATCCAGGCGCTCGCTCCCTCCATCCCCGCGCTGGAGACGGCGGCGCGGATGCCGTTCGCGCGGTACGTGAACCGCGGGCTGCTGATCGTGGCGCTGCTGGGGCTGCCGTTTTTCGTCCGCGCCGCGGGGGTGCGGCGCTGGAGCGACGTGGGGATTCCGCCCGGCTTCATCCGCCCCAGGCGCTTCGCGGCCGCCTTCGCGCTGGGCTTCGTCTCGCTCGCGGCGGTGTGCGCCATCACGCTGATCGCGGGCGGGCGCCTGGTGAAGCCGCGCACGCCGGGCGAGCTGGCGGGACAGTTTCTGGGCGTGCTGGCCACGGCGCTGATCGTGGCGGTGATCGAGGAACTGCTCTTTCGCGGCGCCATGTTCGGCACGCTGCGGCGGGCCATGCGCTGGCCCGCCGCGCTGGCCGCCAGCAGCGGGGTGTACGCCATCACGCACTTCATGCACCGTGGCGAGACGCCGCAGACGGTGGACTGGCTCAGCGGCCTGCGCGTGCTGCCCACGATGCTCGCGGGGATGACGGACGTGCGGACGATGTTTCCGGCGTTGCTGAGCCTGGCGCTGGCGGGGGTAATCCTGGGGCTGGCGTACCAGTGGACCGGCGACCTGTCCGCCTCCATCGGCATTCACGCCGGGTGGATCTTCTGGCTCAAGTTCTACGGATTCATGACCCGCCGCGCGCCGGACGCGGACCCGTGGTTCTGGGGCACGGGAAAGCTGGTGGACGGCTGGCTGGCGTTCGCCGCGCTGGTGGTGGTGCTGTCGCTGCTGGTGATGGCGGCGAGGCGGCGTGGGGTGCATGCCGAAGCGGCGGCGGGGGCCCCCCCGCCCGTGCCGGGGGCCCCGCCCCGGGCGGGCGCGGCCCACCCCCCCCCCCCGGGGG
>NZ_JBMDXM010000177.1:0-48290 GCF_048594345.1 Longimicrobium sp.
CACCCATGTCGTGTATTCGAGGGTACGCGGACGGATGGTTGCTTCGACACCACCCATCCTACCGCTGCTCAAGAACATGCGACATGGGTTCTTTCTTTGTATGACCCTGAGGTCTGGTTTCTGGTGAATAACCGAGGGTTACGCCAGATCCCGGAATCAGCGCGTCGCGCGCGTGTCGATGGCCTGGCGCACCTGCTCCAGCAGGGCGGCGGGGGTGAACGGCTTCTGCAGGAAGGGCGCGTCGGGGGGCAGGCCGCCGCGGCGCAGCACGTCCTCGCCCGTGTAGCCGGAGATGAAGACGACCGGCGTGTGGGGAAGGATGCTCGCGAGCTCCCGGGCCGTCGCATAGCCGCCCATCGCCGGCATCACCACGTCCGACACCACCACGGCGATCTGTCCGGCGAACCGGTGCGCGGCCTCCACCGCCTGCGCGCCGTCCGCCGCTTCCAGCACCGTGTAGCCGGCACGGGTGAGCACGCGGCGGGCAAAGCGCCGCACCGCTTCCTCATCCTCCACCAGCAGCACCGTCTCCGTTCCCCCGGCCGGGGCCGCCGCCTCGGGCGCCGGCGGCGGGGCGGGATCCACGGCGTCCAGCCGGGGAAGGTAGGCGGTAAAGACGCTGCCCTCGCCCACCTGCGAGTGCACGCGCAGGTGGCCGCCGCTCTGCTTGACGATGCCGTATACGGTGGAAAGCCCCAGCCCCGTGCCCTGGCCGGGCTCCTTGGTGGTGAAGAACGGCTCGAAGGCGCGGCTCATCACCTCCGGCGGCATCCCTTCGCCCGTGTCGCCCACGGACAGCACCACGTAGCGCCCGGCGGGGATCGCGGTGCCGTCCCACGCCGCCTCGGATCCGTCGAACACCACGCTCCCGGTTTCGATGCGGATGCGGCCGCCGGGCGGCAGGGCGTCGCGCGCGTTGACGCTCAGGTTGAGCAGCACCTGCTCCAGCTGCCCGGGATCGGCCGAGACGTACAGCGGCGGGGGATCCGTCCGCACCTCCAGCCGCACGTCCTCGCCCAGCAGCCGGGTGAGCATGGGGACCAGCCCGGCCACCAGCGCGTTCAGCTCCAGCTGCCGCGGCTGCAGCACCTGCCGGCGGCTGAACGCCAGCAGCTGGCCGGTGAGCGCCGCGGCCCGCTGCGCCGCGCCGGAGATCTGCCGCAGGTCCTCGCGCAAGCGGTTCCCCTCGGCCACCTCGCTCAGCAGCAGGTCGGCGTGGCCGCGGATGACGGTGAGCACGTTGTTGAAGTCGTGCGCCACCCCGCCCGCCAGCTTGCCCACCGCCTCCATCTTCTGCGACTGCCGAAGCTGCTCCTCCCGCCCGCGGCGCTCGGTGATGTCGCTGGTGACGCCCACGATCCCCATGGTGCCGCCGGCCCCGTCGCGCAGCGGCGCGTGGGTGGCCTGCACCAGGATGCGGCCGCCGTCCGCGCGCGTCACCTCCACCTCGCCCGACCAGCTTTCGCCCCGCACGGCGGCGGCCAGGCTTTCCACCATCACCCGCTCCATCCCGCCGTCGGGGAACACCTGCGACCAGTGGCGCCCCAGCACCTCCACGGCCGGCCGGCCGTACAGGCGCTCGGCAAAGCGGTTCCAGGCGATGACCTCGCCCTCGACGTCGTAGGCGACCACCGCCTGCTCCACCGCGTCCAGCAGCACCGCCTGAAAGCGGATCGCCTCTTCCGCGCGGGTGCGCTCCGTAAGGTCCAGCATGGAGCCGATCATCCGCACGGCGCGCCCCGCTCCGTCGCGCAGCAGGTAGGCGCGGTCAAAGACGCGCAGCCAGCCGCCGCCGGCGTGGCGGAAGCGGTACTCGTCGGACCAGGCCAGCTCCGGACCCGCCAGCACCGCCTCCAGCCGCGCGGCCACCCGGGGCAGGTCTTCGGGGTGGATGAGGTCGTACCACCACTGCAGGTCGGCGGCGATCTCGACCGGCTCGTATCCCAGCACGGGCGTTACGGCCTCGTTCCACTCCAGGCGCCCGCTGACCACGTCCCAGTCCCAGATCACGTCGCTGGTGGCGCGCGAAACCAGGCGGTAGCGCTCTTCGCTGGCGTGCAGGGCGCGCCGCGCGGCCGTTTCTTCGGTCACGTCGGCGATGATCACCACCCCGGCCACCACCTTGCCCCGGGTGTCGCGCACGGGCGACGCGCTCAGCCGGGCCGTCCCCCGCACGCCGTCCCTGCGCACGATCGTGTACTCCTCGCCGGCCACGCTCTCGCCGTCGCGAAGGGCACGCGCCAGCGGCCACTCGTGCGCCTGCACCCGCCGCCCGTCGGCGTGAAAGCCCTCCCACTCGCTGTACTGGGAGATCGACTCGGACGACAGGTAGCCGTGCCGCCAGATCTCGTCGATGCGCGCGTTGCCCATGATCAGCCGCCCCGTGGGCGCTTCGGCGATGATCACGCCGACGGGGAGCTGCCGCAGCACGGCTTCCAGCAGGCTGCGTTCGGCGCCCAGCCGCTCCACCAGGGCCGCGGCGTGGCGCTCGCGCTCGCGGCGGTCTGAGATGTCGCGAAAATAAACGGAGATCCCCTCCTCGCCCGGGTAGGCGTGCACCTCGAACCAGCTCTTGAGGGGGGGAAAGTACGCCTCGAAGGTGCGCGGAACCCGTTCCCCCGCCACCCGCCGGTACTCGCGCTCGAACGTCGAGCCCACCGCCTCGGGAAACTCGTCCCAGATCACCCGCCCCAGCAGCGACTCGCGCGGGCGCCAGAGCAGCGGCTCCGCCTGGGGGTTCAGGTAGGTGAAGCGCCACTCCTGGTCCAGCGCGAAAAACGCGTCGGTCACGCTCTCCAGGATGCGCGTCACCCGCTCCCGCGCGGCCTCGGCGGCCAGGCGGGCGGCGCTCTCGCGCACCGTCAGCTCCTCGCGCTCCACCTCGGCCATCACCCGGGCGGTGACGTCGCGCACGGTGACCACCGCCCCGATGCGGCGGCCGCCCTCGAACACCGGGTTGGCGGCGCCCTCCACCACCAGCCGGGTGCCGCCGGGGTGGGCCACCTGCATCATGAACTCGGGAACCTCGTGCCCGGTGCGCACCGCCCGCACCAGCGGCACCTCCTCGGGTGCCAGCGGCTCCCCGTCCATGGTAAAGAGCCGCGCGGCGCGCGAGGGGTCGTGCGCCGGCATTCCGGTCTGCGAGAGCCCCAGCAGCCGGTCGGCCTCGGAGTTGGAGAAGGTGATGCGCCCCTCCAGGTCGGCCACCACCACCCCTTCGCCGATTTGCCGCAGGACGGCCGCACGCTCGGCGGCCAGGCGGTCCAGCGCGCGGATGAGCCCGTCGCGCTCTTCCTGGGCCATCCGCCGGGCGGTGGTGTCCTCGTGCGCCACCACCGCGTGCGGCCGGCCGCGTGCCTGCAGCGGCGTTACCCGCATGGTGAACCAGCGCCGTTCGTGGGGCGCGTCGCAGGGGTACTCCATGTCGAACGAGGGCGCGTGCCCGGCCAGCACGGCGCGGATCCCCTCCGCCGCCGCCCTCGCGAAGGGCGCGTCCGGGCCGGCGGCGTCGCAGACGCGCAGGTAGTTGCCGCCCTCAACCTGGCCGGTGTGCCCGTTGTCCGCGGCAAAGCGGCGCCACGCCTCGTTCACGGCCACGATGTCGCCCGCCGGGTCCACCACGGCCAGGTGGGCGGACAGCGCGTCCAGCGCCGACTGCAGAAAGGCGTGCGACTCGCGCACCTCGGCTTCGGCGCGGTGGCGCTCGGTGGTGTCGCGCGCCACCACCAGCACCGACTCAACCCGCCCGTCCGGCCCCAGCTGGGGGTGGATGCGCGAGCTGAGGGCCACGGGGCCGCCCTCGCCCTGGAACAGGAACTCGCCCTCGCGCGGCCGGCCGGTGCGTACGACGTCGCCGATGGCGGCCTGCCAGGCGGCGGTGCCCGGACGGCCACGGGTGATCTCCATCACGGTGCGCCCGCGCGCGTCTTCTTCGGTCGCGGCGCCCAGCTGGCGGCGGGTGGCGGGATTGGCGTACATCACCCGCAGGTCGCGGTCAAAGCGCGCCACCAGGTCGGGAGAGTGCTCCACCAGCGCGCGGTACTCCTGCTCCTGGTGCAGCAGCACCGTCTGCGCGCCGCGGAGAAGGAGGGTGAGCGAGGAGGACGGGTCGACGACGGCGTCGATCTGCCCCCCGGTAATCTCCTCGATCTCTGCCTGCACCGCCGCCAGCTGACGGGCCAGCTCGTGCAGCCGGTCAGGGGGCGCGGCGCCATCGGCGGAGGCGGGGCGGATCACAGGCGCAGCGCGTCCCGGACGGCCGCGGCGTCCGAAAGGTTGCCCAGCACCCGTACCCCGGGCGCCTCGGCCCGCAGCAGCGTGGGGGTCACCACCACCCCGTCGCGCAGCGCGGGGGCGGGGTCCACGGACACGTCCACCACCTCCACGCGCACCCGCACCGGGCCTCCGTCCAGCTCTTCCTGGATGCGGCGCAGGCTGCGGAGCGCGGCCAGCGAGTTGGGCGCGTTTCCCGCGACAAACAGGCGCAGGTGCACCTCGGGGCGGGTGTCCGCGGCGCCGGGCGTCATGCCGCGTCTCCCGCGGCGTCTGCGTCTCCCGCGTCTCCCACGTCTCCCACGTCTCCCACGGCGTCGGCGCGGCGCAGGGCCGCGATGCGGCCGGCGTCGCGGACGCGCTGCGCGGCGTCGGCGGTGCCGTCCATCTCCAGCAGCTTGCGCTCGGCGGCAAAGGTGTCCAGCTCGTGCTGCAGGGCGGCCATGCGGGTGCGCAGGTCGGCCTCGGCGCGCTGCAGCTCCAGGGTGCGGCGGGCGGCGGCGCGCTCGGCGGCGCGGGCCTCGCGGCGGGCCTCCTCCTCCTTCTCCCACCGGGCCGTCCCCATCAGCACCTCGCCCCCGGCGTCGTACACGTCGGCCAGCGTAACGCCGGTGGACGAAAGCACCATCTCCCGCACCTGGTTGCTGTGCGCCATCCCCCGCGACTTGACGATGGTGAGCGCCCGGTTGCGCTCGCCGCCGCGGATGTGGTAGGACAGGTGGAACCAGGTGTCGGCGATGGTGGACACCCGCAGCGCCGACTGCTCGGCGAGAGGATCGGCGCTTTCCTGCAGGCTGGTGCACAGCACGGTGATGCCGCGCGACTTGACGAAGTCCAGCAGGCGCAGGCTGCCGTCCACCGCCGCCACCTCGCCGCCGGACTTGGCCAGGGCGGAGAGGGGGTCCACGATCAGCACGGCGGGCTCGAAGGCCGTCACGCGGCGCTTGATCTCGATCAGGTGCTCCTCTACGCCGCGCGCTTCGGAGCGCAGCGACCAGATGTCCAGCAGCCCCGCCTGCACCCACCGGTCCAGCGTCAGCCCCACGGACGAAAGGTTGCGGACGATCTGCGCGGCGGGCTCGTCAAAGGAAAGAAAGAGCACCCGCTCGCCGCGGGCGCAGCTTTCCTGCGCCAGGCATCCCGCCAGCGTGGTCTTGGCCACGCCGGGGGCGCCGGTCGCCAGGATGCTGCTGCCGCGGTAGTACCCGCCGCCCAGCATGGTGTCCAGCCGCGGGATCCCCGTGGGGATGCGCTCCTGGAACACCGGGTGGTCCAGGTCGGCCTTGCCGTAGGTGGCCACCTCCACGCCGCCGGGGGTGAGGGTGAGGGGGAACTCGTTCTCGGCGAAGCCGGAGCCGCGGTACTTGAGCACCCGTACCCCGCGCACGCTCACCCGCTCGCGCAGCCCGTGCTGCAGCAGGACCACGCAGTCGGCCATGAAGGGAAGAAAGCCGTACTGCGGGGCCGAGAGCGGGTCGGGGCCCTCTACCTTGGCGGTGATCAGGGCGGTCAGGTCGCGCGCGGCCAGCCATTCGAACAGCCGGTGCAGCTCGCGGCGTGCCGCCGCCGGCCCGTCCAGCAGCGCCAGCAGCACGTCCACCCCGTCAAAGACGATGCGGCGCGCGCGGATCTCCTCCGCCTTGGCCGCCACCTGCGCCAGTACTCCGTTCAGGTCAAAGTCGCCGGTGACCGCGTGCATGGGCGAGACGTAGGCGTCCAGAAAGAACAGGTGCTGCCGCTCCAGCGCCGGCAGGTCCCAGCCGAACGAGTCGGCGTTCTCGCGGATGCGCCGGCTGTCTTCCTCGAAGGCGACAAAGATGCCGGGCTCGTGTCCCTGCAGCGCGCCGCGTACCAGCGTCTGCAGCGAGAACACGGTCTTTCCCGTCCCGGGCCCGCCCAGCAGCACGGTGATGCGGCCGCGGGGGATGCCGCCGCCGGTAAGCTCGTCGAACCCGTCGATCCCGGTGGGCGCCTTGGAGCCGGGGAGGGCGAGTGTTGAATCCTGGGTCATGGTGCGGATGCGGCGGGTATGGGGCGGGTGCGGCAAACCGGCGTTTGGTGGCGTGCGCGGGTCAGGAGCGGATTTCAGGGCGGGCGGTGCGGACGGGGCCGTGGGAGCGGTTCTGGGGGTCGCGTGCCGACTGCTACAATCTGACACCTTTGTCTGGGTTTCGCAATGACTGTTACAATAGGGGCGCTCCAATGGCCTGGTTCTGCTCGTTCCGACGGATCTTCTCTCCGCGTGATATCTATAGATGTCCGTAAACGTCAGGCAAGGGAAACGGATTGTCTCACGCAGAGGGAGCAGAGGAAGCAGAGGACCGGCCTCCTCCCGCTGCCTGGACGTCTGCTCACACGTCCAGAATCGCGCGGGCCGCGGAGGTGCGGGAGTTCACGATCCGGTGAACTCCGTCGTTCAGTCTGGCTGCACCAAAGTTGATCAGGAGGCCGATGGGCAGGTTGAGCAGGCGCAGATACGTGAGCACCTGCTTGGCGTGAACCGGCGCCAGCTTCTCGACGGACTTGCACTCGACCACCACACTGCCCTCCACGAGCAGATCCACGCGAAACGCCTGCTCAAAGCGCATTCCGTCAAGGTCGAACGAGATCGCCTTCTGCCGCTCCACCGTCAGGCCCTGCTGCTCCAAGGTGCGAGCCAGCACGGCTTCGTAGACGGATTCTACCAACCCTGGTCCAATCCGGGTGTGGAGGCGGTATGAAGCGTCGACAATCGCGCCCGTGATCTGGTTGATGTCTCGCATTTCCGGTTGCTTCTGAAGATGAGAAAGCGGCAGCATGTGAACAAAGTACACGGCGGCTTCTCACTCCGGAAGACCCCTCCCACGCTTCTGCCCGGCACAGGACCCTCGTAAAGCAGGGATGCCCGTCCTCTGCTTCCTCTGCTCCCTCTGCGTGAGACAATCTTTTGCCGAGCCGGAACGCCGGCTCGTCATCGTGGCGTGCATCTCCCTTGACAGCGGTGTGACGGCGCCGTATCTCTGGAAACGTTTCCATGAAAACGTTTCCACAATCGAGTTGCTCACCCTCCGAGCACGGCCCGTTCACCCGCGGGGACGATCTGTGAGCATCACCATCCGTGACGTGGCCCAGCGGGCCGGCGTGTCGGTCACCACCGTGTCTCGCGCGCTCAACGGCACCGGGCCGGTAAGCGACGACGTGCGCCGCCGCGTGGAGGCCGCGTCCGCCGAGCTTCGCTACCTGCCCCACGGCACGGCCCGCAGCCTGATCACCCGCCGCACCGACGTCTTTGGCGTGGTGCTTCCCGACCTCTTTGGCGAGTTCTTCAGCGAGGTGATCCGGGGGATGGACCCGCAGGCGCAGCAGCGTGGCTACCACCTGCTGCTGAGCGGGTCGCACGACGGGCGGCGCGAGATCGAGTTTGCCGTGGGCGCCATGCGGGGCCGGGTGGACGGGATGATCGTGATGTCGCCCGACGTGGGCGGCGCCGAGCTGGAAGGGTGCCTTCCCCCCGACGTCCCCGTCGTCCTTCTCAACTGCGACGTGGCGGGGACGGGGTTCAACGCCATCAACGTGGACAACTACGGCGGCGCGCGGGAGATGGTGCGCCACCTGATCGGCCTGGGGCACCGGCGCGTGGGGATGATCACCGGCGCCGCCGCCAACTTCGACGCCCGCGAGCGGCTGCGCGGCTTTCGCGCCGCCATCGAGGAGGCGGACGCGGTCGAAGGGGTGGAGGCCGAGGGCGACTTTACCGAGGCGGGCGGCTACCGCGCCGCGGCGGAGCTGGCCGCGGATCCCGATCCGCCTACGGCGATCTTCTGCGCCAACGACTCCATGGCCGTGGGCGCCATCAGCGCCCTGCGCCGCGCCGGAAAGCGGGTGCCGGACGACGTGGCGGTGGCGGGGTTCGACGACATCCCCATCGGCCGCTACCTGAGCCCGTCGCTCTCCTCCGTCCGCGTGGACGTGAACCGGATGGGCGCCCGCGCGGTGGAACTGCTGTGCCACGCCATCGCGGGCGACGCGCCCCCCGCGCAGGAGCTGCTCGAAACGCGTCTGGTCGTACGCCGCTCGTGCGGCGGCGGCACGGACGATCCGCCGTCTCTGCAGGATTTCCGCTGATCTTACCCACCCCACCCAGGAGAACGCCCATGAAACCAGGATCCATCGTCCGTGCGGTCTTTCTGTTCCTCGGTCTGCTCTGGGCCTCGCCCGGTGCGGCCCAGACGACCACGGGGCGCATCCAGGGAACGGTGCGCGGCCCCGCGGGCGAGGACGTGGCCGGGGCCACGGTGGTGGCGCGGAACACGGAAACCAACCAGCGACGCACGGTGGTCACCGGCGCCAACGGCGGCTACGTGCTCCCCGGCCTGCGCCCCGGCCCGTACGAGCTTACGGTGACGCGCGTGGGGCAGGGAACGCAGAGCCGCACGGTGCAGGTGGGCGTGGGGCAGACGCTGGACGCCAGCTTTACCCTGGCCGCGCAGGCGGTGCAGCTGGAGGCCATCACCGTGAGCTCCGGAACGGGGGCGACGGAGACCCGCACCAGCGAGGTGGCGACCAACGTGAGCCGCCAGCAGGTGGAGGCGCTGCCCACGGCGGACCGCAACTTCCTCAGCCTGGCGCAGCTGGCCCCCGGCACGCAGCTGCAGAACGCCACGCTGGACGGGCAGCGCAAGACGTTCACGGCCGGCGCGCAGGGCGCGGAGCAGGTGAACGTGTTCGTGGACGGAGCCAGCTACAAGAACGACATCCTGGCGGGCGGCGTGGTGGGGCAGGACGCCAGCCGCGGCAACCCGTTCCCCCGCAACGCGGTGGGCGAGTTTCGCGTGATCACGCAGAACTTCAAGGCCGAGTACCAGAAGGCCAGCAGCGCCGTGATCACGGCCACCACGCGCTCTGGCAGCAACTGGTGGGAGAGCGACGCGTTCGTGAACTGGCAGAACCGCGAGCTGATCGCCCTGGACCGCTTTCAGGCCGCCACGGCCGACACGGCGACCAATTACGACCGGCCGGAGTTCGAGAAGCTGCAGTGGGGCGCCAACGTGGGCGGCCCCATCCTGCGCGACCGGCTGTTCTTTTTCGGCAGCCTGGAGCGGCTGGAGCAGCAGCGCGCGGTGCGGGTGAACATCGTGCCGCCCGCGGGCTACCCCGCGCTGGACACCATCGACTTCGCCAGCGGCAACCGCGAGTTCGGGCAGCCGTTCGACGCGTGGCTGGGCTTCAGCAAGCTGAGCTGGCAGCACCGTGAAAACAGCTTCATGGAACTCAGCTACTCCATGCGCATGGAAGAGGACGTGCGCAACTTTGGCAACCTGGACAGCTATCAGGCGGCCACCCTGTTCAACAACGACATCCACACCGGGGTGCTCAAGCACGTGTGGACGCCGGGCGAGTTTTTGAACGAGGCCACGCTCAGCCTGCAGAACTACCGCTACAACCCGGCGGCGCTCAACCCGGACGTGCCCAACCGCTTCTTCGGCTTTGGCTGCTGCGCGCAGATCGGCGGCAACGTGAGCAGCCAGGACTTTCGCCAGCTGCGCCTGTCGCTGCGCAACGACCTTACCTGGACGGGGTGGCGGATGGGGGGCGAGCACGTCCTCAAGGGCGGCTTCAACCTGGACTGGCTGGACTACGACATCCACAAGCGCAACAGCGAGAACCCGCGCTTTGTGTACGAGCCCTGGTTTGGCGGGTTCGCCACGCCGCAGCGGGTGGAGTTCCAGACGGGCGACCCGGACTTTGGCGCACAGAACACGCAGTTCGGGGTGTACCTGCAGGACGACTGGTCGCCCACCAGCCGGCTGGTGCTGAACCTGGGCGTGCGCTGGGACTTCGAGACGCACATGATGAACTACGACTACGTGACGCCCAGCGCCATCGTAGACTCGCTCACCAAGTACCAGGACCGCCTGTTCCGCCCGCTTGACCCGGACCGCTACTTCACGGACGGTGACGACCGCTCGCCGTTCTATGGCGCCATCCAGCCCCGCCTGGGCTTCAGCTACGCGCTGGACAGCCAGCAGCGCACGGCGGTGTTCGGCGGCTGGGGCATCTTCTACGACCGCCAGCTCTTCGACCACGCGCTGGAAGAGTCGTTCGCGCTGCAGCATCCCAGCTACACGCTGTTCTTCGCGCTGCCGGGCCAGACGCCCACGGGGAACCAGATCGCCTGGGACGAGCGCTACCTTACGGACCGCAACGCGCTGCGGGAACTGATCGGCGACACACGCTTCAACACGCCTGAGGTCAAGCTGCTGCCCAACGACCTGCGGCCGCCGCGGGCGCAGCACTTCAACCTGGGCGTGCGCCACGCGTTCGGCACGGTGGAGGCGTCGGCGGCGTACACCGGGGTGCGCAGCGAGAACGTGCTTACCTTCTACTGGGCCAACCAGGACTTTACCTGCCCGGAGCGCTCGTTCGCGGTGGCGGGGTGCTTTGAGAACCGCGGCATTCCGGGGTGGGGCACCATCCTGATGGCGGACGACGCGGGGAAGACCTGGTACGACGCGCTGCAGATCAAGGTAGACCGCCCGTACCGCGGCAATGTGGAGAGCGGCCGCGGCTGGGGCGCCGGGCTGGCGGTGACCATCGCGGAGCGCGAGACGCAGGGCTTCAACGACCTGTTCACCTTTCCCAACGCAACGGACTACCCGCGCCAGAAGCGCAACGACGAGCCGCTGCGCATCGTGGGCAACTGGATCGTGGACATGCCCTGGCTGTGGGGCGTGCAGTTCAGCGGGCTGCTGAACCTGGGGACGGGGACGCGCCTGGACGTGGGCGGCCGCTTCGATTGCAACAACGAAGCGACCTGCTTTGCGGGCGGCGGCTTCTCGCCGGAGAAGCACTCGTTCATCATCCCCGACGCCTTTGCCTACCGCATGGTAGACGTGCGGCTGCGCAAGGACTTTCTGCGCGCGGGCGGCAACCGGGTGGGCGTGTCGGCGGAGGTGTTCAACCTCTTCAACTTCGACAACCTGGGGTGCTACAGCACCTTCAACCGCACCGACGCCAACTTTGGCACCGCGTCGTGCACCATCAGCGACCCGCAGCGGCTGCAGATCGGGCTGGAGTACAACCACCGGTAGGGTGGCGGTGCGAGGGTACGAAGGTACGAAGGTACGAAGGTACGAAGGTACGGAAGTGCGTGAGTGCGTGAGTGCGTGAGTGCGTGAGTGCGTGAGTGCGTGAGTGCGTGAGTGCGTGAGTGCGTGAGTGCGTGAGTGCGGGGCCGTCGTCCTTCAAGGCGGCGGCTCCTGCGCCACGCGAATCCAAACCTGGGACGGCGTGCACGTGATGCGATCCATCTTCGGCGTTGCTGTTCTCTTCGTCGCGCTTTCGGGCGGGGCGTGCGCGTCCGCCACCAGCGGGGGCGGGGCGCCGCTTCCGGCGGGACAGGAGGCGTTCCTGGATACGCTGCAGGAACGCACCTTCCGCTGGTTCTGGGACACCACCAATCCGCGCAACGGGCTGGTGCCGGACCGCTGGCCCACGCCGTCGTTCAGCAGCGTGGCGGCCGTGGGCTTCGGCCTGACGGCGTATCAGGTGGGGGTGGAGCGGGGATGGGTGTCGCGCTCCGAGGCGGTGGATCGCACGCTGACGACGCTCCGCTTCTTCTGGAACGCGCCGCAGGGGCCGGCGGCCAGCGGCACGACCGGGCACCACGGCTTCTTTTATCACTTTCTGGACATGAACACGGGGCACCGGTTCGAGCGGGTGGAGCTTTCCACCATCGACACCGGCCTGCTGATGATGGGCGTGCTTTCCGCGGCGGAGTACTTCGACGGCGCCGACCCGCGCGAGGCGGAGATCCGCGCGCTGGCGGACTCGCTGTACCGCCGCGTGGACTGGGCCTGGGCCGCCACGCCGCGGCCGCCGCACATCAGCATGGGGTGGCACCCCGAGTCCGGCTTCATCCCGCACGACTACAAGGGCTACAGCGAGGCGATGTTCCTGTACCTCCTCGCCATCGGCTCGCCCACGCACCCGGTCGATCCCTCGGCGTGGGAGGCGTTTACCTCCACCTACGTGTGGATGGACTTCCGCGGCTATCCGCAGGTCAATTTTCCGCCCCTCTTCGGGCACCAGTACTCGCACGCGTGGATCGACTTTCGCGGCATCCGCGACGCGTACATGCGGGGCAGGGGGATCGATTACTTCGAGAACTCGCGCCGGGCCACGCTGGCGCAGCGCGAGTACGCCATCGCCAATCCCATGGGCTGGGCCGGGTACGGGCCGGACATGTGGGGATTAACGGCGGCGGACGGGCCCAGGGACACCACGCTGGTCATCGACGGAAAGGAGCGGACCTTCTTTACGTACCGCGCCCGCGGCGTAAGCGGCGACTTCGTGGAGGACGACGGGACGCTGGTGCCCACGGCGGCGGGTGGATCCATCCCGTTCGCGCCCGAGATCGCCATCCCCGCGCTGATGAACATGCGGCGGACGTACGGCGACCACCTGTTCCAGCGGTACGGCTTTCTGGACTCCTTCAATCCCACCCTCACGCAGCCGATGCCGCTGCAGCACGGACGCATCGTTCCCGGCGTGGGCTGGTTCGACGGCGACTACCTGGGGATCGACCAGGGGCCCATCGTGCTGATGATCGAGAACCACCGCAGCGACCTGATCTGGCGGCTGATGCGGGGCAACGAGCACGTGGTCCGCGGCCTGTGCCGCGCGGGCTTTACCGGCGGCTGGCTCGAAGGCCGCTGTGGCTGATCGGCGGCATACCCTCCGCGGAGCCCTCGCCGCGCTCCTTCTCTCGCTCACCGCCTGTGGGAGCGGGGACAAGGCGGAGGTGCGCACCATCCGCTTCTGGGCGATGGGGCGCGAGGGCGAGGTGGTGGAGCAGCTGGTGCCGGAGTTCGAGCGGCGCAATCCCGGGATCCGGGTGGACGTGCAGCAGATCCCCTGGAGCGCCGCGCACGAGAAGATGCTGACGGCGTTCGTGGGAGATGCCACGCCGGACGTGGCGCAGCTGGGGAACACCTGGGTGCCGGAGTTCCAGGCGCTCAACGCGCTGGAGCCGCTGGACGCCCGCGCCGCCGCGTCTCCATCGACGCCGCGCGCGGACTACTTCGCCGGTATCTGGGATACGAACGTGGTCGACGGGCAGACGTACGGGCTGCCGTGGTACGTGGATACGCGCGTCCTGTTCTACCGCCCGGACCTGATGGCCGCCGCCGGCTATCCCCAGCCGCCGGCCACGTGGGCGCAGTGGCTGGACGCCATGCGGAAGATGAAGGCGCGGATGGGTCCCAATCAGCACCCCATCCTGCTGCCCACGAACGAATGGCCGCAGCCGGTGATCCTGGGGATGCAGTCCGGCGCCACCCTGCTGCGCGACGGCGGCCGCTACGGCGACTTTTCCAACGCCGACTTCCGCCGCGGGTTTACGTTCTACGTCGACCTCTTTCGCGAGGGGCTGGCGCCACGGGTGAGCGCGTCGGAGATCAGCAACCGCTACCAGGAGTTCGAGCGCGGCAACATCGGGATGGTGATCACCGGCCCGTGGGAGATCGGGGAGTTCGGCACGCGGGTGACGGGCGCGCCCTGGGCCACGGCGCCGCTGCCGGGGCCGGACGGGCCCGGCGTGTCGCTGGCGGGCGGAGCGTCGCTGGTGCTCTTTCGCGGGTCGCGGCAAAAGGAGGCCGCGTGGAAGTTCATCGAGTTCCTTTCGGAGCCCGCGCAGCAGGTGCGCTTCTACGAGCTTACGGGTGACCTGCCCGCGCGGCGCAGCGCCTGGCAGTCGCCCGCGCTGGCGCAAAACCGCCACGCGGCGGCGTTCCGCAGCCAGCTGGACCGCGTGGTGCCGCTGCCCAAGGTGCCGGAATCCGAGCAGATCGTGAGCAAGGTGTTCGAGCAGGGCGAGCGCGCCGTGCGCGGGCAAGCCACCGTGGACCAGGCGCTCAGCACGCTGGACGGCGAGGTGGACCGGCTGCTGGAGAAGCGCCGGTGGATGCTGGACCGGCGCCAGGGGCGGGAGCCATGAACGGGCATCGGCGCGCGGCGACGGGCCCTCTCCCCCGACCGGCCTTTCGCTCGTTCCTCGCGACGGCGGTCGACCCCTCCCCCAACTTCGGGGGAGGGGTGGTAGGGCAGGGTTCGGAGTGGTTCGGACGCTGCGGAGTGATCGTCGGAATGCGGAGCGCTGCGGAAAGCGCGGCGCGCCCCCTCCGCTCGCTTAGGCTCGTACCTCCCCCAAAAAAGACTGGGGGAGGTTGGGTTGCGGAAGGATCGAGACTCGACGATGGGGATCGCACTGGCGTCCGACGGTGTGCCCCTCCCCCGGCCCCTCCCCGTTCGTTCCTCACGGAGAGGGGAGAAGTCGATCCCGCTTCGACCGCCTCCGGAGCGCACGGCACTTCCGGCACACGCCACCCCTCCCCCGAAGTTGGGGGAGGGGTCGCCGGCCGTTGCGAGGAACGAGCAAAAGGCCCGGCGGGGGAGAGGGCCCGTCGAAGCGGGTGCAGCTTCGGCATGCATCGAACTGGTGTCCGACAGTGTGCCCCTCCCCCGACCCCTCCCCGTTCGTTCCTCACGGAGAGGGGAGAAGTCGATCCCGCTGCGATTGTTTCCGGAGCGCACCGCACCGTCGGCACACACCACCCCTCCCCCGAAGTTGGGGGAGGGGTCGCCGGCCGTTGCGAGGAACGAGCAAAAGGTCCGGCGGGGGAGAGGGCCCCCACCGGAGCGCGCCAAGCCCTGCTTTCAGCCTTCTCCGTGGAGGCCCGCCGATGACCGACACCACCACGGGCACGGCGGAGATCAGCGTGCGGGCGGACGCGGGGCTGGCGGCGGCACCGGGGCGCGGGGGACTGCGCGCGCCGGGTGAGCGCAACCCGGCGGCGTACTGGTTCCTTACGCCGGCGCTGCTGCTCATCTTCACCTTCTTCTTTCTCCCCGTCGTCGCGGCGCTGATCCTCAGCTTCACCGACTTTGACCTGTACGCGGTGGGCGACGTGGCCAACGCGCGCTGGGTGGGGCTGCGCAACTACGCGCAGCTGCTCACCACGCCGCTGTTCTGGCAGGCGCTGCGCAACACCTTCTACTTCGCGCTGGTGGGCGGGCCGCTTTCCATCGGCGTGTCGCTGGCGGCGGCGCTGCTGCTCAACCAGAAGATGGTGCGCTTTAAAGGGCTGTTCCGCACCATCTACTTCGCGCCGTTCGTCACCACGCTGGTCGCCGTGGCCATCGTGTGGCGCTACCTGTACCACACGCGCTACGGGCTGCTCAACTACGGCCTGGGCGCGCTGGGGATGGAGCCGGTGGACTGGCTGGGCGACCCGCGCTGGGCCATGCCCGCCATCATCCTGATGACGGTGTGGAAGAGCTTTGGCTACAACATGCTCATCTTCATCGCCGGGCTGCAGGCGATCCCGGAAGAGCTGTACGAGGCGGCGCGCATCGATGGCGCGGGCGCGTGGCAGCGGTTCCGGCACGTTACGCTGCCGGGGCTGGCCCCCACGCTGGTGTTCGTCACCGTCATCACGATGATCGGCTTCTTTCAGCTGTTCGTGGAGCCGTACGTGATGACGATGGGTGGCCCACTGCGGTCGACGACGTCCGTCGTGCTGCTGATGTACGAAGAGGGCTTCCGCTGGTGGCGGATGGGGCATGCGGCGGCGGTGGCGTTCATCCTGTTCGTCATCATCCTGGCGGCGACGCTCCTTCAGCTGGCGCTGCAGCGGCGCGCGGAGGCCCGGTGAGCCCGCGCGCCGCCAGGTTCGCCATCTACGCGCAGCTCATCATCGGCGCGGTGCTGATGGTGATCCCCATGCTGTGGATGGTGAGCGCGTCGCTGATGCCGGCGGGGCAGGCGAGCACCTATCCGCCGCGCCTGCTGCCGCGCGAGGTGACGTTCGAGCATTACGTCTCCCTGTTCACGCGGCTGGACCTGGGGCGCTCGCTGCTGAACAGCGCCATCATCGCGGTGACGGTGACGGCGATCAGCATCCTGATCAACTCCATGGCGGGCTACGCGTTCGCCAAGCTGCGCTTTCGCGGCCGCGACGGCCTGTTCCGGGTCCTGGCCGCCGGGCTGGTGATCCCCACGCAGGTGTCGATGCTGCCGCTGTTTCTGCTGATGAAGCAGCTGGGTCTCATCAACAGCTACTGGGGGGTGATCATCCCGGGGCTGGCCAGCATCTTCGGCATCTTCCTCATCCGCCAGTACGCGCAGTCCATTCCGGACGACCTGCTGGACGCGGCGCGGATGGACGGCGCCGGCGAGTTCCGCATCTACACCAGCATCGTGCTGCCCACCATCGTCCCCATCCTGGCGACGATGGGGATCTGGACGTTCCTGAGCACCTGGAACGACTTCATGTGGCCGCTGATCGTGCTGAGCGACGAGCGGCGCTACACGCTGCCGGTGGCGCTGGCCAACCTGGTGGGCGAGCACGTGCAGGACACGGAGCTGATGATGGCCGGCTCGGTGCTCACGATCATGCCGGTGATGCTGGTGTTTCTGTTCCTGCAGCGGTACTACATCCAGGGCGTGATGGTGGGGAGCGTAAAGGGATGATGGGGATGATTCGACGCGAGCGGCCGGGGGCCCTCTCCCCCGACGGGCCTTTTGCTCGTTCCTCGCAACGGCCGTCGACCCCTCCCCCAACTTCGGGGGAGGGGTGGGGTGGACCGAACCTGCGGTGTGCTTCGGGCAATGTCGAAGCGGGATCGGGTTCTTCTCAATCCGTGAGGAACGAACGGGGAGGGGCACACCCGCTACGACGGGCCCTCTCCCCCGACGGGCCTTTTGCTCGTTCCTCGCAACGGCCGTCGACCCCTCCCCCAACTTCGGGGGAGGGGTGGGGTGAACCGAACCTGCGGTGTGCTTCGGAAATCGTCGAAGCGGGATCGGTTTCTCCCCTCTCCGTGAGGAACGAACGGGGAGGGGCCGGGGGAGGGGCACACCGTCCGGCGCCAGTTCGATACCTTTCGTCGAGCCCCGTACCGTCGGCAACCCAACCTCCCCCAGGGTTTTTGGGGGGAGGTGCGAGCCTAAGCGAGCGGAGGGGGCGCTCCGCGCTCTCCGCCGCGCTCCTGACCCTGACGCTCGCGTCGTGCGCCCCGGCATCCATCGAATCCGCCGCCTCCGCGCCGTCCGCACCCGCTGAGTCCGCGGCATCGACCGCATCCGCCGTCCAGACGCGCGTGCTGGACGACTTCGAATCGGTCGATGGTTGGACGGCGCATCCGTCGGAGGGGGTGGAACTGCGGATCTCGCGAGACAGCGGGTTCGCGGGGGGCGCGATGCGGCTGGACTTCGACTTTCGCGGTGGGACGGGCTACGCCATCGCGCGAAAATCCGTCCCCATCGACCTTCCCGCCAATTGGGAGTTCGCCTGGCGCATGCGTGCCGACGCGCCGGTGAACGACCTGGAGTTCAAGCTCATCGACCCGTCGGGCGAGAACGTGTGGTGGATGAACCGCCGCCGCTTCGAGTATCCGCGCGAGTGGCAGCGCATCCGCACCCGGAAGCGGCAGGTGGAGTTCGCCTGGGGGCCAAAAGGCGGCGGGGAGATGGATTCCGTGGCGCAGATCGAGATCGTCGTCACGGCGGCGACGGGAGGGAAGGGGACGGTGTGGATCGACGACCTGACCTTCCGAGAGCGCGAGCCCGACGCGCCGTACACGCTGACGCCGCAGGTACAAGGCTCGGCGTCCTTTCGCGAGCAGCCGCCCGCGCTCGCGATCGACGGCGACACCACCACCGTCTGGAACGCGGGCGAACAGGCGTGGCTGTCGATCGACTTTCTGCGCGAGCGGGAGATGGGCGGGCTGGTGATTCACTGGGACCGTGCGTACGCCTCGCGGTATCGTGTGGAGACTTCGGCGGACGGGGTCTCGTGGGAGACGGCGTACGAGGTGGTGAACGGCAACGGCGGCCGCGACCCCATCTACCTTCCCGACACGGAGATGCGGCACCTGCGGCTGGCTGTACAGCAAGGTTCGGCGGGCGGTGTGGGCATCCGTGAGGTAGATGTCAAGCCGGCGGAGTGGTCGCAGACGCCCAACGCGTTCTTCGCCAACCTTGCGAAAGAGGCGCCGCGTGGGGCGTATCCTCGATACCTGACGGGCGAGCAGAGCTACTGGACCGTCGTCGGCGTGAGTGGCGACACGCGCGAATCCACCATCAACACCGACGGAATGGTGGAGACGGGGATCGGGATGCCGTCGATCGAACCGTTTCTGTATGCGGACGGGCGCCTGCTGACGTGGGCGGACGTACGGGCTGCGCAGTCGCTGGAGAAAGGCTATCTCCCTATCCCGTCGGTGGAATGGGACGCGCAGCCGCTGCGGCTTACGGTGACGGCGTTCCCCGTGGGCCAGCGAGAGGCATCCACCGTCTACGTGCGCTACCGCGTGGAGAACCGCGGCGCGGCTGCTGAGGACGCGACGCTGTACCTGGCGGCACGTCCGTTCCAGGTGAACCCGTCGTGGCAGTTTCTGAACGTGCAGGGCGGCGTGGCCCGCATCCGCGAGATAGCGCTGCGTGGCCGCGAGCTGGCGGTGAACGGCTCCACGGTCCTGCGCACCATCACGCCGGCGGACACGTTCGGCGCGGCGCCGTTCGACGCGGGCGACGTGGTGGAATACCTGCGCACCGGCCGGCTTCCGCCGCTGCCGGCCGTGACCGACCCGCGCGGCTTTGCCTCCGGCGCCGTCTCGTACCGGCTCGCCCTTCGCGCCGGGGAGACGAAAGACGTGGTCGTCGCCATTCCGCTGCACCCGGCATCGGAGCCGGTGATGCACGCGCGAAACGAGGCCCCGGCGCAAGAGGCCGAGCGGCTGCTGCGGGCCTCGGTGGAGGGATGGGAGCGCGAGCTGAACCGCTTCAGCCTTCGCCTTCCCGCGGCGATGCACGGGGAGGAGATCGCGAACACCATTCGCTCGCAGCTGGCCTACATCCTCATCAACCGCGACGGGCCCAGCATTCAGCCCGGCTCGCGCAGCTACGACCGCTCGTGGATCCGCGACGGCTCGCTGACGGGCGCCGCGCTGCTGCGCCTGGGCCACGCCGACGAGGTGCGCACCTTCGCGGAGTGGTACGCGCCGCACCAGCGACGCAACGGCTACGTTCCCTGCTGCGTCAGCCTGCGCGGCGCCGACCCCGTGCCGGAGCACGACAGCCATGGCCAGCTCATCTACCTGATCGCCGAGCACCACCGGCTGACGGGTGACACGGACTTTCTGCGGCGGATGTGGCCGCACGTGGAGCGCGCGGTGGCGTTCATCGACACGCTGCGCCACGAGCGGATGACGCCGGAGTACCGCACGCCGGAAAGGCGCGCGTACTTTGGGCTGGTGCCGCAGTCCATCAGCCACGAGGGGTACTCGGCCAAGCCCATGCACTCGTACTGGGACGACTTCTTCGTCCTCAAGGGGCTGGACGACGCGGTGTACGTGGCGCGGACGCTGGGGCGCACGGCGGACGGCGCGCGCTTCGCCGCCATCCGCGACGGCTTTCGCACCGACCTGCGCGCCTCGATCGACGCGGCGATGGCGATGCACGGCATCGACTTCATCCCCGGATCGGTGGAGCTGGGCGACTTCGACGCGACCTCCACCACGGTGGGGGTGAACCCGATGGGCGGGCTGGGGTGGCTGCCGCAGCGGGCGCTGGAGAACACGTTCGAGCGCTACTACCGGCAGAGCATCCGCGCGCGGCTGGACGGGGCGGAGTGGGACGGCTACACGCCGTATGAATGGCGCACGGTGGGCACCTTCGTCCGCCTGGGATGGAAGTCGCGCGCGCACGAGGCGATCGGCCTGTTCTTCGGCCACCAGCGGCCGCGCGCGTGGAACCACTGGGCGGAGGTCGTCTTTCGCGACGAGACGTCGCCGCGCTTCATCGGCGACATGCCGCACACGTGGGTGGGGTCGGACTTCATCCGCAGCATCCTGGACCTGTTCGCCTACGAGCGCACGGCGGACGACGCGCTGGTGATCGGCGCCGGCGTCCCCGAGGCGTGGGTGCGCGAGGGCGACGGGCTGGAGATGACCGGCCTGCGCACCTACTACGGCACGCTGAATCTGCGGATGCGCGCGCAGGGCAGCACCGTGCGCGTCCGCATCGCCGGAGACGTGCGCGCGCCCGGAGGCATCGTCCTCCGCACCCCGCTGGACCGCCCCATCCGCCGCGCGACGGTCAACGGCCGCCCGGTTCCGGTGGATGCGGACGCGCGCGAGATCGTCGTCCGCGCCGCGCCGGCGGACGTGGTGCTGGAGCACTGAGGATGAGGGAACGCGTGGATTCAGGCTTGGTGGAGCTTCGGATGGCGCGGCGTGCCCCCTCCGCTCGCTCAGGCTCGCACCTCCCCCAAAAAAGACGGGGGGTGGTTGGGGTTGCCGAGGGTTTGAGGCTCGGCGAAGGGCATCACGCCGGCGCGCGGCGGTGGGCCCCCCCCCGGCCCCTCCCCGTTCGTTCCTCACGGAGAGGGGAGAAGTCGATCCCGCTTCGACCGCCTCCGGAGCGCACCGGACTCGCGGCACACCCCACCCCTCCCCCGAAGTTGGGGGAGGGGTCGACGGCCGTTGCGAGGAACGAGCAAAAGGTCCGTCGGGGGAGAGGGCCCGCCGGCCGCGCGCTGCCCTCGCCGTACTCGCCCTCGTCACCGCCGCCTGCGCACCGCACGCGCCGCCCGTGCACGCGCCCGATCCCGCGCCCGGCTACCGCGTGATCGCGCCGCTGGCGGCGGATGCGCAGGCGCGGGCGGACAGCGCGGTGCGCGTCATCGAGCAGATGCCGGGCGACGGATGGCAGGCGCACACCTTTCGCGGCAGCGACGGCATCGAGATCCGCTACCGCCTGCTGCCGCCGGAGAACCCGGTGCCGGGCCGGCGCTATCCGCTGGTCGTCGTTTTTCACGGTTCGGGGGAGATCGGGACGGACAACCGGAAGCAGCTGGACCGCTTTCCCAAGGCCTGGGGACGTCCGGAGATCCGCCGCGACTACCCCGCGTATGTCGTCGCGCCGCAGATGCCGGAGCGCAGCGCCAACTACGTGATCGACCCGGTCAATCAACAGATGAACCTGGTGCCGGGGCGCCCGCTCCCCACGGCGCTGGAACTGATCGACCGGCTGCGGGCGGAGCTGCCAGTGGATTCGTCGCGGGTGTACGCCATCGGCTTTTCGATGGGCGCGTCTACCACCTATGCGGCGCTGGCGGCGCGGCCGGAGCTGTTCGCGGCCGCCATCCCCATCGCCGGGGTGCCGGACCCGGCGCAGGCGGCGGCGGTGGCGCGCACGCCCGTGTGGATCATCCACGGCAACAGCGACGACGCCAACCCGTTCCGCCCCAACTACCTGTTCTATCCCGTGCTCTCGGCCGTTCCCGGCGCGCGGGTGACGTTCTGGGAGTACGATCAGGGCGAGCACCGCGTGCCGGTGGAACTGCTGTCCAGCGACGCGTTTGCGCGCTGGCTGTGGGCACACCGCAAGCCATGACCGCTGCCGCCACCGCGGCATGCAATCGAAATCCGATCAACCCGCTGGAATGACGAAGTCCGCCGACCGCCCGACCGAACCCGCATCCACCGCCGCCTTGCTGCGCCGCGGCGACTACGCCGTGCTGTTTTCCGCCGCGGGGGGCGGCGGCAGCAGCTATCGGCGCTTTGCCCTTACCCGCTGGACGGCCGACCGCACCCGCGACGCGGAAAGCTTCTTCATCCACCTGCGTGACGTGGACACCGGCGGCCGCTGGTTCGCCGGCTACCAGCCGGTGGGCCGCCAGGCGGAGGCGTACCATGCGGATCTCGCCGCCGGCCGCGCGGAGATCGTGCGGCGCGACGTGCAGATCGAGACGCGCCTGGCGGTCCGCCTCGCGACCGAGGGCGATGCCGAGCTGCGCCGCATCACGCTGACCAACCTTGGCGACCAGGCGCGGCGCATCGAGGTGACCACCTGCGCCGAACTGGTGCTCAACACCCCCGCCGGCGACGCGGCGCATCCCGCGTTCAGCAAGCTGTTCGTGCAGACGGGGTGGATGGCGGATCGCGAGGCCCTGATCGCCTGGCGACGCCTGCGCAGCCCCGACGACGAGCCGCTCTGCGTGATCCACCGCCTGCTCGCGGAGGACGGCGGCGCGCCGGAGTACGAGACGGATCGCGCGCGCTTCATCGGCCGCGGGCGGACGGCCGACTCGCCCGCCGCGATGGATCCCGGTGCGCGGCTCTCCGGGATCGTCGGCAACGTGCTGGACCCCGTGTTCAGCCTGCGACGCGTCGTCACGCTGGGGCCCGGCGAGTCCGCCACGCTGGTCGCGCTCCTGGGCGCCGGCCGCACGCGCGAGGACGTGGAGGCGATCGCCGATCGCTACCCCGAGTTGGCCGTGGCCGACGCCGCGTTCGACCGTACGCCGCCGGCTGACGCGGGCGACGCAAAGGCGCTCGGCGTACCGGAATCGTGGCTCGCGAACGCCGGGCGCCTGCCGGTGCCCAGCGTGGAGGAGCAGACTCCGGTGGAGTGGTTCCGGCCGATGCAGACGGAGAACGTGCCGGGTGAGCGGCTGGGCTGGGATCGCGAGGAGCTGCGGTTCTTCAACGGCTTCGGCGGGTTTTCACCGGATGGGCGCGAGTACGTGATCCGCATGCCGCCGGGCGAGCACGGGCCCGTGCGGCCACCGGTGCCGTGGACCAACGTGATCGCCAACGAGCACACCGGCTTTCTGGTCTCGGAAAGCGGCGCCGCGAGCACGTGGAGCGGCAACAGCCGCGAGAACCGGCTGACGCCGTGGAGCAACGACCCGGTGAGCGACCCGCACGGCGAAGCGCTCTACATCCGCGACGAAGTGGGTGACCAGTTCTGGTCCCCCACGGCGGGCCCGGCGCCGGGCGACGGGTCGTACGAGGCGCGCCACGGCTTTGGCTACTCGCGCTTTCGGCACGCCAGCCAGTCGCTGGACCAGGACACCACGATGTTCGTGCCGCGCCACGATCCCGTAAAGATCGTCCGGCTGCGGATCACCAACACGGGCGACAACCCGCGCCGCGTCTCCGCGGTCAGCTATGCGCAGCTGGTGCTCGGCGGGCTGCCGCAGGAGACGGGCGCGCGGATCGTGACGAGCCACGCCGGCGAGGACGCCATCTTCGCGACCAACCACGAGCGCGGCGAGTTCTCGGATCGCGTCGCCTTCGCCGCGGCGATCGCGCCGCGGGCGGAGACCCGCTCGTGGACGGCGGACCGCACCGCGTTCCTGGGGGCGTACGGCTCGGTCGGGGCGCCGGGGTCGGAGGCGTTGCGGTCGGAGGAGTGGCTGAACCACACGGTGGGCGCGGGGCTGGATCCCTGCGCGGCCTTCAAGGTGACGTTCTGGATCGAGCCGGGCAAAACGGCCGAGGCCGCGTTCCTCCTGGGCGAGGCGGCGGACGAGGCGGCCGCGCACCTGCTCATCGCGAAGTACCGCTGGGAGGATGCGGTCGATGACGCGCTGGAGGAGGTGCGGGCGTTCTGGACCGACACCGTAAGCGCCGTGCAGGTGCAAACGCCGTCGGCGGAGCTGGACCTGATGGTGAACGGCTGGCTGGCGTACCAGAACCTGGCCGGCCGCGTGTGGGGCCGCACCGCGTTCTACCAGTCGGGCGGCGCGTTCGGCTTCCGCGACCAGCTGCAGGATTCGTCCGCGCTGCTTTACCTGCGCCCGGAGCTCACGCGGCAGCAGATCATCCTCCACGCCAGCCACCAGTTCGTGGAGGGCGACGTGCTGCACTGGTGGCACCCGCCGCTCAGCAAGGGCATCCGCACCCGCTTTGCCGACGACCTGCTCTGGCTTCCGTACATCACCGCCTTCTACGTCGCCGCCACGGGTGACGCAGGCGTGCTGGATGAGAGCGCTCCCTTTGTGACCGCCGAGCAGCTCTCGCCGGGCGAGGACGAAACCTTTCTCTTCCCGGAAGATTCCGGCGAGCGCGCCAGTGTCTACGAGCACTGCTGCCGCTCCATCGACCGCTCGCTCACCCGCGGCGCGCACGGCCTGCCGCTGATGGGCACCGGCGACTGGAACGACGGGATGAACCGCGTGGGCCGCGAGGGGCGCGGTGAAAGCGTGTGGCTGGGCTTCTTTCTCCACGGCATCCTCGACGACTTCATCCCCATCGTCGAGGCACGGGGGGATGCGGAGCGGGCGGAGACGTATCGCGCTTATCGGACGCGTCTGGCGGAGGCCCTGAACGCCGACGGCCATGGATGGGATGGTGGATGGTATCGCCGCGCCTATTACGACAACGGCGCGCCACTGGGCTCCGCCGCCAACGACGAGTGCCGCATCGACGCCATTGCGCAGGCGTGGGCGGTGCTTTCGGGCGTGGCGCCGGCGGAGCGCGCGGAACAGGCGCTTGACGCCATGGAGCAGCACCTGGTTTCGGAGCGCGAGGGCATCATCCGCCTGCTTACCCCCGCGTTCGACCGGACGCCGCACGACCCCGGCTACATCAAGGGATACCTGCCCGGCGTGCGCGAAAACGGGGGCCAGTACACGCACGCGGCGCTCTGGGCCGTGCGCGCGCTGGCGCAGGCGGGGCGCACCGAACGCGCGGCGCGGCTGCTGGAGATGATCAGCCCCGTCAGCCACGGCCGCACGCCCGAGGAAGTCGCCGTTTACCAGGCCGAGCCGTACGTGATCGCGGCGGACGTGTACGGCGTGGAGCCGCACGTGGGGCGGGGTGGCTGGACCTGGTACACGGGGTCGGCGGGGTGGATGTTCCGCGTGGCGCTGGAGTCGGTGCTGGGGATCACGCTCAGCGGCGGCGATGCGCTGGTGGTGCGTCCCTGCATTCCGCGCGACTGGCCCGGCTTCACCGTCCGCTACCGTCTCCCCGACGGCGCGACCGTCTACGAGATCGCCGTCACCCGCGACGACGGCGCCAGCATCCGCGGCCAGTCAGACGGCGTGGAACTGGAGCCGGCGGACGGAGCGCTGCGCATCCCGCTCACCCGCGACGGCGCAGAACATCGCGTGGACGTGGTGCTGGGGCGGGGGTTCGCGCCCGTGTACGTTCCAAACGCGGTGCAGGCGGGTGTGGCGTAAGGAGCGAGTGTGGCGCGACCCGCCGCGCCCCCTCCGGGCGAGCACCACTCGCCCACCTCTCCCGAAACTGCCGGGGGAGGTTGAGGTAGGGCTGGTACTTGTGTGCTTCGGGCAGGTTTGGGCGGGATGGTGGGCCGCCCCCCTCCCCGGCCCTCCCCCGCAAACTGCGCGGGGGAGGAAGGTGCGACGCACCTGGTCGAAGCAGGATCGAAGTTCTCCCCTCTCCGTGAGGAACGAACGGGGAGGGGCCGGGGGAGGGGCACCGCGTCGGACGAAGTGCGATGCCCGTCGAAGCACTGCGATTCGTCGGCCACACCCAACCTCCCCCGGCAGTTTCGGGGGAGGTGGGCCGGTGGTGCCGGCCCGGAGGGGGCGCCCCTGGGGGCGCCCCCCGCCGTGGGAAACGCGCTGCGACACGAAGATCACGTATCACCATCAACCGACCCATGGCGAGCATCCAGCTGAACAACGTCCGCAAGGTGTACCGCGACGGGGCCGCGTACGTGGCCGTGGACGGCGCCAGCTTTACCGTTGCCGACGGAGAGCTGATGGTGCTGGTGGGGCCGTCCGGTAGCGGAAAAAGCACGCTGCTGCGGATGATCGCCGGGCTGGAGAGCATCACCGGCGGTGACCTGCACATCGGCGAGCGGCGCGTGAACGACGTGGCGCCGCGCGACCGCGACATCGCCATGGTGTTTCAGAGCTACGCGCTGTATCCGCACATGAGCGTGCGCCAGAACCTGGGTTTTGCGCTCAAGCTGGCCAAGCGCCCCAAATCCGAGATCGAGCAGCGGGTAAAGACGGCGTCCTGCGTGTTGGGGCTGGACCCCATCCTGGACCGCAAGCCGCGCCAGCTCAGCGGCGGCCAGCGGCAGCGCGTCGCCCTGGGCCGCGCCATCGTCCGCGACCCCGCCGTCTTTCTGTTCGACGAGCCGCTGTCCAACCTGGACGCCAAGCTGCGCGTGCAGATGCGCGCCGAGATCAGCGCGCTGCACCGCCGCCTGGGCGCCACCATGGTCTACGTGACGCACGACCAGGTGGAGGCCATGACCCTGGGCGACCGCATCGTGGTGCTGCACGAAGGGAAGATCCAGCAGATCGGCGCGCCGCTGCACCTGTACGACCATCCCGCCAACCGCTTCGTCGCCGGCTTCATCGGCAGCCCGGCGATGAACTTCTTCGAGGGGACAATGGAGGGCGCGGAGTTCGTCGCCGCGGGCGGCGCGTTACGGCTGCCTGTCGGCCCGGTGTGGACGGACCGCCTGCGCGCGTACGCCGGCACGCCGGTGACCCTCGGCATCCGCCCCGAGGCGCTGTATGCGGCGCGCGGCCGTCCGGCGGACGCGCAGGTGGCGCCCGGCGCGTTCACGGTGGAGGGACTGGAGCCGCTGGGCAACGAGATCTTCGTTCACGCGCGCGCGGGCGAGCACGCCGTGACCGCGCGCGTCACGCCGCAACCTCTCCCCGCGCCTGGTGAGCCGCTGGAACTGGGCTTCGACCTGGGCCGCCTGCACTTCTTCGACCGCGAAACCGAGCAGTCGCTGGCGCCGGCGCCCGCGCCGGTGGAGTGAGCTGATGGGGATTGTGATCGCGGCTGAGGTCACGATCAGGGAAGGTCTTACGGCGTCGCGCTGCGCGCGGACCCCTCACCCCCGGCCCCACTCCCGCAAACTGCGCGGGAGAGGGGTGACGCGCGCCCAGCCTCCTTCGCGCCATCGAAGTTCTCCCCTCTCCGCGAGGTACGAGCGGGGAGGGGCCGGGGGAGGGGCACCGCGTCGGACGCAGTCCGATGCAAGTCGCCGAGTGCCGATCCGTCGGCAACACCAACCTCCCCCGGCAGTTTCGGGGGAGGTGGGCCGGTGGTGCCGGCCCGGAGGGGGCCGGCACCGATGCCGTTCGAAGCGCTTCGATCCGTCGGCAACACCAACCTCCCCCAGGTTTTTTTGGGGGAGGTGCGAGCCTAAGCGAGCGGAGGGGGCGGGTTGGGAGCGCCAGCGAGGACCCGGATCAACAGCGACTTTGAAGATCGATGACTACGGTAGATCCATGACCCACACCCAGTTCCCGGACGGCTTCCTGTGGGGCGCCGCGACCTCCGCCTACCAGGTGGAGGGCTCGCCGCTGGCCGACGGCGCGGGTGTGAGCAACTGGCACCGCTTCAGCCATACTCCACGCATGACGCACAACGGCGACACCGGCGACGTGGCGTGCGACCACTACCGCCGCTGGGCGGACGATGTCGCGCTGATGGCGGACCTGGGGCTCAGGGCGTACCGCTTCAGCATCTCGTGGAGCCGCATCTTTCCCGAGGGGACGGGGCGCATCAACCGCGCGGGGCTGGATTTTTATGAGCGGCTGGTGGACGGGCTGCTGGCGCGCGGCATCCAGCCCAACGCCACGTTGTACCACTGGGACCTGCCCGCCGCGCTGGACGACCGCGGCGGCTGGCTGAACCCCGACATCCCGCACTGGTTCGCGGATTACGCCTCTACCGTCTTTGGCGTGCTGGACGACCGCGTGCCCATGTGGAGCACGCTGAACGAGCCGTGGGTGGTGATGCACGCCGGCTATCTGGTGGGCGAGCACGCGCCCGGCCACCGCAGCACCTGGGAGGCGCCGCGCGTGTCGCACAACCTGTTGCGCGCGCACGCCGCGGCCGTCCGTGCGTACCGGGCGGAGGGCCGCAATCGCATCGGGCTGGTGGTGAACCTGGAGCCCAAGTACGCCGCGACGGACCGCGCCGAAGACGTGGCCGCCCGGGCGCGCGCGGAGGCGTACATGAACCGCCAGTACCTGGATCCCGTGTTCCTGGGCCGCTATCCCGACGAATTGCGCGACATCTTTGGCGAGGCGTGGCCGGAGCACGCGGACGCGGAGGCGGATGCGCTCCGGGAGCCGATCGACTGGCTGGGGATCAACTACTACACGCGCAGTGTGACCCGCGACGATCCGTCGGACCTGCCCCTCCGCGAGGGCCGCGTGCGGCAGGACCGCCACGCGCACACGGAAATGGGGTGGGAGGTGTATCCCCCCGCGCTGACGGACGTGCTGGTGTGGGTGAAAGAGCGCTACGGCGACGTGCCGCTGTACGTCACCGAGAACGGCGCCGCGTTCTACGATCCGCCGACTGCGGAGGGCGGGGAAGTGGATGATCCGCTTCGCGTGGCCTACTTTCGCGACCACCTGCGCGCCGCGCACGAGGCGATTCGCCGTGGCGTGGACCTGCGCGGCTACTTTGCCTGGTCGCTGCTGGACAACTTCGAGTGGAGCGCCGGCTTCGCCAAGCGCTTCGGCATCATCCACGTCGACCTTCAGACGCAGCAGCGCACGCCCAAGCGCAGCGCCCGCTTCTACGCCGAGGTCATCCGCAGCAACGGTGCGGCGCTGGGTGGGATCGACGATGGCTGACGCGTGTCGAACGGTGCTGTTGAAGCCTCTGTTGCGAGATCAGTCATCCTGAGGGAGCGCGCCACGTGCAAATAGAAGTATCACAATGACATGCGCGCGACTGAAGGACCTTCTTTCCGCCATCGTGGTGCAGGTCGTTCGCCGCAAATCCAGCCCATCGGCACAAGTGGAAAGCTCCTTCGGTCGGCGCCAAGATCCTGTGTATGGGCAAGCTGCGACGCGGCGCCTCCCTCGGGATGACTGATCGCGGGAGTGGCTGAGCGGGACCTCACCGATCAACGTTCTCCATTTCTGCATCGGCCCCGTGCACCGCTTGGCGCATGGGGCTATCTTTCGCGAGCCCACGGCGGGCTCGATCGATTCCCACTCCAGGCTCACGCGATGCGCCGGCGTTTTCAGCAGGTGGACGTGTTTTCGCCCGTCCCGTTCTCCGGAAACCCGCTGGCCGTGGTGCTTGACGCCGACGGCCTGTCGACGGAGGAGATGCGGCAGTTCTCGCGCTGGACAAACCTGTCGGAGACCACGTTCCTCCTGCCGCCCACCTTGTCCGAGGCGGACTACCGCGTGCGCATCTTCAGCCTGGCGCAGGAGCTACCGTTTGCGGGGCACCCCACGCTGGGCTCCTGCCACGCCTGGCTTGCGGCCGGCGGTGTTCCGCGCGACGCCGGGCGCATCGTGCAGGAGTGCGGGGCGGGGCTCATCCCCATCCGCCGCGGAGAGTACGGCCTGGCATTCGCCGCGCCGCCGCTGCTGCGCACCGGGCCCGTGGACCCGGCGTTCGTGGAGCAGCTGGCGGCGGTGCTGGGGATCGGCCGGGGGGAGATCGTGGACGCGACGTGGGCGGACAACGGCCCGGGGTGGGTGGCGGTGCTGCTGAAGGATGCCGACGCCGTGCTGGCGCTCGAGCCTGACTTCAGCCGCTATTCAGGCGATGAGGTGCTCAACATCGGCATCGTGGGGCCGTATCCGCCGGGCTCGGAGTGCGCGTGGGAGGTGCGGGCCGTGTTCAGCGACGAGCAGGGGACGATGCGGGAGGATCCCGTCACGGGCAGCCTGAACGCGTCGCTCGCGCAGTGGCTTCTGGCCACCGGCCGCGCCACGGCGCCCTACGTCGCCAGCCAGGGCACGCGGCTGGGCCGCCGCGGCCGCCCGCGCATCGAGCAGGACGCGGACGGCACCGTCTGGGTGGGCGGCCCCGCCATCACCTGCATCCAGGGTGAGGTCGAGTTGTAGGATCCGCCGCCGTGGGGGAATCCATCGTGCCCATCTACCGTTACGATGCCGGGCGGCGTTCGTTTCAGCGCCGGATTGAAGACGTACAGAGTTACGGAGTCCGAAATGTGTGCAAACCCGCGCAAGCTCCTGCTCGCCGCGACCGCCGGCCTGCTTACGTACCTGGCCTGGCCGCGCTACGCCGCCACGCAAACGGAGCCGCCGCGATCCGCGCTGAACGACCTGACCGGCACTTACCGCTACCACGGCGGCTCCACGCTCGCCCTGGTGGCGGGCGATTCCGCGCTGTATGCGGTGATCAGCGAGGCGAAGTATCCGCTGCGGCCGATCGGCGCGGACCGGGTGATCAACGGGCCCGGCGACACCATCCCGTTCCGCCGCGACGGGGCTGGCAACGTGACGGGGTTCTCGGAGCGCGGCACCTTCTTCGAGCGGCTGAGCCCCAACGTCGATCCGGCCGATGCGCAGCTGGTCCGGGCGCGTCCGCTGGGAGCCGCGCCGTACGCGTACCGGCCGCCACCTGCCCTGGGTGACGGGATCGCCGTTGGCGGGCTGGCGACGGCGGGGCTGGATTCGTCGGTGGCGCACGCGATCGTACGCGGGGTGGTGGATGGGACGTACGCGGATCTGCACGGCGTGCTAGTGTATCGGCACGGCAGGCTGGTGCTGGAGGAGTACTTCCACGGCTACGACCGCGACCGCCGGCACCAGCTGCGCTCCGCGACCAAGAGCTTCGTGTCGGCGCTGGTGGGCATCGCGATCGGCAACGGCGCGCTGGCGGGGGTGGACGAGCCCGTGCTGGCGCGCCTGCCGTACGACGGCTTCGCCAATCCGCATCCCCAGAAGCAGGCGCTCACGCTGCACGACCTGCTGACGCACCGCACCGGCCTGGCGTGCGACGACTGGAATCCGCAGTCGCCCGGCAACGAGTCGCGGCTCATGGAGACGGAGGACTGGATCAAGTCCTTTCTGGACCTGCCCGTGGTGGCGGAGCGCGGGATGGTCGCGCGCTACTGCTCGGCCGGCACCTGGACGGCGGGGCGGATGGTGGAGCGGGCCACCGGTCAGCCGCTGCCGGCCTACGCGCAGCGCGCGCTTTTCGATCCGCTGGGGATTCGCCCCACGGACGTGCGGTGGAACGTCACCACGTCCGCGGAGAACGCGGGGACGTTCGCGCAGCTGAACCTGCGGCCGCGCGACCTGCTCAAGTTCGGCATCCTGTTTCAGCAGGAAGGCCGCTGGGACGGCCGGCAGGTAATTCCGGCGGAGTGGGTGCGGCGTTCCACGGCGGTGCATTCGCAGGTGGGCGACCAGGGGTACGGCTACCTGTGGTGGCACCAGTGGTTCAGCGTTCCCACCGCGGCCGGCGACCGGCGCGTGGACATGGTGGTGGCCACCGGCAACGGCGGGCAGAAGATCTATCTGGTGCCGTCGCTGGACCTGATCGCCGTGTTTACCGGCGGCGCCTACAACGTCGACAGCTCGCCCCCCAACGCCGTCATGCGCACGGTGCTGCTCCCCGCGCTCCTGGCCGCCGGGCAGCGTTAGATTGCACCGCCGGAGGTGATGCCGGACCTCTCGCCCTTCTCGCGAGACCCGTCATCCTGAGGGAGCGCCGCGCGTGACCGTGACGCGCGCCGCCGTCTGCGCGCGACCGAAGGACCTTCTTTCCGCCATCGTGGGGCACGCTCGCCCGCAGAGATCCAGCCCCTCGGCTCTGCTGGCAAGGTCCTTCGGTCGGCGCCAAATTTCGTCGTGCAAAACAGGATTGGTGCGGCGCCTCCCTCAGGATGACTGGTTTCGGTCTTGGGCTTGGTGAGACCCTCGCGCGGACAACGTACGGGTGCGGCACCCTGCTTCTCATCATCCGCCATCGCGCTCTGGATTCAGACGCGGCCCGTCCAGGCCGCTCACACACATCTGGTTCGAAAGATCCATGGAAATTCGCTATGCGACGGAAGGCGACGCGCCGTTCCTGGCCGATATCAACCGGCAGCTGATCGAGGACGAGTGGGGCGGGGGAGGGATGTCGCTGGAGCGCCTGGAAGCCCGCATGCGCCGCTGGATCGCCGACGAGGAGTACCGCGCCGTCCTCTTTCAGGAGGAAAATGCCACCGTTGCCTACGCGCTGGTGAGCCTGGATGAGGACTCCGCGTTCATCCGCCACTTCTTCGTGCTCAAGGACCATCGCGGCCGCGGCGTGGGGCGGCGGGCCATCGACACCCTGTTCGACCGGGTGATCCCCGCCGGCTTTCGCACCACGCTGGACGTGCTGGCCAGCAACCAGGGCGGCCACCGGTTCTGGGGCTCGGTAGGATTTTCCGACTACGCCATCCGCATGGAGCGCCTTCCACGGGAGGGAGGCGGCGACGCGAACGGCGGTGTGGCTTCGGCGTCGGACGGCGGCCCCGCCGCCTGAGTCTGAAGAAGGTGTCGCTGAATCGCTCACGCGAACGGTCATCCTGAGGGAGGCGCCGCGCTGCAACCCGTTGTCACGATGTGCTTTGGCGCCGACCGAAGGACCTTGCTGGCCGAACCGTGGGGCTGGATCCTTGCCCGGACGCTTGCCTCTCGCCGGCGGAGAGAAGGTCCTTCGGTCGCGCGCAAGCGGACGCGGTTGGTTCAGGTTGTCAGTGGCGCTCTCTCCGGATGACTGGATTTGGTATCAGTCGGAGAGCGTTCGGGCTATCCTCCGGGATCACGAAACCCTTGCGCGGCGTTGCGGGAACGCTGACGGTCAGGGGGATCGCGTTCGAGCCGGGCGTGGTTGCGGAGGTGCTTCTGCGCGGCGACGACTACGGCAACTTCATCGACGAAATCCGCCTGGAACGGCTCTGCCCCTCCAACTGACGGAGCATCCATGTCCATTCCCACGCCCCCGCGGGTCGACTGCGAAAAGCTCCACCCCGTCCTCGCCGTCCCCGACGTCCTTGCCGCCGCCGAGTTCTACACGACCCGGCTGGGCTTCACCCTCGGCTTTAGCTGGGGCGAGCCGGCGGCGATGGCGGGCGTGAACCTGGGTGACGTACAGGTTTTTCTGCAGCAGGGAGCACCCAACCCGCGGGGTGTATCGGTGTCGTTCCTGGTCGGCGACGCGGACGAACTCTACGCGTTCCACCGCGCGTCCGGTGTCGAGATTGTGGATGCCATCCAGGACCAGCCGTACGGCATCCGCGACTACTCGGTGCGCGACCTGAACGGCTACGTGCTCGGCTTTGGCCACCACATCTACACCGTCGGCGAGCCGATCCCAATCGAGCGCGTGGACGTCCCCGTGCGCCTGGAAAAGCGCCTCGCCGCACTGCTCCACGACCTCGCCGCCCACAAGCGCATGAGCGTCGACAGCCTGCTCGAGGAAATCCTCCTGCACACCAACGAGCCTCTCGGCGACGGCGTCGCCAGCCCCCACACGAAGAACCAGCTTCGCCACATCCAGGAGCTGAAGGCGAAGCACGGCATCGACTACGACAGCCACGCCAGCTACCGTTGGGTGGAGCGGTAATGCGCGGACAGCAGGAAGATTTCTGACCGTGGCCGTTCCGTCCCTGTGATATGAGATGGGGGCTACGATGTCCGTGTTTGTCGCGATCACAAAAGGCGAAGATCGACTCCATGCGCAGGGAGCGGGCGAACCTCGACTTCCCGCGTGCCGTAAAGACGCACTTCGGGCATGATCGTAAAAACCACACGCGAGATGAGTGCGGAGGAGCGGGCGACGCTCCACGCGGCGTTGCAGCCGCCGACGTTTCAGCCGCGGCCCTTCGTCACGGGCGAAGGGTGGCTGATGGTTGCCGCCTTTGTGCTCGTGCCGGTGGTGCTCTGGTTCACGGGTGAGCGGTCGGTCGGCGGGTACCTTGGCGTGCTGGTGCTGGGGGCCGTGCTCGCCGGCTACCATGTCGTTTCCACCGCCCGCGCCAACGCCCGTCAGCGGCGAAACCACGCCATCTGGACGACGCAGCAGGCCAGCGTGCTCGCACGGTTGCTGGATGACGGCCGCGTTGTGGCTACCCGAGTCCGTGCCGCGGCCGCGGTTCAGATCGAACCGTGGGACGATGAAGGAACCGGCTACCTGTTCGACCTTGGGGATGGCCGGGTGCTGGTGATGAAGGGCGACGACTATTTTGCGGACGAGGACGAGGAAGAGGCGCGCTGGCCAAACACGGATTTCGAAGTCGTTCGGGCGGTGGCGGACCGCCGGATTGTCGACATGCGCCTGCATGGATCGGCACTCTACCCTGCGCGCGTCCTGGAATACGGGGATTACGACTGGAGGCGGTGGGTGAACCTGCCCGCCGGCGTGCTGGACATTAGCCTGGACGAGGCTGTGCGGAGCATTCTCCCTGACCATCCTGCTTCCGAAGGGGCCTGAAGGCAGACGGCCCGGTCCGCGTGCGCGAACCGGGCTTGCCGTCTCTGTGTTTGATCCCTCAGCGTGTGTTTACGAAACTGGTCTTTCGGATATCCAGGTGTTGATTTCCTGAGGGAACGCGCCTCCTCAACTTGAATCCACTCAACCGCTTACGCGCGACCGAAGGATCTCGTCTCGGCAATCGCGGGGCTGGCTTGGCGGCAGAGATCCAGCCCCCGGGTGCTGCCGGCGTGATCCTTCGGTCGGCGCCCAAGTACCTCGATCAGCAGGTCTGGAGCGGCGCCTTCCTCAGGAAATCAAATCCGGCGATGTGATTCGTAAACACACTCTCAGGCTCAGGCGCGGAGCCGCGTTTGGCCGAGTGAATCCATCCCCATCCGCCACTTGTTGTTCCCACGGCGGATTCACTAAATTCTCCGCCTCTCGCGATGGCTCGCGGGAGGCGGTTTGTCATCGGCACAGCACATCATCCGAACTTGCGACAGGAGGTTTAGCGTGGCTGAGCAGGCGCAGCAGTTCGCCTTTCAGGCCGAGGTGCAGCGGCTCCTCGACCTGGTGATCCACTCGCTGTACACCGACAAGGAAATCTTCCTTCGCGAGCTGGTCTCCAACGCGTCCGACGCCATCGACCGGCTTCGCTTCGAGGCGCTCACCAACCCCGAGCTGCTTCCCGATGGGCACGAGCCCAGAATCCGCCTGGTTCCCGACAAGGAAGCGCGCACCCTGACCATCGACGACGATGGCATCGGGATGACGCGCGACGAGGTGGTGCGGAACATTGGCACCATCGCCCGGTCGGGGACGCGCGAGGCGCTGGAGCAGCTCAAGGACAAGGCCGGCGAGGGCGCGGCGCAGCTCATCGGCCAATTTGGCGTGGGCTTCTACTCGTCGTTCATGGTGGCGGACCGGGTAGAGCTGGTCACCCGCAAGGCGGGCACGGACGAGGCGGTGCGCTGGGAATCATCCGGCGGCGGTTCGTTCAGCGTGACCGAGGCGGAGCGCGACCGGCCGGGCACCACCATCACGCTGCACCTTAAGCCCGTCGACAGCGAGAACGGCATCGAGGACTACACCGACCGCTGGGTGCTTTCGCGCATCGTACGGCAGCACGCGGACTTCATCACCTATCCCATCATCCTCCCCGCCGAAAAGCCGGAAGAGGTGCCGGAGGGCGAGACCCCGCAGCCGGAAAAGCCGCTCAACTCCATGAAACCCATCTGGGCGCGGCCGCCGGCGGAGGTCACAAAGGACGAGTACGCGGACTTCTACAAGCAGATTTCGCACGACTGGAGCGAGCCGCTGGAGACCATCCACACCCGCGGCGAGGGGCTGGTGGAGTACCAGGCGGTGCTCTTTATCCCGTCACGCGGCGCGGCGGACCTGTACTATTCGGGCTTCAAGCCCAACCTGCGCCTGTACGTAAAGCGCATGCTGGTGCGCGAGAACAGCGAAGAGCTGCTGCCGCGGTGGATGCGCTGGGTGCGGGGCGCGGTGGACAGCCCCGACCTGCCGCTGAACGTGTCGCGCGAGATGCTGCAGAGCGACCGCCACGTCCGGCAGATCCGCCGCGTGCTCACTAAGAAGGTGCTGGACGCCCTCAAGAAGATGCAGGAGAGCGACCGGCAGAAGTACGAAACCTTCTGGCGCGAGCTGGGCCGTGCCGTCAAGGAGGGCGTCGACAGCGACTTCGAGAACCGCGACGCGCTGCTGGGGCTGCTGCTCTTCACCTCGTCGCGCGAGGCGGAGGCGCTGGGCACGCTCAAGGAGTACGTGGAGCGGATGCCGGAGGGGCAGAACGACATCTGGTACCTTACCGGCTCGTCGCGCGAGCAGATTGAGAACTCGCCCGCGCTGGAGGCGTTCCGCGACCGCGGCTGGGAGGTGCTGTACCTCACCGAGCCTGTGGACGAGCTCGTGGTGCAGTCGGTGACGGAGTTCGAGGGCAAGCGCCTGCGCTCCGCCGGCAAGGGCGCGGTGGAGCTTGAGGAGGGGGAGAAGAAGGAATCGGCCGACGAGAAGAAGAAGGAGTTCGAGCCGTTCCTGGGCGCGCTGCAAAAGCGCCTGGAGACGTGGGTCAAGGAAGTGCGCCTCTCCGGCCGGCTCACGAAGTCGCCCGCGGTGCTGGTGGTGAGCGAGCACGACTACTCCCCGCAGCTGGAGCGCATTCTGTCGCAGGGCCGCGGCGATGGCGTTCGCCAGCGGCGCATCCTGGAGCTGAACGCCAGCCACACGCTGGTGCAGAATCTCCGCCGCCGCTTCGACGCCAACCCCAACGACACGGTGGTGGGCGATTACGCGGAGCTGCTGCTGGGCTGGTCGCTGCTGGCCGAAGGCGCCGGGCCGCACGACCCCGTCCGCTTTACCCAGCTCGTCGCCGGCCTGATGGAGACGGGCCTGGATGCCGCGCCCGTCGCCGAGGCCGCGCCGGCGGAGCCGGCGGCTGAGCCCGAGGCCGACGCACCGGGAGCGGTGGATGCCGATGCGCATCCCGCCACCTCGTCCGAGGAGCCGGACACCCCGACGTCCGATTCCGCCGCGGAAGAATCCGCCGTGAGCGCGGGCTGATCCACGCTCGTCGCCGGTTCCACGAAGCCCTCTCTCGACGTCGTCGAGGGAGGGCTTCGCCCATTGCCCTTCCGTCCGATGCCGATCAAGAGCGTTGACGTCCCAGGAAGTCGGAGCGTCTTGAACGAAAGAGCTGGAGCGCCGACCGAAAGAATCTTTGTCGGGTCATAATACGGAATCCGGAAAAACAACATCGGAGGTACAGAGGGACCAAAAACAGCCAGAGGAACAGAGGCGATCCTTCCGTCCTCTGTTCCTCTGGCTGTTGTCTGTTCCTCTGTACCCTGGCCTCTGTTTCCCGTAGTGCGACTTGAGGTGAGGTGTTTTTCCGGATCTGGTAAAACGATAACATGATCATGATCATATCTGATCCGCAAATACCTCCGTATTCCCCCAACTGCAGGTTCTCACGCAGAGGGAGCAGAGGAAGCAGAGTTTCTGGATGCAGTTCTCTGCTTCCTCCGCTTCCTCTGCGTGCCCAATGTTTTTGCGGATCCGGCATAAGAATAAGCATAAGGCGGCCTGACGCAGGGAGGCGCTGTTTGTGCCCTTGCGTTCGGCGGCCGGCGCCGTCACTGTCAATTTCCCTTTCGTCCTCCAACCACGGGAGACTGGCCATGAAGAAGATTCGCCTGGACCTGAACGAGCTGAAGGTGGAGTCGGTGGAAATCGAGAGCGCGCGGGAGCCGGATCGCGGGACGGTGCACGCCGAGGAAATGTCCTGCATCTGCGGCACCTCCAAGATCGGCGGCTGCTGGTGCACCGAGTGCTGCTGAGCTGAAGGCAAACCCGTCCGGGGTGTAGCTCGCTGAACGGGGCCCGCTGAAGCGCGACTGCTGATCGGACGCGGAGCTTCGTGGTGCCGGCAGCATTGACAAGGCTCGCCATGAGAGGGAAACTGCATGCGTATTCCGTTGCAGTCCCCACCTCCCGTCGCGATCCTCACGCTGGCAGCTCCACATGCGATTCACGCCCCGGCGCATCATGGGCTCGATGCTGCTCCTGGCCACAGGGCTCGGCATCGGCCTTGGCGCGCGCGCGCACGCCGGCCCGTCTCGTGAGCTGACCCGGCTGGTGCAGCGCGGCGGGACAGGCTTCGACGCGCGGCTGTCGCTTCTCTCCGAACCTCCTTCCACCACACGCGGCGTACCACCCCGGGCGGTGGCGGTGCTGGTGCGGCGCCTTCGCGCGCGCGCCGAGGCAGGTGACGCGCGTGCCATTCACCTGCGCGCCGTCGCCGACCTGGTGTGGGGGCCGCGCGGGAGCGTGCCGGCGGTGGACCGGGTGATCGAGGCGCTGCACACGGTGGGGCGGCTGCAGGGGCCTTCGGCGGCCGTCTGGTCCGACCTTGCCGCGGCGCACATGGTCCGGGCGGAGCGCGCGCACACGCCCCGTGACCTGGTGCTGGCCATCCAGTTCGCGGACCAGGCCGCAACGCTGGATCCAGGCAACGGCGCCGCCGCCTACAACCGTGCGCTGGCGCTGGACCGCTTGCACCTTCGTGCCCAGGCCGCGGCTGCATGGCGCGCGGTGATCGCCCTGGACCCCGCCGCGCGCGCAGCGGGCGAGGCGCGGGTGCGCCTGGAGGCGCTGAACGGCCGCGCGAGCGTGCGCCCGGACGCGGACGCGCCCGCAAGCGTGCTTGCCGCCTTCGCACGCGACAATCCGCAGCGGGCGCGCCTGTGGGCCACGGACACCGTGCTTCCCGCGTGGGGAACCGCGGTCACCCGCGGCGATGCGCCCGCCGCCACCGCGGCCCTGCGGACCCTGGAAGGGCTGGCGAGCGGCTTTGCGGCACCGGGGAGGGACGGAACGGTGACGGCGGCGCTGAACGATGTCCGCCGCCTGGAAAGAGATCCTGCCGGGCGCTTCCGTCTGGCGCGTGCATGGGCACGCTACGGCCGCGCGGCCCGGGTGCTCGCGGAGCGCCGCGGCGCGCCCGCGGCCGCCGCCTTCGACTCCGTTCGCGCGGACGCCGGCGCCTCCCCGGCCCTGCGGAACTGGGCGGAGTACGGGTACGGCGTGGCGCTCTTTTATTCCGAAGACTCCACGGGTGCCGTACGCGAGTTTCGCCGGCTCGCGGGGACCGTGGATGCCTCGCGCTTTCCCGCGCTCGCCGGCCGGACGCAATGGTCGCTGGGCACACTGGCGTCGCGAAGGGGAGATCTTCACGCCGCGCCGACGTTCTTCCGCGAAGCCATCCTGCTCTTTCGGCGGGCGGGAGAGCAGGAGAACCTGGGCGCGATGCAGGCGATGCACGCCGAGTCGCTGTTCTCGCTGGGCGAGGAGGCCGCCGCGTACGCGGCGGCACTGGAGGCGCTGGCCACGCTGCGGCCGTTCGCCCGGTCCACGCCGCGCCACAACCTGCTTTTCGCGCTGGGCCACTACACCCGCGCCGAGGGGCTGGACCAGGGGGCGCTGCGGTTCCAGGCCGAGGACGTGGCGGCGATCGAAGGGCTGGCCGCCGGGATACGCGCCGAGGGGATGCTGTCCCTCTCCCGGTCGCTGGCGGCCGCGGGGCGGTTCGCCCAGGCCGCGGACGCCCTTCGCGCCGGGGCCGCGCTGATCGACTCGGTTCCCGATGCCCGGCAGCAGGGGTGGCTGCGCGCCGACGCGCGGATCTCCCGGGCGGCGCTGGACGTTCGAGGTGCCCCGCACCGGGCGGTGGCGGCCATGGACTCGGTGATCGCCGATGCGCGCGGGCTGGGTTCGGTAGAGCGCCTGCTGATCGCGCTCACGCAACGGGCGGATGCGCGGGTCGCGGCGGGCGACGCGGTGGGCGCGGCGGCGGACCTGGACTCCGCCGCGGCCACCGTGGCGCGCCTCAGCACTGGCATCACCAGCGCGTCGCTGCGCGCCTCCATGCTGGACGCGCGTCGCCGGATCTTCGACCGGCTGTCGCTGCTGTACGCCGGCAGGGGGCTGCCGCGCCAGGCGCTGGCCGCGCTGGAGCAGAGCCGCGCGCCCGCATCCGGCTCGCGCGCGGGTGCCGGGTCCCTGCGTTCCCCGGCGGGCGAGGCGGCGGTCGAATACGCGCTCATTGGGGATACGCTGCTGGCCTTCGCGGTTGTCGACACGGCCGTGCGGCTGGAGCGCGCCACGGTGGACGGGGCGGCGGTGCGGCGCATGGCGGAGGCCGCGCGTACCCGGCTGGAGCTGCGCCTGGCGGACGATTCTACCGCGGTGCTCCTGGCCGGGCTGTACGACGTGCTCGTGCGCCCGGTGCAGCGGCACGTCGGCGGACACGAGCGGCTGACCCTGGTGGTGGACGGAGAGCTGGGCGGCGTGCCCTTTGCCGCTCTGCGGGACCGCGTGCGCGGGCGCTACCTGGTGCAGGACCACGTGCTGCGGCTGGCGCCGGGGCTGGGTGCACACGCCTCCGCCCCGGCGCGGGGCCGGCCAGGCGGACGTGCCGTGTTCGTCGCGGACCCGGCGTTTCCGTCCGGGGAGCATCCCGCCCTCCCGCGGCTGCCGAACCTGGTCCCGGAAACGCGCGCGCTGGCGGAGGCGTATCCGGGGTCCGTGCTGCTGGCCGGTCGGTCGGCGACGCCGGAAACACTCGGAAGCGCCCTCGGGTCCGCGGCGCTCTTCCACTTCGCGGGGCACGCCGTCTTTGACGATGCCCGCCCGTCGCGCTCGTTCCTGGTGCTGGCGGAACAGGAAGGGGCGCCGTCGCGGCTGACCGCCGAGCAGATCGAGACGATGGACCTGCGCCGCCTTGAGCTGGTGGTACTTGCCGCGTGCGAGACGCAGCGTGCCGGGTCTGGCCGCTCCGGCGGGTTCGCGGGGCTTTCCGGGGCCATGCTGCGCGCCGGCGCACGCGGGGTGGTGGGAAGCCTGTGGCGGGTGGAGGACCGCGCCACCAGCGCGCTGGTCGGCGAGTTCTACCACGCCTACGGCGCGGGCGCGGACGCCGCGTCGGCGCTGCGCCAGGCGCAGCTGCGGCTGCTGGCCTCGCCGGACCCCGCGCTCCGCTCGCCCGCGGCGTGGTCCGGCTTCCGCTACGCGGGCGGCTGAACCCCGTTCAAGGGATAACCGGATGGAATTGCACATCAAGTTCACCGGGTTGTGCCTGTTCGTGCACCCGGCCGGCTCCGCCCGCACGCACGTGCTCATGCCGCACGTGCACGACCACGGCGGGGGAATCGAGCCTCACTTCGTGTGGTGCACGTTTCCGGGGGGCAATCGCGTGCGCATCGAGGGGTACGCCATCGAGTTCAGCGCGGCCACCAACGCGACGCAGGGCGCGCCGGACGCTACGGTGGTGAACGTGGGGACCCTCGCCCACAAGGGTGTCGATGCCCCGCAGCTGGGCCTTACCCCGCGGGGGAGCGTGGCCGCGCGGGTGACCCTTCCACCCGCGAGCGACGTGGACTACGGGGACACGGCCACGTGGGACGTGGAGGTCGAGCAGTCCACGGTGGACACTAGGCCCTTTACGCACCAGCTGGTCTGGAAGATCAGGAACATCACGAGCGACGTAGCCTGGACCGTGCGGCCGCTGCAGTACCAGGGTCCGCACGCCCCCGTGCCGGCTCCCGCGCCCCCCGCCGGGACGATCCCGCATGGATCGGGAACCGTTCACGTCGAGGTCAGCTGTCTTCCCGAACCGGTGCCCACGACGCCCATTCCCATCGGCCAGGAGGCGACGCATTTCCAGGCGTACCTGACCCTGCTCAAGCCGCCGTTCAAACGCGTCAAGCTCAAGATGAAGAAGCACCCGCTTCACGCGGGTACGCCCACGTTCGATCCCCACGCGCAGCCGGCGGACGACGACGAGATGGCGGCCCTGGCCTACAACTGCATGCTGGGCCAGTCGCCGCCAGCGTGAACGGCGGCTCCGGATGTCCCCGGTGGAGCCCCGGTGCCTTCGCGGCGCCGGGGCTCGGCGTCTTGCGGCCCCGGGGAAACCCTCCCGTCCCGTCCATCTCCTAGGGGGCGATCCACACCATGCCCCCAACGAGAAAGACGAGGAGACGAATGGCGTTCACGCTGCGAGTGACCTTTGTGGGTCTGTGCCTGTTCGCCGCCGACGAGGCGCGCAGGCGGATGCACGTGCTCATGCCGCGCGCCGTCGGCCAGCCGCACGGCCCCGGCCACCACGATGGCGACCATCCCGAAGGGGAGAGCGGGGCGAATCACGCGCACTGCGTGGATCCGCACATCCCGGTGCTGGAGTTCGACACGGCGCACCTGCGGGCCGGGCAGCAGGAGCCAGACGAGTTGGTGGCGCGGCGCACCCTGCGCGGCACCATGTTCACCCTGGGCGGCGGCGCGGAGCCGGACCTGCGCATCTGCCCGCAGATCGTCGGCGTTCGCGACGTGGCCGGGTCGGGCGTGCTGCCGGAGTTCCTGGAGGACGTGCCGGGCAACCGGGTGGCGTCGCGGGTCACGCTGGAAAGCGGAAGGATGTCGGCCGTGGCGAAAGGGGAGTGCTGGGAGTGGGCGGACGGGCAGTGCCGGCGGATGGCCCACGAAGCCGAGTGGGAGCTGCCGATGGAGGGCGACAGCCTGTCCATCGAGCTCAGGGGCGTCACCGGCGGTGTGGCGGAGGGCAAGCCCATCGTCACGCTGTACCCCATCGAGAGCGGCTCGGGCAGGCGGGTGCTGAACCTGATGGTCCGCCACCTTCCGCTGGTGGAGCTGGGGCCGGACGACTCGGGCGTACCCGTTCCCCAGCGGCCGGCGCACGGAACGGAGGCCACGCACTTCTCCGTGTACTACGAGCTGTTCGGTACCGAGCCCAGGGTGCTGCCCAAATACTGCGGCACGGACTGCGCGGACCTGGAAGGCGACTGTCCGCTCATCGAAGGCAGGGGCGGGCTCGCCTACAACTGCATGCTGGGCGGCGGATAAGCGGCGCCGGAGCTGATCATCACGCGGACCATGATCTCACAGAATATGACGATGCCCAAGGGTCTTTCCATCCACATCGCCGCGCCCGTCCCCGGCAAGGATTGCGAAGCGAGGAGCACGCTCAGTGGGCCGATCCACGACGCCAAGGCCATGGCCCGGATCGCGATCGACGCCGGTTTTGAAGTACGGGGCATGCTGACGGAGAAGGTTTCCGGCCAGATGGTGGTGGATGCGCTGCACGCCGTGGCTGGTGAGCTGGAGGCCGGTGACGTCCTGCTCCTCACCTACTCCGGCCACGGCGTCCGGCGGTTTGACGAAACGGGGAAGGAGGAGGACGACAGCCATGACGAGGCGTGGTGCCTGGACGACGGGCTGTACCATGACGACCAGTTGCACCAGGCGCTGGCGGAGGTGCCTGACGGGGTACGAGTGGTGCTGATCTCCGACAGCTGCCACTCCGGGACCATGGCGATGGTGCCGATGAACCTGAGCGCCGCAAAGTCCCGGCACAGGCGCCGCAAACATTCCGCCGCCGTGCTGGCGATGGCCAGGGAAGCAGGCTTTGAGGACCTGGTGCTCGCGAATCGGCTGCCCCCGCAGGTGGTGTTGCGGGCAAGCGTGCTGATGATCGCCGCGTGCCGGGACAGGGAAGAAGCCCAGGACCGCGAAAACAACGGCCTGTTTACCGCCACGCTCGTGGAGAAGTGGGCCGGCGGGGAGTTCGATGGCGGCTACACGGAGTTCGTGCGGCAGGTTGCCGCCGCCGTCTCCGTGGCGAACACGAGGCAGCACCCGGGGATGCTGTTCTTCGGCCCGGCCTTTCCGGGCTTCGCGGAGCAGCGCCCGTTCGCCATCGGGGTCGAGGAGCCGGTGCCTGCAACCTGACGTCGTGACGCTCGTCTCGCCGGCTGACCGCCACGGAAAGCCCTTCACCCGGATGCGGGTGAAGGGCTTTCGTGCGCAGCTCGACGCCGGCGCGGGTCACGTCAGCTGGTGGATCCCTCGTTGCGCCAGAGGCGCGCGACCACCTGGTCGCCGGCGTACAGCAGCAGCTGCTCGGCGGTGGCGGAGAAGCGGGTGGTGGATTCAAGCGCGCGCAGGTAGGCCGTTTCCTGGCGATTGCCGGCCTCGTCCACGCAGGCGCGGCGGGTAGAGGCCAGCGGGCCCATCCGCAGCGCCTCGCCGCTTTGCGTGTATTGCCCGTTGAACTGGTTGCAGCCGCCGTTGCCGCTGACGCGCGGCTGGTCCGCCGCAAACAGGAGCGTCGGTGCGCCGTCGCCGGGAAGCGCGACCGCCGGCTGGCCGTTCAGCTGATCCAGCCGCCAGGTGGTGCCCGCCAGCTGCTCCGCCGTGCCGCCCGGCCCGGCGGCCGGCGCCGCACAGGCGGCCAGGGCAAACGCCGCGCCCAGCGACAGCAGGCGTCCGTATCGAGCCAGTGATCTCATCATCCCGTCCGTCTCCTCTCCGTTCCTCGGCCGGCATCGCGCCGGCGGCGTGCTTTACCTGCGGCGCAGCTCGTCGGGCTTGTGCGCCGCTTCCTTGCCGCTCTTGTCGCTCTTGACCAGGTACTGCGGATCGTCCGGCGTGGCCGCCGCCTTGTGACCCTTGATGTGGGTTTCCGAAGTCAGCTTCTTTTCCACCACACCGTGCGTCTCGCCCTGCGACGTGTCCCACGCAACCTTGTCGCCCTTCTTGAACTGCTTTCCCATCTGCCCCTTGCCTTGTAGAGGTGCATTCTCCGGACCGGCGGGGCGTGTTCAACCTTTGTGCCGGGTTGGGAGCCCCCGTCCAATCCCCGCCGGGTCGGTGCACGCGCCGCCGCGCGTTCGTCGGAATCCCTTATACCGAATCCGGAAAAACAACATCGGAAGGTACAGAGGGACCGAGAACAGCCAGAGGAACAGAGGTGATCCGCATTCCTCCTCTGTTCCTCTGGTTGTTCTCCGTTCCTCTGTACCCTGACCTCTGTTTCCTGTAGTCCGACTTGAGGTGAGGTGTTTTGCCGGATTGGGTAGTAGGGAATTACCGGAGTGTAGTTGCGGATCAGTATCAGACGCACCAAGGGCCCCGCGGCGGGAGCGTCGCGGGGCCCTTCGTCACGCTGGCGGAGCGGCGTCAGCGCAGGCGCGTGGTGCGGCCCTGCGGGTCGGCGCGGTAGATGGGGCCGGTGCGCGTGTCATCCATCAGCCGCAGCCCCGCCTGCGGAGCGGGATCGCCGGAGTTCAGCGTGAGGGTGAGAAAGAAGTCGTCGGAGAAGCCGGGGTTCACCGTGTAGCCCAGGTCGATCAGCGACCGTACGGTCACCTGGCTGAGCGGGTTGCTCCCCGGGTTCAGGTACCCCGTCATCAGCTCGCTGCCCAGCACCGACTCGCGCCAGTGCGCGTTGCGCGTTCCCTCGGGGCCCGTGTTCTCCACCGGCACCTTTCGTCCGCCCGTGTAGCTGCCGCCGCCCACGTTGTCGAACCCGGCGATGCCGTTGGCGCCGTTGAAGTACGTGTCCAGCGTCGTAAAGCTTCCCGACGCGTCGGACACCAGCCCGAAGTAGCTCCAGACCGTGCCGATGCCGATCACGTGCCCCATCTCGTGCAGGATCACGCCGCCGTAGCTGCCCGCTTCGATCATGGCGACGTCGGCGGAGTCGATCTCCATCTCGCCCAGCAGGGGCAGGTTGCCGATGCCGCGCACCACGCACGGCCCGGCGCGGCCCACGATTCCGCCCGGACCGTCGATGTTCTTGACGCTGGCGTAGATGAGCAGGTCGTCGATGGTCAGGTTGATGGCGGGCATCCCGGCGCTGCAGTAGCCGGGCGCCTGGTTCACCGGCACGTTGGTCAGCTCGCTGGTGATGAGCCCCTGCCATCGCGACGCCGCGTACCCGAACAGCGTGCGCAGGCTGCTGCTCATGGGTGTGGCAAAGCAGACGGTGATGTAGTATCCCGTCCCCGTCCCCGTGCACCCAGACGCGCTGAAGGTCACCGGGTTCCCCACGATCCCGGAGCCCGAGACGGTGGCCACCACCGTGTTGACGTCGGCCGTGGCCCCCAGCAGCCAGTTGCCCACGGTGGCCACGCCGTCCGCGTTGGTGTTGACCACCGCGGACGTCACGGTGCCGCCACCGCGGGTGACGCTGAACGTTACGGCGCGCCCCGAGACCGGGTTGCCGCCGGGGTCGCGCACGCGCACGCTGGGGCGGCTGGCCGTGGGCACGCTGGTGCCGGCGATGGCGGTGAACCAGGTGGGGGTGCCCGCGTTGGCGGCCACCGTCGTGACGCCCACCTCCAGCTGGTGCTCCGCCCGGATGCGGCGCCCCGCCGCCCGCAGCACCGAGGCGCCGTAGGTGCCGTAGGTCACCTGAACGGCCGCCTGCCCGTCCACCAGCGCCGTACGCGCGCCCAGAAGGGCGCTTGGGCCCGAAACCCACTCCAGCCGCACCGAGTCGGCCACCGTGCGCAGGTTGCCGTAGCGGTCCTGCGCCACCAGCGTGAGCGTGTGCCCCACGCCCGGAAGCGGCGCCTGGGGCGTTCCCCCGCGAAAGTACGCCCCGCAGGCGCTGGCGGTTTCGCCCTGCCGCAGCAGGTTCAGCCGCGTGTAGGCCGCCGGGCTGGTGATGTACGCCGTGGGCGCCGCGGCCGTCCCCGCCGTCCGCACGCCGCAGATCTGCCGCTGGCCGGGGTAGTCCACCACCTCGGGCGCCGTCGCGGCGCTGCCGGCCAGGACCGTTACCGCCGTGGCCCCCAGCGCCGCCGCGCGCTCGCGGATGCGGCGCACCGCGCTGGTGTCCTGCCCGTCCTCGATGCTCTCCGTGAGCCGCGTTTCACGATCCTCCACCGCCAGCACCTGAAAGCTGACGGTGAACGGGTCCTGGTTTCCGCTCGCCGTAAGCGGGTAGCGAAAGGCAAAGGTCACCAGCCCGCCAAAGTCGTCCGGCGTGGGCGCGTTGGGAAGCGTGCGGCTGGCGCCGCCGGCCGCGCCGCGCGTCACGAAGCCGTACGGCATCAGCCCCGTCACCCCGGCCGGCAGCGGCACGGCGGCGACCTCGCTCTCCTGGAACACCTGCAGCACGTCCACCTCGGTCGTGCGCATGGTCACGCCGCCGCCCAGCGTTACGGCGCCGGTGGGGACCATCTGGCTGGCCAGCGTCCGCGCCGCGGCGGTGCCGTTGAACAGGGTGAGCTGCGAGAACGGCGTTCCGGCGATGGTGGTGGCGGTGATGGAGGGGATGAAGGTAAGGTTGCTCACCGCCGCACCGGTGGAGTTGCGCACGCGGTAGGTGGCGTTGATGTACCGCTGCCCACCCTGCCCGCGGTCACCCTCGGTGAACGAGCTGGACGAGACGAACTCCAGCGCCAGCCCCGTGTTGCGCGGGGTGAGCGCGTACGACGGCGTGCCCGCCAGCCGCGCCGGCGCCATGCTTCCGCGCATCTCGCTCGTCCCCAGCCCCGTCACGGTCAACTCGTACACGCCCAGCACCCTGGGAGGCGCGGGGGGTGCCGGCTCGGGCGGCGGCGTGACGGTGGGAGCGTCGGCGCAGGCGGCCAGGGCAACGAGCAGGGGGAGGATGCGAACGAAGCGCGGGCAGGACATCGGCACGATCCGGATTGTGTGTCGAACGGCGGCGGCTCCGCGCGCGGTGCGGCGGCGGAGGGTCGCTTCTCGAGGTGAGCAGAGGGGCACGGGCGGTACGGCTGACGGAATCACGGCGGATGCAGCGGGTGGTCAGGCGGCGGTGAAAGATCGCGGATTTCACCTTGCTTTCAAGGTCCCGCGCCCGTTGCGCCATCACGCCCGGCGCGGGCTGGTGCAGGGCGCGGCCCGCGGTGTGCCCCATAAGGCGCCATGATCGAGTGGAAGCCGCGGAAAGGATGGATCGCGATGAGGGAAAACGTAGGCGGTGCGGATCGCGCGCTGCGGGCGGTGGCGGGGCCGGCGCTGCTGGCGCTGGGATACAGCCGGTGGGGCGGCGGCAGCGGAAAGCTGGCCGGGCTGCTGGCGATGCTGGGCGGCGCGCTGATCACGGAAACGGCGATTACGCGCGTATGCCCGCTCAACGAGGCGATGGGGGTCGATACGGCGCGGCGGGTCCGGCTCTAGCAATCCGGACGGGAAAGGGCGGGCCTGCCGCCGCGCCCGCCTCTTGATGTCGAGAGCTCAGCCATCCTGAGGGAGCGCACCACGTGTAAACAGAACCCACACAACATCCTGCGCGCGACCGAAGGACCTTCTCTCCGCCAGCGTGAGGCGTGCTCTTCGGCAGAAATTCAGCCCCACGGTGCTGCCGGCAAGGTCCTTCGGTCGCCGCCACGGATCCTGCCGGTTGAAGGATCTGCACGGCGGCTCCCTCAAGATGACTGGTCGTGAGATTGCGGTGGGGCAACACCCTCGTGCGCCGTCAGCGCGTGTTGAGCGCTCGCTCTGAGAGGCTCGTCGGCCTCCGTCGCCCAGACCGGTCATCCTGAGGGAGCGCACCACGTGTAAATAGAATCCACACAACAATCTGCGCGCGACCGAAGGACCTTCTCTCCGCCAGCGTGAGGCGTGCTCTTCGGCAGAAATTCAGCCCCACGGTGCTGCCG
>NZ_JBMDXM010000178.1:0-3131 GCF_048594345.1 Longimicrobium sp.
AACCTCGTTGTGATAAAAAACGCGGGGGGTGCAGGTTCACATAAACGGGGCGGGGGGGTTATTTGGTCTCACCCCCCCCCCCCGCGTCTCCGCGTGAGATCACCCGCCCCGCGACCGCGGACGCTCCCAGTCGCGCAGGTGCCCGAGCAGGTAGTCGATGGAAAAGACGTGGCGCGAGTGGTCGTCGTCCGCGCGAAAGACGACGGCGGACCAGCCGCGCATGCCCGTAGGCGTGTAGCGGCGTCCGTGCATCCACAGCTTCTGGCCGCTGATGGCGCGGATCAGCACGCGCTCGTACCGCGACCGGCTCAGCTCGCTCTCGGGGAACAGGTTGTCCCAGGTGCACAGCCGCCCCACGTCCTCGTACTCCGGCGGCCGGTCCTCCAGGTCGAGCAGCGACGGCGCGCGCCCCCGCATCACCGAGCCGATGAGCCGGAAGGTCCACGGGTCGCTGATGCGGCGGATGGGGTGCCAGAAGTGCTTGACGATCAGCCCCGCCACGCTGCGCAGGCTCAGCTCCCGCCCGTCCGTCGTGCGCCAGGTGGTCTCGTCGATGTCGGCCTGAAAGGGGTTGCGCGGATAGCACACGTCCTTGGCCAGCCACCCCTTGCGCGAGGTGTGCTTGATCGGCTGGTACCCTTCGATTACCGGGATGCCCATCTGCTCCAGCATCTCCAGCTCGAACGACGGCCACGTCATCACCTCGCGCACGATCCCCACGATCAGCGTCGCCGTGGCGATCATCAGGCTGGCGCTGGGGGTAAAGTCGGCGGTGATCTCGATGCGGTCGCCGCGCGGCCGCACGCCCACGCCCGTGGAGCGCCGGTTGGTGGCCAGCAGCATCACCGGCGCGGGAAGGATGTACGACAGCAGCAGCGCCAGCTTTTTGACCGTGCGGCTGCGCCCCTGCTGCGCCGCCGGCAGCTCGAAGCTCACGTTGTAGTGCGTGCTGAAGCCGGTAAGGCGGATGTCGCGGTGGGTGCGCGCCTCCCAGTCGTCCAGCTGCTCGCGGATGTACAGGATGCTTTCCCACAGCGAGCGCCCCGTGCGCGCCGCCGCGCCCCGTTCGATCTCGATGACCGGCGTGGCCACCTCGATCACGCCCGTGTCAAAGTACACCGCCCCGCCCGTGGGCAGGTGGTAGCTGGTGCCCTGCCGGTGCATCAGGTTTCCCCGCACGAACGCGCGCGGCGAGCCGAACACGTCTTCCGGACGCACCGGCTGGCCGTCCAGGGTCACGGAGAACTCCGCCTCCATCCCCATCGCCGCAAGCGCCAGTGCACCGCCGGCGGGGGCTTGTGCGCCGCCCCCCTTCTTGGGATCAGGCATCATTCCCCCTTCTTTCCGCGCTGCTTGTCCTTCGCGCTTCCACCGAGCGGCAGAGCGTCATCGTCCTGCGCTTCATCGCCCTTTCCGTGCGGCACCACCGTTACGTATCCCAGGTCGAGGTGCAGATGATCTTCGGTCTTTCCCGGGCCCGTGCCGTACGGCAGCGCGCGGAACGCCGGGAACACCCGCGACGCCACCTCGGCGTAGCGGGTGATGTTGGCTTCGTTGTCCAGCCAGTCGTCGCCCACCCGGTACAGGTGCACGGCCACGCCCCAGCAGTGCACCGATGCGTCGCGGCTAAGCTGGTGCGCGGGAGAGCGGTAGCCGCCGTTGGCCGAGATGTGCACGTACGTGTTCACCTCCTGCCGAAACGCCTCCATCGCCGCGGCCAGCATGGTCACCGCCAGCGGCACGTACCGCTGCTTTTCCGCGCGCAGCATCTTGTGCTCGCGAAAGTCGATATCGATGAACTCCCACAGCTTGAAGTGCGGCGTAAGGCTGGTCTCCAGCGCCACCTCCCACGAGGGCACCTGGTAGAACCACCGCGGAAGCCGCCGGGTGTAGCCGTCGCGGCCCCGCACCAGCTCTCCCGGCCGCAAAACCCGCCGCGCCGTCTCGGAAAGCTTAAGCCCGTCCACCACCTTCAGGTCGCTCAGCCCGGCCATCAGCCCGCGCTCCCGGTCAGATGGTCGTACACGGCGCGGGAGATGCGCGAGATGGTGTCGCTGCGGCCGCTGGTCTTGCCCGCGTCCCACTCCGTGAGCACGACCAGCGCGTACGGCTCCCGGTTGGGGACGTACACGATCCCGGCGTCATGGGCCACGGTGCTGATCTCCCCCGTCTTGTTGGCGACGCGCACCCCCTCCGGCAGGCGGGCGGGAATGCCGCTGCGGAACTCCTGCTTGTGCAGAATGTCCAGCATTTTGCGCGACGACTCTTCGCTGAACGCCTTGCGCTCTTCGATGGTGCGCAGCACCTCCAGCATCCCGTCGGCGGTGCAGCGGTTGTTGATGCCGGCGTCGTGCGCCGCCTCGTCCTCTACCCCGCGGCGAAACTCCACGCCCTTGTCCAGCTTGAGCTTGCGCAGGTTGTCGGCGATGGCGTCCACCCCCACCGCGTCCACGAGCAGGTTGGTCGCCAGGTTGCTGCTGGTGGTGATCATGTGGTGCGCCAGCTCCTGCACCCGCATGGTCTTGCCGATGTTGCGGGGCACCTCGGCGTTGGCGTCGCGGCTGGCCGCCACGCGAAAGGTGCTGCCGTCGCCCACCGCGCTGGTGAACAGGTTGCGCACGTGCACGCGCGCCATGAGCGTGAGGCGTTTGTCTTCCACCGCGCGAAACACGCCCAGCAGCACCGGCACCTTGATGGTGCTGGCCGCGTGAAACCACTCGCTGCCGCGGTAGCTCCACGCCGTCTCCGTCTCATAGTCGTGGTACGCCACGGCAACACTGCGCGCCCCGCCCTTGTCGGCGATGGCGCGCACCTTGTCGCGTAGCGCTTCTTCCTGCTCCCTGCGATGGTTCTCTTTCCTGGATGACATCCGGCCCGTGTGTCAGCGGTCGCCCGGCCTGCCGATCGGCCGGGACAGAGCCGTCCGCCCTTGCAGGATCGGCGCCAGCGCCAGGGTCAGGACGTCCCGCCGATGGTACGGCGAGGTATCGAGGCGGTTTTAGGTGTGATGGTGTGATGGTGTGATGGTGTGATGGTGTGATGGTGTGATGGTGTGATGGTGTGATGGTGTGATGGTGTGATGGTGTGATGGTGTGATGGTGTGATGGTGTGATGGTGTGATGGTGTGATGG
>NZ_JBMDXM010000179.1:0-17445 GCF_048594345.1 Longimicrobium sp.
GGATGCTCGACGACATCGTGGACCGCCGGAAGATGAAGGGCCGCGTGAGCCAGCTGCTGCGCCACATGCTGGGCCTGCCCGCGTCGGAGGCGTTCCGCGGGGCCGTGGCGGGGTGCGGGTGGGGGGTGACGGGGTGAAGGGGGGGGCGGGTGAACGGGTGAACGGGTGAACGGGTGAACGGGTGGGCGCGGCGCGACCCGCCGGGCCCTCTCCCCCGACCGGCCTTTCGCTCGTTCCTCGCGACGGCGGTCGACCCCTCCCCCAACTTCGGGGGAGGGGTGGTGTTTTTCCTCGGCGGGTGTGTGTGCGGCAGCCGCTCCCACAGTTTGGGGACGAGCGGGAACGTTGGTCGGGGGGGGCGGACTCCTGGTTGGTTCACCCACGGCTTGGCCTTCGCCTCTCCCTTTACTTCCTCAGCATGACCTTGGCCGATGAATCCTGACGATCCCGCCGCATGGCTGTTCGCCCGCACGTCGGGCGGGATTCGCTGGGGGCTGGAGCGCACGGAAGAGCTGCTCGCCGGTGTGGACCACCCACACCGGCGCTTTCGTTCGCTCCACGTCGGCGGAACGAACGGCAAGGGCTCCGTCAGCGCGTTGTGCGAAGCCGCCCTGCGCGCGGCGCACCCGGGGCGGACGATCGGCCTGTACACCTCGCCGCACCTGGTTTCGTTCACGGAACGCATCCGCATTGATGGGCGGCCGGTGGACGCGGCGCTGCTGGCGGCGGCGGAGGCGCGGCTGCGGCCGGCCATCGAGCGCACCGGCGCCACCTTCTTTGAGGCGACGACGGCCCTTGCCTTCCTCTGCTTCGCGGAAGCGGGCGTCGACCTGGCGGTGGTGGAGGTGGGGCTGGGGGGGCGGCTGGACTCCACCAACGTGGTCGCGCCGCTGGCGACGGCGGTGACCAACGTGGCGCGCGACCACGTGGAATACCTGGGCGAGTCGCTGGAACAGATCGCGTGGGAAAAGGGCGGCATCTTCAAGCCCGGCGTCCCCGCGGTGATCGGCGAGGAGGACCCGTTCATCATGGAGGTGCTGCGGGAGCGCGCGGCGAACGCCGGTGCGCCTCTGGTGGTGCTGGACGCGGTGATCAGGATGCGGGACGTGGAGGTGTCGCTGGAAGGCACGCGCTTTCACCTGGACTCCGAGCGCTGGGGAGCGCATTCGGTGCGGATCCCCCTCGTCGGCGCGCACCAGGCGCGGAACGCGGCGCTGGCGGCGGAACTTCTGGGCGTGCTTCCGGACGACGTGCGGCCGTCGTGGGAGGCGATCGAAGCCGGCTTCGCGGAGGTGCGCTGGGCGGGGCGGATGCAGGTGGTGCGGCAGCGCGGCGCCACCTGGATTTTCGACGTGGCGCACAACCCTGCCGGTGTCGCCGCGCTGACCACCGCGCTCGACGGGCTGGACCTGCCGCGCCCGCTGGTGCTGGTCGCGGCGATCCTTTCCGACAAGGAGTGGGACGAGATGCTGCCGCCGCTGCTGAATCGCGCCGACGCCGCCATCCTGACGGTCGCTCCCACCGCCCCCGAGGGTCGCCGCTGGGACCCCGAGGATGCCGCGAGCTCGCTCGACGCGCGGATCCCCGTCCGCGTGATCCCCGACCTCGCCGCCGCCCTGATGCGCGCGGAAACGATGGCGCCCTACGGCACGATCCTCGTCACCGGCTCCGTGCACACCGTCGGCGACGCGCTGGCGGCGATGGAGATCGGCATCGGCTGATTCCAGAGGGCCGGCGCGCCCCCCGGGCCCTCTCCCCCGCCGGGCCTTTCGCTCGTTCCTCGCGACGGCCGGCGACCCCACCCCCAACATCGAGGGAGGGGTTGTGTGCACCGGGAGTTCAGCGCGCTCCGAATCAGATCGCAAGCGGGATCGAATTCTCCCCTCTCCCGCGCAGTTTGCGGGAGAGGGGCCGGGGGTGAGGGCCCCGCGAGCAGCGCCACGCCGTTCATCCTTCGCTGGCTCCCCGTGCAGTTGCCCGCTATTCCCTATTCCCTGTTCCCTATTCCCTCGCGGTTCCCTCCGCAGTTGCTCGCCCCGCCGCCTCTGCGCTACATTCGGAGGCTATGTCTAACACAAACTTTCAGTCACTGCCCGGCTTTCGGGACTTCTACCCCGACGACTTCGCCATCCGCGCGCACATCATGCGCACGTGGCGCGAGGTCGCGCGCCGCTACGGGTTCCAGGAATACGACGGACCTCCGCTGGAGCCGCTGGAGCTGTACACGGAAAAGTCCGGTCCCGAGATCGTACAGCAGCTGTACAACTTTGCCGACAAGAGCGGCCGCGAGATCTCGCTGCGCCCTGAGATGACGCCCACGCTGGCGCGCATGGCCGGCGCACGCGCGGGCGGTCTGCGCAAGCCGATCAAGTGGTTCAGCATCCCGCAGCTGTTCCGCTATGAGCGGCAGCAGCGCGGCCGGCTGCGCGAGCACTTTCAGCTCAACCTCGACATCATCGGCGAGGACGATCCCGCGGCGGACGCGGAGCTGCTGGCGGCCGCCATCGACATGCTGCGCGCCTTTGGGCTCACGGAGCAGGACTTCGTGGCGCGCGTCTCGGACCGGCGGCTGCTGCGCGCGCTGCTGCTGCACGCGGGCGTGCCCGAGGACCAGCTGATCCTGGTCTACAACATTGTCGACAAGCTGGAGCGCGACCCGCGCGAAGTGATCGCCAAGCGGCTGCGCGACGAGGCGGGGATGCCGGACGACGCCGTCGAGCGCACGCTGGACATCTTTCGGCACACGGACTTCGACGCGGTGCGCCAGGCGTACGGGCAGACGGAGGGCGTGGCGCCCGAGATCGAGCGGATGAGCTCCATCTTCGATACGCTGCGGGCGATGGGGCTGATGGACTACGTCCGCTTCGACCTTTCCATCGTGCGCGGACTGGCGTACTACACGGGGATCGTGTTCGAGCTGTTTGATGCGCGCGGCGAACTGCGCGCCATCTGCGGCGGCGGGCGCTACGACAACCTGCTGGCGCAGGTGGGCGGGGTGCAGCTTCCCGCGCTGGGCTTCGGGATGGGCGACGTGGTGCTCAAGGAGCTGCTTACGGACCGCGGCCTGCTTCCCGAAACGCGCCAGAGCGTGGACTACTACGTGATCCCCGTGACGCCCGAGCAGCGGCCCGAGGTGCTGGCGCTGGTGCGACGGCTGCGCGACGGCGGCGCGTCGGTGGACTACGCGTTCAAGCACCAGGGCGTGGGCAAACAGTTCAAGAACGCTTCCGCGCTGGGCGCGCGCCGCACCGTCATCATCGGCCCCGACGACGTGGCCGAGGGCGTGGGCGTGGTCAAGGACATGGATAGCGGCGAAGAGTCGCGCATCCCCCTCGCGGACATCGGCCGACCGTGACGCCCGCGCCGGCATTTTGCTGAGAGCGCTGGCGCGGGCACAGGGAGTGCGCCGGAGGGTTATCCTTCTGGTGATATGAGTTGTTGTTCAGCGTCGCAGAGGTGAACCATGGCCACGCAATTACGGACGATGACGGTCGATGAGCTCTGGGCGATGCCGGAAGACGGCATGCGTCGCGAGCTTGTTGCGGGAGAGCTTCGTGAGAGGAGCCCTGTTGGCGAACGGCACGGAGACTCTGTGCAGAATATCAATCGCTCGCTGGACGCACACGTCCATGCGCGCCGCCTTGGGAGAGTTCGTCCCGAAATCGGCTACCTGCTGGAGAGCGACCCAGATACGCTGCGCGCCCCGGACCTTTCCTTCGTACGGGCTGATCGGCTGTCGGCAGAAGGCCCGGCTCCGGGTTTCTACCGCGGTGCTCCCGATCTCGCGATCGAGGTGGTATCTCCGCATGACCGCTACAGCGAAGTCAAGGCAAAGGTCCGCGAGTACCTTGGCGCTGGGACCGCGATGGTCATCGTTGTGGACCCGGATGACCGAACGGTAGCCGTATGCCGCCCGGGACGCGCTCCGCTCGAACTGACTGAAACTTACGTGATCGACGGCGAAGACGTGGTGCCGGGATGGATGCTGCCGGTGCGCGACATCTTTGCCTGAACACGGGCACGATCCGCATGTGAACACGGATCCGCCGCCCGACGCGGCGGGTCCTTTGACTTTTGGGGAGTCTCATGTCCAACGAAAAAGCGCTTACCACCCAGGCGGAGGACTTCAGCGCCTGGTACAACGAAGTGGTGCTCAAGGCCGAGCTGGCGGACTACTCGCCCGTGCGCGGCTGCATGGTCATTCGCCCGTACGGCTACCGGCTGTGGGAGCTGATGCGCGACCGGCTGGACCTGCGCTTCAAGGAGACGGGGCACCAGAACGCGTACTTTCCGCTGTTCATCCCCCAGAGCTTTCTTGAGCGCGAGGCGGAGCACGTGGAGGGCTTCGCCAAGGAAGCCGCCATCGTTACCCACACGCGCCTCAAGGCCACGGACGACGGCAAGCTGATCCCCGACCCCGCCAGCAAGCTGGAGGAGCCGCTGATCGTGCGCCCCACCAGCGAGACCATCATCTACGAGATGTTCTCCAAGTGGGTGCAGAGCTACCGCGACCTGCCCCTGCTGTACAACCAGTGGGCCAACGTCGTCCGCTGGGAGATGCGCACGCGCCTGTTCCTGCGCACCACCGAGTTCCTGTGGCAGGAGGGGCACACCGCCCACGCCAGCCATGACGAGGCCGAGGCGGAGACGCGGCAGATGCTGGGCGTGTACCGCGAGTTCATGGAAGGCCACCTGGCCATGCCCGTGGTGGTGGGCCAGAAGAGCGAGTCGGAGAAGTTCGCGGGTGCGCTGCGCACGTACACCTGCGAGGCGATGATGCAGGACAACCGCGCCCTGCAGAACGGCACCTCGCACAACCTGGGGCAGAACTTCGCGAAGCAGTTCGAGCTGAAGTTTGCCTCGGAGTCGGGTGCGGAGGAGTTCGCGTGGAACACGTCGTGGGGCGTGAGCACGCGCATGGTGGGCGGCCTGGTGATGACGCACGGCGACGACAAGGGGCTGGTGATGCCGCCCCGCGTGGCGCCCATCCAGGTCGTCATCGTCCCCATCTACCGCAAGGACGACGAGCGCGAGCTGGTGATGGCCAAGGCGGCCGAGATCGTGGCCGCGCTGTCCGGCATCCGCACGCACGTGGACGATCGGGACAAGCTTACGCCCGGCGCCAAGTTCTTTGAGTGGGAGATGAAGGGCGTGCCGTTCCGCATCGAGATCGGCCCCAAGGACATCGCCAAGGGGCAGGTGGTGCTGGCGCGGCGCATTCCCGAGGGCGAGGAGCGCAAGCAGTTCCTTCCCGAGGCCGAGGTGCTGGGATCGATGGCGCAGCGGCTGGAGGACTATCACACCTTCCTGCTGGACCGCGCCCGTGCCCGGCGCGACGAGAACTCGCACCGCGGCATCGACTCGTATGACCGCTTCCGCGAGATCATGGAAGGTCCCGGCGGCTTCGTTTACGCCGGCTGGTGCGAGTCGTCGGAGTGCGAGGAGAAGGTAAAGGAGGAGACCAAGGCCACCATCCGCTGCCTCCCCTTCGAGGAGTTCCGCAGCGACCCGGCGCCCGCGAAGTGCCTGGTCTGCGGGGCGGACGCGACCACGGAAGCGGTCTGGGCCAAGGCGTACTGATCGGCTGATGATGCGCGAAAGGCCGCCCCAGAGTGTCGGGGCGGCCTTTCTCGTACGAAGGTACGAAAAGTACGAAAGTACGTTGCCCGTACTCCCGTACTCCCGTACTCCCGTACTCCCGTACTCCCGTACTCCCGTACTCCCGTACTCCCGTACTCCCGTACTCTCGTACTTTCGTACTCCCGTACTCTCGTACTTTCGTACTTTCGTACTTCTAGAACCGCAGGATCCAGCGCTGCGAATCCGGCCGGGGCGCGGGATCGTCCTGCTTGGGGCCGATGGCCAGCGGGTCGATGCCCAGGGCCTGCCGCAGCGAAACCCGCTCGCCGGGCCGGGGATCGCCCGGGGTGCGCGGCGGCAGGCCGCCGTCCGGGCCGGACGGTTCCGCCGCGCGGGTCAGCAGCCAGTCCAGCGCGCCGCGCTCCTCCGCGGTCAGCCGCAGCGAAAGGTCCGCCAGGCGGCGGCCCAGGCTCTGCGGCGGCGGCGCGGGGTCGTCCTGCTTGGGGCCGATGGCGACGGTGGCGTTGGGAGCGGGCCGCGGCGCGTTCGCCCCCTGGGCGGCGGGCGTGCGGCCGCCCTGCACCACGATGCCGGCACGCGGCGTCCGCCCGCCCTGCACGATGATTCCGCTGGCGCCCGCCGCCCGGCCGCCCTGCACGATGATGGCCGCGCGGCCGGCCGCGCCGTCCATCCCGGGCGTGTCCTCGCACCCGCCGCCGGGGCCAATCTGCAGCACCGGCGTCACGCGGACTTCCGCGGCGGCCGGGGCGGGCACGTGGGCGGCGCGCAGCAGCACGTCGTTCCACAGCGCGCGCTCCGCGGCGGGGAGCGCCACGGCAAAGCTGTCCAGCCGCGCCTGCAGCGACTGCACGTGGCGCGGCCAGACGATGATGGTGCTGCCGTTGCCGGTGCCCTGTACGCGTGGCGCGGTGCGCAGGGCGTCGGGGACCTGCGCGGCCAATGGCGGGGCGAGCGCGGCCGCGAGGAGCAGGGCGGGGATGGGGCTCAGGCGCATGGCGGGTCCTCCGCGAGGCGGGGTCTGCTGCCCGGCTCCGGATGCTTCCGGACGGGCGCGAGGTGTAGTACACTGCGTCGGTAGCAGTCCGGCGTCAATGCATCCGTTGCGCGGCGCAAATCGTGCGCGCGGAAAGCAGGGCCGCGGCGGCCGCGGGACCGGCGGGATCCACACCAGCGGGGGAGGACGGGTTGGACGATACGGCTGTCGCGGGCGTGGCGGAGGCGTTTCCGCGCGTGGACGGGGTTCTGCACTGCGAGGAGGTGCCGCTGCCGGAGCTGGTGGCGCGGTGGGGCACGCCGCTGTACGTCTACAGCCAGGGCGCCATCCGCGAACGCTATCGCGAGCTGGACGATGCGCTGGCGCCGGTGCCGCACCTGATCGCCTACTCGGTCAAAGCCAACGGCAACCTGGGCGTCCTGCGCACCCTGGCCGAGCTGGGCGCCGGGTGCGACATCGTCTCCGCGGGCGAGCTGCATCGCGCGCTGCTGGCCGGCATCCCCGGCGAGCGCATCGTCTTCAGCGGGGTGGGCAAGACGGTGTACGAGCTGGCGGCGGGGCTGCGCGCCGGCATCTACGCCTTCAACGTGGAGAGCGAGGGCGAGCTGTGCGCCCTGAGCGACCTGGCCTGCGCCATGGGGACGCGCGCGCCCGTCGCCCTGCGCGTGAACCCCGACATCGACACCCCCACGCCGCACGCGTACACCCGCACCGGCCACGCAGCCACCAAGTTCGGCATCGCGGCGGCCAAGGCGCGCGGGCTGTACAAGATCGCCGCCAAGATGCCGGGGATCCGGGTGCGCGGCATCGACGTGCACATCGGGTCGCAGATCCTGGAGGTGGCGCCCTTTCGCGACGCGCTGGAGTACGTGCTGGACCTGGCCCACGACCTTCGCCAGGCGGAGGTGGAGCTGGAGTTCCTGGACCTGGGTGGCGGCCTGGGGATCAGCTACGAGGGCGGCGAGCGCATCAGCGCGGCCGACTGGGCGGCGGACATCGTCCCCGCGGTGGCGCAGACGGGGCTCAAGCTCGTAGTGGAGCCCGGCCGCTTTCTGGTGGGCGAGGCGGGGGCGCTGCTTACGCGCGTGCTGTACGTAAAGGAAGGCGGCGGCAAGCGCTTCGTGATCACCGACGCGGGGATGAACGACCTTATCCGCCCCAGCCACTACAGCGGATGGCACGCGGTGGAGCCGGTGGCGTCGCCCGGGCGTGAGCGGGCGCGGGTGGACGTGGTGGGGCCCATCTGCGAGACGGGCGACTTCCTTGCGCTGGACCGCGAGATGGAGCTGCCCAAGCCCGGTGAGCTGCTGTCGATCATGACGGTGGGCGCGTACGGGTTTTCGATGGCCAGCCAGTACAACCAGCGCCCGCGCCCCGCCGAGGTGATGGTCAGCGGCTCCGACGCCACCCTGGTCCGCCGCCGCGAAACCATGGACGACCTGGTCGCGGCGGAAACGGAGCTGTAGGCGGTTTCGGTGGATCCAACACGAAAGAGGCGGCCTCGCGCGGGGGCCGCCTCTCTCGCGTTTGTGGAAGAGCCCTCCCGGAGCGCTGGTAGCCTCATCCCGAATCCAGGAAACGAACGGCTGCCCACCCGGAGGGAGACCTCCAAACTTACAAAATTTCACGCGGAGGCGCGGAGAGCGCGCCCCGACCGTCTCTCTGCACCTCCGCCTCCTGCTGAATCCAGGGAAAGAACGGGTGCTCACCCAGCGGAAACCGGGGACGATCATGGCGTCCCTGTTCCTTTCGGCGAGATCGCCAATTTTCGCCGATTTTGTATCAGGAGGCGGCATGCGGCGCCGTGCGGTTGAACCAGGAAACACGCGCACTCTCTCCAGTTGAAACTCCTGGGGTCAATTCGAGTAAACGAATGATGTGGGCCGTTTCCGATCCCATGCGGAAGCGTCTCATGCAGGTCGTGGCAGGGGATGCCGCGGCACGGATTTGTGGCGGGCGCATCCTCCGCGCGCCGCCGGTGATCCAGGAGCCCCCCTCCCATCCACCCGCAGTTCAGGACTCTCTCTCCTGGCCACTCCGCACCGGGGTGGCTCCCGCTCGTCGCCTCCCACCACGGGAAGGACTCATGAAAAGCCACAGAATCGTGCAGACGGGGTGCATGCTCGGTGTCGCGCTGCTCGCCGCGTGCACCGATGCGCCCACCACCACCGCGCTCGCGTCCGCAGACCCCGCCCCGGACCTGAGCGCCGCGGGGGATCACGTCCCCACGTACAGCCAGGAGCGTTTGGGAACCTTCGTGGACGCAACGGACGAGGAGTTGTGGAAGCACATCGAATACTCCGAACGCACGGGCGTTGTAGGGCTGCGCCGGCCCGGCGCCAACCGCGGCGTGTATCGCGGCCGCGTGCTGATGGACCGGTCGCAGTGGGAAAACTCCCGGCGTGCGGCTGCGTCGCAGCCCGGCGTGGAGCTGATCTGGGCGGACACGCTCCTTCCCACAATCAAGGTGCGCTTCAGGGACTTTGAAGCCTTTCAGAAGGTTCGCCGACTTCCCGGCACGGATTTCATCGAGCCGCTGCGGGCCGTGGGCGACATTCCGCCGCTGGCGGAGGGGAGCCTGGGGTGCAACAACCAGGGCGAGTGGGGCGAAGAGCGGCTGTACACCAACGGCACCTCGGGCGACGTGTACTCGCTCAAGCACCGTTCCATGGGGATTGAGCATGCGTGGCTGCGGACCAGCGGCGCCGGCGTCACGATCGGCGTTGTCGACACGGGCATTCATTCGGGCCAGGCGCAGCTCCTTCCCTCCGCTTCGGGCGGGCGCTTCTCGAGCGGGGAAAGCGCGGGCCGCTGGGTAAAGTACCGCACCGCGTGGAGCGGAAACGTGGACGCGTCGCCGCTCGACAACTGCGGCCACGGCACCGAAGCGGCCGGCGTGGCGGTGGCGCCTCGCGACGGCCTGGGTCCCGTGGGCGTTGCCTGGAAGAGCAACCTGGTGGCGACGCGGATCGCGAACGGCGTGGTGAACGTGAACGCCGACGACGCGGGGCAGGGGATCCGGAACACGGTCGCCGCCATGGCGGGCCAGCCGGGCGGCAAGGTGATCACCATGTCGTGGCAGAGCCTGAACTGGTACTGGCAGGTGTCGAACGAGATCGAGTACTGGCAGAGCCAGCACCCGAACAACCTTCTGTTCTTCGCGGCCGCGGGTACCTCTACCGACGACTGGAAGGAGTGTGGCATCGCGGCCACCGTGGGCTTCGGGGTGGGCTCGCTGTTCCACCCCTTCGTGGGGCTGTTCGCCCTGTGGGCCGGGTGCATTGAAGCGAACAACGGCAACGTGGTCTTTCCCGCGAGCCACAGCAATGTGGTCGCCGTGACCTGCGTTGACTATCACTCCAAGGAAGTGTCCAACAACTGCCACTACGGAAGCAAGGTGGAGTTCGCCGCCTACCAGAGCTTTCCCACCGTGCACGGCAGCAGCCCGCTGGTGGACAGGCTGGGCGGCAGCTCAGGCGCTTCGCCCACGGTGGCGGCGCAGGCGGCGCTGATCTGGTCCTACTACCCGCAGTTCACTCGTGCGCAGGTGCTGGACCGCATGCGCTGGGCGGGGCGCGCGAGCCGCGATTCGCGGCAGGGCTACGGAGTGGTCAACACGTACAAAGCCGTCGGCGGGATGTACTCGCCCGCCATCGCCAGCATCCTTCTTTCCGGCGGCGGATTCAACCAGGTGGCCAACTACCGGCTGCAACCCATGATTCACGGAGGAACCGGGCCGTTCTCCTACCTGTGGGACAACGGCGCGACCACGCAGACCATTCAGGTGGCCGTGGGTCCGGGGGATCCACACCACATCTACCATCTGTGGGTGACGGATCACTCCGACGGCGGAAAGGTTCGCGCCCGCGTCGAGATCTCTCCCCCTCCGGGAGGGTGCGAGGATCCGACCAAGTTCATCTGCGAAAGCTGAACGCGGCGTAACCGGTAACCGGTGCGGCAAACGAGGGCGGGGCCGGAGCTCATCTCCGGTCCCGCCCTCGCCCATCACGTCCCCCCGAATGCGGCGGAGGCGGATCGGCGTTCCGGATGTACCGGATCGCCCTTTACAGCTTGAGGGTCACGCCCAGCGTGTGCTCCATGTCGCTGGCGGTGCCGCCGTCCTGGTGCTGGTCCAGCCGGTAGCGCAGCTCGCCGCGGATGCCGATGCCGCCGCGCACCGGCACGCGCACGCCCGCCATCACCTCCTGTGTGGGACGGAAGAAGCGGTCGCCGCCCTCCGCGTCGAAGCGGCTGAACAGCCCGGTGGCAATGCCCACGTACGGACTGGCGATGCGGGTGGGAAGCTGCGCCTGCACGCCCACCGTGGCCGTCATCAGGTTGCTGTGCGAGTCGAACGGCTCCGTCAGGTTCTGGCCGATGGTACGGAAACCGGTGGTCTCCGGCCGGGCGTAGGAGCCGCCCACCTCGGCGCGGACGTAGCGGTTGAGGGCCCAGTCCACACGCACGGCACCCATCGGGAAGGTGCCGTCACCCTCGCGGTCGTAGCTCAACCCGCCGCCCTGAACGGTCAGCGTAGCGCCGCGGTCGGCCGTCTGCGCGGCGGCGGGGGCGGCGGACAGCGCCGCCAGGGCCAGCGTGGCGCCCACGATCGACCGAATCTTCTGCATCGGTCTGCTCCTGTAAGGAAAGGTCCGGGCGGACGTTCGCCGCCGGTTCGAAAATCGGGTTCTGCGCGGCCGGCAAGCCTGCCGTGCATCGTCGCGCAACCATGTGATGCACAAGGACTTCGGTTTCTGTCAGACCCTTTGTCCAGCCGCTCACAATCATGGGATGCGTGACGTCATCCGTTTCTGTCATCCACCTGTGAATCCCTGATACCACGCGGAAGAAAAGGGAGGCTTCCCAACGGGGATACGGTGTCATCCTGAGGAAGCGCCCCCCATAACTTTCATAGCCACAGAAGCTTGCGCGCGACCGAAGGATCTTTGTAGGGTCGCGAGAAACCCAGCCCTCGGGCGCCGTTCAAGTCCCTCGGTCAGGCAGACAAGGTCCTTCGGTCGGCGCCAACTCTTTGCGCGAGAGCAGGTTGCGGAGCGGCGCCTCCCTCAGGATGACTGATCGCGGTGTAGATTCAACAACCCCCTCACGGAAATCTTCTCCCGGTGTGGTGCCCCATGTGAGGGCCAACCCGTTCCTGAGCTTATCGCTGCACGGTTTTCGCTTCTGCGCGAGGGGGCTGACAGAAACGCGGCGGCTCGCGCATCCCATGAGTCAGAGCGGGGGCGCGGTGCCGCCGCGGCGCAGGAGGAGAATGCGGTGTCCCGGCGGGCGCGCTCGCCAGGCTGTCGGGCCGCCTGGAGCTGGACAAGGAGGACGTGTGAGCAACCCCGCCGCCGGACCCGTGCACCTGGAAGACACCGATCTGCTGGCGCTGGTGGACGGCGAGTTCGCCCCCATGGAGCGCGACGTGCGCCTGGCCCACGTGGCCCGCTGCGACGATTGCGCCGAGCGGCTGCAGGCGCTGCGGCTGCGCACCTCCAACTTCTCGCGGCTGCTGGCGGACGTGGAGCTGCCGGAAGATTTCGTCTTTCCGCGCATGCCGGAGCGGCCGCGGGTGATCCCCATCACTGCCCTCCCGTCCCGCCGCACCGGCTGGACGCAGTCCGCCTGGGCCCGAGCAGCGATGATCGCGCTGGTGGTGATCGTCCCCTTTGCCGCCGTGGCGCCGCTGCGGGCGTGGGTGGCGGACCGCCTGGGCGTCGCCTGGAGCGAGGTGTTCGGCGGGGAAGAGGCGCCGGCCCCGGCCGCGCCGGCGCCGGTGCAGACGCCGCCCGCACCGGCCGAGGCGCCGTCCAGCGGCGCGACCGTCTTCTTTACCCCCGCGCCCGGCCGCTTCGCGCTGGTGGTGTCGGAGCGCCAGGCGGCGGGCACGCTCACGCTCGGCCGCGCGGCGGGTGGCGAGGCATCCGCGGAGGTGCTGGGTGGAGACACGGAGACGCCGCTGGTGTCGGACGCCGGTCTGCGCATCCTGAACGCGCCCGGCTCCACGGCCAGCTACCGCGTGCTCCTGCCGCCGTCCATCAGCAGCGTCCGTGTCCGCATCGGTGCCGGGGCACCGGTGGAGGTGACGGCGGAGGATCTGGCCAACGGGCGGGTGGTGGAGCTGGGGGCGCGGTAGGCAATACGCGACACCACGGGCTGAAACCCGCGGCTATCCATGCCATGATACGAATCCGCAACAACAGTGGTTGTGGACGATCGCTGTCATCCTGCGGAAGGCGCCCACCCCGAACCTTCGGCAAAACGCAGCAGCTCGTGCGCCGACTGAAGGATCTGTATCGGAAACGGGTGGGGTTTCTCGCGCCAAAGCCAGTCGTAGCCGACGGGATGGTGCGCCCAGCGTAGAAATTCTTCGGTCGGCGCCAGGCTTTCCAGCGAGACGGAGAGCTTTGCGCGGCGCCTCCCTCAGCCTCAGAATGACGCCGTTTGTCGGATCCCTATCACCACTCTTTTTGCGGATTCGGTATAAGGATAAGCCCCGTCGTTGTTCGTTCCTCGCACAACGGAGCTTCACCTGCTCGTGGGGGCCGCGCCCGCACTTCGTAGACGGTGCCGCGCGTGCGACTCGCCCCTTTGTCGCGGGTGTCACAGATGGGGCGGATTGAGCGCTTGTAGCTGCGAAAGACGGTCTGCCGTACAACCACATACGTTCTCCGCCGATGCCAATCAAGCGATCGATCGCCCTGATGATGTCCATGCTCGCCGCGGGGTGCGCCGAGCTGCCGTCCATCTCGCCCGGCCTAGACACGCTCCCGGGAGAGCCGGTGCAGCTGGTCCGGCTGCAGGAGTACTTTCCCGCCTACAACTCGGGGTTCGAGATGCAGGCGCGCCTGGTGGTGACCAGCCAGGCCGAGTGGGAAGCCACCTGGCAGCGCATCTGGCAGAACACGCGTCCGGTGCCGGCGCCGCCCGCGGTGGACTTCCAGCACGAGGTGGTGCTCGTGGCGGCTATGGGGTCCCGTTCCAGCGGCGGCCATCACATCCAGCTGCAGCAGGCGGCCGCGCAGCCGGGGAACGTGGTTGTCCGCGTCGTCGAGACGTTCCCCGGCGAGGCGTGCGTCGTGACGGCCGCCATTACGGAGCCGGTGGACGTGGTGAGGCTCCCCCGCACCTCGCAGCCCATCCAGTTCCAGACGGTGAAGCAAGTGCACGCGTGTGATTGATACGGAATCCGGAGAAACAACATCGAAACGTACAGAGGAACGGAGAACCGTCCTATCAGAGGAACAGAGGTGATCCGCACTCCGTCCTCTGTTCCTCTGGCGGTTGTCTGTTCCTCTGTACCCTGACCTCCGTTCCTGTCGTCGTCCAACGAAAAACGCCTCCGGCACGGTGCTGGAGGCGTTCTGCGCTTCGGTCGATCGGAACGCGGCTACTGGGCCGCCATCAGCCGTTGGCGCTCGGCGGCGGCGCCTTCGCGGTCCAGGCGGTCCACCGTGGCGGTTACCGATGCCGGCATGGGGACCGGCTTTGCCTCCGGGGCCGTCTCGCGGGCAAAGGCGCCGGCGATCTGCGCGTAGTTGGTGCCGGGGTGCCAGAAGATCCAGTCCTCGATCCCCAGGTCGTACAGCGCGCGGATCTGGTCGCGCGCCTGCTCGGCGCGGTACGGGAAGCCGCGGTCGTTCCAGGTGGCGGTAAATGCCTGGATCCACGGGATGATGCGCGCCGGCTCCACCCCCGCCGCGCGCAGCCGCTCGTTGCGCACCACGCCCATCCCCACCGACGCGTGCACCGTTTCGTACGGCTGGCGGTTGGGGCGGCTGATCCCCGCCAGGTGCGTGGGAAAGTAGTGCGACGGGTACACCATCGGCAGCACCGCGTCGGTCACGGCGCTGATGCGCTCCCACTGCTGCCCGATCCCCACGTCGCGCGACTCGTTCATCGACAGGCCGAACACGTCGGCCGTGACCGTGGCGCCCAGCGGGTGCAGCCGCGCGCGCGCCTGCGCCAGGAACCCGGCGATGGCGTCGGTGCGGACGCCCGCGGAGTCGGCCTCCGGGTGCACCTGCTTCGGCAGCGAGTTGTACTGCTCCGGGAAGCGGACGTAATCGAACTGGATCTCGCGGAACCCCGCGCGCACCGCTTCTTCGGCCACGGCGATGTTCATCTCCCACACGTCGCGGTCCCACGGGCTCACCCAGCTAAGCCCCTGCCGGTCGCGCCACACGGAGCCGTCCGGATTGCGGATGGACCACTCGGGCTTGAGGCGCGAAAGGCGCGGGTCCTTGAAGACGACCACGCGGGCGATGGCGTGGATGCCGTGCGCCCGCAGCGTGTCGGCGATGCCCTTGAGGTCGCGCACGGGGATGCTGCGCTCGTGCGCCGCCTCCCGCGCCACCAGCACCTGGCTGGGGAAGCGCACGCCGTCCTCGTCCTTGACGTCCACGACGAAGGTGTTGATCTCCGTGGTGTCGGCCAGCGCCAGCAGCTCCGCGCGCTTGGTGGGATTGCCGATGGCGTACGAGCTTACGTAGATGCCGCGGATGATGGGCGGCACCCCGTCGCGCGGACGCGGGGCGGGGGGCGGAGCGGCCGGCTGCGCGGCGGCCCCGGGCGGCGATTCAGCCACCAGCGACGAGGCCATCTTGAGCTCTCGCTCCGCCTCGCGTCCCAGGTCCATGCAGGCGGCGCCGGCGATCAAGGCGCAGACGAAGGCGGGGACGATCCAGCGGCGGCCCGGGGACAGCATGAGAGCACCAGAATCTGAAAGACTGCGGACTGCGGGTGCGCCCGGAGCGGCGCACCTTCCCTGCGGATGAAGCGGCTGAACACGGAGTGCGGGTCGGCCGGAAAGGCGGCGCCGGAAGGCGGCCTGGCGGGCAGACGGATGATCCATTTCGCCGAAAAGCCGGCGACGCAAAAACGCTGCCGCCGTAAACACTTGTGGACGCCCAGAGGGGCGCGCCCGATCGAGTGTTTCCCCACACGCATTTGTAGCGACGGCGAGGCTTTCGCACAAGGTCCGCGGAGGCCATTCCGCTGTGGATCTGGCGCCCCGGCAGGGACGCATCCGCCCCACCTTTTCGCGCACCCCGCGCGCGCGTACATTGCCGCGCCTGGGCCGGTGACGGGTCCCTGAACGAAGATCCTGATGATCAAGCGCCTGGCCTGACGCCGGGCGCCTGCCGCTTACGGGGGAAAAACGTGGATTCCAATCGCATCCTGATCATCGACTACGGCTCGCAATTCACGCAGCTCATCGCGCGGCGCATTCGCGAAGAGCGGGTCTACTGCGAGATCCAGCCGCCCACGCGCTCGCTGGAGTGGATCCGCGAGTGGGCGCCCAGGGGGATCGTGCTGTCCGGCGGCCCCTCGTCGGTCTACGGCGACGACGTGCCCACCGCCGAGCCGGAGCTGCTGCGGATGGGCATCCCCATCCGGGGCGTGTGCTACGGCATGCAGCTCATCACCCACCTGGAGGGTGGGGTGGTGGAACGCGGTAAGCGGGAGTACGGCCGCGCGCAGGTGACGGTAAAGGAGGCGACGGGGCTGTTCGATGGATTTACGCCCGGCGAGCAGACGCAGGTGTGGATGAGCCACGGCGACCACGTGGTGCAGCCGCCGCCGGGCTACCGCCGGCTCGCGTCCACCGAGGGGCTGCCCTGGGCGGCCTTCGCGGCGGACGACCGGTCCATCTACGGCGTGCAGTTTCACCTGGAGGTGGCGCACACCGTCCGCGGCGCGGACATGATCGGCAACTTCGTCTTTCGCGTGTGCGGCTGCGAGCCCACGTGGACGGCGGGGTCGTACATCGAGAACGAAATCGCCAAGATCCGCGCGCAGGTGGGCGACGCGCAGGTCATCTGCGGACTGTCCGGCGGCGTGGACTCGTCCGTGGCGGCGTCGCTGGTCCATCGCGCCATCGGCGACCAGCTGACCTGCATCTTCGTGGATACGGGGCTGCTGCGGCAGGGCGAGCGCGAGTCGGTGGAGCGCACCTTTCGCGCGAACCTGGGCATCCGGCTGGAGGTGGTGGATGCGTCCGCGCTCTTCCTGGAGCGGCTGCACGGGGTGGAGGATCCGGAGAAGAAGCGGAAGATCATCGGCAACACCTTCATCGACGTGTTCGAGGAGGCGTCGGACCGCATCGGGGGTGACGCAAAGTGGCTGGTGCAGGGGACGCTGTACCCCGACGTCATCGAATCGCTCTCGGTAAAGGGGCCGTCCGCCACCATCAAGACGCACCACAACGTGGGCGGATTGAAGGAGGACATGAAGTTCGGGCTGATCGAGCCGCTGCGCGAATTGTTCAAGGACGAGGTGCGGCAGGTGGGGCGCGAGCTGGGGCTGCCCGAGGAGATGGTGGGCCGCCACCCGTTCCCCGGGCCGGGGCTGGCCATCCGCGTGCTGGGCGCCGTGGACGAGCGCGAGCTGGCCGTGCTGCGCCAGGCGGACGTGATCTACCTGGAGGAGATTCGCGCGGCGGGGCTGTACGACGACATCTGGCAGGCGTTCGCCGTGCTCCTTCCCGTCCGCAGCGTGGGCGTGATGGGCGACGAGCGGACGTACGAGAACGTGTGCGCCCTGCGCGCCGTCACCAGCCGCGACGGGATGACGGCGGACTGGTACCCGTTCCCCCACGACGTGCTGGCCCGCATCTCCACGCGCATCATCAACGAGGTGACCGGGATCAACCGCGTGGTGTACGACATCTCGTCCAAGCCGCCGGCGACGATCGAGTGGGAGTGACGGCGGAGTGCAAAAGTGCGAGAGTGCGAGAGTGCGAGAGTAACGGCTCACAGCTTGGAGCACTCCGGCGTCGCCCGCGCCCCGGCGACTGAAGTCGCGGCTCCGACTGCGTGATGTCGGCCTGCGCCGACGGGTCCGGC
>NZ_JBMDXM010000018.1:0-1069 GCF_048594345.1 Longimicrobium sp.
GGGCACAGGCGGACAGGCTGAAGGCGCTCAACAGGGCGAACAGGTATCGCTTCATCGCATCGGGCTACCGCGGACGGAGAAACTCCAGGACCGGCGATTCTGGCACGAAGCCGGGACCGGAACGCCCCCGACCGCCTTCACTGGCCCGTTCTCGTTCACGGCGGCGGGCAGGCACATGGGATGGGTCTGGGTGCGGTGCGCGGATGCTGGGAGCGTCTTCCCGGACCAGGGTCGGTGGCGCCAGGACAAACGTTCGGACGCACTGTGGCGGTGGCGATGGGCTGCTGGGGCATGGAGATCCGCGCTGCCCCCACCCGGCGCCGATGGCGCCGACCTCCCCCGCAAGCGGGGGGGGGGCTCGCAGCGACTGCGCCCGACGCGCCGCCCTGCCCTGCATCACTTCCAACACGCGACCCACACGCGGGCGGCGATCTCCGCGGTGATCGTGTTCGGCCCCTTCCCCCGCACCGCGGGGCATTGCACCCTTCACGGCTGGAAGGCTGGGACAGGGCGCATTTAGCGGCAAGCCTAAGGCGCCGACCTCCTCGCGGGGAGGGCAGTGATACCACCGGGCACGCCGTCCCCTTCCGCCGCACGCGAGACATTCGCGCGTGCGCGGTCGGCGTCGGGTTGCTATCGGCTATTTGTTTCGGCGCACGCCCGGCCCCGCGCAGCGCGCGGGGCGTTCGCCAAGCCCGCGCGGCAGTGCCGTCTCGGCGTCGACACCCCGCCGCCATCCGTGGCGATGCTTGGTCGCCCGATGAGGGCCCGGCCCGGCTGGCCGGCCCGCGTAGCACGCGGGGCGTTCGCCAAGGGCGCGAGGCAGTGCCTCGCAGCGCCCTCGACTCACCCTTGGCCGGGCGGTCGCGCATGCGCGGTCGGCGTCGGGTTGCTGTCGGCTATTTGTTTCGGCGCACGCCCGGCCCCGCGCCGCGCGCGGGGCGTTCGCCAAGCCCGCGCGGCAGTGCCGCGCAAGCGGGCTTGGCTCACCCCCTCGGCTGGTGGGTGGCGTGGAGGCGGTTGAGGTGTTCGCGGGCGACGCGGGTGGCGATCTGGGTCGGTGCCCGGG
>NZ_JBMDXM010000180.1:0-26260 GCF_048594345.1 Longimicrobium sp.
GTACTCGTCCACCGTTTCCGGAAACAGCATCTGCTGCTTCCGGTCTACACCCGCTTTGTATGCCACGCGCGCTCCCCGAGACTGGCCTGTGCTCGCTGACAACTTACACGATCCACGCGAGTTCTGACACAGTCTGGGGAGCGCACCCCCCCAAACTTTCACTGCCGCAAAGCTTGCGCGCGACCGAAGGATCTTTGTCGGGTCGCGCGAGGCCCAGCCTTCGGGAGCCGTTCAAGCCCCTTACTCATATCCTATCAGCAGGGGGAGCAGAGCGGGCCGCGCTCCGGCCAGAACTCCGCTCACGCTGCTGAAATCGTCTTTTCTCGTCCAGGCGCTCCGCCAGGCGGATGGCGTCAAAGGGGGCGTGCACCTTGGCGTCGTTGTCGAAGTAGACGTAGACGTCGCGGCCGGCGCGGCGCTTGGGCGCGGAAGGGAGCACACACATCGCGTCGGCCGGAGCACCGCCGCGGCGCCACTCGCGGATGCGCGCGGCCCACCAGTCCAGCTGCGGATCGGTGTAGCCGCTGGCGTACAGCTGCTCCGCGCCGTGCAGGCGCACGTAGACAAAGTCCGCCGTCAGGTCCTCGGCGTACGGCCAGCGGCCGGCCGTGTCGGCAAAGACGAGCGCGGCGTTGTGGGCACGCAGCAGGTCGAGAAATCCCCGCGAGAGAAAGCCGGGGTGACGGATCTCGAAGGCGTGGCGGATGGAACCCTGGTGCTCCGCGTCGGTCCACGACCGCCCCAGCAGGCGGTCGTCGTGCCCGTGCGCCACCCGCGCCGCCTCCTCGTGGGTTTTGGGGAGGATGCTGAGGAAGTGCGCGAACTTTTCTTCGTTGAACTGCATCCGCTCGGGGAACTGCCAGAGGACGGGGCCCAGCTTGTCCGCCAGCCGCAGCACGCCGGAGGCAAAAAAGTTGGCCAGCGCCGTCTCCGCGTTCTTCAGCTTGAGCATGTGCGTGATGAACCGGCTTCCCTTGACCGCGAAGACAAAGCCGGGGGGCGTCTGCTCGTACCAGGCGCGGTAGCTGGTGGGGCGCTGCAGGGAGTAGAAGGAGCCGTTGATCTCCACCGTGTCCATCCGCGACGCCACGTACGCCAGCTCGCGGCGGCGCGCCAGGCCTTCCGGGTAGAAAACTCGGCGCCACCCGGCGTACGTCCATCCCGAGATCCCCACGTGCGTGCGGCCGGCCATGGCAACAAAGTGCGGGAGTGCGGGAGTGCGAGAGTCGCTTTCATCCGAGTTCCGGGCACATCAGCAAAGACGAAACCGCGGCGGATCACAGGTGTGGTCCGCCGCGGTTCGTCATCCTGTCCCTCGGCCCCGGAGCCCGACGTAGCCGAAGCGATCGTGCGCCCATCCGGCAGATTCTTCGGTCGGCGCACCGGCATCAGTGCGTCTGGAGAGGAGCGAGTGGGCGCCTCGTTCAGAATGACACCGTTTGCCGTTGCGTATCCATCCCCTTCTCAGATCCGGCTCAGAGGTTCGTGGGGACCAGAAGGATGGGGCCCGTCAGGCCGTCCACCAGGTTGGTGCCGGTGCCCACGATGCGCCCCTCGTCGTCCGAGGCCAGCGCGGAGCTGATGTGCCACGCCGTCACCCCACCAATGCGCTCGGACAGGTCGTACTGGCGGTCGGCGCCCCAGATGATGCCGTAGCTGGCTTCGCGGGCCGCGGTTTCCGGCCGGGTGCCGGTGCCGATCACCTGGCCGCGCGCGTTGGCCGACATCAGCACCACGCGCGTGCCGGGGATTACCGGAAGCGCGTCCACGTCGCGGTCCTCGATCTCGTACAGAAACACCTGGTCCGTCTCGCCGAACGCGTAGATGGCCACGTGCCCGCCGGGGCTCACCGCGCCCGCCACCACGCGCGAGGAGCCGCGGGGAACGCGCGGCTCCGTCCACCCGCCGGCCGACCACACCATCACCCGGCTGGTGGCGCAGTCTTCATCGTCAAAGACGCAGACGTAGAACGCGGTGACGACAACCTCGCCCGCGTCGGTGATCCCCGCCGCCTCGCTGCCCACCGCGCCGTCCGGCAGCAGCACGGTCACGCCCCCGGGCAACAGCACGAACGCCCGGCTGGCCGCCTGGGGGAACTGCGTGGGCGGGTTGATGGTCCCCGCGATGGAGCCGGACGCGGTCACCCCCACGAACGTGTACGGCTCCGGGAACAGCCGCGGCCCCGACTGCCCCGCGACCCAGCCGTACGCGTCCACCGGCTGGCCGGCCGGGTCGCCGGACGCGGTGCACGTGACGTGGCCCACGGTGTACGGGCCGCGCGCGGCCAGGGGCTCGGTGTGGCACCCCGCGGGCGCGTCGGGAAGCAGCCGGCGAAAAACGCCGTCCTGCCACTCCACCGCCCAGCTGCTCGCTCCGTTGGACGCCGTACCCGCCACCCGGCCACCCTGGGCCAGCGCGCGCGGCGTAAAGCTCTGCGCGTCCGCCGGCACGCCGATGAACGAGACGGTGAACGTGTCGGGCCGGCTGGGATCGGTGGGCGAGCCTTTGCACGCGGCCGCGAACAGGGCCACCGCGCAGACGCGCAGAACGGAGCGGTGCATCATGGGATCACGTGGATCGGGAGCTCGGGATGCCGGTCAGGCCCCGGTGTACGGGCGGCGGAGGACGCGTGTTCCCCCGCGCGCCCCCGCGGATGCGGCAATGTCCGTGCGCGCAGGGTCGAATGCCGCGATCCTGGGCTCGCCAGAGAAGCGAATCGTGTGGATGACGACGACGCCGTGGCATCGCCATCCGGTCGCGAATCGGAACGAATTGTCCAGCGAGCATCGCGTCGGCCGCCCAGCCGGAGCGAATCATGCCCATGGAGAATCTGAACCAACAACATCTCGTCCGCCTGCAGGAGCGAATAAATTCGCCGCTACAACTGCACAAAGTCCACCTTCGTGGACTCGGCGGCCCGACCGTGTGCGGCGTCCCATGCACCGGCGCGTCCGCCACCGGGAGATCACCGATCAGATTCGCAATCGGCATCATTCGCCGCTGGCAAATCGCAGCCTGCGCGGACTGTAGCCGCACGTCGGAGCGCTGCGAAATACGCGGAAGCGCGGACGGTAGAATCCTTCGGAACGACGCAGGTGCGCGAAGCACCCAAGAAGGTGAAGCCCCGTCCCGGCGGCGCGCAAGCGTCGTCGGGACGGGGCTTATCGCTTTCCCAGCAGCGGGTTTACCCGCTCATCACCCCCGCTGCTCCGCGCCCCAGGTCTGCGTGTCCTCTTGCTCCCTGCCCTTACCGCCGCACCCGCTGCTGCGCCAGCTGGATCGCGGCGTACAGGTTCACCACGCCGCCGGTGTCGGACAGATCGGCGAAGCTCACCTGGCCGCCACCCTCGCCGGGACGGGTGACCTGCGCGGTGTTGCGCACGGCGCTCTCCAAGATGATCTGGCGCACCTGCGTGGCCGTAAGCTCCGGGAAGTACGCCAGCAGCGTGGCGGCGACCCCCGAAACCACCGGCGCGGCCATGCTGGTGCCGTCGTTGCGGCCGTACTCCGCGTCGGGAACGGTGGACAGGATGGCGACGCCGGGAGCGAACACGTCAACCTTGCCGCGGCCGTAGTTGCTGAAACTCGCCGCCAGGTTCTCCGGGTGCCACGACGACGCGCCCACCTCGATCCAGTTGCCCGCGCGGCCGCCGCCGGCGTAGTCCTGGTTGGGAAAGTTGCCCGCCTCGTTCAGGTCTTCGCCGTCGTTGCCCGCGGCGTGAACCAGCAGCACGCCCTTGCTCTCGGCGTAGCGCACGGCATCGTCCACCACGTTCTTCTGCGGCGAGTGGCTCTTGCCGAAGCTCATGTTGATGACGCGGGCGCCGTTGTCCACCGCGTAGCGGATGGCGTTGGCCACGTCCTTGTCGCGCTCGTCGCCGTCCGGCACGGCGCGCAGGGTCATGATGCGCACGGCCGGCGCCACGCCGCTTACGCCGGTGCCGTTGCGCATGGCGGCCACGATCCCCGCCACGTGCGTGCCGTGCCCCGCGTCTGGCCCCTCGACCTCGGCGTTGCCGTAGCCCCGCTCGTTGGGGTTGGCGTAGTTGTCGCCCACGATGTTGCGCGGATCAAAGTCGGGGTTCAGCCCGTACTGCATCAGCCCCTCCAGGCTCTCGCGCTGCTCGACGACGTCGTCCAGCGTAAAGCCCTGGCTGGCCAGCTCAAGGTAGATGGAGCGCGCCTGCTGCAGCCGCGGGTCGGTCGTCTGCATCCCCTGCACGGCGGCGGTGGTGAGCTCCTGCGTGCCCAGGTGCTGGCGCAGCGCGGCGTACACGGAGGTGACTACCTGCTCGATCTGCCGGATCTGCTGCAGGTTGCCCTGGTTCTCGGCGCGGCGCTCCTCGAAGGCGCGCTGAATCTCGCTGCACGGCTCGCCGGCCGCCTCGGTGGCGCCGGCACGGCAGGCGGCGAACAGGCGCGTAACCTCGTAGGTGTCCTGGTCCACGTCGCGGCCGTCGCGCCCGCCCAGAAAGTCCCAGCCGTGAATGTCGTCCACGTAGCCGTTGTTGTCGTCGTCGCGGCCGTTGCCCGCCACCTCGCGCGCGTTGGTCCAGATCACACCCGCCAGGTCGGGGTGGTCGATCTCGATGCCACTGTCGATGATGGCCACCACCACGGTGTCGCGCGGCTGCAGGCCGGCCAGCAGCTCGCGGTAGGCGCGCTCGGCGCTGATGCCCGGAACGCGGTCGGCGGTGGCGTCGAGCAGGTGCCAGTTGGCGGGCGCCGTATCGGGCATGGCGGCCTGCGCGGCCAGCGGGGCCACGGCAAGCGGCGCCCCGGCGAGCGCGGCGAACAACAGTGAACGGATCGGCTTCATTGCACGGCTTCCCAGTTGGTTCTGGACAATGGCGGTGGGCAGAGTACACCGCCCGCCCGGTAAGGAGCCCTCGAATGCTAAGATTTTAACCGCGGCCTAACTACCTGCACCACCGGCACTTCTACGCGAGCTTCATCCGCGGTGCCGCCAGCGGTGTCCCTCCCGTCACGCGGGCGTGTCGCCGAACGCAAGCAGCGCACTGGCCACGCGGCGCACCAGCTCGGTGTGGGCAAAAAGCACGGCCGGGTCGCGGTCGCGCACCTGGCCGTAGCGCGCGTTCTCGGCGGAGCCGCCGTCGCCGTCCGCGGGCTCGGTGACCAGCGCGTGCGCCTGGTTCACGTAGTCGCGCGCCCCGGCGGCCGTCACCGGCTCGTCGCCGAACATGGCCTCGTCCATGGCGGCGATCAGCTGCGAGAACGGGCGCATCCACTGAAAGAACGGCTCCTGCAGCAGCGCGCCCAGGAACTCGGCGTTGTTCAGCGCGCCGTTGCGCGCCTCGTACACGGCGCGCTCGGAGTCGATGAGCGCCTTGTGCAGCCGCAGCAGCGCCTTGCGCACTTCGGCCAGTTGTTCACGCGCGGGGTTGGGCGGGCCGGCGCGGCGGGCCTGGAACGATGACATCGGGATCGGTGACGAACGTGGGTGTGGTCGATCGGTCTGCGTGATATTCCGGAAGATCCGCGCCGTTCCACGACCGACGGAAAAGATGGCCTCACACGGAGTCAACGGAGTCAACGGAGTTTGCTCGTAGCGATTCCGCCGGCCTGGTGCGAGGCATCAGGAATCGTACAGAACGTTGTGGCGCGCCAACCAGTGCGCACCCGTCACGATCGAATGAAAGATCGGTCAGGGCGCATCCCGAAATAACTCGGCAATACGGGCGATTCCCTCGCGCAACGCGTTCTCTTCCGCCACCCACGAGAGGCGCATCCACCCCTCGCCGCTCTGGCCAAAGGCGATGCCGGGGGTGGCCAGGACGCGGTGGTGCTCCAGCAGCGCCTCCGCGGCGCCCAGGGAATCCGCGGCCCAGCGCTCCGGCAGGCGCACCATGCAGTAGAAGGCGCCCTCGATCGGCGCGTAGTCCAGCCCGTGCTCGCGCATCCATCCCTCCAGCATCGCCCGCCGCTGGGCGTAGTGCGGCCGGTGCGCGGCCAGGGTGGCGGGATCGGCAAAGACCTCCATCGCCACCACCTGGCTGAAGGTGCTGGCGGCGGTGTTCACCAGCTGGTGCACCTTGGTGGCGGCGGCGATCGTCTTCGCGTCGCCGATCAGCCAGCCCAGGCGCAGGCCGGTGAGCGCGTTGCTCTTGGACAGCGACCCCGCCACCAGCGAGTGCGGCCACAGCGCGCCAATGGAGACGGGCGCCTGCTCGCCAAAGTACAACTCGCGATACACCTCGTCCGACAGCACCCGCACGGGCTCGCCCGGGCGCGCGGCCAGGCCGTACGCCAGCGCGCGCAGCTCCGATTCCGGCCAGACGCGGCCGGTGGGGTTGTTGGGCGAGTTGAGGACGATCATCCGCGTGTCCGGCCCCAGCGCCTCCAGCACCCGCGCGGCGTCGGGGCGAAATCCATCCGCCGGATCCATCGCCACCATCCGGTGCCGAATCCCTTCCAGCGCGCAGAGCTTGGGATACGCCAGGTAGCACGGCTCCACGATCAGCACTTCGTCGCGCGCGGGATCGATCGCCGCCTTGAGCGCCAGGTACAGCGCCTCTTCCGATCCGATGGTGACGCAGACGTTCTCCGCCGCACCGCGGTCCGGAAAAGCGTGGTACGCGGCGACCTGCGCGCGCAGCTTTGCATCGCCCGCGTTGGCCGTGTACGGCAGCCCGTGCTCCCGCACCCACGCCGTCGCGGCGTCGAACGGGCGCGGGTCGGGGCGCAGCGTGGGCTCGCCCAGCCCCAGGTCGATGTCGCCGGGACGCTTGCGGGCGTTGATGGCGCGGATGATCGACGGCGCGATGCCGTCCAGCGCGGGGTTCATCGGCGCGCGAACCAGCGGCGCAGGGTAGAGCGGGGGTACGTCAGCGAAGGAAACATCTGAAGCTCGTCCGTACGGCGGGGTAGTGGCGCGCGTGGCAGCAAACCGCAACATACCCGCCACCGCCAACCCACGGCTACGGGGGACGACGCCTCTCGCGCTGACGCAGTGTCGACTTGCGGCAGGAATTGACACGACAGCGGCTGGCCTCTAAGCTCGAGAAGGGTCTTTTATCTGCCTCCTCAATCACCTGCCGACTGATATGGAAACGTATTTCGAAAGTGGGGACGAGATCTTTCCCACCCTGAAGAAGCTCATCCGCTCCGCTGAACAAGCGTTCCTCGGGATCGGGGTGGCGTTCGACCAATCGATGCGGCTCTACAACGAGCTTATTCAGGACCGAATGCGGCAGGGGGTTGAGTTCACTTTTGTCTGCTTGTCCAGCACGGCGGACTTCCAGTTCTGGGCGCCCCGCTTTGGGCAGGGGGTGGTGGATCTGGAAAAGCAGGTGGATTCATCGCTGGCGGCGTTGGAAGGGATGCGGATGAAGGCGCCCGAGAGGTTTTCGTACCATCCCACCAAGGAGTGCCCCACCTACCGCATCTACATCGCGGACCCGGAAACGGAGCATCCCAGCGGAATCGTCGTGTTCTACGGCGCGGCCACTGACAGCCCGGCGATGCCCGCGGTCCACGTTTCCAACTTCCTGGATTCTCCGTTCCGTGCGATGTACTTCGACTCGCTCAAGTGGATGCACCGCCAGCTTGCCCGAAAAGTATTCGTGATTCATGGGCACCACGAGGCCAAGCGTCGCGAGTTGGAAACACTGCTGCGAGAGTTCGGGGTCGAGCCGGTCGTGCTGGTAGAGCAAATGTCGCGAGGCGCAGCCACCATCATCGAAAAATTTGAGGATCACGCCAAGGAGTGCAGCCTGGCCATCGCCCTGTTTACCCCCGATGACACGGTGGTAAAAGGACGGAAGAAGTACCTGCAGCCACGTCCCAACGCCATCTTCGAAGTCGGCTGGTTCTGCTCACAGCTGGGACGGCGGCGCGTGATCCTTCTCACACAGGGGGAAATGGACATCGAGGCCTACAACTCCAACCTGTCCGGCGTGGTACGGCACGTGTTCCACACGAATGTTGAGGAACTGCACCGGGTGCTAAAGACGGAGCTCACGGCTGCGGGCCTGATCACCTGATCCCCGATTCGCCGGCCGAGAAGTATCGACGCAGGGCGCCGTAGCACCACTCCAGTGAGTCGATGGAGCACCATTCGTTCTCCTGATGGCACTGCGCCGTCTCGCCCGGTCCAAAGTTGACTGCGGGGATGCCATGTGAGGTGAAGCGCGCTACGTCGGTCCACGCCTGCTTGGGAAGCACAGGAAAGCCCTCAGCCGCGCGCCATGCAGCAATGAGCGGGTGGTCCACCGCCACGTCACCCGATGGTGCGGAGTCCACCACCTCCACGTCGCCGTCCCCTCCGACCAGGGCACGGAGCTCTTCCTCCGCATCCTCGGCACTGCGGCCGGGGGCAAAGCGCACATTCACGTTCAACGTAAGCAGATCCGGCACCACGTTTCGCGAGTTGGCGGTTGCCGCCTGAGTCGCTGCCATCACCTCGTAGAAAGTGAGCCCGCCCACGTCAACCGCGCGGCGCTCGAACATGGAAAGCCGCTGGAGAATACCCAGTGCGCGATAGATGGCATTATCTCCCTGCCACGGCCGGGCGCTGTGCGCGCGCCGGCCGTGAACACTGACGGTAGCGTGCAGGGCGCCCATGCACCCCGGCTGCAGCGCCTGATCCGTCGGTTCAAGGATGAACGCGAAATCCAAGGGCGGCAGCACTCCGCTGTTGAGCACCGGCTCCAGTCCGTTGCTGGTGACAGGGCCCTCCTCGGCCTCGTAAAAAATCCACACTACGCGTGCACCCCTCAACTCACGCCAGCGGTCCAGCAGCGTCAGCATTACGGCCACTCCCGCCTTCATATCACTGGAACCGCAACCGTACACTCGCCCATCGCGGATTTCGTACGGCTGGTTTGGCGCGCATTTCACCGTATCCAGATGCCCGACCAGCGCAATGGTGGGGACCCCCTCCCGCGCCTCGCCGCCAAACGGCTGACAAACGACCGAGTTGCCGATGCGTGCAACAGACGGCTCTCCCGCCACCTGCACACAACGCCGCTGCACCCACGCGGCAATTTCGGCCTCGTGGAACGTCTCACTAGGGATGTTGCAGAGCGCCAGCGTAAGCTGCGCCAGCTCGTCGCGGATGGTATCGGTCACGTTGCCGTAGTCAGTTGTTGATCACGTATCGCGCTGCGCCCCCGGCGCCCCCTCCCCACGCTTAGGCGCGCACCTCCCCCAAAAAACCCAGGGGGAGGGTGGTGTTGCCGCGGGTGCGGGGCTCGATGACCTGCCTCGAACCGCTCGCGTAGGCGCCTCCCCCCCGGCTCTCTCCCTGCTCGTTACTCGCGGAAAGGGGGAGCATTCGATCGCGCTTCGACGACCTTCATCTCGCGCGCAACGTTTCATCGCAGGCGCGTCGGCCAGAGCCGGACGAAGAATGTCAGGGGCAAAAACGTCGGGCCGGCTCCTTTCCGCAAGAGCCAGCCCACAGCATCAGCCGCCGAAGGCCCTCAGCCGGCACACAATCGCTTTGCGATGCGGACGATCCACGTGCGTTCCCGGGATTGAGCCGACGGACTACAGCGCGCGACAGGCCACGAGCATCCGACGGGTAGATTTCTCAGTCGGCGCCAGAGGACGGAGTAGCGGAAGCTTCCGTGCCGCGCCTCCTTCGGAATGACAGATCAACGGTGCGCGGCTTCCTCAATCCACCACCCGCTCACCCGCTCACCCGCTCACCCATTCACCCTCACACCCTCACACCCTCACCGCTCCGCCCCCTCCGGCGGCAGGATCAACGCGTCCACCAGCGCGTCGCCAACGAAGCTGACTTCGTACGCCGCGCGCCGGACGGCCTGCAGCGTGTGGTCGGGGTGCAGGATCACGCCGCCGCCCAGCGGGATGCCGATGCCGCGCGCGCCCGGCCCGCGGGCGCGGACCACGGCCCGAAGCGCCGCCCAGCCCTCGTCCTCGGCGTGCGCATCGACCACGAACCGCGCCAGGCCCCAGGTGGGGAACGCGGCGTCAGGATCGGCTTCCGCCCATCCCACGTTCCCCAGCTGCACCGCCCCGGCGGAGATGCCGATGAGCACGGCGCCCGCGTGGTAGCGCCGCTCGATGAGGTCGCGCACGCCACTGGCCTGAAACGCGTGCCAACCCCGCTCCACGTCGCCCCCCGCCAGCAGGATGATGTCGGCGGATTCCAGGTACGCGAGCTCGCTTTCCGCGGGCTCCGCGGGGATCATGCGGCACTCCGCGGGGCCCAGCGGCTGGACGGCGGCCAGAAAGATGGAGTAAAAGTCGGGGTTGTCGCCGTTGCTGGCGCCCAGGTATGCGGCGCGCGGGGCGCCGGGGCCGGTGCAGGCGGCAATGCGGTCGATGAAGGGGCCGTCCTCGTCCGCCCAGAACAGCAGCTGGCTGTCGGCGAGCAGAAAGAGCGGCGCCGCCTGCGAGGGCGGCTCCTCCGCCTGCCGGGGGTCCGCCACGAAGGGGATGGCGCCCGTGTAGATGCGGTCCTGGCTCACTTCAGCATGTTCACGATGGCGGTGATCATCACGGCGTTGATTACGTCGATGAAGAAGGCACCCACCATGGGCACCACCAGAAACGCGCGCGGCGCCGGCCCGTAGCGCTCCACCAGCGAGCGCATGTTGGCCATGGCGTTGGCCGTGGTGCCCAGCATGAAGCCGCAGAACCCGCCGCTCATCACCGCGCTGTCGTAGTCGCGGCCCATCAGGCGAAACATGGGCCATACGCAGATCACCGCGATCAGCGCCACCTGCGCCGCCAGAATCACGATCATGGGCCCCGCCAGGTTGGCGATCTCCCACAGCTTGAGCGTCATCAGCGCCATCACGATGAACAGCGCCAGCGCCACGTTGCCGATGTCGTCGATCACGCGCTGCTGGATCTTGAACACGCCGGTGACGTCGTCCAGGTTGCGGATGACGGCGGCCACCAGCATGGCGCCGATGTACGCGGGGAGCGTGAACTTCATCCCCGCGAACCAGCTGCTGACGAACGAGCCCAGCCACATGGCCACCAGGATCAGCACCACGCTCTGCAGCAGCGCGAACGACTCCTCGTCCTCGCCCTGGGGCGTCTTGAGCGGATCGTCGGCCAGCTGCTCCTCCATGACCTCCTGCGCGAGCGGCGTGTCCACCGGCTGCCGGGCGTGCCGCTGGCGCAGGTTGTTCCGCTCGATGATCCGCGTGGCGATGGGCGCGCCGATCACGCCGCCCATCACGATCCCCACCATCGCCGAGGCCACGGCCACCGTCGCCGCGCCGGGAACGCCGTTGGCCTCGAAGAGCGGCGCAAAGGCCAGCCCCGTGGCGGGACCGCCCGTGAGCGTGACCGACCCCGTCAGCACGCCAAAGAGCGGGTGCAGCCCCATGGCCACGGCCAGCCCGGCGCCCAGCACGTTCTGCGCGACGGCGAACAGTGACGCGGCGACCAGAAAGATGAGCACCTGCGGCCCGCCCACCTTCAGCAGCCGCAGGCTGGCCGCAAAGCCGATGCTGGTGAAGAACGCCACCATCATGGGGCTTTGCAGCGTGGTGTCGAACTCGATGAGCGTGGTGCCCTGGAAGCGCGCCCAGGTAAGGATGCCCGCCACGATCAGCCCGCCGATCACCGGCGCGGGGATGTTGTAGCGGGCCAGCGGCGGAACGAGCCGGCGGATGCCGTAGCCCAGGAACAGGACGATGCCCGCAAAGGCGACGGTCTGGATCAGGTCGAGCTTCATGGTGGGATCAGCCGGCCTGGAGGGAGAAGGGGGTAAAGTCGGTGTTGCGATCGAAGTGGTCCTCGTGCTCCAACCGCTTCAGGGCGCGCACCACGCGGTACGTCATGGGAAGGGCGATGATCTCCCACAGCACCTTGAGCAGGTAGTTGGTGCCCATCACCACCAGCACGTCGCGGGTAGACCACACGCCCAGAAAGGCGACGGGGTAAAAGATGGCGCTGTCCACGGCGGCGCCCACGGCGGTGGAGCCGATGGCGCGCTGCCACAGGTGCCGCCCCTCGGTGCGGATCTTCATCTTGGCCAGCGCGAACGAGTTGGCGAACTCGCCCACCCAGAACGCCGCCAGCGACGCGGCCACGATGCGCGGCGTCTGCGCGAACACGGACTGCAGCGCGGCCTGCCCCCCGTACCCCGGCGCCGGCGGCAGCCGCAGCACCACCACGCTCATCAGCGACGCGAACGCCAGCGCGCCAAACCCCATCCACACCACCCGCCGAGCCCGCGCGTATCCGTACACCTCGGTAAGGATGTCGCCGAACAGGTACGAGATGGGAAAGAACAGGATCCCCGCGCCAAAGGTGAACCCGCCGATCTCGCAGATCTTGCCGGGGCCGATCAGGTTGGAGCACAGCAGCACCGTCACGAAGGTGGCGGTGATGAAGTCGTAGTAGCGGTACTGCCGCACGGGTGCGACGGCGGGGGCCTGGGCCATGGGCGGCGGCGGATGAGGGGAGGATGTGATGCGGCGGGTAGTGTCACGCGCGGAGCGAGGATCTGTCGAGAGATCAGGCGGCAGACGTGGAAGCTTCGGCCGGGAATTCGAGCGGGATCGAAGCTCGACGACAGGCATCGAACTGGCGCCCGAGAGGCCCCCTCTCCCCCGACCCCTCTCCCCCGCTGTCGCGGGAGAAAGGGGAGGATTCGATCCCGCCGCGACCGATCCAGCGTTGATTTCCTGAGCCTGAGGGAGGCACCACGTGGTTCTCTCCCGTACACCAAACTGTGGTGCCGACCGAAGGATCTACCTTCCGGTAGCTCGGACTCCTCCGCAACGCTCCGCACCCGCAGATGCGCAGCCCCGCGGGGTTTGCGGGGCTTCCCGCTGTTCCAGCCGCGGTTGCGGCCGACCGGGACCGAACCCGACGCAACACACCCCCTCCCGCGCGGCGGCGGGAGAGGGTGCCGAGGCTTCGTGTGCTACCGGCTGAAGTCCATTCGCGCGGAGCGGCGGCGGTGCTCCAGCATGGCGTCCAGGCTGTAGGGGCCGGCGCCGCGGGCGGAAAAGAAGAGAAAGACGAAGCAGTACAGCGCCGCCAGCTCGCCGCCGTTCTGGATCGGCCAGAAGGCTTCCGGCGCGTGCGCCTGGAAGTACGCCACCGCCATCATCCCCGAAAGCAGGAACGCCACCGGGCGCGTGAACAGGCCCAGGACGATCAGCAGCCCGCCGAACACCTCCAGCACGCCCGCCAGGCCAGCCTGCGACATCAGCGGCGCGGTGGCGCCGGGCTCGCCGCGCCAGCCGCCCAGCGCGCCAAACAGCTTTTGCGCGCCGTGCTGCATGAACAGCAGCCCGGCCATCACCCGCAGCAGCGCCAGGGTCGCGTTCTCGAACCGCGCCATGAAGAACGTTCGCGCCTTCTCCATCCCGTCCCCTCCCCGTTGTGCGTGATCGTCCGATGAACGTCAGCTCCCCGTGGCGCCGCTGGCCCTGGCGGCGGAATCGCGGGCCTCGCGCTCCTGCTTTTTCCGGGCCTCGTGCTCGTCGCGCAGGCGGTCGTACTCCAGCGCCTGCTGCGGGGTGAGCACGGCGCGGATCTCGGCGCGCGTGCTGTCGACGGCGGCGCGGATGCGGGTGCCGTCGGTCTTCCACAGCGAGTCGGTGCGCTCGCGGCGGCGGGCCATGATGCCGTCGATGCGCGTGCGCTGCTCCGGCGACAGGTCCAGCTCGTCGAAAATGTAGTGCGGACCGCGCTTTTGCTCGCACCCGGCGGTGGAGGCAACGGCGGCGGGCTCGCGCGCGCTCAGCACGCGGCCGAACGCGGTGCCGGCCAGCATGCCGGCGGCAAAGGTGACGGCCAGCAGGGCCATCCCCGCCATGCGCATGCGGCTGGGGTTACGTGCGTTCATGGACGGCCCTCGCGGCCGGTGTGGAGAAGGGTGTTCATCAACAGGTGCCTCAGGGGTCCCACGATTCCAGCAGGTCCGCCTCGGTGGGCGAACGGTTTTCGGCGATCCAGTCGGCGGCGGGCTCCGGCAGCCGCAGCCCGTCGGCGATGGTGAGCGGCGCGGGCTGCGGCTGCCGCGCGCCCGGCCACGCCAGCGTGCCGATGGAGACGGCGGCCACGACGGCGGCGGCGGCCAGCGTGGGGCGCGCCCACCCGGCCAGCACGCCCAGCGGCGTGCGGACGGGCGGAGCCACGCGGGCGCGGGCCAGCACGGCGCGCACCATGCGCTCGCGGCGCAGGTCGTTCAGCCCCAGGGGGCCCAGGTCGATCGGATCCGGTTCCATCTAGTCCTCCTCGCCTACGAGCGCCCGCAGGCGGCCGCGAACGGCGCGCCGGGCGTTGAACAGGTGATAGCGTACGGTGCCTTCGGGCATGCCCAGGCTTTCGCCGATCTCGCGGTGCTTCCAGCCTTCCAGGTCGTGCAGCAGCAGCACCTCGCGCTGCGTCTGCGGAAGCTCGCCCACGGCCTCGTTAAGCCGGTCGCGCAGCTCGGCGCGCTCCGTTTCTTCCAGCGGAGTGCTGCTGCCGGGGGCGGCGTCGGCGTGCTCCAGCGGCTCGGCGGCGCGAATGCCCAGGTAGCGGCGGTGGTTGAAGGCGCGGTTGCGGACGATGCGCACCAGCCATCCACCGAACTTGCGCGGGTCGCGGCACTCGGCCAGCCGCTCCAGCGCCAGCACCAGCGCGTCCTGCGCCACGTCCTCGGCCTCGTGCGGATTGCGGGTCACGGCCAACGCCACGGCGTATGCGGCGCCCATGTGGAGCCGCACCAGCCGGTCCGCCGCGTCGGGGTCGCCCCCCAGCGCGCGCTCCACGAGCAGGGCCACGTCGTCGGTCATGCCGTTTCTACCAGACACGCAAGCCGCCAATAACGCTGGCGATGCGGCTCAGGGCAGCCTCCACGCGCCCCGCAGCGTTCCGTGCTGCGCCGCCGGAAGCTGTACCAGCACGGGCCGGGCCCGCGGGTCCAGCCATGCCAGCAGCTGGCGCAAATCGCTTTCCGCCATGGCCGTGCAGCCGCTGGTGGCGGCGCCGGGAACGGCCCACACGTGCAGAAAGATGCAGGAACCGCCCATGGGCGCCGGTGGGTCGCTGTTGTGGTCCACCCACACGCCCCAGCGGTACAGCTCGTCGTTGCGGCGCAGCTCTTCGTGGCTGGTCCAGTCGGGCTGGGGGATGGTGTCGCGGGCCACGCGGCGGTTGTAGAAGCGTGACCGCGAATCGTCCACACACTCGATGCCGGCGTCGGTCTGCACGTACGGCAGGCGGATCCATCCCGTCTCCGCCGCCGGCGCGTAGCCAAACGCGGAGCTCAATCGAAAGATGCCGGCCGGCGCCTTGCCGTCCCCCTCGCGCTTCACCGGCCCGGCGATCCCGGGATCGGGGTGGATGCCGGTGCCCCACGCCAGCCCCGTCCGTCCCACCGCCGCCGGGATCGCGGTGCCCACGGCCCGCCACGCCTGGTCCGGCGCGCCACGCTCGTAGCGCTGCAGCGTGGCATCCACCGCGTCCCAGTCCGCGGTGGTCACGACGATCATCTGCAGCGCGCCATCACCGGGCGCGGCGGGCTGCGGCATCCCCGTGGGCTGGCAGGCTGCGGGCATGGCCAGCAACGTGGCGAACATCAGAGTGCGAATGTGCATGACGACAACAAAACAACCGGCGCCCGTGCGCGCGCAAGGGCAACCGATGATTTCACGCGGAGACGCGCACGTCAAAAGAGAGCCGCGGAAACAGATCCATGCTTTCTCCGCGTCTTATCTTTTCCTCCGCGCCTCCGCGTGAACCGCCGTTCCCGAACGCGAGGAAGCCTCCACACCGGATCGGCGCGGAGGCTTCTTCACACATAGCGGGGGCGGGATTCGAACCCGCGACCTTCGGGTTATGAGCCCGACGAGCTACCAGGCTGCTCCACCCCGCGACCAGGACACAACAGAGAGCTGTGTTTGAAGCCAGATACGTGAGTATCGGTGGGTGACATCCCCACAGTTTTCCGCGATGTCCGCTAAGACTCCACGTCCGCTGCAGGATCAGTCCCCGGCTTCAGAACTATCGGCTCAAACAGAGAAAACTCTCTGCCATGTCGAAGTGCGACGAATCTACATCCGTCATAAATGATTGTCAACCCCGAACTTACGGCGGCGCACCGTCCGTGGCGATTCGCGGCCGTGTTTCAGCGACGGCATGGGGCCTGCGCGCACTCCATACGCCAATTCGGTCGGTGTCATTCACCCAGCTGGCGGTTCCCATGAACACCAACGAAACGCCCCAGACTCGTCCAGAGCCGCAGCAGGCCAGCGGGGCCCACGCCGACCGCCGCTACGCGCGGCGCATCGATTGCACCGAGCGCCCGCGCCATGTGCAGTCCGCCGACGCCATCGGCCAGCCCCCGCCGCCGCGCGACGACGCGCATCGCTAAAGCTCCACCCGGAAACACCGACGGAACCAACCACCGGCCTCCCCACCGGAGGCCGCGCCCTTGCATGCTCTGACATCGACAGGCCGGCCCGCTCCCCTCGTCCCACACCATGACCGAATCCATCTCTGCTTCAACCCTCGCAAGGCTGGCTGGCGACCTTCGCGTCCGCGGCGTGCGCGCCCTCCGTGGCCGCAACCTGTGGTCGCCCGATCCCGTTGTGGCGGGAGAGGTAGTTCTTGGGGGTCTCGCGGACTCGTCGCCGGCGGACGCGGAAGGCTTCGCCCAGCGGCTGGCGGAGGCGCTCCCCGGCTCCGCGCGGCTGGGGGACGCGGCGTCGTGGCCGGGTGCGGTGCTGCACGTGGCGATGGAACTGCAGCGGCGGGCGGGGTCGCCGGTATCGTCCGGCCGGATCGTGGAGCAGGGGGCGGATGATCCGCCGGTGCTGGTGATGGGATACGACGAGGCGGAGCTGGGGACCGAGGCCGTGCACGAGGCCGCGGCGCTGGTGCGCGCCTGCCTGCGCGGCGACGATCCGGAGACGGAGCGAGTCGTGGCCGCGCTGCACGCCATCTACCTCAAGGCGCACCCCGGCCCCACGGCGACCGTGCTGATCGCCGAGGCGCGGCGGCGCGGCATTCCCGTGCGGCGCGCGCCGGGGGAGCACGTGGTGCAGCTGGGCCTGGGCCGCAGCCTGCGCCGCACCGACGCCACAATGACGGACCGCACCAGCGTGATCGCCACCGACCTCACCTCCGACAAGGACCGCACCAAGCGCCTGCTGGACCGCTACCTTATCCCCGTGCCGCGCGGCGGCGTGGCGCACACGCTGGACGAGGCGCTGGACATTGCCGCGGACCTGCGCTATCCCGTCCTCATCAAGCCGCTGGACGCCAACGACGGCCGTGGCATCAGCGGCGCGCTGCACACGGACGACGACCTCCGCGCCGCCTGGCCCGTCGCCCTGGCCGAGCATCCCACGGTCGTCGTGGAGCGCTACGTGGAGGGACGCGACCACCGCGTGGTCGTCGTGGACGGACGCGTGGTGGCGGTGGCGGAGCGGGTGGCGGCGCACGTGACGGGGGATGGACGGCGCAGCATCCGCGCGCTGGCGGAAGAGGAGAACCGCAACCCCGCCCGGGACATGTCTCGCCCCGAACGCAGGCGCGCGCTCACGCCGCTGCCGCTGGACGCGCTGACGGAGCGCCACCTTGCGCGCAGCGGGTGGACGCTCGACTCGGTTCCCGCCGCGGGAGAGACGGTCTGCCTGCGGGCGACGGCCAACATCTCCACCGGCGGCACCTCCATCGACCGCACCGACGACATCCATCCCCGCAACGCCAGCCTGTGCGAACTGGCCACGGCGGCGGTGGGCCTCGACATCGCCGGGCTGGACGTGCTGACGCACGACATCTCCGTCCCCTTTGACGAGAACGGCGCCGCGATCATCGAGGTCAACGCCTCCCCCGGCATCCGGATGCACACGGATCCGGACGAGGGCACGCCGCGTGACGTTCCCGGCGCCGTGCTCGACATGCTGTATCCGCCGGGGAGCGAGACCACCATTCCCGTCATCGCGGTTACGGGCACCAACGGAAAGACGACGACCACGCGGCTGATCGCCCACCTCTTGCGCCAGACGGGGAAGCGCGTGGGCTTCACCACCACGGACGGCGTCTACCACCAGGAGCAGCTGCTGATGGAGGGCGATCTGACCGGCCCGTTGGCGGCCGACATCGTCCTGTCCGATCCGCGGGTGGAGGTGGCGGTGCTGGAGACGGCGCGCGGCGGCATCCTGCGCTCCGGCCTGGGCTACGGCGTCTGTGACGTGGGCGTGGTGATGAACGTGAGCCCCGACCACCTGGGGATGCGCGGTATCCACACCGTGGAGCAGCTGGCGGAGGTCAAGGCGCTCATCCCGGCCTCCGTAAAGCCCGGCGGCCACACCGTGCTTAACGCGGACGATCCGCTCGTGCTGCGGATGCGCGCGGTGACGGAAGGGGAGTTGGTGCTGTTCTCGTTCGACGCCGGTCATCCCGCCGTCGCGGAGCACCTTGCCGCGGGCGGGACGGCGCTGGTGGTGGAGGATGAGGGCGGACGTGAGACGATCGTCATCCGCCGCGGCGGCGAGCGCATCCCCGTCGCTGCCGCGGCGGAGGTGCCGCTGACGCTGGGCGGCGCGGCGAAGTTCCAGGTGCAGAACGCGATGGCGGCCGTCGCGGCCGTGTACACGCAGGGAGTTTCGGTCGACGAGATCCGCGCAGGACTGATGACCTTTCTCCCCTCTGGCGCCACGACGCCGGGGCGGATGAACGTGCTGCGGACGGCGCGGGGGCGCGTGGTGGTGGACTACGCGCACAATCCGGCGGCCGTGCGCGCGCTGGCGGAATTCGCCCGTCGTTCGGGCGCGAGGCGATGCATCGGCCTGGTGACCATGCCCGGCGACCGCCGCGACCAGGACCTGCGCGACCTTGGGCTCGCGGCGTCCGGGCTGGACTACGTAATCGCCAAGGAACACCCCAAATACCTGCGCGGCCGCGCCCCCGGCGACGTCGCTCGCCTGATCAGCGAGGGGCTAGAGGCGGGCGGCCTCCCCTCCGATCGTTGGGAAACCGTGCTCTCCGAGCCGGAGGCCGTGGACAAGGCGATGGAGATGATGCAGGAGGGCGACATCATCCTGATCGTCGCGGACGACACCGCGGCCGTGCTCGAGCAGCTTCAGCCGCATGTTGTAGAGGAGTGACGGCGGCTACGCCACAGGAACGCGCCGCACCCCGTCAGTGCGGCGCGTTCTCTAGAGCCAACGTCCGAACTAGCGTTCCTTCAACTCATACGACCAAACACCATCGCCGCGCGTGGTGGGCGATCCAAATGCACCGCCTTGGAATAGCTTCCACTTGAGACCATAATTGCGTTCTGCCGCGTCGTCTACCGCGGCTCTCTGCGCCTCATCCATACGGTCAAAGCCACCCAGCACATGCCCATCAGATCGTGTGACTGTGAAACGTTCCTCACCCATATCTTTTGCTCCTGAGGCTGAAGTTATTCGGCTCGGAAAGGCAGATTCCGTCGCCTGTTCGCGAGAGTAGCGATGTGGTCGCACCCAGGCTCCCAAGTACGCGCAGCATACAGGAATGCCGCTGGAGCCCATCCCGCCGCTTGCTCAAAGCCCCCTCCCTCTTGGCGGCAATACAACAACGAGTCCCGACACGTTACTTCGCGCGGATTAATATGTGCGTTCACGATGCGTGCTGCAACCCCTTTACGCCATTCTTGACGGAGTACGTTTGGAGACGTATCGGTTACTCGTGCTCGGAATCTACTGAAAAGTTTCTATTTTTTCATGCAATATCGCAACGAATGTGCGCTGTTTTTCAAAGATCGCACAACAATTAAGCCATAGCCTAAACTATTCGTGATTCGCCCTCAAGCGGGACACATTCCCGTTCTCTGATCTGCGAGTTAGCTTGGTCGTAGCAACGCGTGGTCACCTGGCGATGAGGGAAATGATCCACATGGCCCTCAAGCCGAGCAATTCGCGGCTGGGGAACGCGATGTCCGCCTGCGCGGACGGGTGAGGGCGGATACGGGGGCGCGTATCGGTTTTCGAGCCGTCGGAGAGTAGATTTCTCGATCGGCGCCAGGGTTCGCAGCGCACGTGCGGTTTGGCGCGGCGCCTCCTTCGAAATGACAGGGTGGTGCGACGGCGGACAACACTTCGGTTCGTCGTCGGATCAGCCTGGTGCGTTGACGGATAACGCGCGCGCAACGCACCCTGTCGAAGCGGGATCGAATTCTCCCCTCTCCGTGAGGAACGAACGGGGAGGGGCCGGGGGAGGGGCACACCGTCGGACGCAGTTCGATCCACGACGATCCACATCCCGTTGAAACACACCTGCACGATGCCGGGTAATCCGCCAGCCTGCCGTCCGCCGCTCCACCCGACCGCATTCGCATGATCCGTCGTCTGCTGCTGTTCGTGGCGCTGTCCGCCCTGGCGCTCGCGCCGCCGCTTCGCGCGCAGAGCACCCGCCCGTGGCTGGAATGGCGGACCATGCGCACGGAGCACTTCGACGTGCACTATCCCGCGGAGCTGGAGACGTGGACGCGCGACGTGGTTTCGCGGCTGGAGGGGATTCGCTCCGTGGTGGCGGCAACGGTGGGGAGCGCGCCGTCGCGGCGGGTCACCGTCGTCGTCGACGACCCCGCGGGCGAGGCGAACGGCAGCGCGTTCAGCTTTCTGCGCACGCCCTACATCCTGCTGTATCCCACGCCACCAGAAGCGCGGTCCACGCTGGGCCACACGCGCTCGTTCGTAGAGCAGTTGATGGTGCACGAGTTTGTCCACATCGCCCACCTTACCCGCCCCAGCCGCAACCCGTTCACCCGCGTAATGTCCGTCATGGACCCGCGCGGCGTGGGGCCGCTGACGGACTCACCGCGCTGGGTAAAGGAGGGGTACGCCACGTACGTGGAGGGCCGGCTGACCGGAAGCGGGCGCCCCCATGGCGTCGCGCGCGCGGCGGTGCTGCGGCAGTGGGCCATCGAGGGACGGCTCCCCTCCTACGGCCAGCTGAACGCGGAAACGGGGCCGTACCAGGCGGGCGGGATGGCGTACCTGGCGGGCTCCGCGTTCCTGGAGTGGCTGGCGGAACGCCGCGGCGACGAGAGCCTGGTTCACCTGTGGCGCCGGATGAGCGCGCGCCAGGGACGCTCGTTCGAGCAGGCGTTCGCCGGCGTCTACGGCGGCACGCCGCAGGAGATGTACGGCTTTTTCACCGTGGACGTGACCGCCCACGCGCTGGAGGCACGGCGGCGGCTGGCGGAGGCGGGGCTGGTGGTGGGTGACACGGTGCAGCACCTGGCGTGGGGGACCGGCGACCCCGCGGTGTCACCGGATGGCCAGCACGTGGCGGTCACGCTGCGCGGATCGACCTCGGCGTTCACCCGCGTGGTCATCTGGCGTACCTCCGAAGCGGCCATGGACAGCGCGGACCAGGCCGGGCGCCGCCGCCTGCTGGCGCGCGACCCGGAAGACGTTCCCGCCATCCGCGTGCATCCCCGCGCCCGCGCCGCGCTGGCCACCCTGCGCCCGTCCGACGGGCTTGCGTACGAGGACCCGCGCTTCCTTCCCAACGGCGACGACGTCCTGGTCACCCGCTCCGCGCCCATCGGCGGCGGGGCCACGCGGCCGGACCTGTTCGTGTGGAATTGGCGGCGGCACACCATTCGCCGCGTCACCTACGGCGCCTCCATCCGCGGCGCCGATCCCGCGCCGGACGGGCGCCGCGCCGTGGCCGTCCAATGCCGCGAGGGCTTCTGCGGGCTGGTGATGGTGGACCTGCGCACCGGCTCCATCACGCCGCTCGCCCCCGGCGCGCCGGACCTGGTCTTTGATCACCCGCGTTTCTCTCCCGACGGCGCCACGATCGCCGCGGCCATGCAGCAGCGCGGGCGCTGGAAGCTGGTGACCATCGACGCGTCCGGCGGCACGCCGCGCGTGGTGCACGACGACCCCCGTGGGAGCACGTACGATCCCGTCTTCGCGGCGGATGGATCGGGGTTGATCGCCGTCAGCGAGGCGGGCGGGATCGCCAACCTGGTGCGGGTCGATCTGCGGCAGGCGGAGTCGGAACCGCTGACGCGCGTGACCGGCGCGGCCGTGGCGCCGGAGGTGGACCGTGCCACGGGGGACGTGTACTTCCTCTCCATGCACGCGGGCGGGCTGGACCTGCACCGCATCCGCCCCGACAGCGCACGCCCCGGTCCCGTCGTGAGCCTTCCCGCCGCGCTGGTCCCCGCGGTGCCCCGGGTGGCGGCCGCCGCCGCGGACACCTTTGCGCGCGGTCCGGTACCGCCGGCGTCCGGGTACGGCCTGGGGCCGCGGTGGACGCGGGTGCTGCCGCTGGGCGCGGTGAACGCGGACGGCGGATCAGCCGGCGTCATGCTCTACAACGCGGATCCCGTGGGGCGGCTGGCGGTGGCGGCGCAGGGCGTGTGGGGCGACCGGGGTATGGAGCGCGGCGGCTCGCTCACCGCCGTCTGGCGGGGGATGCGGCCGCTGATCTTGGGCGAGGCGTTCTATCTGGATCACCAGCCCTCGCGCCTTCCCGCGTACGGCCCCACGACGCGTGACGCGCGGTACGCGGGCGGCGCGCTGATGGCGCGCAACGCGTGGAGCGCGGGGCGGCGCCTGCAGGAGTGGCGGCTGGGCGCCTCCGCCGGGAACCTGGAACTGGCGGATGGCGAGAGCGGCGGGCGCACGCTGGCCTTTGGCCGGTACTACGCGGCGGACGGGCGGCGTGTGGGCACGGCATACTCGTCCGGCGTGCTGATGGTGACCGGCGCCGCCGGCCAGACGCAGGGCGAGCGCTGGAGCCGCGGCCTGGTGACGACGGCGTTCGGCGCGGGATGGGGCGGGCTGGGGGTGCGCGCGGAGGCGGCGATGGGGCGCGTGAGCGGTGGCGCGCCGGTCTGGGAGCAGTGGACGGTGGGCGGCCCCGCGTCGCCGCTGGTGGACGAGGCGGTGATGGGGCAGCGCGTGGCGATGCCGGCGCTACGCTGGGGTGCGCTGGAGGGCCGCGACCTGCTGACCTACCGCGTCAGCACCACACTTGGTTCGGTGACACCGTATTTCTGGGGCGGTACGACGGATCCCGGATACCAGAGTTGGCTGCGCGTGGTCGGCGCGGAAGTCCTGCTCACCGTCCCCTCCCTCCGCGCCGCGGGGAGCCCCGGGATGCGGCTGCTGGCCGGCACCGCGTACGGCCTGGACGGCGGCTACCGCAAGGACCTGACGGCGTACTTCGGCGTCAGCTACGTGCCCTGACGGGTGTGAGCCAAGCCAATGGTGAGGTCCGTCCTCACGGTCGGCTCCGCTCAAGCGCGAATCACATCACTCGTCGTAGTGGTATCTCGCCTGCGCGAACTCCACGTATTCGTCTGACACCCGATATACGATGCGGTGCTCGTCGGTTAAACGACGGGACCACCATCCTGCCCAATTTCGCTTCAGCGGCTCCGGCTTCGCCTTGCCCTCCATCGGCGTCCGAAGACACTCGTTCATCAGATCCAGCAGGCGCAGCGCGACCTTGCGGTCCGTCTCGATCCAGTGCTGCAGATCCTCCATGAACTGCGACGACAAAATGGGTTTCCGGCTGATTTTCTGCGCCGGAAACCCATCCCGCTTTTGAACCGACGTGCTCTCGCTACCGCGCCGCGACTTCACGCAGGCGGCCCTGCAACTCCGACATGCTGGTCAGCGTACCGCGACCGGCGTCCAGTTCCTCGATTGCGGCATTCAACCGCGTTTCGTTCTCGCGCGAGCTGCGGAGATGCTCGTCATCACCCGCAGGCACATCGGGTGTACGCCGGAGCATCGCCAGGAGTCTGCGTGCGGTGCGGAACATACGTGCCTCCGTTCGTAGAGTCTCCCGTCATCGACATGGATCGTGACGGGCCGCAGGGTCAAGCATACCCGCGGAACACCGGTTGGTCAACACCAGTGAGTTACTCGGAAAATGCAAGAAGAGGTCCCTCCGTGGAGGCGTACCGGAGTTCCTTCGCCAGTGTTGGCGGCGTTCACGCGACCGGCACCACCTCCCAGGTGATCCGCTCGAAGCGGCTGCCGATGAAGCGGTCACGCATCGTCCGCAGCGCCGCCTTGTGCGCATCGGCCTCCGTGTCCGCCGTCACGGGGATGGTGCCGCGAACGCGGTAGCGCACCCGGAACTCCTCCACGATCCGCGACGCCTCATCCATCCGCGCCACATCCAGAACGTCGACGGCAACGGCGTCGGGCCAGAGCGTGCGGATCTCCTTTTCCACCTGGTGCTCCGCATCCGCCAGCCCGTACGCCGCAAGCTCCACGTGGCCGGAGCCACGCACCGCCACCGCAAAATCCACCGTCAGCGCGGAAAGCGGATGCTGTCGCGCGGCGCGGGACGCGGGGGCGGCTGGAACGTGTCCGTCGGCACGGTGGTTGTCAGGGTGTCGACCGTCTGCCCCGGGCCCGGCACGGGAAGCACGGGCGGCGGCGGCGAGCGGAGCGCCTCCAGCATCTGCATGGCGCGCTGGCTGTCCGCGGAGTTCTGGGTCGTCTCGACGAACGCCTCCAGCGCGCGGATGGCGGCCAGCGTATCGCCCAGCGCCAGGCGCGCCTCGGCCAGGTGGCTGTACAGCAGGTCGTAGCGCCGGTCGATACGGATGGTGGCCTCCAGCAGCTGCGCCGCCTCCGCGTGCCGCCCCAGGCGGATGAGCGCCACGGCCATCTGGTCGCGGTACTCGGGGTTGCGCTCGTCGATCTGGTTGGCGCGGCGGAAGAAGTCCAGCGCCATCGCGGGGTCGCCGGCGTTCAGAAAGCGCAGCCCCTCCATGCTCAGCGCCAGCGCGTCGGTGTTGTCGATGGTGTCCTGCTTGGCCGTATCCACCACCGTGGTGTCCGCCACGATCGGTCCCGCGGTGGAGCGGCGGTTCATCTGCTGAAAGAGGAGAAAGCCGCCGATCGCCACGACCGCCAGCAGCAGCACCCACACCATGGGATGGATGCCGCTTCGCTCCTCGGCCACCACGCGGCGGCGAGGCGGCGTCATCACCGGCGTGGCGGGGCGCACCTCCGCGGCGGGACGCGGCGCCCCGCGCGGGGGAACGGGCGGCGCCAGCATGGTGCGGTCGTCGTCGCCCGCAAAGGCGGTGCGGTCCGCGTCCGCCAGCATGGTGCGATCGTCGTCCACCAGCGCGCCGCCGGCGGCGGGGACGGCGGCGGCCAGCGGCGTGTCCGTGATCCGCCGCATGGGACCCGCCAGCGCGTCGGCCATGGCGTTGGCGTCGGCGAAGCGTTGCGTGGGGTCGGGGTGCAGGGCGCGGCGTATGACCTGCTCCACCTCGTCCGGCACCTGCGGGTTGCGGGCGCGCAGGGCGGGAACGGGAACGTCCATCCCCGCGCCCATGCGCGCGCGGTCCGCATCGGTGAACGCGCGGGTGCCGGTGAGCAGCTGAAAGCCCAGCGCGCCCAGCGAGAACACGTCCGACGCCGCGGTGAGGCGCGCGTCGCCGCGCAGCTGCTCGGGCGAAGCGTACGCGGGCGAAAGCGGCGCGCGGCCATCGTGCGTAAGGCCGGCGGAGGCGGTGTCCTCGTCCGCCATGGCCTTGGCGATGCCAAAGTCCAGCACCCGGACTTCTTCCTCGTCGCCGTGGCGGACCAGGAAGACGTTGCCGGGTTTCACGTCGCGGTGAATGAGGCCGGCGCGGTGGCCCACGGCCACGCCGCGGGCCGCGTGCTGCAGGATGCGCAGCGACTCGGCCATGGGGGGCATGCCGCCGCGCTGCAGCCGCGTGGCCAGGTCCTCGCCCTCCAGCAGCTCCATGACGATGAAGTCCAGCCCCAGCTCGTCGTCGGTGCCGTAGTCGTGCACGGTCACCGCGTTGGGGTGCTTGGGCAGGCGGGCGGCGGAGGCGGCCTCGTGCTTGAAGCGCGCCCGCAGCCGCTCGCGCACCTCAGGGTCGTTGCCGGCGGAGGCGGTGATCACCTTTACGGCCACGGGGCGACCCAGGCGCTGGTCGACGGCCCGGTACACGGCGCCCATCCCTCCCCGCCCGATCACCTCCTCGATGCGGTAGCGGCCCGCCAGCTCCCGCCCCTTCAGCAGCGATTCCAGTCCCGCCATCAGCTCACGATCCGTTTACGTAGACGTCCGGGCACGTGCCCCGTTCGTATGTGTGTGTCCGCGGGGTTGCCCCTCCCCCGGCCCCTCCCCGTTCGTTCCTCACGGAGAGGGGAGAACTGCATGTTGCCGCTGGATTCGGGCTCGACCACCAGCATCGAACTTCGTCCGCGGGCGCCCCCTTACTCGCCTAGGCTCGCACCTCCCCCAAAAACCCCTGGGGGAGGTGGACTTCGATCCCGCTTCGGCAAGGTGCGTCGCACCTCCCTCCCCCGCGCAG
>NZ_JBMDXM010000181.1:0-9160 GCF_048594345.1 Longimicrobium sp.
CGGGCGGACGGCGCCGTCGCGCCGGCGCCGCGGGCGCGCGACGCGGCGCCGGGGGCGAAGGCGACGCTGCGGGTGCTGTACGTGATCGGCTACCCGCAGCGGATGGCCGGCGCGCCGCGCAGCCTGCTGGAGCTGGTGCGCCACCTTCCCCCGCACGTGGAGCCGCACGTGCTGGTGATGGGCGAGGGTCCCGTGGCCGCCGCCTTTCGCGAGGCCGGGCTGCCGGTGACCGTCATCGCGCCGGAGGGTGCGCTGGGCAGCCACGGCGGCGCGCTGTTCCGCACCTCCCTCCTGCAGCGCGCGCGCATCGCCGCCGGCGAGCTGCTCCCCATCACCCGCAAGGTCCACCGCCTGCTGCGCGAGCTGCGGATCGGCCTGGTGCACGTGAACGAGGCGCGCGCGGCGCTGATGACCGTTCCCGCCGCGCGGATGCTGGGCCTGCCGGTCATCGCCCACCTTCGTGGCGAGATGCCGCTGCGCAAGGCGGGGCGCTTTCTGTTCGAGGCATCCGCCGACCGCATCATCACCGTATCCGATGGTGTGCAGGACACGCTCTCGGCGGGCGGGCGGCGCAAGGCGGTCACCGTCTACAACGGCACCCGCGTTCCCTCGACCACCCAGGCGCCGCCGGCGTGGCCCGCGGGGCTGCGGGCGCGGGGCAGGCTGGTGGTGTGCTGCTTCGCCTCCGTCGTGCCGTTCAAGGGGCACCATCACCTGATCCGGGCCGTGGCGGAGCTCAACCGGCGGGGATGGGGCGACCGGGCCGTGTTCCTGGCCGTGGGCGACTTTCCGGAGGGAAGCAGCGACTACCAGGCGTGGCTCTTCGACCTGTGCCGCGAGCTGGGGGTGGACAACCTTACCTTCACCGGCTGGCAGGGGGACCCGTTCCCCTTCTACCACCTGGCGGACGTGACCGTGCTGCCGTCGGTGAGCCAGGAGCAGCTGGAGATGCCCGGGCGCACGCTGCAGGTGCGCGGGTCGGAGGGCTTTCCCCGCACGCACCTGGAGGCCATGGCGCTGGGGCTTCCCGTCATCGGCACCCGCATCGCCGGCGTGCCGGAGCAGATCGTGGACGGCGAGACGGGGCTGCTGGTGCCGCCGTCGGACCCCGCCGCGCTGGCGGACGCGCTGGAGACGCTGCTGGCCTCCGAGCCGCTGCGCCGGCGGATGGGAAGCGCCGCGCGCGACCGGGCACTGGAGCTGTTCTCCACCGCCGCCTACGTGGCCGGCGTCTGCCGCGAGTACGACCGCGTGCTGGATGGGCGACGTTGAGCGCGGAGCGGAGCGGGACCGGCGGAGCGCGGAATGGGATCCTTCCGCGCGGCGCGATGGACGGCGGATCCGCGGAAACCGAGGCGCCTGGCGGCGCGGATTCCAACGTTGCAGGCCGGCTGCGCGTCCTGTACGTGGCCAACAAGGCGCTCCCGTACGGCGACTACCGGATGGCGTACGGGCGCGAGTCGCGGCAGGTGGAGGTGACGTACGGCCTTCCCGGGCCCGTGCCCGGCGTTCCGGACGAGCGCTTTGTGCGGGTGGACCTGCGCGAGGGGATGGGCGCGCGCGACCTGCTTCCCCTGCTGCGCCTGTACGCGTACCTGCGGCGCAACCGGCGGCGGCTGCACCTGGCCCACTTCTACTCCACCAAGCTGGTGCTGGTGGGGCCGCTCCTCGCCCGTGCCGCCGGTGTCCGCTCGCTGGTGACGGTGACGGGGCTGGGGCGCACGTTTTCGGAGGGGGGCGCAGCCTACGCGCTGCTGCGCCGCGTGTACCTGCGGCTGGCGCGCGCCTCGCTGGGGGCCAGCGAGGCGTTCCTCTTCCAGAACAGCGGCGACCTGCGCTGGCTGGCGGAGCGCATTCCGGAGCACGCGGGTAAGATGTCGTACATCGGCAGCGCCGTCTCCGTCCCCGACACGGGGGAGCGGGACTACCAGGCCGAGCCGCTGGGGGTGCTGCTGGTTACGCGGGTAATGGCGGCCAAGGGGGTGGACGACTTTATCGAGGTGGCGCGGCGGCTGCACGGCGGCCGCTTCCGCTTCGTCCTCGTCGGCCCGCCCTCCACCGGCGAAGACGCGCTGCTGCAGAGGGTGAAAGCGGCCGCCGACGAGGGGTGGATGGAGTACCGGGGCGAGCTTTCCGGCGACGCGTTGTACGACGAGTTTCGCCGGGCCGCCGTGTTCTACTTTCCCTCGCGCTACGCCGAAGGGCTGGCGCGGGTGATGCTCGAGGCCGGGTTCTTCGGGCTGTGCCCCGTGGCCTGCGACATCGTCTCCAACCGCGACCTGCTGGCCGAGGGGCGGGGCTTCATGCTCCCCGCGGACGCCGGCGCGGACGACGCGGCCGCGCTGCTGGAACGGCTGGAAACGGACCGCGGGCTGCTGCGCGTGAACGCGGAAACGTATCGCGCATTCGTGCGCGAAGCGTACACGCAGGAGGCGTACACCCGCCGGATGGATGCCCTGCTGGGCGCTCTGTTCGCCGCGGACGGGCAGTGAACCTTCGCCATACCCTTGGCGGGGGGTGAAAACACGGGTATTTTGGATAAACGGGCGGTGTCCCGATGCGTCACCCCCGCCTTCCCTTTGATCGCGCGAAAGCCGTTATGTCCGTCGACCTGCCCTCGGCCACGCGCCGCGATTTCCTTCCGTTCTCGCCTCCCTGCCTGGGGGACGAGGAAATCGCGGAGGTGACGGACACGCTGCGGTCCGGCTGGCTTTCCACCGGTCCCAAGACCCGCCAGTTCGAAACGGACTTCCAGGCGTACCTGGGTGCCCCGGCCGCGCTGGCGGTAAGCTCGTGCACGGCGGCGCTGCACACGGCGCTGGCCACGGCCGGCGTGGGCCGCGGGGACGAGGTGATCACCACCACCTACACCTTCGCAGCCACGGCCAACGTGGTGGAGCACCTGGGCGCGCGCCCCGTGCTGGTGGACGTGGAGGCCGACACGCTGAACATCGACCCCGCGGCGGTCGAGGCGGCGCTCACGCCGCGCACGCGCGCCATCATCCCGGTGCACTTTGCGGGGCACCCGGCGGACCTGGACCCGCTGCGCGACATGGCGAAGCAGCGCGACCTGCTGCTGCTGGAAGACGCCGCCCACGCGGTTCCCGCGTCGTACAAGGGGCAGCGCATCGGCGCGGGTGAAAACCCCGCGGCGTTCAGCTTCTACGCCACCAAGAACCTGGTCACGGGCGAGGGCGGCGCGCTCACGGCGTCGGAGGAATTCCTGGACCGCGCGCGGATGGTGAGCCGGCACGGCATGAGCCGCGACGGCTGGAACCGCTACGACCGCGCCGGCAGCTGGTGGTACGAGATCACCACGCCGGGCTACAAGTACAACATGAGCGACATCATGGCGTCGCTGGGGCTGTGGCAGCTGCGCAAGCTGGACGGCTTTCAGGAGCGCCGCTACGACGTCGTCGCCCGCTACAACGCCGCGTTCGCGGGGCACGATTCGCTGGAGCTGCCCGCGGAGCGGGCCGAGGTGGAGCACGCCTGGCACCTGTACGTGGTGCGCATCCGCCCCGAAACGCTCACCATCGGCCGCGACGAGTTCATCCGCGAGCTGGCGGCGCGCAACATAGGCACCAGCGTGCACTTTATCCCCGTGCACCTGCACCCGTACTACCGCGAAACGTACGGCTACCGCCCGGAAGACTTTCCCGTGGCGTTCGACGGCTTCGAGCGCGCCATCAGCCTTCCGCTGCACCCCGGCCTGTCCCCGTCCGACGTGGACGACGTGGCCAACGCGGTGCTCACCATCGCCGCGGCCCACCGGCGTTGACGCCCACGGACATCGCGCCACGCGGCGGGGTGTGGCCCGCCGCCAAGCGCGGGATGGACGTGCTGTGCGCGGCCCTGCTCCTTCTTCTTCTTTCGCCCCTCCTTCTGGTCCTTGCCCTGGCGGTGTGGGCGGACAGCGGCCGGCCCGTCCTCTACTTCCAGGATCGCCTGGGACGCGGGGGGCGGGTGTTTCGCATGGCCAAGTTCCGCACCATGCAGGTGGGCAAGGAATCGGCGGTGGAGCTGAACGAGGACGGCTCGCTCAAGATTCGCCAGAACGACGCGCGCATCACCCGCATCGGCCATTTTCTCCGCCGCTACAGCCTGGATGAGCTTCCGCAGCTGACCAACGTGCTGCGCGGGGACATGAGTTTGGTGGGCCCGCGCCCCGACCTGCCGTTTCACCGCGAGTACTACGACGCGGAGCAGGCGCGCAAGCTGCTGGTGCGCCCGGGGATCACGGGGCTGGCGCAGGTGTCCGGGCGCAACTCGCTCCCCTGGGGCGACCGGCTGCGGCTGGACGTGGAGTACGTGAACGGCTCCTCGTTCCCGCTGGACCTGCGCATCCTGCTGCTGACGGTGCTGCGGGTGGTGCGTCCGGACGGGATCTACGGCGAGCGCGCGTCCGGCGCCAAGGGCTGACGCGGTGAGCGGCCACACTGCGGTCCGCCCCGTCACGGCGGGCGAGGTCGATGGACTGCGCCCCGCCGTGGAGCGTTGGGCGGCGACGCGCCCCGCGCACGGCGTTTCCGCGGGCGACCAGGCTGCCGCGGCGCTGGACGCCTTTCGCGCGACGGCGTCCGGCGCGGCGGGGGAGGTGCTGCTGGCGGGGGATGCGGAGACCGGTGCGCTGGGAGGATGGATGCCGCTGGCGTGGGACAGCGAGGTGCTGGGCGTCCCCGCGGGCCGCTGCATCTCTCCCGCCTGGTGGGGCACCGGCGACGCGGACGCCGCGCTGTCCGCCGTCGCCGCGCAGGCCGCGCGCCGGGCGGACGCGGCGGGGATCGACCTGCTCTTTCTGCGCTGCGACGCGCGCGACGCGACCCTTCCCCGGCTGCTGGCGGGGGAGGGCTTCTGGCTTGCGGATACCCTCGTCACCTTTGCCCTCCCGCTGGACGGCACGGCGGTGGATGGGGAGATCGAGCACGCCCGGGCGGAGGACGTCCCCGCGCTGCGGACGATCGCCCGCGCCTTTCGCACGGGGCACTTCCACGCGGATCCGCGCATCGGACGGGAGCGCGCGGACGCACTCTACGTGCGCTGGGTGGAGAACTCGCTGGCCGGGCGCGCGGACGCGTTCCTGGTGGTTCGCGGGGCGGAGGGCGTGCCGCTGGGCTTCATCACCTGCCGGCTGATCGCGGGCCCGGCTGGATCCGCGCCGCAGGGGGTGATCGAGCTGGTTGCGGTGGACCCGCGGGCGCAGGGGCAGCGCGTGGGGCACCGGCTGGTGGCCGCGTCGCTGCGCTGGTTCGCGCGGGCGGGCGCCGCGTCGGTCGAGGTCGGCACCCAGGTGGACAACCTCGCGGCCGTGCACCTGTACCAGCGCGCGGGCTTTCGCGCCGCCGCCTTCAGCCACACCTTCCATCGCTGGGCACCGCGCTGACGTGATCGAGGTGCGGGCGATCCGTATTGACCGCCGCCGCCTTCAGCCCCACCTTCCATCGCTGGCCGCATGCTGATCCGCCCGCGGTAACGCGATCGGAATCGTCCCCATCTCGCTCGCCGCCGGCTCCACGCGTCTCCGCTTCGTTCCGCCCATCCGCCCTCCATCGACCCCGTGGTTTCATGACCCCGGTACATCACGCACAAAAGCACGACGACCTGATCTACGACGTGGGCCTGGAAGCGGGCAACGACAGCGACTTCTATCTCAAGAAGGGCTTTCGGGTCGTCGCGTTCGAGGCCGACGCCACGCTGGCGGAGGCGGGGCGGCGGCGGTTCGCGGACGCCATCCGCGAGAATCGCTTCGCGCTGGTGGAGGGGGCGATCGTGGAGCCCGAGGTGGTCGCGTCGGGCCAGCGGACCATCACCTTCTACGTCGCCAAGACGGGGTGGGGCACCACGTCCAGCGAGTTCGTCCAGCGCAACGAGCGGCTGGGCGAGCCGAGCCGCGCGGTGGAGGTGCAGGTGGTGGATTTCGGCATGTGCATCCGCCGCTACGGCATGCCGTACTACATGAAGATCGACATCGAGGGGGCCGACCGGGCGTGCCTGCGCACGCTGCTGGAGTTCCACGAAAGGCCGGCCTACGTCTCGCTGGAATCGGAGAAGGTCGACGTCAAGGCGCTGGAGCAGGAGTTCGACCTGCTGCAGGCGCTGGGATACGACCGTTTCAAGGCGGTGCAGCAGGCCCGGCCGCGCACGCGCATCCCGCCCAACCCGGCGCGGGAGGGGCGGTACGTGGCGCACACCTTTCCGGTCGGCTCGTCGGGCCTCTTTGGCCGCGAGCTGCCGGGGGAGTGGAAGGATCGCGACGCCGTTCTGCGCGAGTATCGCGGGGTCTTCTGGGCCTACCGCCTCTTCGGCGACGACTCGGCGTTGCGCCGCACGCGCTTCGGTCCCTCCATCATCCGAGGACTGAAGCGTGTGCTGCGCCGCCCGATCCCCGGATGGTACGACACCCACGCCCGCCACTCCACCGTCACCGGGTGACGCGGCGGAGCACGGGCCGCAAGGGCGTCGGGAACGGCAGAGGGATGGAAGCGCGGCAGGGGGCCATCCGCGTTTTTTTAGAGAGGGATGCGGATCGGTGGATGATCTTGGGGAGCGCGGTGGAGCGTGTCGATCGCACCACCTGATGCGCGATCCGGAGAAGCCTCCACCCGCTCCACGTTTCGGGTCGTACCCGTTTCTGCTGATTCGCTGTGACCCTGTTTCTTACGACCAGATCTCGCGCGGAGGGCGAGGAGACGCGGAGAAAGTCACATTTGTCCGCGCCTCCGCGTACTCCGCGCCTCCGCGTGAGCCCGCAGTAGAACTCCGAGGGCGCGGCGAATCATGGAAATCGGTTTGAGCGGCCGGGATCCTGACACCGGCCTTCTGGATCGGCCTTTACCCGTCGGACGCGGAAAGAAAGAGGGGACGCGGGATGATGCGCTCATCCGCGTCCCCTCCGCACGTCTCCGCGTCCCGGCCGACTACGAGGGCTGCTCCTTCGAACGGCCCGGCGCGGGAGCCCGTTGCGGCGCCGGCGGGCCTTGCTTTCGCCAGCGGCGAGCGCTTACCGGGAGGGTCGCTTCGGCCACGGCCCCGTACAGGCTGGGCGCCAGGTACTCGCTGAACGCCCGCGTAAGGTGGCTGGCGTCGCGAAACACCACGATGCCGCCGCGCATGGGCGGGCACGTGCTTCCGGTGCAGATGGCAGGGGTCAGGTCGACAAACGATGCGTGCCGGACCCCCGCTACCGCCTCCTGCTCCAGCGCCGCCACCTGGCGACGCAGCGGGGTGCTTCGCGGAAACGAGCACTCGGCGACCGGGTCGCGGTTGCGCCACGCCGCGCGCGACAGGCAGAGGGGCACGTCGAAGCCCGCCCGCGGATTGTCGCGCATCACCAGCACCTGGGTTCCGCTCGCGGCCAGCGTGGCCACCGTCTGCCGCACCCCGGCGCGCCACACGCCGGGCTCCACGCCGGGACCGCCGGACTCGCTTTCGCCCACGTAGGTGTGCGTGCTGGCCACCACCACCGCCGCGGGCCGAAGCTCCGCGATGGTGCGCACCGCCTGATCGCGCCACGCGTCGCACTCCGTGAACTCGCGCCGCAGCGTCCGGCTGTACACCGTCACGCGCGCCGCCGGGCACCCGGGCTTGGTGATCGCCACCAGCTTGAGCCGCCGCTCGCGCGCCACACGCCGCAGCGCCGGCAGCCAGTGCGCCGCGTGCGAATCTCCGAACAGCACCAGCGTGGTCGCCGACGCGGTGTCGCCGAACACGCAGGCGCGCACCCCGGCCTGCACCGTCCCCGGCCCGCGGCACCGCCCCGCCTCGAACACCGCCATGCGGTCGTCCCGGGCGCGGGCAAAGACGGCCTGCTCCGGCTGCGCCGCCGAGCGCCGCACCGCGTCCTGAAACTCCATCGCCAGCAGCAGCCCGCCCACCGTGGTGAACCCGCCCAGCGCGAACGACGCGGCCGGCCGGCGGACGAGCACCGGGTGAAAGCGGATCGGGTTCTCGAACAACGCGTAGGTCGCCGCCGCCACCCCCAGCGCAAAGACGACCACCCCCAGACGCCCCGGAAGCCCCATCTCCCCCCACAGAACCCCCGCGAACACCAGCGCGGGCCAGTGCCACAGGTACCAGGAGTACGACAGGCGCCCGAACCACTGCAGGGGGCGGGCGCGGAGCGCGCGGCCCACCACACCTCCTTGGGCGCCGCCGCAGCTGCTCAGCAGCGCCACCGTCGCCAGCACCGGCAGCAGCGCCGCCCAGCCGGGGAACAGCGTGCGCGGCCCCAGCAGCGCCGCCGCGCACACTAGCGCGCCCATCCCCAGCCACGCCGCCGCGGCCGACCCGCGCGGGCGCGGCGCGAGCCCGTGCCGCCCCGCCAGCCACGCCAGCGCGCCGAACCCGAACTCCCACGCCCGGGTGGGCGAGGCGAAGAACGCCCACGGCTGCACCACCCCCGTCAGCCACACCGAGCCGGCCAGCGACACCGCCGACACCCCGGCCACCACCGCCACCAGCGGCCGCCGCCCCCCCGTCCTTCCCCCGCGCCGCATGGCCCAGACCACGAGCAGGGGCCAGAGCAGGTAGAACTGCTCTTCCACCGCCAGCGACCAGGTGTGCAGCAGCGGGTTCCCGGCGCCCCCGTCGCTCAGGTAGTCCGTGGCCTGCACGGCAAACCACAGGTTGCTGGCGTACAGCGCCGTCGCCACGCCGGTCACCGCCAGCGGACGCGCCTCCAGCGGCGCCAGCAGAACGGCGCCCAGCGCCAGCGTCACGGCCAGCATCAGCGCCGCCGCGGGGAGCAGCCGGCGCACGCGGCGGGAATAGAAGGCGGCAAGGTCCACCCGCCCCGTCCGCTCCACCTCGGCCACCAGCAGGCCCGTGATCAGGTATCCGGACAGGACAAAGAACACGTCCACGCCCACGTAGCCGCCCTGCAGTCCGGGGACGCCGGCGTGGTAGGCCACCACGAGCAGGATGGCGACGCCGCGCAGGCCTTCGATGTCCGGCCTGAAATCGCGGGGCGCGTGGGCCGCGGCGAGAGAGGGACCGTCAGGGCCGGTCCGGTGCGCGGCGGAGCTGGAGGCGGAACCATTCATCACGGCCAGTCCGTGTGAGTGGTGGGCGAGTCGCGGGTCCGGGACGCGGGCGCGGGCCCCCCCAACGCGGGGCGCCCCCCCCCCCCCGCCGCGGGCCCCCCGCCCCGGCAGTCCCTAAC
>NZ_JBMDXM010000182.1:0-2499 GCF_048594345.1 Longimicrobium sp.
CCGGGCGGCCTGACCCGCGAGCGCGCCGGCTTCGAAGTGCGCGACGTGCACTACTCGCACTACGGGCGCATGTGCCCGATCGAGACGCCGGAAGGCCCCAACATCGGCCTGATCAACTCGCTGACGACGTACGCCCGGATCAACGACCTGGGCTTTATCGAGACGCCGTACCGCAAGGTGGTGCGCGCGCTGGTGCGCTACCCCGCCGAGGCCCGGCTGGAGGAGTCCGTCCGCCTGGTGCTGGGCGACCGCGCCAAGGTGTTCGCCAAGAAGGGCGAAACCATCGACGCGGCGCGCGGGCGCGAGGTGTTCCGCGCCATGATCGTGGGGGCGGAGCTGGCGGAGGACGTGGCCGACTGGAACGCGCTGTTCCCGCGCATGCTGGCCGGCGAGATCGGCCAGACGGAGTGGGAAGACACGCTGGCCGCCCTGCCGGTGCTGGCCCGCCGCGGCGAGCGCATTACCGAGGAGCTGGCGGAGCGCCTGGCGGCGCAGCCGGTGAACCTGGTGCGCGTGGTGTCGCGTCGTGCCGGCGCGGCGGCGCGCGGCGTGGCCCCCGAGGCCATCCGCAACCCGATGTCGCTGCCGGTGCGCGTGTTCCAGCCGACCACGGCGGCCGTGCTGGGCGTGCCCGGGACGGTGCTGACGGCCGAGGTGGCCGAGGCGCTGTTCGCGCGGCAGTCGCAGGGGCTGGACGTGCAGGAGTGGGGCGACACGCCGGACGAGGTGTCGCTGGACTACAACTCCGGCGTGCCCGCGCTGCCGCCCGAGGGCGAGGTGGGCCGCGCGCTGCTGGGGACCAGCGGCAAGACGACGCACGTGACCCCGGTGGTGACGCGCATCACCGCGTGGCTGTCGGCGAACGAGGAAGAGGCCGCGCGCATCGCGCAGGCCAACGCGCCGCTGTCGGGCGGGTTCACCTTCCAGAACGAGTTCGTGCTGTGCCGCGAGCGGGGCGACTTTCCGCTGCTGCGGCCCGAGGAGATCGACTACATGGACGTGGCGCCGGACCAGCTGGTCTCGGTGGCCGCGGCGCTGATCCCCTTCCTGGAGCACGACGACGCCAACCGCGCGCTTATGGGCTCCAACATGCAGCGCCAGGCGGTGCCGCTCCTGTTCCCCGACGCGCCGCTGGTGGGCACGGGGCTGGAGAGCGTGATCGCCCGCGACTCGGGCGCCGTGGTGGTGGCCCGGCGCGGCGGCGTGGTGCAGGAGGTGACGGCGGACCACATCCTGGTCGACGCGGGGATGGAGGGGGTGGGCTCGGTGGACGAGCCGCTGCGCCGCCTGGCCCAGTTTGACCGGTACCGGATGAAGAAGTACTGGCGCACCAACCAGGACACGGCGCTCAACCAGCGCCCCCTGATCCGCAAGGGCCAGATCGTCAAGAAGGGCGACGTGCTGGCCGACGGCCCCTCGACGGAGGGCGGCGAGCTGGCGCTGGGGCGCAACCTGCTGGTGGCGTTCATGCCCTGGTACGGCCACAACTTCGAGGACGCCATCGTCCTGTCGGAGCGCCTGGTGAAGGACGACGTGTACACGTCCATCCACATCCAGGAGCTGGAGCTTCAGGTGCGCGACACCAAGCGCGGCATGGAGGAGATCACGCGAGAGATCCCCAACGTAGCCGAGGAGTCGCTGGTCGACCTGGACGAGCGCGGCGTGGTGCGCATCGGCGCGCGGGTCAAGGCCGGCGACATCCTGGTGGGCAAGATCACCCCCAAGGGCGAGACCGAGCTGAGCCCCGAGGAAAAGCTGCTGACGGCGATCTTCGGTGAAAAGGCCAAGGACGTAAAGGATTCGTCGCTCAAGGTGCCGCCCGGCGTGGAGGGCACGGTGATCGACGTGAAGATCTTCAGCCGCCGCATCGACGACCCGATCCTGGAAAAGGAGCGGGGGCAGAAGATCGGCGAGCTGCGGGCGTTCGAGCGCTCGGAGATCCAGCGCATCGGCGAGGCGCGCGACGAGGAGATCCGCGAGCTGATCCGCGGCCGCGAGGTGGCGCTGTTCCTGAAGAAGGGGACGGTGGAGCCGTTCTTCAACGAGGGAACGCAGCTCACGGACGAGGTCGTGGGCGGGCTGGACTTCAACGACATCGACCTCACCACGCTCAAGGTCACGGACCGTCCGACCAACGAGCAGCTGCGCCGCCTGATCGACGAGAGCAAGCGCCGCATCGAGCGGGTGCGCCAGCGTACGGAAAGCCAGATCGACAAGATCTTCCAGCCGGACGAGCTGCCCCCGGGCGTCGTGCAGCTGGTGAAGGTGTACCTGGCCGAGAAGCGCAAGATCTCGGTGGGCGACAAGATGGCCGGCCGCCACGGGAACAAGGGCATCATCGCCCGCATCGTGCCCGAGGAGGACATGCCGTTCCTGCCGGACGGCACGCCGGTGGACGTGTGCCTGAACCCGCTGGGCGTGCCCAGCCGCATGAACGTGGGGCAGATCCTGGAGACCCACCTGGGGTGGGCTGCCCGGGTGCTGGGCTTCGAGGCCAAG
>NZ_JBMDXM010000183.1:0-25122 GCF_048594345.1 Longimicrobium sp.
GGCACCACGCGCGGCATGGCGGCGGCGCGGCGTGGCGCCGGCGCTTCGGGCAGCGGCTCCAGGCGCCGCGCCCGGGCCGCCGTGCCGCCCAGCAGCAGCAGCGAGGCGGCCAGCGCGCCCAGCGCCACGCGGTTGGAGAGGGTCCACCCCGCGAGAATGCTCATCCGTTCGTCTCCCCGGCCGCCGTCGCTTCCTCCGCCCCGGCATCCGGCTCCGTCTCCCGTCCCGCATCCAGCTCGACGTCCGCATCCGGCTCGGCGTCCGCATCCGCCGCGGATCCGGCGGCGGCCTTCGCGTCGGCCCGGTTCGCGGGCTGGGCCAGCGTAAAGCCGGTGGCGGTGAAGCGGAAGGTGATCACCTCGGGCTGCGCGGCGGGGGTGGCGGCGGGCGTGTAGAAGGGCTGGCCGCCGTACGCCGCCTCCGGGGCCGCGGCGGCCGCGCCGCTCCCGGACGCCTCGATGCGCAGCTCGGCCACGTCCACCAGCTTGGGCCCGGCCTCCAGCATCTGCAGAAAGGTCAGCAGTCCCTCCAGGTCCGACTCGCCGCTCACGCCCACGGGGAGCGCGGTGACGCCGCCGCCCGCGTCGCGGCTGGGGCCCGGCTCCACGCGGGTCACGTGGGCGCCGCCCGATCGCGCCAGGCGGCGAAGGTAGCCGGCCACCGCGGCGCTGGCGGCACCGTCGTCGTCGCCGCCCATCAGCCGCGGGGCGGCGGCCAGCAGCTTCTCGGCGCCATCGTCAAAGGCGCGCCGGTAGTCGGCCGTTTCGGAAAGCAGCTCCATCTCGCGCCGGAGCAGCGCGCGGTCCCGCTCCAGCGCAGCCTTGGCCTCGCCCAGCGCGCCCAGGTAGGGAGACACCACCAGCGTCCAGGCGAACGCCGGAACGAGGACGGCCGCGCCCCAGGCGATGGCGCGGCGGTCGCGCGGGGTGAACGCGGGGCGCTTCACCGCGGCCTCCGGTCGTTCGCGCGGGCGCGCTGCAGCAGGGCGGCCACGTCAAAGCGCTCGCCCGCGTCGCCCTGCTCCCAGCGCACCGGCGCCGCCAGCGAGACGCGCGCAAAGGCGGGCGACGCCTCCAGCGCGGGAACCACGGCCGAGGCGGAGCGGGCGACCCCCGCCAGCCGCACCCCGTCCGAGTCCGCCGCCAGGGTGCGCAGGTGCGCCGAGTCGGGGAGGGCACGGGCCAGCGCGGCGATCTCGCGCGTCCACCCCTGCGCCCCGCCCTCCAGCGCCGCGATGGATACCAGCCGGGCGCGCACGCTTTCCACGTTGTTGCGCGCCTGCAGCGCGCTGGCGACCCGCGGGGCGATCTCCCGCCGCCGCGCCGCCACCGCCTCCGATTCGCGCTGGATCCCCTGCAGGTGAAGCCAGGCGGAAAGAAGGAGCATCACACCCGCCGCCGCGGACAGGACCGCCGTCCGCCGCCGCGCCGCCTTGGCCCGCTGGGCGCGGACGGCGTCCGGGAGAAGGACCGGTGCCCGCGCGCCGGCCCGCGCGGCCCCCAGCGCCGCCACGGCCTCCGCCGGGACGCGCTCCACGGCGCCGGCGCGAAGGAGGCGCGTGCCGAACTCCGGGTCTTCCAGAAGCGCCATCCGCACCCCGTCCGCCTGGGGCCCACTGCCGCAGACGGCGATGCCGGTGAGCGCCGCGCCGTCCGCCTCCAGCGCGCGGAGGGCGTCGCCCACGCGGGTGGCGGAAGCCAGGGGCTGAAAGAGGCGCGGGATGCCGTCCTCCACCTGCACCAGGTCCACGGCGTCCGGCGCGCAGCCGATGACCGCCACGCGCCCCCGCCGCGCGGCCGGCGCCAGCGCGCGGGCGCCCTCGGCCAGCGCCACGCCGCCGGGGACGATGCGCCCGATGCGGAACCCCGCCGCCCGGCACGCGGCCGTCACCGCCTCCACCAGCGCGGCGGGCGCGCACCCGGCCAGCGTGGGGACCAGCGCGCCCGTGCGGGAGCCGGGAAGGCGCGCGGCGTCGGCCACCAGCGGCTCGTCGCGCACGGCGAAGTGGCGATGGGCGTTGCGGCGCACCAGGGCGGAAAGCTCCGCGCGGCGCACCGGCGGCAGGGCGATCACCTTGCCGTGCCCCAGCCGGCGCAGCAGCGCCGCGTCCACGCTTCCGCCGCTGACGCCCAGCACGTCGGCCAGCTCGCGCAGCGCGTCCTCCAGCGCCGGCCACGACGACGTTCCCGGCGGCGCCAGCGCGCACTGCAGCACCTCCACGGGGCGCACGCCGGCCACGCCGCGGGCCAGCCGCACCACCGTCAGGTGATCCGGCGCCACCGCCAGCGCCAGGCGCGCCCGCCGCGCGCCTGGCATCCGGCGCGGGGCTTTCGGTTCGGTGTCGCTCATCTGCTTCCTTGCTGCTGCGGAGGGGTCCGGACCGCGGCAATCACGGCGCGGAGCCCGCCTTCACGACGCCTTCGTTTTCTCCACCGTAGCCCGCGGACGGCTCCGCGATCGCGCCTCAAGGGTCCTCAGAGGATGTCGAACCACCTGGACCCTCCCAGTCATCCTGAGGGAGGCGCCGCTCCGCACTCTGCTGATACACAACGCTTTGGCGCCGACCGAAGGACCTTGCCCGCAGAACCAGGAGCCTTGAACGGCTCCCGAGGGCTGGGTCCCGCGCGACCCGACAAAGATCCTTCGGTCGCGCGCAAACTCCCGTGGTTGCGTAAGCTGCGGGTGTGCGCTCCCTCAGGATGACAGTGTGCTTCTTTGGAGACATCAAAGGTTTTCAGCACCCTCTAAGCCTCAGGATGACACCGTGCTTCTGTGGGGACATCGAAGCTTTTTCAGCACCCTCTCAGAATGACGGTTGCCCCGAATCTGGTTATCAGAATCCTTCGGGCTGGATGCCGTAGATGGCCTGCAGAAGCGACAGGGCCACGAAGCCGATCAATCCGCCAAAGAGAACGATCATGGCCGGCTCCACCAGGCGCATCAGGCGCTCCAGACCGCGCTCCAGCTCGCCTTCCATGGCGGCGGCGGCGCGCTCCAGCATGTCGGGAAGCCGGCCGCCCTCCTCGCCCACCTCCACCATCTGCACGAAAAGAAAGGGAAACACGCCGCCGCGCCGCAGCGACGCCCCCAGCCGGTCGCCGGCCCGCACCTCTTCGCGGGCCCGGAAAATCTCTTCGGCCACGGCCGCGTCCGCCTGCGACCCGGCCGCGATCTCCAGCGCCGGGAGGATGGGGAGCCCGCTCCCCAGCAGCGTGGACAGCGTCCGCGCCAGCCGCGCCGACGCGATCCGCCGCCGCAGCGGCCCGATGATCGGCATCGCCAGGAGCAGCCGGTCCACGCCCACGCGCCCCTCCGGCGTGCCGCGGATGGCGGAGACCACGAGCGCCAGGACGAGCGGCGCCAGCATGAGCGCCCACCACCACCGCCGCACGAACGCGCCGGCGGCGAGAAGGAGCGCGGTGGACGCGGGGAGCGCCGAGCCCGTGTCCTCCAGCAGCGTGACGAAGCGCGGCAGGACGTAGGCAAAGAGCACCGCCAGCGCCACCGCGCCCACCGCCACCATCACCGCCGGGTAGATGAGCGACGACACCAGCCGGGCGCGCAGGGCCTGCTCGCGCTCCAGCTGCACCGAAAGCCGGTCAAGCGCCTGGGCCAGGTGCCCGCCCCGCTCCCCCGCGCGCACCATCCCCACGGCAAAGCGGGGGAAGATGCGGGGATGCGCGGCCAGCGCGTCATCCAGCCGGGTGCCGCCGCGCACGCGGTCGCGCACGTCCGTCACCGCCACCGCCACGTCGCGGCGCGCCACCACGCGGGCCACAGAGGTGAGCGCGCGGTCCAGCGGAAAGCCCGACTCCATCAGGATGGCCAGGTATCGCACCGCCTCCACCACGTCGCCGCGGCGCGAGCGAAAGCCGGAGCGCCGGCCCTCGCCCGCGGTGCGCGCCGTCGCGGGCGCAACCTCCAGCGGATACAGGCCGCGCTGCCCCAGCACGCGCTCCAGCGCCGCGGGGCTCTCGGCCTCTTCCACGCCGCGCACGGTGCGGCCGGCCGCGGTGGCGGCGCGGTAGGCGAACGGCGGCACGCCGCGGCCCTACTTCCAGCCCAGAAGGTCCGCGTCGTCGCCGGTGCCGCCCTCACGGCCGTCGCGGCCCAGCGTGAGCAGGTCGTACCCTTCCGGGTTCGCCGTCCCCGGCGAGCGGTAGATGTACGGCCGGCCCCAGGGGTCCAGCGGCACGTTGTGCTTCTTGAGGTACGGCCCGCGCCAGTCGCGCGGCGCGGGGGGGGCGGCGGGGCGCGTGTTGAGCGCCGCCAGCCCCTGCTCCGTCGTGGGGTACTGGTCGTTGTCCAGGCGGTAGGCGTCCACCGCCGCGCCCAGCATCTCCATCTGCGTCTTGGCCGTGGTGTCCTTGGCGCGCCCCACGTGCCGAAAGACGTTGGGCGCCACCAGCGTGGCCAGCAGGGCGATCACGATGATCACCACCAGGATCTCCACCAGCGTGAACCCGTCCCGGCTGCGCATCCTGTGCATCATCGTCTCACCCGGCGAAAGTGCGGACTGATGGAACGGCGGAACCGCGGATCGTCACGAGCCGGGTGTCCGGGCGGTGCGGACGCGGAAGGACGCCGCCGCGCGCCCGGCTCCCGCGTCGTCCCGAGACGGACCGCCGGCCTCGATCGGGACGGGGCTTCGCCTGCGGGGAGAACGTCCTTCTCACGAGACCCGCACCACCTCGTCGGGCGTGGTAAGGCCGGCGGCCACCTGCCGCCAGCCGTCCGCGCGCAGGGGGCGCATGCCGCGCTCCAGCGCCACCCGGCGCAGCGCGTCGGCGTCGGGGCGGCGCAGCAGCTCGGCGCGGATGGCGGAGTCGACGGTAAAGAGCTCGTACAGCCCCGTCCGCCCGCGGTACCCCGTGTTGCGGCAGCGCGCGCATCCGCGGCCCACGCGGATTCGGTCGCGGGCGAATCCCGCCTCCGCCATCTCCCGCGCAACGGCGGGGTCCGGCGCCACCTCGCGGGCGCAGTGCGCACACACCTTGCGCACCAGCCGCTGCGCCATCACCCCTTCCACGGTGGACGCCACCAGGTAGTCCGGGACGCCCAGGTCAACCAGGCGCGTCAGCGCGCCGGGCGCGTCGTTGGTGTGCAGCGTGGAAAGCACCAGGTGGCCGGTGAGCGCCGCCTGGATGCAGATCTCCGCCGTCTCGGGGTCGCGCATCTCGCCCACCAGCAGAACGTCGGGGTCCTGGCGAAGGATGGAGCGCAGCGCGCGGGCAAAGGTGAGCCCCACGCGCGTGTTGACCGGCACCTGCGCCACCCCGGCCAGCTCGTACTCCACCGGGTCCTCCACCGAGACGATCTTTTCGCGCCCCGTGCGCACCCGGTCCAGCAGCGCGTAGAGCGTGGTGGTCTTTCCGCTCCCCGTGGGCCCCGTGGAAAGGAGGACGCCGTGCGGGCGCGCGGCGAAGCCCAGAAGGGTGGCCAGCGTGTCGGCGCCCATCCCCAGCCCTTCCAGGTCGATGCGCTGCCCCTCCGTGTCCAGAAGACGCAGCACCACCGACTCGCCGTGCAGCGTGGGCAGCGTGCTCACCCGCACGTCCAGCTCGCGCTCCGCCGTGCGCAGGCGCACGCGCCCGTCCTGCGGAAGGCGCCGTTCGGCGATGTCCAGCTCGGCCATGATCTTGAGGCGGCTGACCACCGCGGAGCGCAGGTGCGGCGGCGGGGCGGGTGCCTGCTGCAGCACCCCGTCGATGCGGTAGCGCACCCGCATGGAGCGCGCTTCGGCCTCCAGGTGTACGTCGCTGGCGCCCGACTCCACCGCCTCGGCCAGGAGCAGGTTGACCAGCCGCACCACGGGCGCCTGGTTGGCCATCTCCTCCAGGTCGTGCGCCAGCCCCTCGCCGTCGTCGCCGGCGCCGCCGGCCGATTCCAGGTCCGCCACCAGCCCGGCGGCCGTGTGGTCGCCGCGGGCGCACGCCCGGCGGATGTCCTCCAGCAGCTCGTGCTCGGGCACCTGCCTGAGCGCGGCCGGGGCGCCGAATAGCACTTCCAGCTCCGCCACCGCCTGCGGGTCGGGGCGGCCGCAGACGGCCACCACCAGCCGCCCGTCCTCGCGCCCCAGCGGAAGAAGGCGGTTCTCCTCCAGGTACGCCTGGGTGAGCGTTTCCCCCAGCCCGGCCAGCGCGGCGAAGCCGGTGCCGCTCACGGCCTGGCCTCGACCGTGGCCGCGGAGCCGTCGCGCAGCCCCACGCCGCGCGAGGGGATCTCGTACGCCGTGTAGTAGACCCCCGCCTCGGGGATCTGGAACTCGGCCTCGTACACGCCCCCGCCCACCGCCCGCGCCGGCACCCGCTGCTGCCATCCGCTGGTGGCGGCCAGCTGCACCTGCACGTCCTGCAGCCCCTCCAGCTCCGTCCCCGCGCGGGTGTCCATCACCCGAAAGCGCAGCCGGGTCGTCCCCACCCCGATGGTGCGCGACTCGGGCTGCACGCGCACCGCGTCGGCCGTGCGCAGGGCGGGGTCCACGTCCACCGTAAAGGGGTGGCATCCGAGCGCGTACGGCTCGGGGTTGCGCAGCACCAGCTCGTACGCGCCGGGGCGGTCCATGCGCACCGTGGCGGCGTACGTCCCCGGCTCCACCTCGCGCAGGTGGCGCGAGACGGTGCGGATGGCGCGGGGGGTAAAGCCGTAGGTGGTAAGCCCGCCGTGGGGAACGGGCATCCCCTCCATGTAGTGGTAGGAGTAGATCATCCGCTCCCGGGGGTTGGCCACGTAGATGGCGTCGTGCATCCCCGGCTGCGAGATGAGCACCGCCCCCAGCGAGTCGCCGGCGATGGCCCCCGGCACGTCGTTCCCCGCGGGAAAGTAGTCGTGCGGGCCGATGGCGCCCGACGTGGGATTGGCCAGCGGGATCATGGCCACCGACGGCGTGCCGGCCGCGCGGACGTAGGCGAACTGCGAGGTGAACGCCACCTGGTCCGGCTCCGGCGCGCCGCTCAGCGTGCGGATGGTCTTCTTCTGCTCCAGGTCGTAGATCTGCAGCGTCCCGGCGCGCGGGTTCAGCACGAACGCAAGGCGTCCGTAGCCGGGACCCGACGCGTGCGCCGCGCCGCCGGCCGGCGCGGCGCCGTGGCCACCGTGCGCCTCCCCCGGTCCAAAGCGGATGGCGCGGATCCCCGCGTCGAAGGGGATGCGCTCCGCCACCGTGCGCGTCGCGGGGTCCACCACCGCCACGGTCCCATCCCCCTCGTTGACCACAAAGGCCGCCCCGCGCGCCGCCGACCACGCCACGTCCACCGGCGCCTGCCCCGTCGCCACCTCGCCCAGCCTGGCCAGCGTGCGCGCGTCAAAGACGGTCAGCGTCCCCGCCGCCCGCGCCGTCACGAAAGCCAGCGCCCCGTCGTCCGAAAAGGCGATGGCGTGCGGCCCCGCGCCCACGGAAAGCGTGCGCACGACGGACATCGCCTCCGCGTCCACCACGCTGAGGGCCGCACGCTCCGGAGACTCGTCCGAGATCCACACAAAGCGCCCGGCGGGGTCGATGGCCGCGCGGGTGGGCCGCCGCCCCGCGTCGATGCGGCGCACCACGCGCCACGAATGCGTGTCGATGACGGAAACCACGCCCGAGTCGGGCGAGGTGACGAAGACCCGGCTGTCGTCCAGGGTCGACGCCCAGTCCGCGCCGGGGCTGGGAAGCGAGATGGCGGTGAACAGCCGGGTGCGCCCGAAGCCCTTTACGGGGTCGATGACGGCGATGGCGTTGGACCGCGCCATGACCATCAGGTAGTGCCCGTTCAGGTCTTCGACCGGGGTGACGATGCTGATCTGGCCGTGCTTTACGTGAAGCGAGGCCTCGTTGAAGGTGGCCACCTTCTGCCGGCACTGCTCCAGCGGGGTCTGGTCGGTCTCGCGGCGCACGTCCACCCACGCCGTGGGGCGCAGCCCCGTGGCCGGGCGGCCCGTGGCCGGGTCGGTCAGGCGAAGCCGCAGCTCCACCACCTCGCGCTCGCGCACGTGCCGCGCGGCGTCGGGCCCGCGCGCGACGAAATCTCCGCGGAGCACGGTGACGCGCGCGGAGTCGGCCGCCGCGGGGGCGGAAAGTGTGGGGCGCATCGCCGGCGCGCCCTGCGGCGGCGGCTGGGGATGCGAGTGCTGCTGGGCGGCTCCCGGACGCGGGAGCGCCAGGACAAGCGCCGCGGCGACGGCAGACGCGGCATGGCGGGGCTGGCGGACAGAACGCACGGGCTCACCTCCTGGGGACTTCTCTCGCCGGCCGCGACTCCGCCCGCGGATCCGTGTCTTCGTGCCTATTCGTGACCTGTTAGGAACGCATCAAAATACCTGTGTCGGCTGAACCTTCGATCCGCTTCGCAACTGTCCCGCCACGGCGGAAGCATTACAGAAGCAGACGATGCATGCAAATGTTTCTCTGCAGGCTGGAAGCTAAAAAGAAAGTCCGAAACGCGCTAGAGCCTGGGCCAGCAGGAGCCAAGCGAGTGCGACTGTTGCGTCAAAGCGTTGTAGTTGAGAGACTTGTACACTGTGGAAGGGATCGTGACGCATACGTGTGTTTACCGCATTGCGGCCGCCTCTTTTCCCGCCGAGCAGGTGTGTCGGGTGATCGAAAGATCAGGAGGCAGGGAAACGGGTAGTGCAGCATGATCCGGGGATGGAACGAGCCGGATGTACGTCGCACGAAAAGTCTCTTTGTGTGTTTCTGCGGGGTGGAATATCCATCGATGGCGGCATCGTCTACAACGAAAGCCGCGACCGGAGGAAAGGGAGGAACCGAGTTGACCCCGGCGTCTCCGGGACGAGGGTGCGCGTCCGCGGGAAGATGGGGCCTCACACAGAGTCAACAGGGTCAACAGAGTTTGCTCGTGGCGTTGCCTCCACTTGCGGGTGAAGCCGGGTTCCCACGTGTCGGGTGCAGGTGAGGGATGTCGACGAGGCACGCTCTTTTGTAGAGGTGTCGGTAACGGGAAGTAGATGGAATGCGGCAGGGGGCCATGAGAATTTTTTTGAGAAAGGTGTAGATCGATGGTTGGTCCCGGAGCGCACCGGAACCCCGTCGATCACTCCACCTGATGCGCGATCTGGAGAACCCTCCCCCACTCCGCGGCCGGACGTTCGGGGATGATGGGGCGAAGCGAATCTTCTGGCGGCCGCGGCGCGTACATCGCACGGACGCAGGACCTTGCACCCTCATTCCGATTTGGAGACGACGCGCCATGGAAGGCATTCTCGCCCTGATGATCCCCGTTCTCGCGATGGCCACCGGCTTTGTGGCCGTGCTGCGCATGCCGCCGGAAAAGCTGGGGCGCGGGCGCCGTGGGCAGACCGTGGTCGACGTGTCGCAGACGGTGGCGCTGATCGACGAGGTGGCGCAGCTTCGCGAGGAGCTGGCGCGGACCAACGAGCGGCTGGACTTCGCCGAGCGGCTGCTGATGGATCCCGCCCCCGCGGCGCGCCGGGCCGTCTCTGCCCCGGCTGCCGGCGCCACGCAGACGTCGGCCGTTTGACGCTGGAGGGTGCGACAAGGCCCTGGGCGCCGCGCGCAGCCGACGGCGCGGTGTGGAACGGAGATTGAGTCAGGATCTTTCGAGACAACGATCGCGGGCCACCGGTGGCCCGCGCTTTCACATCGACGAGGCCCCATGGAACCACAGGACAACAAGAAGCTGGCGCTGGGCAAAGCCGTCAGCGCGCACGAACTGGCTGAGGCCGCGCTGAACGACCTTACCAAGGACGCTCCGGATCCACGCTACGAAGCGATGGCGGCGCGCATCCGCCAGAACATCGAAGAGCTGAAGGCCGACGCCGCCACCAGCAGCCCCGCCGACCGCGTCTGAGCCGCCGGTCCACCGCCCCGCCCGGGCGGTGGATGTCGCGCCACCAGACACCTTCCGTCCCGCCAGAGGACGGCCGGAACAGGAAGGCGGAAACGGAACGGTACACTTCCGGAGGCGCAACGTATTCTCCTTTCATCCGTTAGCGAATCCCATCCCTCGCCCGCACGGTTTTTGCGAAAAGCCGTGCAGTCCCACCCCTTGCCCTGCCGGCCGACGGGAGAGTCCCCTCCCGCCACCGTGACCCACGCCGCACCCGCGATCACCCCATGCGAGCTGCCGTCGCATCCACCCGGCTCGTCCTGCTTTCGCTGCTGCTGGCCGCCTGTACGGACCAGCCCACCGAACCGTACATCACCCTTCCGCCCGCGCCCGCGCAGTCCGACGCGCTGGCGTGCAACGTGGACGTGCGGGCACTCAAGGTCGGGTGCGACCCGTCCATCAGCGGGGGCGTGTTCGCCTTTGCGGGCGCCGCGGGGCCGCGCATGCAGATCATCGGCGGGCAGGGGATCAACGTGCGGCTCACCTCGTCCAACATCTCGTACGATTCCGTCGCCGAGATCTTTCGCGTGGACGTGACCGTGCAGAACCTGACCACGGGATGGCTGGGCACCTACCACGGCGACGACGTAGCGGGCATTCACGTCTTCTTTCAGACCGAGCCTGTGACCACCGCGGGCCAGGGCGAGCCGGGCACCGCCAACACCGACGGCGCCGACGCCTTTACCGCCACCCAACAGGTGTACTACAAGTACGCGCAGGTGCTGGAGCCGGGGGAAACGACCCGGGCGCGCACCTGGGAGTTCCACGTGCCCCGCACCGTACAGAACTTCGGGTTCTCCGTCTACGTGGAGGCACCGCTGATCCCCGGTCCCACGCCGCCGGAGTACGGCATCTGGCAGCAGATGAGCTCGGGCTTCGGCAACGCCTGCGGACTGGTCGTGGACGGACGCGCCTTCTGCTGGGGGCGTTCGTACGAGGGGGCGCTGGGGTACGGCGGCAAGCGCAACTTTACCGACCCGGTCGCGGTGGCGGGCGGGCACCGCTTCACCACCATCAGCACCGCCGGCCACAGCTGCGCCGTCACCAACAACCACGACGCGTACTGCTGGGGCAGCAACGACGTGGGGCAGATCGGCGCGCCCCCCACGGTGATCGTGGAGGGCAAGCCCATCGGCAACACGCGGCACAACCCGGCGCCCTCGCTGGTGCTGGGCGGGATTTCGTGGAAGACGGTGGACGTGGGCCCCGGCTTCAGCTGCGGGCTTAGCCGCGACGGCGAGCCGTACTGCTGGGGCGGCAACGGCGACGGGCAGCTGGGCACCGGCTCCAACCAGGATCGCGGGGCGCCCGCGGCGGTCATGGGCGGGCACGTCTTCACCAGCATCGTGGCGGGGACGGCGCACGCGTGCGGGCTCAAGAGCAACGGCGAGGTGTGGTGCTGGGGGAACAACCGCTACCGCGCGCTGGGCACCGCCTCGGCCGAGACGTGCGGGCCGGAGTACATGCGCTACGACTGCGCCCTCGTCCCCGTCCGCGCCGACACCGAAGTGCCCTTCGTGGCGCTGGACGCCGGCGGCGACTTTACCTGCGCGCTCTCGGCGAGCGGCGTGGCGTACTGCTGGGGGCGCACGCTGATCATTGCGTCGGACGATTCCAATCCCCCGCTGTCGGTGCCCGTCCCCACGCCGGTGCCCACGGACGAGCGCTTCGCGAAGGTGTTTGCCGGCGGCAGCCAGGTGTGCGGGCTGCGGCAGGACGGCCAGGCGTTCTGCTGGGGGAGCGGGACGATCAACCCGTACGGCGGGGTGACCGAGGTGGCGCCGGGGTTCCGCTGGCGCGAGCTGCGCCCCGGCCACAACGCCTTTCGCTGCGGCGCCACGCTGGCCACGGGCGAGGGATACTGCTGGGGCCAGGAGAACACCGGGCAGCTGGGCAACGGCGGGCATCACGAGGAGTACTACTTTACCGACCCGCAGCGCATGGCGGCGCTGCACGTCCGCGACATGCCGCCGATCGCCGGGTTCTCGCCGCTCATCGGCGGCCGCGAGGTTTCGGCGGTCATCTACGAGCCGCTGTGGAACGCCGACAGCCCCCTGTACTCCGACGACGACTTTGGCCTGGTGAAGTTCTACTGGTCGTACGGCGACGGGGCCACGTCCGAGGGCCGGGTAGCGCGGCATTCGTACGCGAAGAACGGCACCTATCCCGTCACGCTGACGGTTGAGGATACGGCCGGGCAGCGCGCCATGTACACGGAGTGGGTGACGGCCTACGCCTGGGAAGGCGAGTAGCGCGCCGGCCGGGCTGCCGCCGAGCTTCAGAGTCCCAGGGATTTGCCTCACACGGGGTCAACGGAGTCAACAAAGTTTTTCTCCATTGACTCCGTGCCGCACAGGTACCAGAAGCGGAAGGAATCGCCCGGGGCTAGCACGGCCATAATATGATACCGAATCCGGCAAAACACCTCACCTCAAGTCGGACTACTGAAAACAGAGGTCAGGGTACAGAGGAACAGAGACCAGCCAGAGGAACAGAGGAGGAATGCGGATCACCTCTGTTCCTCTGGCGGTTCCCGGCTCCTCTGTACCTTCCAATGTTGTTTTTCCGGATTCGGTATAAGCCCCGCCCTGGGCTCGAGGAGCTCGCCCGGCGGGGCTTCACCCCCTCGCGTCAGCCGCGCCCGTGCCTCGGCGGCAGGGTCGATCGCGACGACGTGTATCCACCGCACGGCACCCGCGGAACGCATGCGGTTGAAGCCCCATTTTGCGAGGAACGAGCAAAGACGGGGCTTATGGCACTTCTAGCCCCGGGCTTCAGCCCGGGGTGGTCGGCGAGGCGAGCCTATTCTTGCGCCTTCGGTGGTGGCGGCAGGCAATCATCCAGATCGGTCAGTCCATGCCGAGAAGCTTCATCACCTCGTCGTCCGACAGTCCCTCCAACTGCGCCAGCGCGTCGGCGAGGTCCGACTCCTCCACCCGCGCCAGCACCAGCTTCTCCACGCGGGACGCCAGGCCGGCCACCGTGGTTCTTTCGAAGAGTGCGCGAAGGGGCAGCTCCACGGCGAACGTCTCGCGCACGCGCGATACCACGCGCGTCGCCAGCAGCGAGTGCCCGCCCAGCGCAAAGAAGCTTTCCTCCACGCCCACCCGCTCCAGCCGCAGCACCTCGGCCCAGATCCCCGCCAGCACTTCCTCCGTCGGCGTGCGCGGCGCCACGTACCGCCCCTCCGCGGCGGCGAAGTCCGGCGCAGGCAGCGCCTTGCGGTCCAGCTTGCCGTTGGGCGTGAGCGGCAGCGCCCCGAGCGCCACGTACGCGGCGGGCACCATGTAGTCCGGCAGCCGCTCCGACAGGTGCGCCCGCAGCACCTCCGCGCCGGGGGCCGCATCGCCCACCACGTACGCCACCAGCCGCTGGTCGCCCGGCGCGTCCTCGCGCACCAGCACCACCGCCTCGCGCACGGCGGGGTGCTCCGCCAGGCGCGCCTCGATCTCGCCCGGCTCAATGCGGAAGCCGCGCACCTTCACCTGCTCGTCCAGGCGCTCCAGGAACTCCAGCGCCCCGTTGGGCCGCCAGCGTACCCGGTCGCCCGTGCGGTACAGCCGCGCGCCCAGCTCCCCGCCGAACGGGTCGGGGAGAAAGCGCTCCGCCGTAAGCCCCGGCCGCCCCAGGTAGCCGCGGGTTACCCCCGGGCCCGCGACGTACAGCTCGCCCGGCACCCCCACGGGCCGCGGGCGCAGCGCCGGATCCAGCACGTAGACGCGCGTGTTCGCCATCGGCCGCCCGATGGGCACGACCGCTTCCCCGCCCCGGACCGCGTGGGCGGCGGACCAGACGGTCGTCTCCGTGGGCCCGTACAGGTTGACCAGGCCGCCCGGCAGCACGGCATGGATCTGCTCCGCCAACCCGGCCGGCAGCGCCTCGCCACCCAGGAAGATGCGCTCCAGCCCCGACAGCGCCTCCACCCCGGACTCCGCCACCATCATCGCCGCGAGCGACGGCGTGCACTGCAGGTGCGTGACACCGTGGCGCCGGACGGAGCGCGCCAGCGTCCCCTCCTCGCGCGCCTGCTCCGGGTCGGGATGCACCACCACACGAAAGCCGCGCGCCAGCGTCCACAGCAGCTCCACGACGTGGATGTCGAACCCGATGCGCGTGACCGCCAGCCACGTTCCCGGGACCGGCCCGCCGACGACCGGGTCCATCCCCACGAAGAAGTCCGCCGCGTTGGCGTGCGTGACCACCACGCCCTTGGGCCGGCCCGTGGAGCCGGAGGTGTAGATCACGTACGCCGCGTTCCGCGGGACGGCGGAGGTCCGCGGCGCCTCCGCGGTCTCCGCCGCGATCGCGCCGGCGTCCCCGTCCACCAGGACGACCCGCGCCCCGTCACCGGCAAAGCGCCCGCGCAGCGACGACTCCGTGACCAGCAGCCGGGCGCCCGCGTCGTCCAGCATGTATGCCAGCCGCGCGGCGGGGTAGCCGGGATCGAGGGGGAGATACGCCGCCCCCGCCTTGAGCACGGCCAGCAGCGCGACGACCATGTCCGGCCCCCGCCGCAGGCAGACCCCCACCCGCGCCTCCGGCCCCGCGCCCAGGCGGACGAGGTGGCGCGCCAGCCGGTTGGCGCGCGCGTCCAGCTCACGATAGGTAAGCGACTCGTCCTCGAACACCACCGCCACCGCGTCCGGCGTCCGCGCCGCCTGCGCCGCGATCAGCGCATGGAGAAGCCCGTCGGGGGACGGGGCCGCCGCCGTGTCGTTCCACGTCTCCAGCACCAGGCGGCGCTCCGTCTCGTCCAGCAGCTCCACCGCCGAGAGGGGCGCGTCGGGGCCGGCGGCCAGCAGCGCCAGCAGCCGCTCCAGGTGGCCTGCCATCCGCCGGGCGGTCCCCTCGTCGAACAGGTCCGTGGCGTACTCCAGCGAGCCGGACAGGCCGTGCGCGTGGGGGCGCAGGGCGAGCGTAAGGTCGACCTGCGTGGTGTCCGGCTGCTCGCCGCCCAGCGGCTCCACCCGGAGCCCGCCCGCGCCCGCGCCGGCACCCGTGGGGGCGGGCGGAAGCTCGTCCAGCAGGAACAGCACCTGGTAGAGGGCGGAGTGGCTGAGGCTGCGCTGGGGGCGCAGCTCCGCCACCACCCGCTCGAACGGCACCTCCTGGTGCTGGTAGGCGTCCAGCGCCGTCTCGCGCACCCGGTCCACCACCGCGCGAAAGGCCGGGTCGCCGGACAGGTCGGTGCGCAGCACCAGGGTGTTCAGAAAGGGCCCGATCAGCCCCTCGATCTCCCGGCGCGAACGCCCCGTCACCACGATCCCCACCGAAACGTCCGGCGTTCCCGCGTACCGGGCCAGCAGCACCTGAAAGGCCCCCAGGAGCACCATGTGCAGCGTCGCGCCCTGGTCGTTGGCCAGCGCGCGAAGGCGATCCAGCACCCCCAGCGGCGCCTCTACCGGCACCCTTGCGCCGCGAAAGGAGGCGACCGGGGTCCGCGGCCGGTCTGTGGGCAGCTCCAGCAGCTCCGGCGCGCCCCCCAGCTTGCGGCGCCAGTACGCCAGGTGCCGCTCCTCGGCGGACAGCGGCTGCGAGCGCTGCCAGGCCGCGTAGTCGGCGTACTGCACGGGGAGCGGCGCCAGGGGGGAATCCCACCCTTCGCGGTACGCGTCGTACAGCACGGGAAGCTCGCGCAGGAACACCCCCATGCTCCACGCGTCGCCCACGATGTGGTGCATCCCCACCAGCAGCACGTGGTCGCCGGCATCCATCCGCAGCAGCGAGGCGCGGAAGACCGGCCCCGCTCCGAGGTCGAAGACGTGCGCCTGCTCGCGGGCGACGCGCGCCCGCAGCCGCGCCTCGCGCTCCGCGGGGGGAAGGCCGGAAAGGTCCTCCGCCGGAAGCGCGAAGCCGGTGAAGGGGGCGACCACCTGGACGGGAACGCCGTTCACCTCGCGAAAGGTGGTGCGAAGCGCGTCGTGCCGGCGCACGACCTCGGCGAGGGCGCGCTCCAGCACCGCCGGGTCCGGCGCGCCCGGAAGCCGCAGGGCGGCCACCAGGTTGAACGTCGTCAGCCCCGGGAACATCTGGTCCAGGAACCAGAGCCGCTCCTGGGCAAAGGAGAGCGGCGCGTCCTCCGTCCGCGCGCGGGGAACGATGGGCGCCGCCTGGTAGCGGCCCCGCAGGCGGGCCTCGCGCAGCGCGCGCTTGGCCGGGGACAGCTCGGAAAGGCCCGGCTGCGTCATCTCACCCCTCCCACGGCCGGGTCCGGGACGCCACCCACACCGGCCAGCGCGGACTCGGCCTCCTCGTCGCTCATCTCCCCCAGCTCCAGCAGGATCGCCTCGTCCACCAGCCCGGCCAGCCCGGCGACGGTGGGCGCCTCGAAGATCGCGCGCAGGGGAAGATCCACCTGAAACGTTTCGCGCACCCGGGCAAGGACCCGCAGCCCCAGCAGGGAGTGCCCCCCCAGCTCGAAGAAGGAGTCGGCCGTCCCGATCTCCCGGATCCCCAGCAGCTCGCGAAAGATCCCGGCCAGAAGCTCCTCGGCCTCGCCGGTGGGCTCCAGGTACTCGCTGGCCAGCGCCGGACGGGCGTGCAACTCCACCTCCGGGACGGCGCCGCCGCCGTCGGCCGGGGCAGAACCGGGCCGCCGCGGGTTCCGGATGCGCTCCAGCCGCGCGTGCAGATCCTGCGGCGAAACCACCACCCGCGGCTCGCCGGCCAGGGCGGCCAGCGTCTCGAACACCCGCACTCCGTCGCCGCGCGGGATGGCCCCCTCGGCGAGGGCGGCGGAGCTTCCCTCCTCCTCCCAGCGGTCCCAGCTCACGCTGCTCCAGCGCCGCCCCCGGGCCGCGCTCCGCTCGGCCCAGGCATCGCCCAGCACGAACCCCGCGGTGGCCGCGGCCAGCCCCGGCCCGCCGAAGACCGAAAAGATGGAGTTCTGCAGGAGGAGGAAGTCGAGCGGAAGCTCCGCCGTGGCCTCGTCCAGCGCGGCCAGCTCGCGCATCAGGCGGGCCAGCTCCAGCCCGGCCGCGGCGGAGCGCGCCTCGGCCAGCGGGGCGGAATCGCCCCCCACGCCCTGGGCGGCGTGAACCACGCCGTTCAGCTCCCCGAACGCCTCCACGGCCGCCGCCACCGCGCCGCGCACCGCCGCGGGGTCGCGCGCGTCGGCGCGGAGCAGCAGGGGCGCGCAGCCACGCGCCTCGGCGGCAAGGATGCCCCGCAGCGTCTGGCCGGCCACCCCCCCGCCGCCGGGTGAGGCAAGGACGGCGTCCCACGACTCGCGCTCCGGAACGGACGGGTGCACCACCACGGCCAGGCGCGCCCCCAGCCCCGCCAGGTGCTCGGCCAGCACCCCGGTGCCCGCGGGCATCCCCCCGGAAAGAAGGTAGGCGCCCCCGGGGCGGAACGTCGCGGCGCCCGCGCCACGGGGCGCGGCTTCATGGTCCAGCACCCAGCGCCGCGGACCGCGCAGCGCCACGGCGGTGTCCGCGTCGTCGGCGGTGGCCTCGGCCAGCAGCTGCTCCACCAGGCGCGCGTCACCGGGGGCGGCGGGGCGTACGTCCACCGTGCGGCAGACGACGTGCGCCAGCTCCTGCGGGAGGGCCAGGCAGGGGCCCAGCACGGTGGCGCGCTCGGGGCGGACGCCCTCGCCGCCGGCCACGTCGCGCACCTCCTCGGTGGCCACCAGGAGCCGGAACGGCCCTCCGTCCGCCTCGCGCGCGAAGGTCGCCGCCAGGGCGGCGACGGTGGCGTACCCGCGCGCGTGCGCCCGGGCGAACGCCTCCGGACCCTCCCCGCCCTCCGGGTCGATCCCCCAGAGGACGATCGCCTGGCGGGGACGGACCCCCGCGGCCTCCAGGGCGTCGCGCAGCGCGGCCAGGTCGTCCGCGGAGCCCGGGCGCACGGTGTAGCCGCGGTCGCCCGAACGGGCGAAGCCTTCTCCGGGCTCCGCCACCACCACCGTGTGCCCCAGCGTCTCCAGCCGCCCGGCCAGCCGCCCGCCGATCCCCAGCTCGTCCGCCAGCACCAGCCACTCCGCGGCCTCCGCGGGGGGGCGGGCGGGGAGCGGAGCGCGCCGCCAGACGGGGAGGTACATCCACCCCGCCGGACCGGACCCCTTCTCCCCCGTCGCTCCCCCGCGCCGCGCCGGGGCCGCCCCCGACCCCGGCTCCACCCAGTAGCGCTCACGCTCGAACGGGTAGGTGGGGAGCGGGACACGCCGCAGCCGCTCGTGCGCATGCACGGCCTCCCAGTCCACCGGCGCGCCCGCGGCCCAGAGCCGGCCGGCCGCGGCCAGGAGGTAGGCGTCGTCGGGGTGGCGCTCGTAGCGGTGGCGGAGGGCGATGGCCAGCGAAGGCGGCGTGTCGCCCCAGCAGTCGATGTTCATGGCCAGCCCGCCCACGGTGTTCCCCGGGCCCACCTCCAGGAAAAGGCGGGAGCCGCCGCGGGCGACCGTCTCCACCCCGGCGGAGAAAAGGACCGTCTGCACCAGGTGCCGCGCCCAGTACGCCGGGTCGGTGGCCTCCTCGGGGCGAATCCAATCCCCGGTCACGTTGGAGGCAAAGGGGATGCTGGGCGGGGCGAGCCGCACCCCGCGCAGAAGCTCCACCAGGCGCTCCGCCACCGGCGCCATCATCGGCGAGTGGTAGGCGTGCCGGGCGGGGAGCCGCCGCACGCCCACCTTGCGCGCCTCCATCTCCGCCTGCAGCGCGTCCACGTCCGCTTTGGGACCGGACACCACGCTGATCCAGGACGCGTTGTGGGCGCCGATCGCCATCCCCTCGCGCAGGTAGGGAAGGGCCTCCTCCCTGGGAAAGGGAAGTCCCATCATCCCCCCCGGCGGGGTTTCCTCGATCAGCCGGGCCCGCTCGGCCACCAGCATCAGCGCGTCTTCCAGCGACCACACCCCCGCCACCGTGGCCGCCACGTACTCGCCCAGCGAGTGGCCGACCATGGCCTCGGGGTGTACCCCCCAGCTCATCCACAGCCGCGCCAGGGCGTACTCGGTCACGAAGAGCGCCGGCTGGGCCAGCCGGGTGCTCTCCAGCGGCCCCATCTCGTCGTCTCCGCCGGCGCGACCCAGCATGGCGCGCAGGTCCAGCCCGCCGGGGGCACCGGCGTCCGGCGCCGGCTCCTCCGCGGGGTACAGGGCGTCGCGCAGGTCCATCCCCAGGTACGGGCGCAGGATCTGGGCGCAGCGGTCCACCGTCTCGCGGAACAGGGGCTCGGTCTCGTAGAGCCCCTTTCCCATCCCCGGGTAGTGGTTGCCCAGGCCGGGGAAAAGGAAGGCGACGGGCTGCCCGCCCTCCGGCGCCGCCGCGTCGAAGACCTGTCCGGGAGCGCGGGAGGTCAGCAGGCGCGCCGCGCCGTCGCCGTCGCGCGCCACCAGCGTGCGGCGGTGCGCGAACGCCTTGCGCCCCGTCTGCAGCGTCCAGGCGACGTCCGCCAGCGCCTGCTCGGGGTGGGCGCGCAGGTGCGCGGCCAGCCGGTCGGTGGCCGCCTCCAGCGCGGCCGGGGTGCGGGCGGAGAGGGGGAGAAGGTGCCATTCACGCGCCGGGGCAGACGGCTCCCGCGGGGGCGCCTCCTCCAGCACCACGTGCACGTTGGTCCCCCCGATCCCCAGCGAGGAAACCCCGGCGCGCCGGGGACCGCCATCGTCGCCCGGCCAGGGGAGCAGGCCGGTATTGACGAAGAAGGGAGAGGCGGCGAAATCGATTTGCGGGTTGGGCGTTTCAAAGTGGAGCGTGGGAGGCACCTGGCCGTGCTCCAGGGCAAGGACCGCCTTGACGAACCCCGTCACCCCCGCCGCGGCGTCCAGGTGGCCCACGTTGGTCTTGACCGAGCCCAGGGCGCAGAACCCCGTGCGCTCCACCTCCCCGAACGCCCGGACGAGGGCGGCCACCTCCACGGGGTCGCCCAGCTCGGTGCCGCTTCCGTGGGCTTCCACGTACCCCACCGTCTCCGGGTCCACCCCCGCCATCGCCAGCGCCTCCTCCACCACCTCGGCCTGTCCCTCCACGCTGGGGGCGGTGAATCCCACCTTCTGGGCGCCGTCGTTGTTGATGGCGGAGCCCAGGATCACCGCGCGTATCGGGTCGCCGTCGGCCAGCGCGTCGGCCAGCCGCCGCAGCACCACCACCCCGATCCCGCTCCCGGTGACGGTGCCGGCGGCGCGGGCGTCGAAGGCGCGGCAGAACCCGTCGGGCGACGTGATCCCCCCCGGGGTGTAGCGATGCCCCGTCTGGAACCCCACCCGCACGCCCCCCGCGACGGCCATGTCGCACTCGCCGGACGCCAGCGCCTGGCACGCCAGGTGAATGGCCACCAGCCCGGTGGAGCACGCCGTCTGCACGTTGAGCGCGGGGCCGCGCAGGTCCAGCTTGTAGGAGGCGCGCGAGGGAAGAAAGGTCCGCTCGTTCAGCAGCTCCAGCGCAAAGTGGCCCGCCGACTCCACCACGTCGGGGCGGGTGAGGAGGTTGAAGGCCAGGTAGTCGCTGCGCGCCGACCCGGCGTAGACCGCCACCGCCTCGCGCTCGCTCCCCGGGACGTGCCCCGCGTTCTCCAGCGCCTCCCAGGCAGTCTCCAGGAACAGGCGCTGCTGCGGGTCCAGCATCTCCGCGTCGCGCGGGCTGAAGCCGAAGAAGGCGGCGTCGAAGCGGTCGATCCCCTCCAGCACCCCCGCGGCGCGCACGTGCGCCGGATCGTCCCCTTCTTCCGCGTCGAAGAAGGTGATGGAGTGAACTCCGTCGCGCAGGTTTTCCCAGAACCGCTCCACGTCGGCCGCGCCCGGGAAGCGTCCCGCCATCCCGATCACCGCCACGGCCCCGATTGGATCGCTCACGTATCGTCTCCCTGGTATGTCGTTGCCCCGCTCTGCCCCGCCAGCGCCCGGCGAAGGGCGGCACGGTCGCGCCCCCGCCTCCGGTTCCCCTCCACGCCGGCCCGCGGCCCCCCGGCGTCCTCCACCCCGCCCCCCAGGTGCTCGGCCAGCGCCGCCACCGTGGGAAAGCGGAAAAGGTCGACGATCGAGACCTTTCGGTCCAGCGTCTCGCGAAGGCGCGTCTGCACCTTCACGAGCAGGAGGGAGTGCCCGCCGAGGTCGAAGAAGTTCTCGTTCACCCCCACCCGCGCGCGCTCCAGCACCTGGGCCCAGATCTCCGCCAGCGCCGCCTCAAGGGGGCGGCGCGGCGCCACGTAGCCCGTCTCGCCCGCAGCCAGCTCCGGCGCCGGCAGCGCCCCGCGGTCAAGCTTGCCGTTGGGGGTCAGCGGCAGCTGCTCCAGCACCACGACCGCCGCCGGCACCATGTACTCCGGCACGCTCTTCCGCAGGTGCTCCCTCAGCTCCTCCGCCTGGGCGCCACCCGCGACGTAGGCCACCAGCCGCGGTTCTCCGGACGGATCCTCGCGCACGATCACCTGTGCCTCGCGCACCCCGGCGTGCCGCCTGAGCACGGCCTCGATCTCCCCCGGCTCGATGCGAAAGCCGCGGATCTTGACCTGCGCGTCCACCCGTCCCAGAAACTCCAGCGTTCCGTCCGCCCGCCAGCGCACCCGGTCGCCGCTGCGGTACAGCCTTGCACCCGGCTCCGCGGCAAAGGGGTCGGGAACAAAGCGCTCCGCGGTCAGCGCCGGGCGGCCCTGGTAGCCGCGCCCCACCGCCGCGCCGCCGATGAGCAGCTCGCCCGGAACGCCCGCCGGCTGCGGACCCCCCAGCGCGTCGCAGACGTACAGGCGCACGTTCGCCAGGGGACGGCCGATCGGGTGCCCCTCCACGCGCCCGTCCGCCGGCACCAGGTGCGCGGAGGCCATGACGGTTCCTTCGGTGGGGCCGTACAGGATGTGCGTTTCCGCCCCGGGAAAGGCCTCGCGCATCTCCGCCAGCAGGCTGGCCGAAACCCGGTCGCCGCCCACCAGGGCGCGCCGCACCCGCCCCAGCCGGGGCGTCTCGCGCTCCGTCTGGGCGATCTGCCGCATCAGCGCGGGGACGGCGTGCACCATGGTGATGTCCGCGATCTCCTCCAGCATGGCGGGGACGTCCGGCACCCGCTCGCGCGCCACCAGGCGCACCGCCGCGCCGGCGGTGAGCGGCACCACCACTTCCAGGAGCCAGATGTCGAAGGCGTACGAGGCCAGCGCCGAGGTCACGTCGCCCGGGCCCACGCCGAACGCTTCGCGCGAGGCGGCCAGCAGGTTGGACAGGGAGTCGTGCTGCACCAGCACCCCCTTGGGGCGGCCCGTGCTCCCCGACGTGTAGATGACGTACGCCAGGCTCGCGGCGGACGCGGGCGGCTCCGACGCCGCGTCCGGTGCCGTCTCCGCTGGGGTATCCGGAAGCTGGTCGATGCGGACGAGGGTAGCCCGGTGCTCCGGCAGCGCTCCGGCCGTGCTCTCCGTAACGACCACCACCGGAAGCGCGGCGTCGGCGATGATCCACGCCAGGCGATCCGCCGGGTAACCCGGATCCAGCGGAACGTAGGCGCCGCCCGCCTTCCAGATGCCCAGCACGCCCACCAGCAGCTCGGGCGTGCGCTCCATGCACAGGCCTACGGGCGTCTCCGGCCCGACGCCCAGGCCGCGCAGCTGCCGGGCGAGGGCCGCCGCGCGCCGGTCCAGCTCGCCATACGTTACGGCCTCCCCGCCGTCCAGGAGGGCGACGGCTTCCGGAGCGCGGCGCGCCCACTCGGCGAACAGCGCGGGGGCCGGGGGATCGGCGTACGCGCGCGCCGTCTGGTTCCACGTCGTGAGCACCAGCTCGCGCTCGTCCGCCGCCAGCAGATCCAGCCTCGATAGATGCACGTCCGCGTCGGCGGCGACCTGCTCCAGCACCCGTTCCAGGTGCCGCACCATGCGCACGATCGTACCGCGCTCAAACAGGTCGGTGCTGTAGTTCAACCCGCCGCGCAGGCCCTGGGCGGTCGCGGCCAGCGTGAGGGAAAGATCGAACTTGGCGCTGGCGAACTCCGCTCCGACCGCGCTCACGCCCAGCCCCGGAGGCGCGCTTCCCCCGCCCTCGTTGTTCTGCAGCGCGAACATCACCTGAAAGACGGGCGAGTGGCTCAGGCTGCGCTCCGGCTGCAGCTCGGCCACCAGCTTTTCGAAGGGCACCTCCTGGTGTGCGTAGGCGCCCAGCGTGGCCTCCCGCACCCGCCGCAGGGTTTCGCGGAAGCTGGGATCACCCGAAAGGTCGGTGCGCAGCACCAGCGTGTTGACGAAAAAGCCGATCAGCGCCTCGGTCTCCTTTCTCGTCCGCCCGGCGATGGGGCTTCCCACGACGATGTCCTCGCTCCCGCCGTACCGGCTCAGCAGCACCGTGAAGGCGCCCAGCAGCATCATGTACAGCGTGGAGCCCTCGCGGCGTCCCAGCGCCTGCAGCCGCTCCAGCAGCTGGACGGAGAAATCCACCGGGACCGTCGCGCCCCGGTAGGTCTGCACCGGGGGGCGGGGATGGTCCGCCGGCAGCTCCAGCAGCTCGGGTGCACCCGCCAGGCGCTCCCGCCAGTACGAGAGCTGCCGATCCAGGCCGTCGCCCGCCAGCTGCTCCCGCTGCCACACGGCGAAGTCCGCGTACTGCACCGCCAGCTCCGGCAGCGGCGACGCACGCCCCTCGCGGTATGCCGCGTACAGCGCCGACATCTCGCGGAACAGCACCCCCATGCTCCACCCGTCGCTGACGATGTGGTGCATCCCGAGCAGCAGCACGTGATCTTCGGCGCCCAGCCGCAGCAGCGCCGCGCGGAACAGCGGTCCCGCCGCCAGGTCGAACGGCCGCGAAGCTTCGTCGCCGGCGCGCAGTGCGATCGCCGCCTCGCGATCCGCCTCGCTCAGCGCCGACAGATCCTCCACCGGCAGGACGAACCCGCCGAAGGGGGCAATCACCTGCACCGGCGCGCCGTCCACATCGGCAAAGACGGTCCGCAGCGCCTCGTGACGCCGGACGATCTCACCCAGGCTCCGCTCCAGCGCCACCTGGTCCAGCGCGCCCGTCAGGCGCAGCGCGGCGGGGAGGTTGTAGGTGGCGCTGCCCGGCTCCAGCCGGTCGATGAACCACAGCCGCTCCTGCGCAAACGACAGCGGCAGCGGCGAGCCGTCGCGCGGCACCGCTACCAGCGGCGGGGCCGCGGCATCTCCGCCAGTCTCGGCCCGCAGCGCGTCCAGGCGGCTGACCAGCTCCGCCAGCGTGGGCGCCTCGAACACCACGCGCAGCGGCAGCTCGGTCCGGAACGCCTCGCGCACCCGCGACACCAGCTGCGTGGCGAGCAGCGAGTGCCCGCCCAGGTCGAAGAAGTGGTCTTCCGCCCCCACCCGCTCCACGCCCAGCACCTCCGCCCAGATCCCGGCCATCCGCTCCTCGGCCGGCGTCCGCGGCGCTACGTACGTCCCCGCGGCCGAGCCGGTGTCGGGCGCGGGCAGAGCACCGCGATCCACCTTGCCGTTGGGGGTGACGGGGAACGACTCCAGCACTACGAAGGCGCTGGGCACCATGTACTCGGGCAGCCGGGCGCGCGCCGCCTCGCGAAGCGCGGGGACCAGCGCGCGCATGCGGCGGCCCCACTGCGGATCGTTGGCGTACGTCTCCCACGGCCGCTCCCCATCCACCTCCGCGGGAAAGCGCGCGACGCCGCCCGCGGGGTGGAAGAGCACGTCCAGCGTCCCCGGCGCGCCCGGGCGCACCTCCACGGCACGACCCATCTCCTCGCCGAGCGCGAACAGCGCCTCGGGGGCGATTCCGCCCGCGGCCTCGGCCGCGTGTGCGCGCAGGACCGCCGCGCTCCCCGCATCGCCACCAGCCGATACCAATTCGTACGCGCGGGCGTGCTCCCGCACCCGCGCGTCCGGCACACCACGAACAAGCAGCGCCGACGTGCTCCCCTCCGCCAGTACCCGCAGGCCGGCCGCGTCTTCCCCGCCCCACTCGCGGACGACTGGTGCCACGGCCGCGTGATCTGCGTCCAGGTGCAGCACGACGTCGTAGCGGAAACGGGAGACCTCGTTGTCGTACTCGCCGCGCTTTACCTGCACTTCGACGCGGCCGAGGCGCGGCATCCGCACCCGCACCGCCTCGAAGAGCGCCGGATCCAGCAGCAGCTCCTGCTCTTCCGCCACCCCGCGACGCACCCGGTCCCGCAGCCGCTCGACGGACAGGTCGTCGGACGCGCGCGTCAGTTCCACCGACGCGTGGAAGGCGCCCGCCAGCGGCAGGCTGCGCACGTCGCCCAGGAAGATGCGCCCGCCCGGCCGCAGCGCCGCCGCGGCACCGTCCAGCACGCGCAGCAGGTAATCCAGGTCCGGGAAGTACTGCGCGACGGAGTTGACGATCACCACGTCG